>JBFWZQ010000009.1:0-130455 GCA_050185195.1 Steroidobacteraceae bacterium | reverse complement strand
ACCTCTCGCTGGCACTGAAAACGGGGGGCAGGTCAGGCGTACCGGCGCGACCTGGATTACGGCGGTCGGCCTGCCAAAACTCTATGCCCGATTGATGCTCAATCACTCAGATGGCGAACGGGACGTAACGGGCGAAGTCTATGTGCAATATTCCTATGACTTCGAGAAGAAGCGCGCTGCCCAGGTGTGGGCGTTCGTTCTCGACCAAATCGTCAACGCACCCACGGTCGAAGATGTGCCGACGCTCGATGTCCTGCGCGAACGCGTCAAGGCGGCGGAACTCCTCTGAGAAGGCCGGTCCGGCTAGAATTGCTTCATGCCTACACCCGTTGACACACTCCGCGCGATTTTCCGGACGCTTTCCGGCGGCAGCCTACGCCTCCGCAAAGCCCCGACCGTGAAGATCGACCAGCAGGTCCTGCGCGAGGTCTTCGCTCCGGCGCAGTCGCTCAAGAGCACCGTTCCCGCGACTGCCGCGCCATCCAGGCCGACGGCCCGACGCAGAACCCTGCGTTCTGTCCCGCGTACGCCGAAGAAGTAAACGCAGCGCCGACTAATCCACCCGGTCGAGCGGATGGCGTTCGAGCGTATCGAGCAGGATTGTCCAGGCCAGCCGCGCGATTTCTTTAATGCGCGTATAGGCAAAGAGGTCGTCGATGCTCTTGAGCTTCATGCCGCTCGCCTCGATGGCGGCGCAGACGAACACGGCCCGCGCAACCTCGCGGTGCAACTGGTCTCCGGCAAAGCCGCGCGTCACGTCTGACCGCCGCTTGAGAAGCTCGATCAGAACATTGCGCTGAAACTTGTCCGGCTTGCCGGAGCCGGTCTCTGGCTCTGTGAGCGGCACGCTTCGCAGATACGCTTCGACCAGATCGTAAGGTTCGATCAGCGTATCGGCCGAACCGTAGAGATACGCGAACAGTCCGTCGAGCCGCGTCTTGTCCACATAGCGCGGATCGGCGGCGACCACGACATGCTCCCAGAGAAAATCCCCCATCGCATCGAAGTAAAGGCTGATGGATTGACGCGAGAGCTTGCTTCCTTCTTCTCCAGCCAGGAGCAGCTCCGCGCAGGCGTGACGGCTCCAGCCGCTTGTGACTTCAAGAAAATAGAAATACGAGACCTTCTCGAACTGCGCCTTGGTCAGTTTCGAGCGGCGACAATAGGGATTCTTGGCTTCCCAATAGGTTCTCGGCATGGCGGGATCGCGGGTCCTGGGCGTGAACAGGCCCCAAAATCCTAAACAGGAACGTCCAACTTAACCAGAAACCCCTGCTGTGCTGGCGGGCACCGGCCCCGCCGCATAGGCTTCAATCAAGCTTTGCGCAAAGCCTCCGGGCGGTCCCGGAACCCTGATTCCAAGACCGCCCCACGATCAACGTGACGCGCCGGACCCTTCACCGGGCCGGCGCAAGGAGGCTGTCCATGTCTGCCGAGTACGAAGAGAATTTCGCGAGTTGGAAGCCCCCCAAAGGCGCGGGGCCGGAGGCCGCGCCGCTGGAACCGGCGGACAAGCTCTGGGTGATCGGCAAGCTGATCGCCCTGTTCGCCGCCGAAGCCTTCAACTGGCTCCTGCACACGGCTAACTACTCGCTGGTGAACACGGTCGGCTCCGACGTGTTCCTCGTGGATGCGCTCGGGCTTCCCGAGTGGGGCCTCTTCCAGAACCTCACCGTCTCGACGCTCATTAACGGCGTTCTGGGTCTGGCCGCCGTCGCCACGCCGGTCTTCCTGTTTTCGCAGTTGATCGAGCGGCATGAGGAGATATTCGCCAACCCGCGAAGCTTTTTCGCCAGCGCGCTGAGCAAGATCGTCACGGGGCTGCTGCTCGTTCTTTACGCCTTCGTGATCGTGACCGAGTTCGCCGCGCTGTACTTGCGGGTCCAGGCCGAAAGCGCCCCCTCGCCGATCCCGGCGCTGGCCGGCCAAGCGACGGGCTTCTGGCCGATGCTGCTCATGTGCGTGGCGCTGATTTTGATCAACGCGGCGATGGGGTTGGCGACGGCGCATATCCTGCGAGCCGCCAAGCGCGCGCTTGGAAGGAGCGCGTCATGAAAGCGATCCTCCTTGCTCTGCTCGTTGCGCTGTCAACGCCTGTGCTTGCACAAGAACGCATCGCCGTGGAGCTGCTGATCGACGATTCCGGTGTGCTGCTCAATGCCGACGCGGCGCAATCCCACAAGCTCCTGCTGCTTTCACATCTCAAGGCGCTGGCCACCAAGCGCGCCGGAGCGAACGCCAAGATCGAAGTGATCTCGACCTCTTACGGGCGCACGGTCTGGAGCGGGACGCCGCTCGCCATCCGCCGCGATCCGGCGCGCGCGCAAGAACTGGTCGATGCCGTCAGCGCCGATCCGGGCCGCTGCAACAATCTGCCGGGCGCGTTTGCCGAGCTGCGGAGCAATCTCGCACAGTTGGAGCGCGAGGGCGTGAATACAGTGCATATCATTGTATTCAGTTCGCTCGTACACACGCCGCGCCCCTGCGCTGATCTCACGACCATCACGCTGCCGCAGCTCCCGCCTGCTGAAGGCGACATTGCGGGGGCGCTCACCAGTTCCAAGATCATCCGCTCTGTCTCCTTTTATTGGGTCTCGCCGCATCAGCGGATCGTCTGGGAACAGTTCCTGAGCGCCGCCTTCACGGGGCTCCGCAATGGCGGTGCGCGCGTGTCCTTCTTCGATGTCGAGCGGAGCAAATCGGCGCTCTATGACTCGCCCTTCAATGTCGCCCCTGTGGTGGAGTCCGCGCCATGAGCCTCAAACGAAGCATGCATACATTCGTATTCATGGCACTGCTGGCGGCGGTCAGCGCACCCTCTTTCGCGCAGCGCTTCACGATCACGACGCCGGATGCGGAGCTGCGCGGGACGGTCGCGGTCAGCAACCCGGACCGCTTCGTGCGTACGCTCGGCAAGCCCGAGATCCAGTTCGATCTCGCGGCGAGCCACGATACGCTGCTTGATCTGCGTATCCGCCGCGCGGGGCTCAAGCTCCCCAACGGCAAGATGGCCACGGCCTTCGCCAGCCATGCGGAGGCGAACCTGATCATCGTGGCGGGCGGCCCGGTCGCGCACATCGCCATCGCGGGCATCACACCGGAGGGAAACGCCCGCGAAGCCTTGGCCCTCTTCAAGGCTGCGGACGGCACCCTGCTCGCGCCCGCGTCGGATGAAGTCGCGGTGTTCGACACGGCGTTCAACCGCTTGCCCTTCACCTACAGCCCGGCGTCGATACCGAAGCACACGCTGCTCCCGGTCGCGCTACTGCTCGACATCTCGGGTTCGATGACCGGCCACATGAAGGATGTGGTGAACGCCGCGCAATCCTTCATGGCCAGCCTGCCTCTCTATGCGCGCTGCCGGATCGTGCTCTTCAATGACCAGGTGCAGGTGTTCTGGCCTGCGCCCGGACAGGCCAGTGTCTGCGCGGCAGCGGGCTTCGCGTTCTGGAAGCCCCTGCCCGAACCCTCGGGTGGCACGGCGCTGCTCGCGGCCATCGAAGAGGGCTTGCGGAATCCGCCGGATGTGTCGGGACCGCGCATGGCGGGGATCACGCTCGTCGTCACGGACGGCGTGGATACGGGCGCGCCCGATCCTGCCCGCGACGTGCGGCGGCTTGCGGCTTTGAAAGCATCGCAGGGCGGCAAGCTCTTCGTCTTCTGGGCCGGGGTTGCCGATCCGAAGCATCTGCGCGGCCTCGCTGATCTCCAGATTGAGGGCGGCGCGGATATGAAGACCGAGCTGGAACGATTCTTCCGGTCGCTCGGCGTTTCGCTCTCCGGCCTTCAGTCCGTGCGGATCGGAGGGCGCTAGCGTATGCGCAGGCAACCCCGCACGTCCCCGTTCATCGCGCTCCTGGTCGCGCTCGCCTTCATGGTCGGCGGGCTCTATGTCTGCGTCCATCCGCGCTGGTTTGTCTGGGGCGTCGCCCTCATGGCGCTCGGTCTCGCGCTCGCGGGCCGCTGCCTTTATCTCCATCTGATGCAGGGGCTGGAGACGGCCACGCAGATCAATCTCCTGCATGAAAGCCGCATCCTCTCGGGCGATTACGGCGCTGCGCGGCTCGCCGTCCTCAAGGACCGTTTCGTTCAGGCTCTGATCAACGCACGGCGCGGCCTCTTCATCGGCACGCTCGAAGGCCAGAAGCTCTTCTACGATCCTTACCAGAGGGGCAATGGCCATATGCTGGCCTATGCCCCGGCCCGCACGGGGAAGACGACTTCCCTCGTCGTCCCGGCGCTCCTGCACTGGACTTCCGGGAGCGTCATCGTCACGGATGTTAAGGGCGAGCTGACCGAACTCACGGCGGCCTGGCGGCGCAAGGACGGGCAGCGGATATTGATCCTCAATCCCTTCGGCGCACGCGGGATTCCGGGCTTGCGCTTTAACCCCTTGCGCGTTCTGGTCGAGGATGTCCTGCGCAATGGCGGGCGCGATCTGCACGCGATCTGCAAACTGATCGCCTTGCAGCTCATTCCCGAACGCGGCTTCGGCGAAGGCGGCGATGGAATCTTCTTCCGCAATGGCGGGCGGCGGCTGATCGTCACCTTCCTCTTGTATCTCGCCGCCTTCGAGCCGCGCACATGCACGCTGCCGGGTTTGCGCGCCTGTGTGTGGTCGAGCGAGGCCGAGAAATTCGCCATCGCGGCGAAGATGCAAGGCTCACCGCTGTTTGCCGGACTTCTGCGCGAATATGGAAACGCGCTCGCCGATGGCTTGGAGCCCGAGTACGTCAAGACCTTCGGTGCGTTCCGCGATAACGCGCTCAATGCGCTCGATCTCTATGAGGCGCATTCCGACTTCGGCCAATCGCTGCTCGAAAGCGACTTCACTTTGGCCGATGTGCTCGACGGGCGGACCACGCTCTATCTGATCCTCCCGGAATCCAAGCTCGAAACGCATGGGCCGTGGATGGGGCTGATCGTCACGCTGCTTCTGGAAACCGTCGCCGCGTCGGCCACCATGCATGAGCGGCACACACGGCTTTTGTTCCTTCTCGAAGAGATGGGCAATCTCGGACGCCTGCCCAATCTGGGCAAGGCGCTCTCGCTCCTCCCCGGCAAGGGCGTGCGCTGCTGGATGATCTTCCAGAGCCGCCGCCAGTCGCTCGACATCTACGGCCCCAACATCGCCGGGTTGATCGAAGAGCAATCGAGCCTCATGCAGGCATGGTCGATCCGCAGCGAGTTCGACCGCAAGGCATGGAGCACACGCATCGGCAATGCGACCCGCAAAGGCCGCAGCGTTGCCCGCGACGCCGAGAATCTCTTCTCGCCCTGGCGGCTTTCGGTCGGCGAACGCGGCTTCCCGGTCTTGAGCCCTGATGAGATCGGGAGACTCCCTGAGCATGAGCAGCTCATTGCGATTGCCGGGCAGCCTGTCATCCGCGCGAAGAAATTGCCGTACTTCGCCGATCCGGTCTGGGCCAAACGCGCTGGGAGAGAAAAAAATTCCTCACCTGCGCCGCGCCCCGCGCCGGCCAGGGCCGGATAAGGATGGGCGGCATGGGCGGAACTGCGCATCCCCTGATCCCCGCGAACGCCGCAGCCAGAGCGGCTTTCCGCCGACTCTCTTTACCGTTCGTTAAAGCGCCGCATGGCACGCTCAAGGGAGCGGGCAATCATGCGTGAACGCGCCGCAAATCCGGCGGAAAGCAAGGCGCTCCAGCGGTTGAAGACTCCTCCAAAAGAGAGTCACAATCGGGCCGGATCGCCACTGGATGAGAAACTCGTGGCGCTGGTCAAGGCCCTCGCGCGGCAAGCGGCGGAAGACGATGTCCGCGCCGAGCGCGAACGAGAGAACGGACGAACGAAACAATGATGAAGAGTTCGACACAAACGAAAGGCCAGCGCGTCGCGCTCTATGCGCGCTACAGCTCCGATCTGCAAAGCGATCACTCCATCGAGGATCAGTTGCGCCTCTGCACCGAACGCGCGAAGGCCGAAGGCTGGCAGATTGTTGAGTGTTACAGCGACGCCGGATTGTCGGGCGCGTCACTGATGCGCCCCGGCATCCAGGCGCTCATTCGCGATGCGCTCGCGGGACAGTTCGATATCGTCCTTGCGGAAGCCTTGGATCGTCTTTCCCGCGATCAGGAAGACATCGCGGGCGTCTACAAGCGGATGCAGTTCGCAGGCGTTTCGATGGTCACGCTCTCAGAAGGCGAAATCTCAACCCTTCATATCGGCCTGAAAGGCACGATGAACGCGATGTTCCTGAAAGACCTCGCCGACAAGACGCGGCGCGGATTGCGCGGTCGCGTCGAGCATGGGAAGTCCGGCGGCGGGATCGCCTACGGCTACGACGTGGTGAAGCGCTTCGATACGCAAGGGCAAGCGCTTCGCGGGGATCGCACGATCAACGCGGCGCAGGCCGCCGTGGTGGTCCGCATCTTCGAGGACTACGCGAGGCGGAACCTCTCTCCAAAAGCCATTGCCGCCCAGCTCAACCGGGAGGGCATCCCCTGCCCGTCGGGGAAGGCGTGGGGGCAATCGACCATCAACGGCAACCGCCGAAGGGGAACGGGCGTCCTCAACAACGAACTCTATGTCGGCCAACTCGTCTGGAATCGCCAGCGTTTCATCAAGGACCCGGCGACGGGCCGCCGCGTCACCCGGCTCAATGACGAGTCCACCGTCATCCGCCAAGAGTTGCCCGAGCTGCGGATCGTCCCGCAGGAATTGTGGGACGCCGCCAAGGCCCGGCAGAAGGCGCTCGACGCCAAGGCTCCGGGCCTGTGGGCACGCAACCGGCCCCGTTACCTGCTCTCGGGGCTGGTCAAGTGCGGGGTCTGCGGCGGGGGCTACGCCAAGATCAACTCCACCCATTACGGGTGCGCGGCCTCCAAGAACAAGGGCGAAGCCGTTTGCGGGAACCGCAAGACCATCGCCCGCGAGGTTCTGGAGAGCAAGGTACTGGCCGCCCTCCAGACCCACCTGATGCGGGACGATCTGGTCCAAATCTTCTGCGAGGAATACACAGCCCATCTGAACCGCCTCCGGGCGGCGCAGGATTCCGCGCTCGTCGAGGCCAAGGCGGAGCGGGAGCGGCTCCAGAAGGCCCGTGCGAACGTCCTGACGGCCATCCGGGAGGGCATTGCCGCCAGCCTCGTGAAGGACGAGTTGGAGAGCCTCGCGGCCCGGCTGGACAGGTTGGAGAAAATCATTGCCCAGGGCAGCGAACAGCCAAGGCCGCTCCTGCATCCGGCGATGGCAAGGCGCTACCGGGAGGAGATCGCCGCCCTGCGGGACGCGCTCGCCAAAACCGGAGGGCGCGGCGAACCGGCGGAGCATGTACGGGGGCTGATCGAGAAGATTGTCCTCACGCCCTGGTCCCATTTGGGGATTGCAGGGCGGGACGAATTGAAGATCGACTTGTTTGGCGATCTGGCCGGAATCCTTGACCTGGCCGCCGGAGCAGAGGCGGCCAGAAAGGATCGGCTTATATCCGGGAGGCTCCCAAAAGCGGTCAACGATAACCGTTTGGAACCCTCCAAGATGGCGTTGGTAGCGGGGGCAGGATTTGAACCTGCGACCTTCGGGTTATGAGCCCGACGAGCTGCCAGACTGCTCCACCCCGCACCAGTAGGGGCGCGCATCTTAGCGGTACGGCCCCGTCAACACAACCCGTGTTCGAGCCGCGTCAGGCGAGCGCGTAGAGGCACTGCACGAACGAGCGGACCGCCCCGTCGATACCCGCGATCTTCGGGTTCGTCGACTCGATCAGGTAGTACTCGTCCGGGGCGTGCGCATGCAGGCCGTGGCCCAGGCCGAAATGCGCCGCCGGCAGCTTGAGCGGCGCACCGGTGAAAACGAAGCCGGGCCAGGAGCCGCCGCGGCGCGGCCAGTAGATCGGGTCGATGCCCCCGGATTCGTACACCCGCGCGATCGTGCGGATGAGCGCCGAATCGGCGGGCGTGGTCGTCGGGTCGTAGCCCCCGCTCACGTTGACTTCGATGTCGCCGTAGCCGCGCTTCGCGAGATAGGCCTTCAGCTTCGCGACCGAACCCTCGCGGGTCATGTCGGGCACGAGCCGGAAATCGAGCTTCGCCACGGCGCGATGCGGCAGCACGGTCTTGCCGCCCTGCCCCGTATAACCGCCCACGAGGCCTTCGATGTTCACGGTGGGGCGCGCGCACAGGTCCTCGAGCGCCTGGCGCCAGTCGGCGTTGCGCGCCCAGTGGGTCACGCCCATCGACCGCTTGGCGCTCACCTCGTTCATGCGCTTCGCCGCGACATCGAGCATCGATTCCTCGGCCGCCGACAGCGGGCGCACGTCGTCCCACCAGCCGTCGATCGCCGGATCGCCCTTCTCGTCGACCAGCGTGCCGAGCGCCTGTACGAGGTGGAAAGCCGGGCTGTCGAGCCGCGCGCGGTTGCTGGAATGCACGTCCTGCGACGGGCCGCGCCCCCACTTCTCGCCGCTCGACACGAGTTCGAGTTCCACGACACCCTTCGCGCCGAGCGACACAGTCACCGTGCCATCGAGCGACTGCGCGGCCTCGGGCATGAAGATGCCGACGCACTTTTCGAGGGCCGCGCGCACCTGCGGCGCGAGTACGGCGTCGGGGAAGTGCGGCGAACCGATCTCTTCCTCGCTCTCGGCGATCAGCACGAGGTTGACCGGGAGCTTGCGCCCCGCCGCACGGATGGCGTGCAGCGCCGACAGGAACGAGGCCTGGGGTCCCTTCTGGTTCACAGCCCCGCGACCCATGACCGCCTTGCCGAGGCCCGGCATGTCGACGAGGCGCGCTTCCCACGGCGGTGACGACCATTCCGCGGGGTCGACCTGCTTGACGTCGTACATGAAGTACACGCCCAGCGTGCGTTTCGCGCCCGCATCGAGCGTGGCGAACACCGACGGGTGGCCGCGGGTCGGGACACGCTCCACGTGCTGGAAGCCGGCGTCGCGGGCGAGCTGCATCATGTAGCGGCAGCCGTCCTCGATGCCCCGGTTTTCGGCCGCGATGGTGATCTGGCGGATCCAGTCCTGCAGGCGCACGACGGCGGCGTCGTGGCCCTTGCCGATTTGCGCGTAGACATGCTCGAGCCGGGCGGCTCCGAGCGCGGCAGGCGCGGCGGCGAGCAATGCGCCGGCTCCGAGGGTTCCCTGGACGAACTCACGACGGCCGACGTGTTCCATGGCTGCTACCCCAGTACGTTGCGACAGAGATCGATGAGGACGCCCGGCACGATGCCGAGCGCCAAGGCGGCCAGCGCGTTCAGGCCAAGCACGAAGCGCAACGACGCACCCGCTTCGCCACGCGGCTGGGCGGGCGCGTCGTCGAAGTACATCAGCTTGACGACGCGAATGTAGTAGAAGGCGCCGATCACCGAGGCGATCGCAGCGATCACGACGAGCACGAGCGACCCGGCTTCCCACAGCGCCTCGAAGATCGCGAGCTTCGCCCAGAAGCCGACGAAGGGTGGCACCCCGGCCGTCGAGAACATCAGCATCATCATGCCGAGGGCCAGCAGCGGGTCACGCGCGGCAAGGCCCTTGTAGTCCTCGAGTTCGTCGGCCTCGAAGCCGCGGCGGCTCGCGAGCAGGATCACGCCGAAGGAACCGAGCGCCATCAGCACGTAGACGATCGTGTAGTAGAGCGCGGCCTGGTAGCCCGCGGCGGTGCCCGTCGTGAAGCCGAGCAGGATGAAGCCGACGTTGGCAATCGCCGAGTAGGCCAGCATGCGCTTCAGGTTCGACTGCGCGATGGCGAACACGTTGCCCACCGCAAGCGACGCCACGGCGAGCGCGGCGAGCATGAGGGTCCAGGTGGGCGAGACGCCGTCGAGTCCCTGCGACAGGAGTCGGTAGGCGAGCGCGAAGTACGCGAACTTCGGCGCCGTCGAGACGAACAGGGTCACCGCGGTCGGGGCGCCGTGGTACACGTCCGGCACCCACATGTGGAACGGCGCGGCGCCGAACTTGAACGCGATCGCCACGACGACGAAGGCGACGCCGACGATCATGCCGAGGCTCGGCTCGGCGGTGAGCCGCTGGGCCACTTCCGCGAGGTCGAGCGTGCCCGTCAGGCCGTAGACCAGCGAGATGCCGTAGAGCAGCATGCCGGAGGCGAGCGAACCGAGCACGAGGTACTTCATCGCCGCTTCGGTGGACACCGCCGACTCGCGGTCGAAGGCGATCATCGCGTAGAGCGAAAGCGCGAGCAGCTCGACGCCGATGTACAGCGACAGCAGGTTGCCCGCCGAGGCGAGCACGAAGATGCCGAGCAGCGCCGTCAGCGCGAGCACGTAGTACTCGCCGCCCGCGATGCCCCGGCGCGCGAGGGCCGGCCCGGAGTACAGCAAGGCCACCGCGGTGAACAGCAGGCCCGCGAGCTTCAGCACGAGCGCGAGCGGGTCGGCGACGTACAGGCCGTCGAACAGCGTGGTACGCACCGCGACGCCGCCGTACTGGATGGCCACCCAGGCAAGCGTCGCGAGCGCCAGCAGCGTCACCGTGGCGGTGAGCCGCGGCCGCTTCGCGCCGCCGGCGAACACGTCGAGCAGCAGGATCGCGCAGATCATCGCCGTGAGATACATCTCCGGCGCCGCGGGGGCGATCGTCGACCAGTACGTCTGCATGTCGGGCATCGGGCGTCGGCCTCAGAGGGGCAGCTTGCTCGTCGTCATCTGTTCGACGAGGTGATGGATGGAGCTCTGCATGACCTCGAGCAGCGGTGCCGGCCAGACGCCGAGCACGAGCACGCCCACGGCCAGCGAGCCGAGCACGACCAGTTCGCGGCCGTTGAGGTCCTGCATCTGCGCGACGTGCTCGTTGGCCACTGGGCCGTAGATCACGCGCTTGACGAGCCAGAGGGTGTAGGCGGCGCCCAGGATGAGGATCGTGGCGACGAGGAAGGCGTACCAGAAATTCGCCTTGAAGCTCGCGATGATCACGAGGAACTCGCCGACGAAGCCAGAGGTGCCCGGCACGCCGGAATTCGCGAGCGCAAACAGCACCATGAAGCCGGCGAACTTCGGCATCGTGTTGATGACGCCGCCATAGGCCGAGATTTCCCGGCTGTGCACGCGGTCGTACATCACGCCGACGCAGAGGAACATGGCACCCGAGATCAGGCCGTGCGACACCATCTGCACCATCGCGCCATCGAGGCCCATGCCGGCCCCGTGCAGCGTGCCGGTCGATTCCGCGATGTCCCACGCGATGAACGAGCCGAGCGTCACGAAGCCCATGTGCGCGATCGACGAATAGGCGATCAGCTTCTTCATGTCCGTCTGCACGAGTGCGACGAAGCTGATGTAGACGACCGCGGTCAGCGACAGCGCGATCATCAGCCAGTCGAGCTCGCGGCTCGCGTCCGGCGTGATCGGCAGGCTGAAGCGCAGGAAGCCGTAACCGCCCATCTTCAGCATGATGGCCGCGAGGATCACCGATCCGCCGGTGGGCGCCTCGACGTGCGCATCCGGCAACCAGGTGTGCACCGGCCACATCGGCACCTTGACGGCAAACGCCGCGAGGAACGCGAGGAAGATCCAGCGCTGCTCGACCAGGGTGAGCGGCAGCTCATGCAGCGCGCGCAGCGAGTAGTCGCCGCCCTGCACGTAGAGGTAGATCAGCGCCACCAGCATCAGCACCGAGCCGAGGAAGGTGTACAGGAAGAACTTGATCGTCGCGTAGACGCGCCGCGGACCGCCCCACACCCCGATGATCAGGAACATCGGGATCAGCATCGCTTCCCAGAAGAAGTAGAACAGCAGCCCGTCGATCGCCGCGAACACGCCGATCATCAGGCCCGCCATGATGAGGAAGGCGGCGTAGTACTGCGCGGGCCGTTTCTCGATGACGCTCCACGCCGCGATAATGACCGGCACGGTCATCACCGCGGTCAGCACGATCAGCGGCAGCGAGATGCCGTCGACGCCGAGGTGGTACCAGGAGTTGAACGCCGTGATCCAAGGCAGACGCTCGACGAACTGGAATTCGGCGGTACCCCGGTCGAAGCCCATCCAGAGCGGGATCGTGATCGCGACGGTGGCGAGCGCGACCGCGAGCGCGACCCAGCGCGCCGCCGCGGCGCGCCGGTCGCCGAGCGCGAGCACCGCGACGCCGCCGGCGATGGGCAGCCACACGAGAACCGAAAGTATGCCGAAACCCTGCATGCGCGTGTGACCCCGTCAGGCCCGGATCAGGAACCAGCCCAGGAGGACTGCGAGCCCGATGACCATCCAGAATGCATATGTGTAGAGATACCCCGTCTGGATCCGGCGGCCCGTCATCGCCATCCAGCCGACGAACTTCGCCGAGCCGTTCACGAGCGCGCCGTCGATCAGCATCTGGTCGCCGCCCTTCCAGAGCAACCGGCCGATGAGCCGCGCGAGCGGCGCGACCAGCTTTTCGTTCGCCCAGTCGAAGTAATACTTGTTGACGAGCACCGTGCGCACGGCCGACAGGCGCCCGGCCAGCCGGTCGGCGAGCGGCGGATTCCTGAGATAGAGGAACCACGCCGTCAGCACGCCGGCGAGCGCCAGCCAGAACGGCCACGCCTGCAAGCCATGCAGCGCGAACGCCACCGGCCCGTGGTACCCGTGGCCGAGTTCGGCGACGACGTCGTTCGCCTCGCTCACGAAGATCGAGTCGCCGAAGGCACCGCCGAACAGCAACGGGCCGATCGTCAGGTAACCGATGACGATCGACGGGATGGCGAGGGCAACGAGCGGCGCGGTCACGACCCACGGGCTTTCGTGGGGCGTGCCGCCATGGTCGTGGCCGTGCGCGTCCCCGTGGTCACCGTGGTCGGCATGGGCCTGCGCAAAGCGTTCCTTGCCGTGGAAGGTCATGAAGATGAGCCGGAAGGTGTACAGCGCCGTCACGAACACGCCGCCCAGCACGCAGTAGTAGGCGTAGGTGGCGCCCCAGCGGTGCGATTCGCCCACCGCCTCGATCAGCGCATCCTTTGAATAGAAGCCCGAGAAGAACGGCGTGCCGATCAGCGCCAGCGAGCCGATCCAGCAGGTGATCGCGGTCACCGGCATGTACTTCGCGAGCCCGCCCATCTTGCGCATGTCCTGTTCGTGGTGCATGCCGATGATGACCGAGCCGGCGGCGAGGAACAGCAGCGCCTTGAAGAAGGCATGCGTCATCAGGTGGAAGATGGCCACGCTGTAGGCCGACGCGCCCAGCGCCACCGTCATGTATCCGAGCTGCGAGAGCGTCGAATACGCGATCACGCGCTTGATGTCGTTGTTGACGACGCCGAGCAGGCCCATGAAGAACGCGGTGGTCGCCCCGACCACGAGCACGAAGGAGAGCGCGGCCTCGGAGAACTCGAACAGCGGCGACATGCGCGCCACCATGAAGATGCCCGCCGTCACCATGGTCGCGGCGTGGATCAGCGCCGAAATCGGCGTCGGGCCTTCCATCGAATCCGGCAGCCACACGTGCAACGGCATCTGCGCCGACTTGCCCATGGCGCCGACGAACAGGCAGATGCAGATCAGCGTGAGCGCGGAAACGCTGGTCGCCGCGGTCAGCGGGAACTGCACGCCGGCCAGCGACGGCGCGATCTCGAAGGCGTCCTTGTAGTCGAGGGAATGGGTGAAGTAGGCGACACCCGCGATGCCCAGCACGAAGCCGAAGTCCCCGACGCGGTTGACCAGGAAGGCCTTCAGGTTCGCGTGGATCGCCGTCGGGCGCGTGTACCAGAAGCCGATCAGCAGGTAGGACACGACGCCGACCGCTTCCCAGCCGAAGAACAGCTGCATGAAATTGTTCGACATCACGAGCATCAGCATCGCGAACGTGAACAGCGAGATGTAGCTGAAGAACCGCTGGAAGCCGTCGTCCTCGCGCATGTAACCGATGGTGTAGACGTGCACGCAGAACGACACGAAGGTCACGACGACCATCATCAGTGCCGTCAGCCGGTCGACCAGGAAGCCGACCTGGATGCGCACGCCGTCGGTCACGAGCCATTCATAGACGGTGCCGTCCCAGGCCGGCGCGCCATCACCGAAGATCAGCTTCGCGACGTAGAGCGACAGCACGCAGGACGTGCCGACGGCGAGGATCGTGACGCCGGCCGACGCGGCGCGGCCGATCCGGCGGCCCGCGAGCCCGGCGAGCAGCGCCGCGAGCAGCGGCAGCAGCGGAATGGCGATCAGCAGGTTCGGTGTCATCGCCACTCAGCCCTTCAGGGTGTCCAGGTCGTCGACGTTGATGCTCTGCCGGTGCCGGAAGAGCACGACGAGGATCGCCAGCCCGATCGCCGACTCGGCGGCCGCCACGGTGAGCACGAAGAACACGAACACCTGGCCGGAGAGGTCGCCGAGGTAGCGCGAGAAGGCGACGAAGTTGAAGTTCGCGCCGAGCAGCAGCAGCTCGATGCACATCAGCAGCAGGATGACGTTCTTGCGATTGAGGAAGATGCCGGCGACCGCGATCGCGAACAGCACCGCCGACAGCGTCAGCACGTGGGCAAGCGTGATCATGGCCGCGACTCCGGGTCCACCTTCACGAGCCGCACGCGATCCTTCGCGCGCACCGCCACCTGCCCGGCGATGTCCTGCACCTTGAGGCCGGGCCGCTTGCGCATCGTGAGCGCGATCGCCGCGACGATCGCGACGAGCAGCAGCACGGCGGCGAGTTCGAAGGCATAGACATACTTCGTGTAGAGCACCGTGCCGAGTTCATGCGTGTTGCCATAATCCGCCGGCAACGGTGCCGGCGCCTTGGTCGCGTCGACGCCGAGGCGCCGCGCGGCAATCACACCGACGAGTTCGAGGATCACCACGAAGGCCGTGAGCCAGCCGAGCCAGGCATAACGCGTGAAACCGCGGCGCAGTTCCTCGACGCGCACGTCGAGCATCATCACGACGAACAGGAACAGCACCATCACCGCACCCACGTAGACCAGCACGAGCACGATGGCGAGGAACTCGGCCTCGATCAGCAACCAGATGCCGGCGCTCGTGAAGAAGGCGAGCACGAGGCACAGCGCCGAATACACCGGGTTGCGCGTCGTGATGACGCCCAGCGCGGCCGCGATCAACACTGCCGAGAAGGCATAGAAGAGGATCATCACGAACACGTTGCTCCTCCTTCCCTCAACGCCACGCCGCGTCGGCGGCCTTGTCGGCCGCGATCATGGCCTCGTAGCGGTCGCCCACCGCGAGCAGCTTGTCCTTCGTCATGATGTTCTCGCCGCGATGCTCCATGTGGTACTCGTGTATGCGCGTCTCGACGATCGCATCGACCGGGCAGGCCTCCTCGCAGAAGCCGCAATAGATGCACTTGAAGAGATCGATGTCGTAACGGGTGGTGCGCCGCGTGCCGTCGGCCGCGATGTCGGATTCGATGGTGATCGCAAGCGCAGGGCACACTGCCTCGCAGAGCTTGCAGGCGATGCAGCGTTCCTCGCCATTCGCATAGCGGCGCTGCGCGTGCAAACCGCGAAAGCGCGGCGACTGCGGCGTCTTCTCTTCGGGGTAGTTCACCGTGACTTTCTTGCGAAAGAGCGTGCGCAGGGTGACCGAGAGGCCGACGAGCAGCTCCCACAACAGGAACGTCTTGAAAACGCTGCGGATGCTCATGGCGCCAGCACCTTCCACGGCCCGACCTCGTAATATGCCATGACGCCCTCCACCGCGATCCACACGAGCGTCACGGGGATCAGCACTTTCCAGCCGAGGCGCATGATCTGGTCGTATCGGTAACGCGGGAAAGTCGCCCGCAACCAGTAATAGAAGAACATGTACGCCGAGATCTTGATGCCGAGCCAGAGGAAGCTCGGCTGCGCGAGCCAGCTGCCTTCGGGCAGGTAGCCGTCGAACGGCGACAGCCAGCCACCGAAGAAGAAGACCGCGGTGAGCGCCGAGATCAGCAGCATGTTCGCGTATTCGGCGAGGAAGAACAGCGCGAACGCGATGCCCGAATATTCCACGTGGAAACCGGCGACGATCTCCGACTCGCCTTCCGCGACGTCGAACGGTGCCCGATTGGTCTCGGCCACGCCCGAGATGATGTAGACGATCGCGAGCGGGAACAGCCAGATCACGTTCCAGGTGAGCGGCCCGCCCGCCTGGCTGCGAACGATCTCGCCGAGGTTGAGGCTGCCCGCGGCCATCACCACGCCGACGAGCGCGAAACCCATCGCGATCTCGTAGGCCACGATCTGCGCGGCCGAACGCATGGCACCGAGGAACGCGTACTTCGAGTTCGCGGCCCAGCCGGCGATGATCACGCCATAGACGCCCATCGAGGTGAGCGCGAGCACGTACAGCAGGCCCGCGTCGATATCGGCGATCACGAGTTCCGGCGATAGCGGCACGACCGCCCAGGTCGCGAGCGCCGGAACGAGCGCGATGATCGGCGCGAGACCGAACAGGAACTTGTTGGCCCGTGTCGGGACGACCACTTCCTTGATCAGCAGCTTCAGCACGTCGGCGAAGGCCTGGAACACCCCCGGCCAGATGCCGAAGATGCTGCCGACCCGGTTCGGTCCCTTGCGAAGCTGCATCCAGCCGATGATCTTGCGTTCGAACAGCACCGCGAAGGCGACCGAGAGGATCACGCCCACCGTGACGACGAGGATCCAGATCGTCGTCTGGACGATCGGCAGCGCGAGGATGTCGAGGAATTGCTGCAGCATCTGGCGGCGCTCAGTAGGTCACGGCGGCCGCGCGTCCGTCGCGCGTGCGTTGCAGGGACGGCGCGCGGCGCACCAGGGCGTCGACCTGGTACATCGGCACGTCGATGACGCTGGCCGCGCCGTTCGTGGCCAGCACGCGATGCGCGCCGCGGTAGGGGCCGGGAGCGAGATCGTCGCCGCAGATGCGTCGCAGCTCGTCGCGCACTTCTTCCGAGGACTGGTATTCGGTGCCGGCGACGCCGAGCAGGTTGCACAGCACGCGATAGACCTTCCAGCCCGGGCGCGCTTCGCCCACCGGGCGCACCGCACCCGGCACGCCCTGCCAGCGCCCCTCGAGGTTGACATAGGTACCGGATGTCTCCGCGAACGTGCCGATGGGCAACAGCACGTGCGCCACTTCCTTGAGCGCTTCGGACGCGAAAGGCGTCGCGGCCACGACGCACTCGGCGCCCGACAATGCCTGCATCGCCGCGTCGTGAATGCTGTCCTGCCATGGTTCGATGCCGCCCGCGAGCAGGTAGGCCGACAACGGCTGCTCGAGCATCGCCCGGGCCGTGAGTCCCGGGATGGACGGCACCTCGCCCCCGGCATCGCGATGGGGCACTGCGCCGGCAAGATAAGCGCCGGCGGCGTTCGCGCCCTCGGCGAGCACGCCGAGCGAGGCGCCCGTCGTTGCCGCGAGCGCCGCGGCCAGCGCGCGCAGGTCGTCGTAGGCAGGATGGCGAATCGCCAGCGCACCGAGCCAGATTGCGCGGCGCGTGCCACCCGCCAACTGCGCGGCGATGGCCTTGTGGTCGTCCGACACCGTCGCGGCGCGCACGAGCGTCGCCAGCTCGGCGGGTGCGGCCGCGCCGCTCGCCGCCAGCGCGGCAGCGAGCACCGCCGCCAGCTCGAGCACCTGGCGCGCGGGCGCGGCCTCGATATAGGTGGCAACCGGGAACAGGTATTCGAACTGCTGCGGATTCAGGAACGAAACCCGCGCACCGCTGCGCGCGACCTTGCGCACGCGGTGCGCGAGGATCGGGATCTCGTGGCGCAGGTGGCTGCCCACCACGAACAGCGCGTCGAGCTGCTCGACCGCCGCGAGCGGCAGGCCGAGGGAGGGGAAGAGCGGGTCGGCATGCTGGTCGCGGAAATCGCCCTGTCGCAGTCGATGGTCGATGTTGTGCGAGCCGAGCCCGCGCACCAGCCGGTTGAGGAGGTAGAGTTCCTCGACGCTGCTCGACGGGCTCGCGAGCACGCCGAGCGATTCCTTCGCGCGCCGCAGGCCGTTCGCCGCGGCCTCGAGTGCCGCTTCCCAGCCCACCACGCGCCACTCCCGGCCCTCGCGCAACATCGGGCTCGCCAGGCGATCGGCGCTGTAGACGCCTTCGTAGCTGAAGCGGTCGCGGTCGGAAATCCAGGTCTCGTTGATCGCTTCGTTCACGCGCGGCACGACACGCAGCAGGCGCCCGCGCAGCACGTGGCCGTAGAGGTTCGAACCGGCGCCATCGTGCGGCGATACGAGCGGCGCCTGCGTCATTTCCCACGCGCGCGCACGGAAGCGGAACGGTTTGCTGTTGAGCGCACCGACCGGGCACAGGTCGATGATGTTGCCGGAGAGTTCGTGATCGACGCTGCGTTCGATCCAGGTGCCGATCTCCATCCATTCGCCGCGCCCGGTGGTGCCGAGTTCCTGGATGCCGGCGACATCCTGCCCGAAGCGCACGCAACGGGTGCAGTGGATGCAGCGGGTCATGTCCGTCGAGATCAGCGGCCCGATGTTCTTGTCCTTGACGGAGCGCTTGCCCTCGACGAAGCGCGAGATGTCGCGCCCGTAGCCCATCGCGAGGTCTTGCAGCTCGCACTCGCCGCCCTGGTCGCAGACCGGGCAGTCGAGCGGGTGGTTGATCAGCAGGAATTCCATCGTCGCCTTCTGCGCGGCGAGCGCCCTCGGCGACTTCGTGAAGATCTTCATGCCTTCGGCGACCGGGGTCGCGCACGCGGGCATCGGCTTCGGGGCCTTCTCCACCTCGACCAGGCACATGCGGCAGTTGGCCGCGATCGGCAGCTTCTCGTGGTAGCAGAAGCGCGGCACATACGCGTCGTGGGCGTCCGTGACCTGGATGATCATCGCGCCCTTCTTCGCCTTGCGCGCGACGCCGTCGACTTCGACGTTGACGAGATCCTCGTTCATACGATGCTGCGCCCGCCGTGGTCGACCATGTATTCGAACTCGTGCCGGAAGTGTTTGATGAAGCTCTGCACCGGCCACGCCGCCGCGTCGCCGAGCGCGCAGATCGTGTGGCCCTCGATGTTGTTCGCCACGGTGACGAGCTGGTCGATGTCCGCGCGCCGCCCCTGCCCCGCCAGGATCCGCTTGAGCATGCGGTCGAGCCAGCCGGTGCCCTCGCGGCACGGCGTGCACTGGCCGCAGGACTCGGACATGTAGAAACGTGAGAGGCGCTCGAGCGTCTTGACCATGCAGGTGGTCTCGTCCATGACGATGACCGCCGCCGACCCGATCGCCGAACCCGCGGCCTTCAGCGAGTCGTAATCCATGTTGAGCTTGAGCATCGTCTCCCCGGGCACCACGGGCACCGAGGAGCCGCCCGGAATCACGGCTTTCAGCTTGCGGCCGCCCTTCACGCCACCGGCCATCGCCAGCAGTTCGGCGAACGGCACCCCGAGGGGGAGCTCGAAGTTGCCGGGTTTTTCCACGTGGCCCGAGACGGAGAAGATCACGGTGCCGCCGGAATTGGCCGGGCCGAGCGCCGCGAACCACTGCGGGCCCTTGCGCAGGATCGTCGGCACGGACGCATAACTCTGCGTGTTGTTGATCGTCGTCGGCTGGCCGAAGAGACCGAAGTTCGCCGGGAACGGCGGCTTGAAGCGCGGCTTGCCCTGCTTGCCCTCGAGCGACTCGAGCAGCGCCGTTTCCTCGCCGCAGATGTAGGCGCCCGCGCCGATGAACGAATACAGGTCGAAGTCGATGCCCGACCCCTGGATGTCCTTGCCGAGCAGGCCGGCAGCGTAGGCTTCGGCGAGCGCTGCCTCGAAGCGCGGCGCGGGTTCGCCGAGGAACTCGCCACGGATGTAGTTGTAGCCGACGGTCGCGCCCATCGCGTAGCCGCCGATCGCCATGCCCTCGATCAGCGAATGCGGGTTGTAGCGCAGGATGTCGCGATCGTGGCAGGTGCCCGGCTCGCTCTCGTCCGAATTGCACACCGCGTATTTCTGCATCGGTGCGTTGCGCGGCATGAAGCTCCACTTCACGCCGGTCGGGAAGCCCGCGCCACCGCGGCCCCGCAGCCCCGACGCCTTCACGCCGTCGATCACCGCCTCGCGGGTCATCTCGCCGGCGAGGATTTTCTTCCAGACATCGTAGCCGCCGATCTTGCGGTAGCTGTCGAGCGTCCAGGAGCGCTCGAGCCCGAGCGGCTCGAACACGGCGAGGTTGCGCTTGTCGTCCCAGGCGCCCATCACTTCAACTCGTCGAGGATCGCGTCGATCCTCGCTGGGGTGAGATTCTCGTGGAACACGTGATCCACCATCATCATCGGGGCGCCCGTGCACGCCGCGAGGCACTCTTCTTCCTTCTTGAGGAAGATGCGGCCGTCCGGCGTGCTCTCCCCGAGCCGGATGCCGAGCTTGCGCTCGGTGTGCGCGACCAGGTCCTCGGCGCCGTTCAGCATGCAGCTGATGTTGGTGCAGATGCTCACGTGGTGACGGCCGCAGGGGTGCGTCTCGAACATCGAATAGAACGTCGCCACTTCATAGACCTGGATGGGCTGCAGCGCGAGGTACTCGGCCACGCCATCCATCAGCTCGGTCGTGAGGTAGCCGTTGCCCTGCTCCTGCGCGAAGCGCAGCGCCGAGATCACGGCCGAACGCTGCCGGCCCGCCGGGAACTTCGCGATCCAGAGGTCGATTTCCGCGCGCGTGTGCTCGGAAAGCAGTTGCGCCTTCGGTCCCAGCACCGGCTCGAATGACTTGCCGTCGCTCGTCGTCACAGCCATCAGCGGTCGACCTCTCCGAAAACGATGTCCTGCGTGCCGATCATCGCCACCACGTCGGCGAGCATGTGGCCCTCGACCATTTCGGGCAGCGCCGCGAGGTGCGCGAAACCCGGCGCGCGGCACTTCAGGCGGTAGGGCTTGTTCGCGCCGTCCGACACGAGATAGATGCCGAACTCGCCTTTCGGCGCCTCGACGGCGGCGTAAGTCTCCCCCTCGGGCACGCAGTAGCCTTCGGTGAAGAGCTTGAAGTGATGGATGAGCGATTCCATGTCGCCCTTCATGTCGGCGCGGCGCGGCGGGCGCAGCTTGGCGCTGTCGACCATCACCGGGCCCGGGTTCGCCCGCAGCCATTCGATGCACTGCGCGATGATGCGGTTCGACTGGCGCATCTCCTCGATTCGCACGAGGTAGCGGTCGTAGCAGTCGCCGTTGACGCCCACCGGTATGTCGAAATCCATGCGGTCGTAGACATCGTAGGGCTGCTTCTTGCGCAGGTCCCACGCAATGCCCGAACCGCGCAGCATCGGCCCGGTGAAGCCGAGTTGCTTGGCGCGCTCCGGCGACACGACGCCGATGTTGACGGTCCGCTGCTTCCAGATGCGGTTGTCGGTCAGCAGCGCCTCGTATTCCTCGATCGCCCTGGGGAAGCGCCGCGTGAAATCGGCGAGGAAATCGAGCAACGAACCGGAGCGCGCCTCGTTCAGGCGATCGGCGTCCTTCTGCGAACGCCATTTCGACGCCTGGTACTTCGGCATCTCGGTGGGCAGGTCGCGATAGACGCCGCCGGGGCGGTAATAGGTCGCGTGCATGCGCGTGCCCGACACCGCCTCGTAGCAGTCCATCAGGTCCTCGCGCTCCTTGAAGCACAGCAGGAACACGGTCATCGCGCCGATGTCGAGGCCGTGCGCGCCGAGCCACATCAGGTGGTTCAGCACGCGCGTGACCTCGTCGAACATCACGCGGATGTACTGCGCGCGCTCGGGCACGGTGACGCCGAGCAGGCGCTCGATCGCCATCACGTAGGCGTGTTCGTTGCACATCATCGAGACGTAGTCGAGCCGGTCCATGTAGCCGATCGACTGGTTGAAGGGCTTCGACTCCGCGAGCTTCTCGGTGCCCCGATGCAGCAGCCCGACGTGCGGGTCGGCCTTGGCGATCACCTCGCCGTCCATCTCGAGCACGAGGCGCAGCACGCCGTGGGCCGCCGGATGCTGTGGGCCGAAATTCAGCGTGAAATTGCGGATCTCAGCCATCGAGTCGATCTCCGCGGATCACGCGCGGCACGAGGGTGCGCGGCTCGATCGACACCGGCTCGTAGACGACGCGTTTCTTCTCCTCGTCGTAGCGCACCTCGACGTTGCCGCTGAGCGGGAAGTCCTTGCGAAACGGATGGCCGATGAACCCGTAGTCCGTGAGGATGCGGCGCAGGTCGGGGTGCCCGTTGAAGAGGATGCCGAACAGGTCGAACGCCTCGCGCTCGAACCAGTTCGCGCCCGCCCAGATGCCGACCACGGAGTCGACGATCGGGTCGTCCGCGCTTTCGCAGTGCACTTTCAGGCGCACGCGCTGGTTGCGCGCCACGGACAGCAGGTGGTACACGACCGCGAAGCGCCCCGCCCCGGCCGTGGCGCGCGGTGCGCTGCGATCGACGCCACGACTGAAGCCGCTGCGCGTGGCTGACCAGGTCCGCCACTCGTCACGCCCGAAGTCGAGGTAATCGACGCCGCTGACGTCGATCAGCGTGTCGAACTCGAGGCCCGGCGTGTCGCGCAGTACCGTGCAGACGGCCAGCAGGTCCGCCGGCGCCACGTCGAGTGCCAGTTCGTCAGGTAGCGCAGGGCCGCGAACCACGCGACCCGCGAGGCGTGCGTCGACGTTCCGGGCCAGTGCTTCGATACGCTCGGACAATCAAAACCCTTTCAGCTTGCGACCGAGGGGGAACGCGCGATGCTGCTGCGGGCAATCTTCTTCTGCAGCTGCAGGATGCCGTACAGCAGGGCTTCCGCCGTCGGCGGGCAGCCCGGCACATAGACGTCGACGGGCACGATGCGGTCGCAACCGCGCACCACCGAGTAGGAATAATGGTAGTAGCCGCCGCCGTTCGCGCAGGAACCCATCGAAATCACCCAGCGTGGCTCGGCCATCTGGTCGTAGACCTTGCGCAGCGCGGGGGCCATCTTGTTGACGAGCGTGCCCGCCACGATCATGACGTCGGACTGGCGCGGACTCGGCCTGAACACGATGCCGAAGCGGTCGAGATCGTAGCGCGACGCACCCGCGTGCATCATCTCGACCGCGCAACACGCGAGGCCGAAGGTCATCGGCCACAGCGAGCCGGTGCGCGCCCAGCTCACCACGTTGTCGACCGTGGTCGTCAGGAAACCGCGTTGCGCATAGGCCTCGACGGCGTCCGCAGCGTCACTGTCTAGTCCCACTCGAGCGCCCCCTTCTTCCATTCATAGATGAAGCCGACCACGAGGATCGCGAGGAAGATGCCCATCGCGACGAGACCGGCCGCTCCGATCGCATCGAGCGCGACGGCCCACGGGAAGAGGAAGGCAATCTCGAGATCGAACACGATGAAGAGGATCGCGACGAGGTAATAGCGGACGTCGAACTTGCGACGACTGTCCTCGAAGGCCTCGAAGCCGCATTCGTAGGCCGAGAGTTTCTCCGCATCGTCCGGCGCCTGGCTGAAATAGCGGCCGAACAGCACACCGAGCACGAGCAGCAGGATACCGACGCCGGTCGCGATGCCGAGGTAAAGAAGTATCGGAAGGTAATTGCTGAGCATGTTGCGCCGGCTGGAAAAGCGGCGCGCATTGTATCAAAGGTGGTGCCGACGGGGAGATTCGAACTCCCACACCTTGCGGCGCTAGCCCCTCAAGCTAGTGTGTCTACCAATTCCACCACGTCGGCAAAAATACCTATTGCTGCTGGGCCGGGGACGGCGCCTGCGGGACCGGCGCCGCATCGGGCGAAGGCACCGCCGGAGCCGACTGCGTCTCGATCTCGTCGAGGATCGTACGCGGCACCGCCGCGTCCTGCCTGCCGAGATACACGAGCGCGAGGCTGTTCAACATGAACACGGCCGCAAACACCGCGGTCGCCCGCGACAAACCGGTGCGCGCGCCGCGTGCGCCGAACACGGTGCCCGAAGCGCCCGCCCCGAAACCGGCGCCGGCATCCGCGCCCTTGCCACGCTGGATCAGCACCAGCGCCACGATCGCGAAGGAGCTGAACACCTGGACGAACATCAATACTGTACGAAGCACGCTCGTGAACCTTCGGTTATGCGGCCTGGCCCGCGGCCGCGACGATCGCGAGGAACTCATCGGCCTTGAGCGATGCGCCGCCGATCAGCCCACCATCGACGTCGGGCTGCGCGAACAGCTCCGCCGCGTTGCCTGCCTTGACGCTGCCGCCATACAGGATCCTGACCTGGCCGGCGATCTTAGCATCGCGGGCGGCAATTCGCCCGCGAATGAACGCATGGACTTCCTGCGCCTGTTCCGGCGAGGCATTGTGGCCCGTGCCGATGGCCCAGACGGGTTCGTAGGCGAGCACGGCGCCCGCCAGTGTCGCGGCGTCCACCAGTTCGAGGACCGCGTCGAGCTGGCGCGCCACGACGGCGGTCGTCTGCCCGGCCTCGCGCTCGGCGAGCGACTCGCCCACGCACAGGATCGGCGCGAGGCCGCGCGACTGCGCGGCGGCGAACTTGCGCGCCACGAGCGAGTCGCTTTCACCATAGAGCGCACGCCGCTCGGAGTGCCCGACGATCACCACGGTGCAGCCCAGGTCCTGCAGCATGGCGGCCGAGACTTCACCCGTATAGGCGCCCTGCGCCTCCGCGCAGACGTTCTGGGCGCCGAGCGCGACGGTCGAGTCGCGCAGCAGCCGCGCGACGTCCGCGAGGTACACGAACGGCGGGCACACGACGCAGTCGGCGGCGCCGAGCCCGTGGCTCGAGACGATCGCCTCCACCAGGCTCGCGTTCTCGGTACGCGAGCCATGCATCTTCCAGTTTCCGGCTACGAGGGGTCTGCGGCTCATAAAAGGCGCGCGATGATAGCGGCGCCCCCGCCGGGGCGCAACGACGGCCGCCAACCCATCTCAGGGTTTGACTGTAATGGTGATTTTCTTCGAGACGACCGGCGGATCGTGCGGAATATGCAGGGCATCGCCGAGCACGAGCTGCAGCGTGTGCTTGCCCGGCGGCAGCGTGATCGTGGTTTCCGTCTGGCCTTTGCCGAAATGCACGACATGGTCGGTGGCGGGCAGCGGTTTGCCCAGGTCGGCCGGGGGATCGGTGTCAATCAGCAGGTGGTGGTGGCCGGAATTGTCGAATTTGATTCCGGCGGGCGCGACGCCCATGCCCTTCAGGCCAAAACGCACGGTGACGGGCCCCTTGATCGAAGCGCCATCGGCGGGCGACTCGAAGTAGACCTCGGCACCGGCGGGCGACGGCGTGCGCGGCGTGTCGGCCTGCGCGACCAGCGCAGCGGCAGCCAGCATGAAACCAAAAGTGATGGAACGCATGTCAGGTCCTTTCACGGGGGTGTCAGGGGGGCCGAGGATAACGCGCTCAGGCCGCCGCGGCACGGACGGCCGCAGCAATCTCTTCCGCGCAGCTGCGCGTCTCTTCCTCGTCGCGACCTTCGACCATCACCCGGATCACGGGCTCGGTGCCCGAAGGCCGCAGCACGACGCGCCCATCGCGGCCGAGGCGCCGCTCGACGTTGGCGACGGCCGCACCGACGGCCGGCACGGCAGCCGGGTCGAAGCGCACGGCGACCCGTACATTCAGCAGCACCTGCGGGAAACGCGACATGCCTGCCGCCAGTTCCGCGAGGCTGCGCCCGGTCCGCTGCATCACGCCGATGACCTGCAGCGCCGCGACGAGCGCATCGCCCGTCGTCGTGCGATCGAGGCACAGCACGTGCCCCGAAGTCTCGCCACCGATGAGGCCGCCCGTCTCCTTGAGCATGGCAAGCACATAACGATCGCCGACCTTCGCGCGCCGGAAATCGATGCCGCACTCGCGCAGGGCGACCTCGAGGCCGAGGTTGCTCATCAGCGTGCCCACCACGGGTCCGGTGAGTTCGCCGGCTTCCTTGCGGGCCCGCGCGATGATGTAGATGAGCTGGTCGCCGTCGACGATGCGGCCCAGGTGATCGATCATCACCAGCCGGTCGCCGTCGCCGTCGAGCGCGATGCCAAGGTCGGCCCGCACCCCGGGAACCGTCAGTTGCAGCAGCTGCGGCGCGGTCGAGCCGCAGCCGTCGTTGATGTTGCGGCCGTTCGGCGAGCAGCCGACCGGGATCAGTTCGGCACCGAGGTCCGCGAACAGGCGCGGCCCCACCTTGTAGGCAGCGCCGTTGGCGCAATCGAGGACGATCTTGAGTCCCTCGAGATTCGTGCCCGCCGCGAGCGTCGAGGTGCAGAAGCGCTGGTATTCGGTGCGCTGCTTGTCGACGCGCAGCGCCCGGCCGAGCTCGCGCGAGCCGCGCGTCACCGCGCCGTTCTTGACCTCGCGCTCGATCTCGTGCTCGAGTTCGTCGGAGAGCTTGCCGCCGTCACGGTCGAAGAACTTGATGCCGTTGTCTTCGTACAGGTTGTGCGAGGCGCTGATCACGACGCCGAAATCGCAGCCGAAGAAACGGGTCATGTAGGCGATGCCCGGTGTCGGCAAAGGCCCGATCAGCTTCACGTCGACTCCGGCGGCGACGAATCCGGCCTCGAGCGCCGCCTCGAACATGTAGCCCGACAGGCGCGTGTCCTTGCCGATGAGGACACTACCACCCCGTGGTGCGAGCACGCGGGCCGCGGCGCTCGCGAGCGCGAGTGCGAAGTCCACGGTCATCGGCGCCTCGCCGACGCGGCCGCGAACACCATCCGTGCCGAAATACTGCCTGCTCACTGCTTTCCACCCCCACGCGCCGCCGCCACGATGCGCAGCGCATCGACCGTTTCCGCGACGTCGTGCGCGCGCACGATACACGCCCCACGCAGGGCCGCAACCGTTGCGAGCGCGATGCTGCCCGCGAGGCGCTCGCCGACCGGCCGGCCCGTGAGCGCCCCGATCATGCGCTTGCGCGACAAGCCGGCGAGCACCGGCAAGCCGGTCGCCGTGAACCTGTCGAGGCCTCGCAGCAGCTCGAGGTTGTGCGCGAGCGTCTTGCCGAAACCGAAACCCGGGTCGATTGCGATGCGCTCGCGCCCGATGCCGGCCGCCTCGCAGGCAGCCACCCTGACCGCCAGGAATTCCGCCACCTCGCGCACCACGTCCTCGTAGTGCGGATTGTCCTGCATGTCGACGGGGCCACGCTGCATGTGCATCACACAAACGGCCGCTGACGTAACCGCCACCGCCTCGAGCGCGCCCGCGAGCGTGAGCGCGCGCACGTCGTTCACCATGTGGGCACCGGCCGCGAGCGCGGCGCGGATCACCTCGGGGCGGCTCGTGTCGATCGACACGACGACGGGCCGCGTCACGGCATATTCGATGACCGGCATCACCCGGTCGAGCTCCACCCCGACCTCTACCTGCGCGGCACCCGGTCGCGTCGACTCCCCACCGATGTCGACGATCGCGGCGCCCTCCCCGACCACACGATCGACGCGCGCGATCGCCGCCCCCGCATCGAGGAACGCGCCGCCGTCAGAGAAGGAGTCGGGGGTGACGTTGACCACCCCCATGACGACCGGAGTCGAGAGATCGAGCGTCCTTGACCCGCAGGTGAGCCTCACCGGCCGCGGACGTCAGGGAGTGGGGGCCAGCGTCCCGCTCGCCGGGCCCTCCGCCGCAGGCTTCGACGGCGGCTGCCTGCCCACGGGCGGCGTGTCGTCCCAGTCGGCGGGTGGCTTCGGCTCGCGGCCGGCCATGATGTCCTTCAGCTGCTCTTCGTCGATGGTCTCGTATTTCATCAACGCCGCGGCGAGTGCATCGAGTTTGTCGCGGTTCGCGACGAGGATGCCCTTCGCCTTCTGGTAGGCGTGGTCAATCACGCGCCGCACCTCGACGTCGATCACGTGCGCGGTCTCGTCGGACACCTGCTTGTGCTGGGTCACCGAGCGGCCGAGGAACACCTCACCCTGGTCCTCCGCGTAGGTGAGCGGGCCGAGGCGGTCGGAGAGACCCCATTTCGTGACCATGTTGCGCGCGAGCGCGGTCGCGCGTTCGATGTCGTTCGAAGCACCCGTCGTCACCGCCTCGGGCCCGAATGCGAGCTCCTCGGCGATGCGACCGCCGAACAGGCTCGCGATCTGCGACTCGAGCCGCTGCTTGCTGTAGCTGTAGCGGTCTTCCTCGGGCAGGAAGAAGGTGACGCCCAGCGCGCGGCCGCGCGGGATGATCGTGACCTTGTAGACCGGATCGTGCTCGGGCAGGTTCACGCCGACGACGGCGTGCCCCGCCTCATGATAGGCGGTGTTGCGCTTTTCCTTTTCGTTCATGACCATCGAGCGCCGCTCGGCGCCCATCATGATCTTGTCCTTGGCGCGCTCGAGTTCGTCCATCGACACGGTGCGCTTGTTCGCGCGCGCGGCGAACAGGGCCGCCTCGTTCACGAGGTTCGCGAGGTCGGCGCCCGAAAAACCCGGCGTACCGCGCGCGATCAGCGACGGCTTCACGTCGTCGCCGAGCGGCACCTTGCGCATGTGCACGCGCAGGATCTGTTCGCGGCCGCGCACGTCGGGCAGCGGCACCACGACCTGGCGATCGAAGCGGCCCGGGCGCAGCAGCGCCGGGTCGAGCACGTCGGGGCGGTTGGTCGCCGCGATCACGATGATGCCCTCGTTGCCTTCGAAGCCGTCCATTTCGACGAGCAGCTGGTTCAAGGTCTGCTCACGCTCGTCGTGGCCGCCGCCGAGGCCCGCACCGCGATGGCGGCCGACCGCGTCGATCTCGTCGATGAAAATGATGCACGGCGCGTGTTTCTTCGCCTGCTCGAACATGTCGCGCACGCGCGAAGCGCCGACGCCGACGAACATCTCGACGAAGTCCGAGCCGGAAATCGTGAAGAACGGCACCTTCGCCTCGCCTGCGATCGCACGCGCGAGCAGTGTCTTGCCGGTGCCGGGGCTGCCGACCATCAGCACGCCCTTCGGAATCTTGCCGCCGAGCTTCTGGAACTTGCCCGGATCCTTGAGGAAATCGACGATCTCCCCGACCTCCTGCTTCGCTTCCTCGACGCCCGCGACGTCGGCGAAGGTCACGTTCACCTGGTCCTCGCCGAGGAGGCGCGCGCGGCTCTTGCCGAAGGACATCGCGCCGCGCCCGCCGGCGGAGCCCTGCATCTGGCGCAGCATGTAGACGAATACCAGGATCAGCAGCAGCGCCGGGGCGAGCTGCAGCAGCAGCTGCGCGAAGAAATTCGGCTGGCGCGGCGCGCGCCCTTCGATGCCGACGCCCGCCTTGTCGAGCGCGCCGATCAGCGCCGAATAGTCGGTCTCGGGGTTCACCGTCTTGAACTGCGACTTGTCCTTGCGCACGCCGAGGATCGTGTCGCCCTGGATCACGACGGAATCGAGCTTGCCGCTCTTCATGTCGTCCAGGAACCGCGAATAGCGGATCGGCTCGGGCTCGCCGACCTGGGGCATGTAGCGGCTGAACACCGCCAGCAGCACCACCACGATCACGGCCCAGAGCAGGATGTTTTTCGTCAGATCGTTCAAGGAGTTGACCTCATGCGCAAGGCTTCCACGCTACACCATCCGGTAGTCCCTAGCCAGAAGGTAAAGTTCCGGGCTGCGCGCGCGGGATGCGGCCGGCTTCGCAAATTTCACCTTGCCGAAGTGGCCCCGGGCGCTCGCGACGAGTTCCGGGAAACCTGAACCCTGGAAGGTCTTGATGAGGGCACTGCCGCCCGGTTTCAAGACCTGCGCGGCCATGTCGAGGGCGAGCTCGCACAGGTACATCGAACGGGGCTGGTCGATCGCGTCGGTACCGCTCATGTTCGGCGCGATGTCGGACAGCACGAGATCCACGCCCCGTGCGGGTATCGTCGCGAGCAGCCGGGCAAAGACCTCCTCGTCCCGGAAGTCGCCCTGCAGGAACTCGACGCCCTCGAGGGGTTCCATCTCGAGGATATCGGAAGCGACCACCCGGCCCTTGCGGCCGACCTTGCGCCGCGCGTACTGGCTCCAGGCCCCCGGGGCGGCGCCGAGGTCGAGCACGACCATGCCGGGTGCGATGAGCCGGTCCTTGCGGTCGATCTCCTCGAGCTTGAACACGGCGCGCGAACGCCACCCTTCCGCGTGCGCGCGCTTCACGAACGGGTCCGTGAAGTGTTCGC
The DNA here is from genome assembly GCA_050185195.1 of Steroidobacteraceae bacterium. Taxonomy (GTDB): domain Bacteria; phylum Pseudomonadota; class Gammaproteobacteria; order Steroidobacterales; family Steroidobacteraceae; genus CADEFQ01. The sequence continues at coordinate 100,551 of JBFWZQ010000009.1, read as the reverse complement.
GCAACCAGCCCGCACTGCTTTTCGACCGACGCGCCATGCGCCTCCTGCCCTACAATCGCCCGATGGACCTGACCGAAAGACAGCGCAAGCACCTGCGGGGCCTCGCGCATCCCCTGAACCCCGTCATTCTAGTCGGCGGCGGCGGCATCACCGAGGGCGTGATCGCCGAAACGGCCCGCGCCCTGCACGACCACGAACTCATCAAGGTGAAGGTGCGTGGCGCGGAGCGTGACGACCGCGACACGATGCTCGAGCGGCTGGCCGCGGCGACGCAGAGCGCGCTCGTCACGCGCATCGGCCATGTCGCGGTGCTTTATCGGCCGCGGCCCGGCAACCCGAAGATCGTGATCCCCGACGCAGCCCCGCCCGCCGATCAGGCGTAACGGATCGCGACGATCTCGAACGAACGGTTGCCGCCCGGCGCCATGACCACCACCACGTCGCCCTCGGACTTGCCGACGAGCGCGCGGGCGATCGGCGAGGTGATCGAAATGCGACCCGCGCGGATGTCGGCCTCGTCCTCGCCCACGATCGCGTAGGTCACCCGCTTGCCGTCCGCCTCGCCCTCGAGCTCGACGGTGGCGCCGAACACCACGCGGCTCTGGTCGGCGATGGTCGCCGGATCGATGATCTCGCACGCCGAGAGTTTCGCCTCGATCTCCTTGATGCGCCCCTCGATGAAGCCCTGCTGCTCGCGCGCCGCGTGGTACTCCGCGTTCTCGGACAGGTCGCCGTGGCTGCGCGCCTCGGCAATCGCCTTGATCACGCGCGGGCGTTCTTCGGACTTGAGCCGCTTCAGCTCCTCGCGCAGCTGCTCGGCGCCGCGCAGGGTCATTGGAGTGCGTTTCATGCGAGCGCTTCCCGGTGCAGGTCCTGCAGGCTGTTGACCTCGACTTCGTCGACGTGATCGAGCGCCTCGCAGGTCGCCATCGCGCCGTTCAGGGTAGTGTAATAGGTCACGCGGCGATGCACCGCCTCGCGGCGGATCTCGTTCGATTCGCGGATCGCCTGCTTGCCTTCGGTCGTATTGACGATCAGCGCGATCTCGTCGTTCTTGATCATGTCGACGATGTGCGGCCGCCCCTCGCGTACCTTGTTGGCGCGCCGGCAGCCGATGCCGGACTCCTCGAGCACCTTCGCGGTCCCCGAAGTCGCGACGATCTCGAAGCCGCGTGCCACCAGCCGGCGCGCCAGTTCGATCGCGCGTGGCTTGTCGCGCTCGCGCACCGAGATCAGGCACAGGCCGCTGCGCGGCAGCGTGACCCCTGAGCCCGCCTGGGCCTTGGCATAAGCCTCGCCGAAGGTGCGCCCCGTGCCCATCACTTCGCCCGTCGATTTCATCTCGGGGCCGAGGATCGGATCGGACTCGGGGAACTTCGCGAACGGGAACACCGCTTCCTTGACCGAAAAATACCCCGTCGGGCGCGCCTCGGGCACGCCGAGCTCGGCCAGCTTGCGCCCGGTCATGACGCGCGCGCCCACCTTCGCGAGCTGCACGCCGGTCGCCTTCGACACGAACGGCGCCGTGCGCGACGCGCGCGGGTTCACCTCGAGCACGTAGACGACGCCGTTCTGGATCGCGAACTGGATGTTCATCAGGCCGACGACATTGAGCGCGAGCGCGAGCTTCTGGGTCTGCTCGCGCAGCTCCTGCTGCACTTCGGGCGACAGGCTGTTCGGCGGCAGGCAGCAGCCGGAGTCCCCGGAGTGCACACCGGCCTGCTCCACGTGCTCCATGATCCCGCCGATCAGCACCTGCTCGCCGTCGCAGACGGCGTCCACGTCGACCTCGGTCGCGACGTCGAGGAACCGGTCGAGCAGCACGGGGCTATCGTTCGAGACCTTCACGGCGTCCGTCATGTAGGCGCGCAGGTCGGCCTCGTTGAAGACGATTTCCATCGCGCGCCCGCCCAGCACGTAGGAGGGGCGCACGACGAGCGGGAAGCCGACCTCGCGCGCCAGCTGCACCGCCTGTTCCTCGTTGCGCGCCGTCGCATTGGCCGGCTGCTTGAGCCCGAGGTCCTTCACGAGCTGCTGGAAGCGCTCGCGGTCTTCCGCGACATCGATCGCATCGGGCGAGGTGCCGATGATGGGCGCACCGGCCTCCTCGAGCGCGCGCGACAGCTTGAGCGGCGTCTGCCCGCCGTACTGCACGATCACGCCCTCGGGCTGTTCCTTCGCGATCACCTCGAGCACGTCCTCGAGCGTGAGCGGCTCGAAGTAGAGGCGGTCGGACGTGTCGTAGTCGGTCGACACGGTCTCCGGATTGCAGTTGACCATGATGGTCTCGAAGCCGTCCTCGCGCAGCGCGAGTGCGGCGTGCACGCAGCAGTAGTCGAACTCGATGCCCTGGCCGATGCGGTTCGGGCCGCCCCCGAGGATCATGATCTTGCGGCGCGCGGTCGGCTCCGCCTCGCACTCTTCCTCGTAGGTCGAGTACAGGTAGGCGGTAGTGGTGGCGAACTCCGCGGCGCAGGTATCGACGCGCTTGTAGACGGGCACCACGCCGAAATCGCGCCGGCGCCCGCGCACCGCCTTCTCGCTGGTGCCGGTGAGCGCCGCGAGCCGGCTGTCGGAGAAGCCCTTGCGCTTCACCTCGCGCAGGCGCTCGGCGGACAGCGCGTAGAACCCCTCCTCGCGAATGCGCGCTTCCTCGCGAATGAGGTCGTCGACCTGGGCCAGGAACCAGCGATCGATGTAGGACAGCTCGTGGATGCGCTCGAGCGTCCAGCCCGCGCGGAACGCGTCGGCGACATACAGCAGGCGCGACGGTCCCGGCGAACGCAGTTCGTAGGCGAGCTGGGCCGCAGCCTCTTCGCTCAACGGCAGGGTGAGCTGCGGTTCGAGCCCATCGAGGCCGGTCTCGAGGCCGCGCAGCGCCTTCTGCATGGATTCCTGCAGCGTGCGGCCGATGGCCATGACCTCGCCGACCGACTTCATCTGCGTCGTGAGGCGGGTGTTCGCGGACGGGAATTTCTCGAAGGTGAACCGCGGAATCTTGGTCACCACGTAGTCGATCGAGGGTTCGAACGAGGCCGGCGTCGCGCCGCCCGTGATGTCGTTCTTGAGCTCATCGAGCGTGTAGCCGACGGCGAGCTTCGCCGCGATCTTGGCGATCGGGAAACCGGTCGCCTTGGACGCGAGCGCCGACGAGCGCGAGACGCGCGGGTTCATCTCGATGATCAGCATGCGGCCGTCGGCCGGGTTGACCGAGAACTGCACGTTCGAGCCGCCGGTGTCGACGCCGATCTTGCGCAGCACCGCGATCGAGGCGTTGCGCATGCGCTGGTATTCCTTGTCGGTGAGCGTCTGCGCCGGCGCCACTGTGATCGAGTCGCCCGTGTGCACGCCCATCGGGTCGAGGTTCTCGATCGAACAGACGATGATGCAGTTGTCCTTGCGGTCCCGCACCACCTCCATCTCGAACTCTTTCCAGCCGATGACCGATTCCTCGATCAGCACCTCGCTCGTCGGCGAGGCCTCGAGGCCGCGCGCCACGATCAGCTCGAGTTCCTCGCGGTTGTACGCGATGCCGCCGCCCGAGCCGCCGAGCGTGAACGAGGGCCGGATCACGCACGGATAGCCCACCTCGGCCACCACCGCGAGTGCCTCCTCGAGGCTCTTCGCGATATGCGAGCGCGGCGACTCGAGGCCGATTTCACGCATCGCGTTCCTGAAACGCTCGCGGTCCTCGGCCATGTCGATCGCTTCGCGCGAGGCGGCGATCAGTTCGACGCCGAACTTCGCGAGCACGCCCTCGCGGTCGAGGTCGAGCGCGGTATTGAGCGCGGTCTGCCCGCCCATGGTGGGCAGCAGCGCGTCGGGGCGTTCCTTCTCGATGATCCGCGCGACCGTGCGCCAGTTGACCGGCTCGATGTAGACGGCGTCCGCCATCTCGGGGTCGGTCATGATCGTGGCGGGGTTCGAGTTCACGAGGATGACCCGGTAGCCCTCCTCGCGCAGCGCCTTGCAGGCCTGGGCGCCGGAGTAGTCGAACTCGCAGGCCTGGCCGATGACGATCGGGCCGGCACCGATGATCAGGATGCTCTGGATGTCGGTGCGCTTGGGCATGTCAGGAAGCTCGCTGCCGCAGCTGGTTCTGCAGGCGGCGCACCATCAGCTGCGAAAAATGCTGGAAGAGCGGCCGCACGTCGTGCGGCCCGGGACTCGCCTCCGGGTGCCCCTGGAAGCCGAACACCGGCTTGTCGGCCCACGCGAGCCCCTGCAGCGTGCCGTCGAACAGCGAACGGTGCGTCGCGCGCACGTTCGGCGGCAGGGTCGCTTCGTCGACGGCGAAGCCGTGGTTCTGGCTCGTGATCATCACGCGACCGGTCTCGAGCTCCTGCACGGGGTGATTCGCGCCCCGGTGCCCGAATTTCATCTTGAGCGTGCTTGCCCCGCAGGCGAGCCCGAGGAGCTGGTGCCCGAGGCAGATGCCGAAGATCGGCAGGTCCGTGGCGAGGAAACGGCGCACCGCTTCGATCGCATAGTCGCAAGGCTCCGGGTCACCGGGGCCGTTCGAGAGGAACACGCCATCGGGCGCGAGTGCGAGCACTTCTTCCGCGCTCGTCTGTGCCGGCACCACGGTCATGCGGCAACCGTGGTCGGCGAGCAGGCGCAGGATGTTGCGCTTCACGCCGAAGTCGTAGGCGACGACGTGCAGGCGCTGGTGCGCGCGCAGCGCGCGCTGTCCGGCCACGTCCCACGACGAGCCTTCGTTCCACTGGTAAGCGCGCTTCGTGCTCACGACCTTCGCGAGGTCCATGCCCTTCAATCCCGGGAACTTGCCGGCCGCGCGCACGGCCGCCGCGGGGTCGATCTTCTCGCCGGTCATGATGCAGCCGGCCTGGGCGCCCCGCTCGCGCAGGATGCGGGTCAGGCGACGCGTGTCGATGCCGGCGATGGCGACCGTCTTCGAGCGCTCGAGGAATTCGGCGAGCGTATCGACCGCGCGCCAGTTCGATGCCGCGAGCGGCAGGTCGCGGATCACGAGGCCTGAGGCATGGACGATCGATGCCTCGAGGTCCTCGGGCGTCGTGCCCGTATTGCCGATATGGGGATAGGTGAAGGTGACGATCTGGCGGGAATAGGACGGGTCGGTGAGTATTTCCTGGTACCCCGTCATCGCAGTGTTGAAAACGACTTCGCCGGTGGTATTGCCCTTGGCTCCGATCGACTGGCCGCGGAAGATCGTTCCATCCGCCAGTGCCAGTACTGCGGGTACGCTCACCAAATCTTTCCCCTGCTCAGATGCACAAAGCGGGAGGAGTTCTTTCGAACATCCTCCCGCCTTGCACGGACTAACCCGACAATCGGATTACGCGCAAAGTTTAAGGTCCACCGCCCGGAGTGTCCATGCGAAAAGGCCCGCAAAGTTCTCCACCGAAGCTCATGCGAACTCGCCGATTCGCGCCTAACTACCTGATTTAATTCCCAGTACATCGCGCATGGCGTAGCGCCCCGGCCGTTGTGCGGCGAGCCAGGCCGCCGCCCGGAGGGCGCCGCGGGCGAAAATCGCCCGATCGCCCGCCCGGTGGCCCAGCGAAAGCTCCTCGCCTGCGCCCAGGAAGCGCACCGTGTGCTCGCCGATGAGATCCCCGCCACGCACCACGGCATAGTCGACGGCGGCCTTGCTACCAGCTGCCACGGCGCGCCCGAGCGCGAGCGCGGTGCCTGACGGCGCATCTTTCTTCGCCCGGTGATGCCCCTCGACGATCGACACGTCGAATTCATCCGGCAGCGCCGCGGCGGCGCGCTGCACGAGATCGAGGAGCAGCGTGATGCCAAGGCTCGTGTTCGGTGCGACGAGCACCGCGATGCGCTGCGACGCGCGTGCGAGGTCTGCCTCGATGCCTTCCGGCAGGCCCGTGGTGCCAAGCACGAGCGGCACGCGCGCGAGCGCGCATTGGTCCACATGGTCGCGCGCGGCCTGCGGCAGCGAGAAGTCAATGACGACCTGCGCGCCGGCCAGCGCCGCGCCGAGGTCGGTCGTGATCGGCACGCCGAGGCGGCGCACACCCGCCATCTCGCCGGCGTCCTGGCCGACCACGGCACTGCGCGCGGATGCGATCACGGCGCTCACCTCGACCTCGCATGCACCGGCGCTCGCCACCAGCGCGCGGCCCATGCGACCGGAGCCGCCGATGATGACGACCCGCGTCATGCGTCGCCCGTGAAGAATTCCTTCACGCCCTCGAAGAACGATTTCTCGCGCGGCGTATGCCGCTTGCCGCCCTTCCGCAGGGATTCATCCAGCTGTTGCACGAGCGCGCGCTGCTCCGCCGTCAGGTTCACCGGCGTTTCTACTACGACGCGGCAGAAGAGGTCGCCCCGCGCACCACCCCGCACGGGCTTCACGCCCTTGTCGCGCAGGCGAAAAACGCGCCCCGACTGCGTCTCGGCGGGGATCTTGAGCGAGACATGGCCGTCGAGCGTGGGGACTTCGACCGCGCCGCCGAGCGCGGCCGTCGCGAAGGCGACCGGCACTTCGCAGGACAGGTGTGCGCCGTCGCGCTCGAAGATCGCATGGTCCTTGACCGTGACTTCGACGTACAGGTCGCCCGGCGGCCCCCCGTTGCGGCCCGCTTCACCCTCGCCCCCGAGCCGGATCCGGTCGCCGGTATCGACACCGGGCGGCACCTTCACCGACAGTTTTTTCACGCGCCGCACGCGACCCTGCCCGAGGCAGGTGTCGCAGGGATTCTTGATGGTCTTGCCGCTGCCACGGCACTTGGGGCAGGTCTGCTGCAGCTGGAAGAACCCCTGCGAGATGCGCACCTGGCCACTGCCGTGGCAGGTCTCGCAGTTCACCGGCGACGAACCCTTCGCCGCCCCGCTGCCGTGGCAGGTCTCGCACTCGGCGAGCTTCGGGATCTCGATCTCGATGGACTTGCCGAACACCGCGTCATGCAGGTCGAGTTCGAGCCCGTAGCGCAGGTCGGCGCCGCGGTAGACCTGCGAGCGCCCGCCGCCGCGCCGCCCGCCGCCGAAAATATCGCCGAACACATCGCCGAAAATGTCGCCGAACGCCTCGCCCCCGTGGAAGCCCCCGGCACCCGGCCCGCCGCCCTGTCGCGCGGCGTCGAGGCCCGCGTGGCCGAACTGGTCGTAGGTGGCGCGCTTCTGCGCATCCGAGAGGACTTCGTAGGCTTCCTTGGCCTCCTTGAATTTCTCCTCGGCTTCCTTGTCGCCCGGATTGCGGTCGGGGTGGAACTTCATCGCGAGGCGTCGATACGCCTTCTTGATGTCCGCCTCGCCGGCGTTCTTCGCCACCCCGAGCACCTGGTAATAATCGCGTTTCGACATGCGTTTCCTGCTGGTACACCAAAGCCGCCGCGCACCTTCGGGGCACGCGGCGGCCGGATCGGCGCGAGCCGCCTCTTACGAGGCCTTGCGGCCCTTGTCCTTCACCTCTTCGAACTCGGCGTCGACGACGTCGCCCTCGGCGCCCTTCGGCGACGCATCCGCGGCGGCGCCATCGCCTGCGCTGGCGCCTTCACCGGCGGCGGCACCTTCGGACGCCGCGTAGGCCTGCTGAGCGATCGCAGCCGACGCCTGGCCGAGCGCCTCGAGCTTCTTCTCGATGGCGGCCTGGTCGTCGCCCTTCAGCGCCGCGCGCAGGTCGGACAGCGCCGACTCGACCTTGGCGCGCTCGCCGGCGTCGACCTTCTCGCCGAGGTCCGCGAGCGATTTCTCGACCGCGTGGACCATCTGCTCGGCGCGATTGCGCGTTTCGACGAGCTCGCGGAACTTGCGGTCTTCCTCGGCGTGCGCCTCGGCGTCGCGCACCATGCGCTTGATCTCGTCCTCGGTGAGGCCGCTCGAGGCCTTGATGACGATCTTCTGTTCCTTGCCCGTAGCCTTGTCCTTCGCCGACACGTGCAGGATGCCGTTCGCATCGATGTCGAAGGTGACCTCGACCTGCGGCATGCCGCGCGGCGCCGGCGGCAGGTCGGACAGGTCGAACTTGCCGAGCGACTTGTTGTCGCCGGCCCGGTCGCGCTCGCCCTGCAGCACGTGGATGGTGACCGCCGTCTGATTGTCGTCGGCCGTCGAGAACACCTGCGAGGTCTTGGTCGGGATCGTGGTGTTCTTCTCGATCAGCTTGGTCATGATGCCGCCGAGCGTCTCGATGCCGAGCGACAGTGGCGTCACGTCGAGCAGCAGCACGTCCTTCACTTCACCCGCGAGCACGCCGGCCTGGATCGAAGCGCCGACCGCGACCGCCTCGTCGGGGTTCACGTCCTTGCGCGGCTCCTTGCCGAAGAAGTCCTTCACGTACTTCTGCACGAGCGGCATGCGCGTCTGGCCGCCGACCAGGATCACTTCCGACACTTCGGAAGCCGCGAGGCCCGCGTCCTTGAGCGCCACCTTGCAGGGGTCGATCGTGCGACGGACGAGGTCCTCGACGAGCGACTCGAGCTTGGCGCGCGTGAGCTTGATGTTCAGGTGCTTCGGACCCGAGGCGTCCGCCGTGATGTACGGCAGGTTGATGTCGGTCTGCTGGCTCGAGGACAGCTCGATCTTCGCCTTCTCGGCCGCCTCCTTCAGGCGCTGCATCGCAAGCGGATCCTTGCGCACGTCGACGCCCGATTCCTTCAGGAATTCGTCCGCGAGGAAATGGATGATCTTGAGGTCGAAGTCCTCGCCGCCGAGGAAGGTGTCGCCGTTGGTCGAAAGCACCTCGAACTGGCGCTCCCCGTCGACCGCCGCGATCTCGATGATCGAGACGTCGAACGTGCCGCCGCCGAGGTCGTACACCGCGATCTTGCGGTCGCCGCCGTCCTTGTCGAGGCCGTAGGCGAGCGCGGCCGCGGTCGGCTCGTTGATGATGCGCTTGACGGTCAGGCCCGCGATGCGGCCGGCGTCCTTGGTCGCCTGGCGCTGCGAGTCGTTGAAGTAGGCGGGCACCGTGATCACGGCCTCGGTGACTTCCTCGCCGAGGTAGTCCTCGGCCGTCTTCTTCATCTTCATGAGCACGCGCGCCGAGACTTCCGGCGGCGCCATCTTCTTGCCGTGGGCCTCGACCCAGGCATCGCCGTTGTCGGCCTTCACGATCCGGTACGGGACCATGCCGACGTCCTTCTGCACGACCTGGTCGGCGAACTTGCGCCCGATGAGCCGCTTCACCGCGAACATCGTGTTCTGCGGGTTCGTGACCGCCTGGCGCTTGGCCGACTGGCCGACGAGCACCTCGTCGTCCTTCGTGAACGCGACGATGGACGGGGTCGTGCGATCGCCCTCGCTGTTCTCGATCACGCGCGCCTTGCCGCCTTCCATGACCGCCACGCACGAATTGGTCGTGCCGAGGTCGATGCCGATTACCTTGCCCATGTCTGTCTCCGCAAATCGTTAAGCTGAAAATCCTGTCCCCGAAATGGGGCCCGTCCCCTGCCGATTCAAGCGGCCTCGCCGGGGGCTTTGGCCACGATCACCCGCGCCGGGCGCAGCAGCCGCCCGTTCAGCGCGTAGCCGCGCTGCACGACGGTGAGCACCGAATCGGGTTCGGCGGTCGCCGAGGGCTGCACCATCATCGCCTCGTGCTGCGCCGGGTCGAACGGCTCGCCCACCGGGTTCAATTCCACGATGCCGAAGCGTTCGAAGGCCTTCGACAGCAACTGCAGCGTCGCCAGCTGGCCCGCCGCGAGGCTGTCGCGATCGGCCTTCGGGGCATTCTCGACCGCGAGGTCGAGGCCTTCCTTCACGGGCAGGAGCTCCTGCGCGAAACGCTCGAGGCCGTAGCGGTTGGCCGCCTCGATGTCGCGCTGGGCGCGCTTGCGCACGTTCTCCATTTCCGCCGCGCTGCGCAGCAACTGGTCGTGGCTCTGCCTGGCGCGCGCTTCGGCGGCCGCGAGCTGTGCCTGCAGGTCCTCGATCGAAATCCCGACCGCGGCGCCATTCTCGGGCGCAGCCGCCTCCGGCGTACCGGTGTCCGCATCGGCCATCAATACTTTCCTCAAATCAGATAGTTACGGCTTCGCGCCCGATATGGGGGCTCAGCGGCGCGAATTCAAGGCCGCCCCGAGCAATTTCGCCGTGAGATCGACGATGGGAATCACCCGCTCGTAGGCCATGCGGGTCGGCCCGATGACGCCGAGCACGCCGACCACTTCATTGTCGGCGGAATAAGGGGCCGTGACGACGCTGCAATCGTCGAGGATCTGGAAGCCGGATTCGTGGCCGATGAAGATCCGCACCCCCTCGGCCTTGAGGCTCTGGTCGAGCAGGTGCAGGAAGTCACGCTTCTCGTTGAACGCCTCGAACAGGCGCCGCAGCCGCTCGACGCTCGAGAGCTCCGCGACACCCATCAGGTTGGTCTCGCCGGCGATCACGTATTCGAGCTGGCCACCCTCGGATGCACTGAACACCTGTTGCGCGACCGAGATGGCGCTGCCCATCACCTCGTTCAGGTGCTCGCGCGTCTCCTTGAGCTGGCGCAGGATCTCCTGCCGCCCCTGCGACAGCGTGCGCCCGCGGAACTGCTCGGTCAGGTAGTTCGCGGCCCGTTTCAGCTCGTCCGGCGAGAAGTGGCGCCCGACCTGGATGATGTGGTTCTGCACCTCGCGGTCGTTGAAGACCATGATCACGAGGATGCGGTTCTCGGACAGGCCCACGAACTCGACCTGCGAGACGGCCTGCACCTGGGCCCGCGGCAACGTGACGACACCCGCGAGGTGGGTCACGCTCGACAGCAACCGCGAGGCCGCGGCCACCAGCGCCTTGGTGTCGTCGTTGCCGGCGGACAGCTCGCGGTTGATCTCGGCGACGTCGGCGGTGTCGAGCGGCTGCACCTTGAGCAGCGAATCGACGAAGAACCGGTAGCCCTTGTCCGTCGGAATGCGGCCCGCCGACGTGTGCGGCGACGCCACGAACCCGAGCGACTCGAGGTCCGCCATCACGTTGCGGATCGTCGCGGAGCTGAGCGCGAGCCCCGAGTCGCGCGACAGCGCGCGCGATCCGACGGGTTGGCCGTCGCGGATATAACTCTCGACCAGCACGCGCAGCAGCTGCTGCGCGCGCTCGCCCAGCGGTTCGTCCCGTTGCTCGTGCGCCATGTCGAACCACGCTAGCGGAGATCGCAAAAGCGTGCAATCGGTGCACGATCTCCTCGTTGGCCCCACCCGCGCCGCATGTTAAAAAGGGCCGCATTGCCATGGCCCGGTGATGCATGCCCAGCGCCCCCCGTTCCTTTGCCCTCGTCGGCCGCTTTTCCGACCCGCGCGTTGCGGAAAGCGCCGCCACCGCGGCGGCCCACCTCGCAACGCGCGGCATCGCCGCGCTGGTTGCCGACGATGCCGAAGCCGCTGGCTTCGACCCGGGCGGGGCGCCGGTCGTGCGCGTCGCGGAAAGTGAACTTGCCGAACGCGCCGCCGTCGTGCTCGCCATCGGCGGCGACGGCACCCTGCTCTACGCCGCCCGCCTCGTCGCGCACCGCGGCGTGCCGCTGCTCGGCATCAACCGCGGGCGGCTCGGCTTCCTGACCGACGTGCTGCCGCAGGACATCCCCGCCTCGATCGACGCGGCGATCGCCGGCGACTGCGACATCGACGAGCGGCCGCTCCTCGAGGCCCGCCTCGACCGCGCCGGCGCCGGCGCCGGGCGACTGACGCAGCTCGCGCTCAACGACGTCGTGATGCAGAAGCACGAGACCGGCCGCATGCTCGATTTCGAATCGTGGATCGACGGCCATTTCGTCAATTCCCACGGTGCCGATGGCGTCGTGGTGGCGAGCCCCACCGGCTCGACCGCCTATGCGCTGTCCTGCGGCGGCCCCATCGTCGCCCCGCAGCTCGACGTGGTGGTCGTGGCGCCGATCTGCCCGCACACGCTGTCCGACCGGCCGATCGTCGTATCGCGCCATTCCACGGTCGAGTTCCAGCTCATCGACCGGCCGGGCACGCGCGCGCACGTCTCGGTCGACGGCATCGTGATGGCCGACCTGCTCGCCGGCGACCGGCTCGCCGTCGGACCCTCGGAGCTCACGATCCGCCTGCTGCACCCGAAAGGATATGACTACTACCGCCTGCTGCGCTCGAAACTGCACTGGGGCCGCGGCGGCCACGTCCACCAGCGGTAACACCGACATGCTGACGCACCTGCAGATCCGGGATTTCGCGATCATCGACGCGGCGGAAATCGAGTTCCGCCCCGGCCTCACCGTGCTCACCGGCGAGACCGGCGCGGGCAAGTCGATCATCGTCGACGCGCTGCAGCTGCTGTCCGGCGGTCGCGCCGGCGCCGAGGTCGTGCGACACGGCGCGGAGCGCGCCGAGGTGAGCGCGAGCTTCGACCTCGGCGAACCGACCGGCGCGCTCGCGCGCCTGCTGCGCGACCAGTCGATCGACGCGGGCGAAGAACTCACGATCCGCCGCGTGGTCACCGGCGACGGACGCAGCCGCGCCTACCTCAACGGCCAGTCCGTGCCCGTGCAGCTGCTGCGCGAGGTCGGCGTGTTGCTCGTCGACATCCATGGCCAGCACGAGTTCCAGTCGCTCGTCCGCCCGGCCTCGCAGCGCGAGCTGCTGGACGCCTCCGGCGGCCTCGAGGCCCTCGCGGGCGAAGTCGCGGGCCTGCAGCGGGTGTGGCTCAACCTGCTGAACCGCAGCCTCGACCTCGAAGGCCGCGTGCGCGACCGCGACGCGCGCACCGAACTCGTGCAGTTCCAGGTGCGCGAACTCGAGGCGCTCGACATGAAGGACGGCGAGCTCACGCAGCTCGCCGAAGAACGCACGCGGCTCGCGAATCGCGGCCGGCTGGTGGAGGCGGCGCAGGAAGCGATCGCGCTGCTCTACGAGGCCGAGGAAAACAACGCGCACGCCTCGACGAGCCGCGCGCTGGCCGCCCTGAAGGCGGCCGGCGTGCACGACCCGCGCCTCGGCGGCATCGCCCCCATGGTGGAAGAAGCGCTGATCAACCTGCGCGAAGCGGCACGCGAGCTGTCGCACTACGCCGAAACACTCGACCACGACACGAATCGCCAGGGCGAGGTGGAACGGCGGCTCGCGGCTTTCGAGGACCTCGCCCGCAAGCACCGGGTCGCCACGTCGGAACTCCCGGCGCGCCTCGCGCAACTGGCGGCTGAACTCGCCGGCCTCGAGCACGCCGACACGCAACTCGCCACGCTGCGCAAGGAACAGGCGGAGTCGCTCGCCGCGTGGCGCACCCGCGCCGCACAATTGTCGTCGCGGCGCACGGCGACCGCGAAATCGCTGTCGAAGGAAATCACGCAGCGCATGCAGGCGCTCGGCATGGCGGGCGGGCGCTTCCAGATCGACGTCTCGCCGCTCGACTCCCCCGAACCCGCGCCGCACGGCCTCGACCAGATCGAATTTCGCGTCACGGCCAATCCCGGCCAGCCGCTGCGGCCGCTCGCCAAGGTCGCCTCGGGCGGCGAACTCGCCCGCCTCTCGCTCGCGGTGCAGGTCGCGCGGGCGGGCCGCGAGGGCCGCTGCATGATCTTCGACGAAGTGGACGCGGGGGTCGGTGGCGCTGTGGCGGAAATCGTCGGTGGCGAACTACGCGCGCTGGGCGATCGGGGGCAGGTGCTGTGCGTCACCCACCTGCCGCAGGTGGCCTCACAAGGGCATCACCAATTGCGCGTGAGCAAGCTGACCGACGGCAAGACGACCCGCACGCAACTCGTCGCCCTCGAGCCCGACGCACGCGTCGAAGAGATCGCGCGCATGCTCGGGGGCATCGAAATCACCGGCAAGGCGCGCGACCACGCGCGCGAAATGCTAGGGCTTGCGCGACGGGCAGTTCGGGCGGCGGCAGTGCCCGTAAAGAATAAGTGAGTGGTCACGGATCTCGAACCCGAGCCGGGTCGCCGCCGCTGTTTGCCGCTCCTCGATGCCGCTGTCGACGAACTCTTCGACCTTGCCGCAGTCCAGGCACACGATATGGTCGTGATGCGTGCCTTCGTTCAGCTCGAAAACGGCCATGCCGTTCTCGAAATGATGCCGCACGACGAGCCCCGCCGCCTCGAACTGCGTGAGCACGCGGTAAACGGTCGCGAGCCCGATGTCCTCGTTCGACTCGAGCAGCTGCTTGTAGATCGCTTCCGCGCTCTGGTGCCGCGTCGGGCCATTCTCGAGGATCTCGAGGATCTTGAGGCGGGGCAAGGTGACCTTGAGGCCGGCCTTGCGCAGATCTTTACCTTCCAAATCAAGCGCTCCCGGTTATGATTGCGCGATTATCCCCCATATCCCCACCATGCAACCACCCTTGAACCGAATCGTGCGGCTCGCCGCGCTCGCCCTCATCGTCGCCGGCCTCACGGCAGGCTGCGTCTACCGGATGAACATCCAGCAGGGCAACTACCTCGACCCGAACGCCGTCGCGCAGCTGAAAGAAGGCATGACGCGCAGCCAGGTGCGCTACCTCCTCGGCACGCCCATGGTGCCCGACGCGTTCAACGAAAGCCGCTGGGACTACCTGTACTTCCTGAAGCGGGGCCGCATCAAGGCCCCCGAGAAGCGCCGCCTTTCCATCTGGTTCGAGGATGACAAGGTCGCACGCGTCGAAAAGGTGAACGTGGCCGCGCCGGTCGAAGTGCCGACGACGCCGGCGCCGACGCCCGCGGCAACGCCGGCAGCGCCGGTCGCCGAGCCGCAGGCGTAACGCGCGGCGCTACGCGCCGCGAGCAGCGGGCGACGGGCGGCGGGCCACGGGCCAGAGGCGCTCCGCCGCCAAGCTTGTGCGCCTGCGCACCGCATGAACCGTGGCCAACGACCTGCGGTCACCCAACGAACCAAACGAACGCTTGCTGGCCCGTCGCCCGCTGCCCGTCGCCTATTGCCGGCCGCGCTTCGCGCCCGCCACACGCTCCCTGCGCGCCGCACGCGGGTCCACGGTGAGCGGCCGGTAGATCTCGATCCGGTCGCCCTCGGCGACCACGCGCGCCCGGTCGCACACCGCCCCGAAAATGCCGACCGCAGCATTGTCCCAGGGTATATCGGGTCCGTCGGCCGCCAGTAGGCGCGCTGCTGCGATCGCATCGGCCACTGTCGCCCCTGGCGGCAGCTCGAGCGGCCAGAGCCACTGCATGTCGGGAAGCGCGTAGGCGACCGTGCAGCGCTTCACGCCGTCGCCACTCATCCCGCCACCGTGCGGGCCCGCGCGACGAAGGCATCGACCAGCGAACCGGCCGCCTCCTCGAACAGCGGCTCGAACACGGCCGCCGTCAGCCGGTTCGCGAACTCGAAGCGCAGCGTGAGCTCGATGCGGGTACCTGCGTCGCCGATCGGCACCAGCGTCCAGAGACCGTGCAGCGTCTTGAAGGGTCCGCGCAGGTGTTCCATCGCGACGCTGCGCCCCGGGTCGAGCGTGTTGCGGGTCGTGAACTCGGTGGCCAGCGGCCCGCGCCGCACGCCGAGCGTGGCGACGATCTCGCGTTCGCTGCGCGATTCGACCACGGCGCGCGTGCACCCGGGCACGAACAGTGGATAGGCCTCGATGTCGTTGATCAGCGCGTAGATCAGGTCGGGCGATTTGCCGATGAGCGCCGAGCGTGTCAGTTCCCGCATGGCGCAATTGTCTACAATACGGCGTGGCAAAGGAAAAGACCGACAAGCCGATCGCCGAGAACCGCAAGGCGCGCTTCGACTATTTCATCGAGGACCGCTACGAGGCGGGCCTTTCGCTCCAGGGCTGGGAGGTCAAGTCGATGCGCGCGGGGCGCGCGAACCTCACCGAGGCCTACGTGTACCTGCGAAACGGCGAGGCTTTCCTGATCGGCGCCCACGTGACGCCGCTCAACACGACCTCGACCCACGTGCACGCCGACCCCACCCGCACGCGAAAGCTGCTGCTCTCGCGCGGCGAGATCGACCACCTGGTCGGCGCCGTCGAACGGCGTGGCTACACGATCGTGCCGCTCGACCTGCACTGGAAGGCGGGCCGCGCGAAGCTCGACATCGGCCTCGCGAAGGGCAAGAAGCAGCACGACAAGCGCGCGACCGAGAAGGATCGCGACTGGAAGCGCGACAAGGCGCGGTTCATGAAGCGGGGCTGACCGTGGAACGCGCCGACTACGCCATCCTCGGCGCAGGCGCGATCGGCTCGGTGCTCGCCGCCCACCTGGCGCGCGCGGGTCACGCGGTCGCGCTGCTCGCGCGCGGCGAGCGGGCCGCGCAGGTCGAACGCGACGGGCTCGTGATCCGCGGACTCGCCGACTTCGTATTACCCGTGCCCGTCCTGCGCGACCCGGCGACCCTCGCATCGGCGCGAGTCCTGGTCGTCGCCACCAAGACGCCGGGCACGGCGGCTGCGCTGGCTGCACTTCGACACGCCACTTTCGACACGGTGTTCTCGATCCAGAATGGGCCCGGCAAGAACGACGCGCTCGCGCAGGCCTTCGGAACGGCGCACGTGCTCGGCGCCCTCGCCGATACCAGCGCTGAATTGCTTGCGGGTGGCGAGGTGCTGTTCACTCGCAACGTCAACGTGGTCGTCGGCGAGCTGCCCGCCGGCACCAGCGAGCGCACGCGCCGCATCGCGCGCGAGATCGACGCCGCCGGCGTGCGCTGCGTGGTTGCCCCAGACGTGCTGTCGCGCGAATGGTCCAAGTTCTGTGCGTGGACCGGGCTCATGGCCGTATCGGTGACGACACGCCTGCCCACCTGGCAGTTCCTCGCCGATCCGGATACGGCGTCCGTGATCGTGCGCCTCGTGCGTGAAACGGCGCGCCTCGCGCAGGCCATCGGGATCGCAATCACCGACGAATCGGTGCTGCCGGTCGCGAGCCTGGCGCGCAGCACCGACGACGAGGCCCTCGCGATGGTCCGGGCCGTGGGTGAGCGCTATCGAACCACGGCGCCCGGCCATCGCATGTCGTCGCTGCAGGACATCGACCGTGGCCGCCCGCTCGAAGTGCACGAAACGTTGGGCTATGCCGTCACGAGGGCCGCGGCGCTGGGCATCGAACTGCCCGTGCTGGAAGCGTTCTATCGCCTCGTCGCTGCGCTCGATCCAGGGCGACGCGCGCCCGGGCCTTGAAACGGGCCCGATGGGCTATACTTCAGGGGTACCTGTATGGGGGCGACCGGTTTCGACGTGGGTTGCGAACCTTCAGGGGCGTACCGAGGCGCATGGCCCTCGTTAATCACTGTGCAAAACTTAGTTGCCAACGACGACAACTACGCTCTGGCGGCTTAACCCCGCCTAACCTCTGACCACTCGGTGCCTGTGCCGGTGAACCAGGGGACGCGCTCACAGGATCGCGGTTCACCGTGCGACGGGGTGGACTTGCTAAGAGACACCGTCTGCTGGCCGAGCGTCTTCCCTGCTCCTCGGGTAGCGTGAGGCGAGAAAACAAAGAGAGAGCTACGTACGTAGATCCTGGAGTCTAGGACTTGCGGACGGGGGTTCGATCGATGGTCGCGCCGGCTCGTGAGGGCCGGATCGAAAACGGAGCTCACATCGGTGAACCCGTCGGTGCGATCGGCTCGCAGGGCGAGCGCACCACGGCAACGCCGAGGGGTAGCAAGAGGGCCAACCTCAGGGCTGCCCTGTAGAGACTCATGGACTCGCTGAAGGTCCCACAAGGCCTGGAGTGAGCCCCAGGATTCGCAGCGCTGGATGAGGCGCGGCGGATAACACGCTCCGCATCCTGTTGCACGGCCTTGCGGCTGCAGGATGAAGGCATAGTCCAGCCCGCTGCGAAAGCAGTGGATCAGCTGTCCCCCCGCCTCCACCAACCGAAGTCCTTCCCCGGCCACAGGGCCGGGGAAGGCGGGCCACGTTACCCGGATTGACAGGCTGCGTACGTCGGTCGAATCGTGCTATCAGTGCCGCATGGATAAAATGACATGTGTGCGCGCAATGGCTGTCACCGATGCAGCGTATCTGGCAGGCCTAATCGACGGCGAAGGCACGGTAACTCTCGTGCGCCGCCATAGTCGCGAAAACCGGCGAATCTGCTTGTCCATCTGCAACACCGGGCAAGACCTTCTCGAATTCGCGAAGCGTGCAACCGGAGTCGGGCATATTTCACGAAGAAAGTGCTCCTCGGCACGCCATTCGCCAGCGTTCACTTGGGCCGTTTGGGGTAGACAGGCACTCGGCATACTTCGCCAGTGCCATCCGTGGATGCGTTCATACAAGCGCGACCGGACATCGCTGGCCTTGAGCCAATACGTCCTGCTGACGCCGCGAAACGGCAAATATACGACCGGTCTCCGCAAGGCGCGTACTCGATTCGAAATACAGTTGCTCAGTTTGACACCTCGCATGTCGCGAAAAAGCGCCGACGGGCGTGCAAACCCGGCGACCCCAGGGCCGCCCGCACCATGAAACCCCGCCACCTCGCCGCCCTCGCCCTCGCCTTCGTGCTCACGCCTGCCTACGCGCAGACCGACAGCGCGCGCTCGACGATCGCCAGCCTGCAGCGCTTGCTCGTCGAACGTCCGAACGAGCCGACGTTGTACTACTACCTCGCGGCTTTCCAGGCCCGCGCAGGAGACAAGGACGAAGCAATCGCAAGCCTCGAGAAACTGTCGAGCCTCGGCACGGGCTTCCTCCCCGCCCCTTTCATGGGCTTCGAGGCGCTCTCGCAGGACACGGGTTACCAGGCGGTCCATGCGAAACTCGAGGCGAAGCTGCCGAGGGTCGCGGACGCGCCCATCGCTTTCGAAATCGCCGACCGCACGTTCATCCCGGAAGGCATCGCATGGGATCCGGAGTCGAAGCGTTTCTTCCTCGGCAGCATCACGCAGCATCGCATCGTGGGCGTGGACATGAGGGGCAAGGTGGCGCCGTTCTCACGCCCCGAAGACGGGCTGCAGCACGTCCTCGGCCTCGCCGTGGATGCGAAACGACACCTGCTGCATGCCGTCAGCACGAGCGCCCTCACTGCCGCCGGGCGCGCGCCGCGCCGCAACGAGGTCGTCAGCTACGACCTGCGCACGGGGCGCAGGATCGCCGCGGTGCCGGTGCCCGGCGCGGAGCAGTTGAACGACGTCGCGGTGGCGCCGAACGGCGATCGCTACGCGAGCGATTCCGCGTCGGGCGCCGTGTGGCGCATCCGGGGCGATGCGGTCGCAGCGTTCGCGCCGACAGGCCAGGTGCGCGGCAGTAATGGACTGGCGGTGTCCGCCGACGGCGCGGCGCTCTACATCGCCCATACGACCGGCGTCGCGCGCGTCGACACGGCCACGGGCACGTTCGAGCGCATGACGATACCGGCGGGCGACACGGTCGCCGCCATCGACGGCCTCTACGTGTACGGGGACAGTCTGCTCGGCGTGCAGAACGTCACGAACCCCGCGCGCATCATCCGCATGCACCTGTCGGCGGATGGCAAGGCGATCACGCGGGTCGAGGTGCTGCAATCGCACCACCATCCTGCGTTCGACGAGCCCACGACCGGCGCCATCGTCGGCCACGATTTCTTCGTCCTCGCGACGACGCAGGTCGCGCGCTTCAATGATAAGGGCGAGCTCGAGCGGCCCGAGAGCGCCGCGACACCCAAGGTCATCCGCATCGCCCTGCCCGCCCCACCCGCAGCGACAGCGGCCAACTGACGCGCCGCGGCCCGTCGGGCGGCCCCCAGTGCAGCGCGAGGTCCCGCTCGAGCGCGAGCACCGGGTCGTGCCCGCGCGCCTCGACGAAACGGGCGGTGGCGGACCACGTGCGCAGGTAGCCCGTCAGCTGCGCGAGTGTCCAGGCGACGGCCATCGTGAACGCCGGTGCTGCAACGGGTTCGAAAGGGAACGGCAGGTCGCGATAGCCGGCCTCGATGTGTGCACGCTCGGCCGGCCAGTACGGCCCGACCACCTCCGAGTAGAAATGCTGCACGAGATCGTCGACCGCAGCGCCGTCCACGGTCGTCAGGCCATAGCACCACTCGGCGATGGCCCCGCCGGGTTTCAGGACGCGGCGCGCCTCGGCATTGAAGCGCGACTGGTCGAACCAGTGCAGGGCCTGCGCGACGACGATCAGGTCGACGCTGCCGGCCTCGAGTCCCGAGGCTTCGGCGGGCGCGACCCGATACTCGACGCCCCGCTGCGGGACGGACTGCGCGATCTGCGCGGCACTCGCGTCGGTCGCGATGACGCGCGCGAAACAGCGGGCGAGATCCGTCGCCGCCTGCCCGCTGCCCGTCGCGCAGTCCCACGCGAGATCGTGCGGGGGCGCCTGTCCCGCGAGCCAATCGAACAGCGCCGGTGGGTAGGACGGCCGAAAGCCCGCGTACTCGCGGGCTACCGCGCTGAAATGGTCCGCGAAGGTCACATGTCGACGAAGGTCTTGAAGCCTCCCCAGAACATGCGCTTGCCGTCGAAGGGCATGTTCTTCGGATTCATCATGGCGGCGAGGCGCGGGTCCTTCATCACCTTGCCGTTCACCTGGTCGCGCTGCTGGCGCGACTTGTAGACGATCCATGAGAACACCACGACCTCGCCCGCCTTCAGCTTCACGCTCTGCGGGAACGAGGTGACCTTGCCCGGCTTCACGTCGTCGGCGACGCATTCCTTGTATTCGAGCGCGCCGTGCTCGCGCCACACCTTGCCTGCCTTGCGCGCCATCGCGCGGTACGCGGCGAGCTTGCGACGGGGAACCGGAACGACGAATCCATCGACATACCTGGCCATGAACCACCTCCACGTTTCGGCATAGAGTACGCCCAAGGACGGGCCACGGCGCCCTGATCCGACAGGCCTGTCGGCGGCGGCCCGGCCCGTTCGTCCTCGGATGGAAGGGAGATGGACCCGATGTTGTATGCCGTGCTGTGTTACCACCGTGAAGACGAAGTCTGTGCCTGGACGAAGGCCGAGGACGACGCCGTCATGGCGAAACTTGCCGTCGTGCAGGACAGGCTCGCAAAGGCGGGCCGCCTCGGGCCCGTGGCGCGCCTGATGCCGACGACCGCGGCCACCACGCTGCGCAAGGACACCGACCCACCGCTCGTGCTCGACGGCCCGTTCGCCGAAACGAAAGAGCAGCTCCTCGGCTTCTATGTGATCGAATGCGCCTCGCTCGACGAAGCGCTGGAGACCGTGCGCGAGCTTGCCCGCGCGAACCCTGGCGGGGCGTACGAGGTGCGGCCCGTCTCGCTGTTCCACCCGAGCCATCTGCCGGGATGAACGACCCCGCGTGGATCGAGGCTGCCCTCACCGGCGCACGCCCGCAGGCGATCGCGGCGCTGCTGCGCTACTTCCGCGACCTCGACACGGCCGAGGAGGCCTTCCAGGAAGCGTCGTTGCGCGCGCTGAAGACCTGGCCCGTGAAGGGGCCGCCGCGCGATCCTGCGGCGTGGCTGATCCTGGTCGGGCGCAATGCCGCGGTCGACGCCACGCGTCGCCGCAAGCGACACGCACCGCTGCCCCCGGACGAAGTGTTGTCCGATCTCGATGACACGGAGGCCGCGCTCGCGGAGCGCCTCGACGGCGAGGAATACCGTGACGACATCCTGCGCCTGCTGTTCATCTGCTGCCACCCGGACCTGCCCGCGACCCAGCAGATCGCGCTCGCGCTGCGCATCGTGTCGGGCCTCACGGTGGCACAGATCGCGCGCGCGTTTCTCGTGGGCGATGCCGCGATGGAACAGCGCATCACGCGCGCCAAGGCACGTGTCGCAGCGGCGACAGTGCCGTTCGAGGCGCCGGGCGCGCCCGAGCGCGCCGAACGCGTGGCCGCCGTCGCGGCGATGATCTATCTCGTCTTCAACGAAGGCTACTCCGCCAGCGGCGACCTGCACGACATGCGCGGCCAGCTCTGCAGTGAGGCGATCCGGCTCGCGCGCCTCCTGCTGCGGCTCTTTCCCGCCGAGCCCGAGGTCATGGGGTTGGCAGCGCTGATGCTCCTGCAGCACGCGCGCGCGGCGGCGCGGCTCGACGCCGAAGGCCAGATCGTGCTGCTCGACGCACAGGACCGCTCGCTGTGGAATCGCGCCGAGATCGACGAGGGCCTTGCGCTCCTCGACAAGGCGCTGCGCCACGCGCGGCCCGGCCCGTACCAGGTGCAGGCTGCGATCGCGGCGCTGCATGCGCGCGCCGCGCACCCCGGGGAGACCGATTGGCAGGAAATCGATTTCCTCTACGCGACGCTCGAGGCGATGCAACCCTCACCCGTCGTCACGCTCAATCGCGCGGTGGCGGTCTCCAAGGTGCGCGGTGCGGATGCCGCGCTCGCCCTGATCGAGCCGCTCGGCCAGCGGCTCAACGGGTACTTCCACTTCCACGGCGTGAGGGGCGCACTGTTGCTGCAACTCGGGCGCAGCGCGGAGGCCCGCGAGGCCTTCAATCGTGCGATCGCGCTCGCGAGCAGCCCGGCGGAGGCTGCCCACATCCGCGCCCACCTCGATCGCCTCGATGCCGCGCCGGGCGTTACGCCGGCGGGCGCGTCGAGCCGTCGAGCGTCGTGATTGCACCGTAGAGGTCGGGCCGCCGGTCCCGGAACACGAACCAGTTGTTGCGCAACTGCTCGATTTCCGCGAGATCGAACGTGGCGGTGAGCACGGCATCGCCGTCCTCGCCGGCCTCGGCCACCTTCTCGCCGGTGGGGTCGGCAATGAACGACGAGCCGTGGAAGCGGATCCAGAGGCCATCGGGATCCTGCAGCGAGCGCTCGACCCCAAAGCGGTTGGAGGCGATCAGCGGCATGACGTTCGCGGCGGCGTGCCCCTGCTGCGTGCGCTGCCAATGCCCGCGGGAATTGACCGGCAGCGCCGGCGGCGGTTCGCTGCCGATCGCAGTGGGATAGAGCAGCACTTCCGCGCCCATGAGCGCCATGCAGCGCGCGCTTTCCGGAAACCACTGGTCCCAGCAGATGCCCACGCCGAGGCGTGCGTAGCGGGTGTTCCAGACCTTGAAACCCGTGTCGCCGGGCGCGAAGTAGTTCTTCTCCTGGTAACCCGGCCCGTTCGGGATGTGCGTCTTGCGATAGACCCCGAGCAGGCTGCCATCGGCGTCGATGATCGCGATCGAGTTGTAGAACACCTTGCCCGCGCGCTCGAAGAAGCTCACCGGCAGCACGACACCCAGTTCGCGCGCGATGGCGGCGAAACGCTTCACCGCCGCGTTCTCGCCGAGCGGACTGGCCAGCGCGAGGTGCCGCGTGTCCTGCTCGATGCAGAAGTACGGGGTCTCGAACAGCTCCTGCAGCAGGATCACCTGCGCGCCGCGCGCCGCCGCTTCCCGCACGAGCCGCTCCGCCGTCGCAAGGTTTGCAGCCGCATCCCAGCTGCAGGAGAACTGCGTGGCCGCGAAGGTGACCGGGCGGGGGGTGGGTGTCAGGTGATTTGGCGGCATCGCGAAAGCATGGGCTACGAGCTGGGGGCTACGAGCTTAGGGCCAGAGTCGTTGCCTGGCTACATGGCGCTCTGGCCCGCAGCCCGTCGCCCTCCGCTCGCAGCCCTATCAGTGCCTCGTCCCCGCCTCGACACCCGGGAAGAGCGCCTGGTCGAGCGCCTTCACGTAGATCTGTTCGTCCGCGGGCCCCGGCACGAGGACGTGGCGGTTGAAGAGCAGGTTCGGGATCGTGTTCACGCCGAGCAGCAGCAGGCGCCGCTCGTCCTCGATGACATCCGCGTAACCCGCCTGCGGGTCGCGGAAGGTCTCGAGCAGCCCGGCCGACACACCGCACGCCGCGCCGATCTTCGCGAGTTCACCGACATCGCCGATGTCGCGGCCCTGTTCGAAATAGGCCCGAAAGATCGCGTCGAGCACGGGGCCGTGCAGGCCTTCGGCGGCCGCGAGCTTCACGAGCCGGTGGGCCGAGGTGGTATCAGGCATCCCGGCGAGCTTCGAGAAGTCGAAATGGATGCCGAGCGCCTCGCCCGCCTCGGCGAGGCTCGATTCGGCGAACTCGACGCTGACGCCCTTCGGCAGGCGGGCTGCGAGGTGTTCACGCCAGTCGAGCGCCGCCTTCGCCTCGGGGCGCTTGAGCCGCAATGCGTGCCAGCGCAGTTCCCGCACCGAGACACCCTGCAGGTGGCCGAGGGCGCGGGCGAGCCGGCGTGTGCCCAGGAAACTCCACGGGCAGGAGAAATCGCCCACGAGATCGATGTCGAGGCTGCCGACGGGTATCACGGGAAAAGAAACTGCACCGCTCATGGGAGCAGACATGGGGGCGGGCGCGGCAAAATCAAGCAAGCATTGGTGCCACGCCTAAGAAGACACTTCCTGCGTGATGCGGATCGCGGTCTCGAGCGCGCGCAGGCCGTCCTCGCCGGTGACGACCGGCACCTTGCCCTCGCGCGCGCAGTCGAGGAACGAGTCGATCTCGGCGCGCAGCGCGTCGCCCTGCTCGAAGTTCTGCTCCTCGATCGTCACTGGCAACTGCCCCTCGACCGGCCCGCCCTCGCGCTTCCTGATCACGGTGAGGATGCGTTGCTGCAGGTCGATCGAGAGGTAGGCGTCGTCCTCGAAGAGACGCAGCTTGCGTTCGGTCTTTAGGCTCACGCGGCTCGCGGTCGTGTTCGCGACGCAGCCATTCTCGAAGCGGATGCGGGCATTGGCGATGTCGATCTCGTTGGAAAACACCGGTGCGCCGACCGCCTCGAGCGCTGCGATCGGGCTGCCGACGATCGCCTGCACGATGTCGATGTCGTGGATCATGAGGTCGAGCACCACGTTCACGTCCGTGCCCCGCTCCCGATAGGGCGCGAGCCGATGGCACTCGATGAAGCGTGGCGTGCGCAGGAACGGCTCGGCGGCCCTCACCGCCGGATTGAAACGCTCGAGGTGCCCGACCTGCAGCACGCGGCCCGCCTTGCGCGCGGCGTCGATGAGCGCCCGCGCCTGCTCCGCGGTTTCGGTGATCGGCTTCTCGACCAGCACGTGCGCACCGGCGCGCAGGAAATCGAGCGCGATCTGGAAATGCCACGGCGTCGGCGTCACGACGCTCACCGCATCGACCTCGCCCAGCAGTTCGCGGTAGTCCGCGACGGGCCGCGCCCCGGTTTCGGCGGCAACGCGCGTGCGTGCCGATTCGACCCCATCGACCACCGCGACGAGCCGGCTGCCCGTGGCCTGGGCGTATTTCTGCGCGTGGAAGCGCCCGAGGTAACCGACGCCGATGACTGCCGTGCGTAGTTGCGACATCGCGGCAGCCTACAGCGAACGGCCCGCGGATCACAGCCGGGCCGCAGGCAGGCGCACCGCCCCGCGCGCGTCGCGGTATGCTCTGCGCAATGCCGCGCTTCCTCGACACCTATCGCGCCAGGCCCCCGATCGTCCGCGAGGCCCTGCTGCTGCTCGTGGCGCTCCTCATCGGCCTGGTCATGCTGCCCGTTGCAATCTATTACACCGGACACGAGGTGCTCGGCCCCTACCTGCGCGGAGGCCTGCTGCGCTTCTGGGGCGACTACTTCGCCGGGCTCGCCCACGGCGGGCTGCCCTGGTGGCTGCTCGCGCTCGGGCCGTATGCCCTCGTTATGTCCTGTCGGGGCGCGCGCCTCGCCTGGCGGCTCAGCGCACGAATGTGAACTGCGTCACAGTTCAGGCCACCGGGGCCTGTGGCGACGTCGGCAGTGCGACACTCGTCATCGTCGAACAATGATCTGGACCGGGGATGGGATGAAGGACATGACACAACGGGCGCGCAAGATGCCCGTGGAGTCCGTGGCGAACAGCAAGTCGACGGACGCCAGGAACGCCAACACGCTGACGCGCATCAGCCTCGAACTGACCCGTACCTTCGAGCTGGATGAAGTGAATCGCGGCACGGACCCGTACAACTCGCTCGAGGGCGCAGGCCCGACCCAGGCCTGGAACAGGCAGCGACCCCGCCGCTAGGCCGGTCGCCCGCGTTCAGCGCTGCGCCCCGCGACTGCGCTCGCGTGCGGCGCGAAATTCGTTGCCGGCCTTCCACTGCGGAAAGGCCGTGTCGTTCGCGACGCGGCTGCCGATCGCTTGCAGCAGGTCGACCACCTCGAGCCCCGCGCCGAGCTGTGCATCGGGCGCGTAGTTGTCGCCGACCTGGTGGTAGCGCCGCGCGACGTAGTCCGCCTCGCGCGCCGCGCCCGCCGCAATGCCGCCCTGCAGGTCGTCGATGCCTGTTTTCAGGTACAGGGCCGGCACGCCGGCCTGCGCGAAGCTGAAATGGTCCGACCGGTAGAAGTGGCCCTTCTCGGGCTGCGCCTCCGGCACGGGCACGATGCCGCGGCGCGCGGCTTCCTCCGCGAGGTAATCCTCGAGCTCCGATGCGCCCGCGCCGACCACGCGCACGTCGCGGGTGCGCCCGCCGAAATAGAGCGCGTCCATGTTGAACACGGCGACGGTCTGCGCGAGCGGCACGAGCGGGTGCGCGACGTAGTATTCGCTGCCGAGGAGCCCCTGCTCTTCCGCGGTCACCGCGAGGAACACCACCGTGCGTTCGGGCCGCGCGGGTGCGCGCCTGAACGCATCGGCAATGGCCAGCAGTCCGGCGACGCCCGTCGCATTGTCGACCGCGCCGTTGAAGGTCTGGTCGCCCTCGCCGCCCTGCGTGCGGCCGAGGTGGTCCCAGTGCGCCACGTAGAACACGTACTCGCCGGGCCGCCTGCTGCCCGGGATCGCGGCGAGCACGTTCGCGGAATTCGACGCGTGCAGGGAATTGGCGACGCTCGCCGTGGCGCGCACATCGAGCGGCACCGGCTTGAAGCCGCGCGTGCTCGCCGCCTTCTTGAGGTCTTCGAAATCCTGGCCCGCCGTCGCCAGCAGCGCCGCCGCCCGCTCCTGCGTCAGCCAGCCTTCGATGGCCACGCGGCCCGACCGGCCGTCGGCCGCCTGCATGTCGAGCTGCGGGTTCGCCCAGCTGTTGACGACGGTCGCCCAGCCATAGGCGGCGGGCACGTTCTCGTGCACGATCAGCGCCGCCGCGGCACCCTGCCTCGCCGCCTCCTCGAACTTGTAGGTCCAGCGGCCGTAGTAGGTGAGCGCGCGCCCTCGAAAGAGTGTCTCGTCGCCCGTCGCGAACCCGGGGTCGTTGATCAGGATGAGCGCCGTCTTGCCCTTCATGTCGACGCCCGCGTAGTCGTTCCAGCCATACTCGGGCGCCACCACGCCGTGGCCGACGAACACGACGGGGCTGTCCTCGATCGCGACCGCCGGAACCTGCCGCTTCGTGAACACGACCGCGTCCTTGCCGAAGGTCGTGGCTTCGACGCCGCGCGCGGTGCGAAACGACAGTTGCGGTTCGGGTCTCGGAGCCACCTCGATGAGCGGCACGGGCTGGACGAAACTCGTGCCGGCAAGCGGCGTCGCGCCGAGCTGGCGGAACTGCTGGACGAGATATTCGACGGTCTTCGTTTCCCCGTCGGTGCCGGGCTTGCGGCCTTCGAAGGCGTCACTGGCGAGCGCCTCGAGGTGGCTCGCATACACCTGCTCCGACACGGGCGGCGCAGCTGCCGCGATCGACGCCAGCCACAGCAGGGGAACCGCGAGCGCCTGGCGGCGGTCGAAAATGCGATGCAGCAAGATCATCGCGGCCAGTATATCCAGCCCGCGAAAACCAGGCCCGCCACGAGCGCGAGATGGGCCGCCGCACGCCAGGCATGGCTGCGCAGCTCGCCGACGAAACTCGTCGCGGCGAGCGCGCTCAGCGCAAACGCGAGCCCGATCGCCTGCAGCAGCGGCCCGCGCTCTTCCGCGAAACGGTCGGCATGCTCGGGCAGCAAGAGGAGCACGATGCCGGTCAGGGTGAGGGCGATGAAAATCGACAATGTCGACCCCATCACGATTCCGATGAGCATGGCGAGCGGTCGCATGGTCTCCCGCCGCGTGCAGCGGCGCGTTCTGGCTTAGACTGTCCATTGTAACCGAGCCTATCCGAGCCCCGAATGCCCGTACGTCGCCTGTCCGCTGTCCTCGCCTCCACGCTGGTCGTGGTGCTCGCCGTGATCGCGGGTTCCTCGCAGGCGCCCGCCAGCACCTCCGCGCTGCCGCCGGGTGCGATCGCGCCCTCCGAGCGCCACCGGCTCGTTGCACGCCGCGTCGGCATGATCCTCGAGGACACGCACTATCGCGGCGCCGACATCGACGACCGCATGTCCGCGCAGGTCTACCAGCGCTATCTCGACTTCCTCGACGGCCAGCGCAGTTATTTCCTCGCGAGCGACATCGCCGGGTTCGACCCCTACCGGCTGCGCTTCGACGACATGATCCGCACCGGCGAGATCGAACCCGCCTACGTGATTTTCGCGCGCTTCCAGCAGCGCAACCGCGAGCGCATCAAGTTCGCGCTGGCGCAGCTCGACAAGGAACCCGACTGGACGGTGGATGAGGGCTACGAGTTCGACCGCACGAAGGCGAGCTGGCTCACGAGCCCGGCCGCGCTCGACGAGTTGTGGAGGAAGCGCGTCAAGAACGATGCGCTCGGCCTGCTGCTCGCGGGCAAGACCTGGGCGGAAGCGAGCGACACGCTGCGCAAGCGCTACGACCGGGTGCTGAAGCGCGTCGACCAGGTATCCGCGGAAGACGTGTTCGAAAACCTGATGAATGCGTATGCGCGCACCTACGACCCGCATTCGAGCTATTTCTCGCCGCGCAATTCCGAGGAGTACCGCATCCAGATGAGCCTCAACTACGAAGGCATCGGCGCCTCGTTGCAGCTCATCGACGATTTCGTGACGGTGATGGGCGTGATCGAGGGCGGTCCCGCCGCCGTGGCCGGCACGCTGAAGCCCACCGACCGCATCGTCGCCGTGGCGCAAGGCGCCGATGGCGCGTTCACCGACGTCATCGGCTGGCGCATCGACGATGTGGTGCAGCAGATCCGCGGCAAGGGCGGCACCCTCGTGCGCCTGCGCATACTGCCGGCGGGCGCCGCGCCCGGTGCCCCCGAGAAAACCCTCGCGTTCACCCGCAACAAGGTCACGCTCGAGGCGCAGGCGGCACAGAAGTCGCTGCAGACGATCGAACGCGGCGGGCGCAGCTACCGCATCGGCGTGATCAACGTGCCGGGCTTCTACCAGGACATCGCCGCGCAGAACGCCGGCGACGAGGACTACCGCAGCACCACGCGCGACGTGCACCGGCTGATCGACGAGCTGCAGAAGGAAAAGATCGACGGCCTCGTGCTCGACCTGCGCGGCAATGGCGGCGGCTACCTGCCGGAAGCCACCGCGCTCACCGGGCTGTTCATCGACCGCGGCCCCGTCGTGCAGTTGCGCGATGCGAGTGGGCGCACCGAAGTGCTCGACGATCCCGACCCGGGCGTCGTCTATGCCGGTCCGCTGGCCGTGCTGGTCGATCGTTTCAGCGCGTCCGCGTCGGAGATCTTCGCCGGCGCGATCCAGGACTATCGCCGCGGCATCGTCCTCGGGCAGCAGACGTTCGGCAAGGGCACGGTGCAGAACCTCGTGCCGCTCGACGGCTATGCAAGGAAACCGGTCAACGGGCAACTCACCGTCACGATCGGCAAGTTCTATCGCGTCACCGGCGAGAGCACGCAGCTGCGCGGCGTCTCGCCCGATGTGCCGCTCGCCTCGCTGATCGACCTGAAGGATGTCGGCGAGAGTTCGCTCGAGGAAGCCCTGCCCTGGGATCGCATCCCCGGCGTGCCCTATCGCACGGCTGCGGGCGACGGCGTGCGTCCTGCCGTGCTCGCGAGCGAGGAAGGCCTGCGCGCAGCGGCCGATCCCGACTATCGCTGGCTGGTCGCCGACATCGCCGCCGTGCAGGAAGTGCGCAAGCAGACGTCGGTGTCGCTGAACCTGAAACTGCGCCGCGAGGAGCGTGCCGCGCTCGATCGCGACCGGCTCGCGCGTGAAAACAAGCGTCGGGCGGCGCTCGGCCAGCCCGCGTTCAAGTCGGTCGACGAAATCGAAAAGGATGACGCGCCGGACATCGTGCTGAAGCAGGCGGCCGAGGTCATGGCGGACATGGTCGGAGGTCCCGTACGCGACCTTGCGCCGAAGACGGTGTCGCGCTCCCCCTAAGTTACTGATTCTGCAGTGCATGGTGTTGTAGTTGACTACAACACTATATGGCAGTAGGATCGCCTCGCCTGAGAGCCCAGGGAGGTCGATCCGCCATGCGCACGCCAGCCGTCATCCTCGCCACCACCCTCGCCGCGCTGTCCGCAGCGTGCAGCGACACTGCCCCGTCCGCGGCCAGGGAACCCGCGCCCGCCATTCCGGTCGAGGTCGCCACGGCCACGCGGGGCGAGATGCTCGCCCGTTACACCGGCACGGCGACCCTCGAGGCCGAGGCGGATGCCGAAGTCATCGCCCGCGTGGGCGGCGAGGTCGAGCGTGTCCTCGTGGAGGAAGGCGATCGTGTGCGCCAAGGCCAGTTGCTCGCGGTACTCGATGGCCGCCAGCTGCGCCTCGAGGCCGCGCAGGCCCGGGCGCAGCTGGCGAAAGCCGAACGTGACTACCGCCGCCAGCTCGAACTGCACGAAAAAGGGCTCGTATCGGCCGGCGCATTCGACGGCCTGAAGTTCGACTTCGAGAACCTGCGCGCAGCCTACGAACTCGCGGCGCTGCAATTGTCATACACGGAAATCCGCGCGCCATTCGCCGGCCTCGTCGCCACGCGGCACCTCAAGGTGGGCCAGAACGTGGCGGCGGGCGCGCCGACCTTCCGCGTCACCGACCCGACTCCGCTCAAGGCGAGCGTCTTCGTGCCCGAGCGCGAACTTGCGCGGCTCGCACCCGGCCAGGTTGCCGTGGCGCAGATCGATGCACTGGGCGGTCGCGCGTTTCCAGCACGCGTGACGCTCGTATCTCCCGCCATCGATCCCGCCACGGCCACCTTCAAGGTCACCCTGCAGTTTCCGGACGAATCCGGTGCGCTGAAGCCCGGCATGTTCGCGCGCGTCGGCATCGTGTTCGAACGCAAGCCGGCAGCCTTGCAGGTGCCGCGCGTGGCGCTCGTCGAGGCGGACGGCGCCGCCAGTGTGTTCGTCGTGCAGGATGGCAAGGCCGTGCAGCACCCCGTGACCACCGGACTCGCCGACGGCGGCCGTATCGAGGTCACGCAGGGAGTCGAAGCCGGCGACACCGTCGTGGTCGTCGGCCAGACCGGCCTCAAGAGCGGCAACGCCGTGCGCGTCGTGTCGCTCGAAACGAAGCCAACCGCGGCCCTGCGCACCGCCAGGCGCTGACCGGCGCCGGGGGGCATCATGCGCATCGTCGATCTCGCCCTGCGCCGCCGCGTCACGATCGCGATGGCCACGGTTGCCGTCACGCTCTTCGGCGTCGTCTCGCTGTCGCGCCTGAAGGTCAACCTGTTGCCGGACCTGTCCTATCCGACCCTCACGATCCGCACCGAACTGCCTGGGGCCGCGCCGCTCGAAGTCGAGAACCTGATCGCGCGCCCGATCGAAGAGGCGGCCGGCACGATCCGTAACGTGCGCAGCGTGCGTTCCGTGTCGCGCTCCGGCCAGGCGGATGTCGTGCTCGAGTTTGCCTGGGGCACGGACATGGACTTCGCCGGCATCGAGGTGCGCGAACGGCTCGACCTGCTGCAACTGCCGGTCGACGCGCGCCGCCCGCTGCTGCTGCGCTTCGACCCGTCCACCGAACCGGTGCTGCGGCTCGCGTTCGTCGACCTCGCCGCCGCGGGTGCGGCCCGGGACGAGCGCCTGAAATCCCTGCGCCGCTTCGCCGACGATCGGCTGAAGCCCGCGCTCGAGGCCACCGAAGGTTCCGCGGCCGTCAAGGTGAGCGGCGGTTACGAGGACGAGATCCATGTCTACGTCGACCAGGACCGGCTCACGCAGCTGAAGCTCGACGTGGCGACGGTCGCCGACCGCATCGGCGCGGAGAACGTCAATCTCTCGGGCGGTCGGCTCGAGCAGGGCACGCAGCGTTTCCTCGTGCGCACGCTCAACGAGTTTCGCACGCTCGGGGAGATGGAAAACGCGGTCATCGCGACGGTCGATGGACGCGCCGTCTACCTGCGCGACGTGGCCCGCGTCGAGCACGGCTATCGCGACCGCACCGCCATCACGCGCCTCGACGGGCGCGAATGCGTCGAGCTCGCGGTGTACAAGGAAGGCGACGCCAACACCGTGCAGCTCGCGCAGGCCGTCCGCGCACGGGTCGCCGAACTCGGCAAGTCGCTGCCGGCGGACACGCAGTTGCGTACCGTCTACGACCAGTCGACCTTCATCGCGAACTCGGTGAGCGAAGTGAGCGATGCGGCGATCTGGGGCGGCCTCCTCTCGGTGATCGTGTTGTATCTCTTCCTGCGCGACGCCCGCGCGACACTCGTGGCCGGCATCGTGATCCCGGTCACCGTGATCGGCATCTTCGTGCTGATGTACGGCTTCGACCTCACGCTCAACATCATGTCGCTCGGTGGCATCGCCCTCTCGGTCGGCATGCTGATCGACAACTCGGTGGTGATCCTCGAGGCGATCGCGCGCAAGCGCGACGCCGGCCTGTCGCCCGTCGAGGCCGCGCGCGAGGGCACCGCCGAAGTGGCCATGGCGGTCACGGCGTCCACGCTGACCACGGTGGCGGTGTTCTTCCCGATGGTCTTCGTCAGCGGCATCGCGGGGCAGCTGTTTCGCGACCAGGCGCTCACCGTCACCTTCGCGCAGGTGCTCTCGCTGCTCGTGAGCCTCACCCTCGTGCCGATGATGGCCGCGTGGCGGGTCGAACCGGCCGGACGGTACGTGCCGCAGGACGCGCTGCGCCCCGAACTTGCTGCGCGTGCGCGTCTGTTCGCCGAGCGTGGGCGTGCGATCGGTCGGGCATTGCGGCCCGGCGAGTTCGCACAGGCGCCGGCGTCGCGCGGGGCACGTCGCATCCTCGCGTGGTTCGCCTGGCCGTGGCGCCTGCTGCTCGTCACCGTCATTCGCCTGCTGCGCGCGCTCGGGGGCGCCGCGGCAGCCCTTTGTGGCCTCCTGCTCGCCCCCGCCGTGCATGTCACGCAGCGCGGCTTTGCGTGGCTCGACCGGCTGTACCCGGCGACGCTCGCGTGGGCGCTGCGCCGGCGCGCGCTGGTGCTCGGCATCGCCGTGTCGTTGCTCGGCGCGACGGGATACGCGCTCTCGCGCCTGCCGACGGAGCTGATCCCGCAACTCGCACAGGGCGAGTTCAGCGTGAAGCTGCGCCTGCCGGCCGGCTCGCCCCTCGACAGCACCGATCGCATGCTGCGCGCCGCGCAGGCGGCCGCCCTCGAGCTGCCCGGCCTCGACCAGGCCTACGCGGTCTCCGGCACCGGCAACCGGCTCGATGCGAACCCGGTCGATTCCGGCGAGAACATCGGCGAACTGGCGATTCGCCTGAAGCAGCCTGCCGGCCCGCGCGAGGAGGCCGCCGCGATGGAGCGCCTGCGACGCGCGCTCGATGCGTTGCCCGGCGTGCAATACGAGTTCAATCGCCCTGCGCTCTTCACGCTCTCGACGCCGCTCGAGGTCGTGCTGTCGGGTTTCGAGCTCGAACGCCTGCAGGCCGCCGCGTCGACTGTGCGCGCGCGCATGGAAGCGAGCGGCGCGTTCACCGACCTGCGCTCGTCGATCGAGGGCGGGCATCCCGAGATCCAGATCCACTTCGACCAGGACCGCGCGTCGAAACTCGGGCTCGAGGTACGGGCCCTTGCTGACCGGGTCGTGGCCAGCCTGCGGGGCGATGTCGCCACCCGCTACCAGTTGCGCGACAGGAAGATCGACGTGCTCGTGCGCAGCGTCGATACGCGCAGTGCCTCGATCGAGGACGTGCGCAACCTCATCGTGAACCCGGGCGCCGAGCGTGCCGTGCCGCTCGCCGCGGTGGCCGACGTGCGCCTCGCCATGGGTCCGGCGGAAATCCGGCGCGCCTCGCAGGAACGGGTCGCGGTGCTATCGGCCGCCCCCGCGGGCGACAACCTCGGCGCGGCCACGGAGGTGGCGCGCGGCATCCTCGCGGGCGCGGCGCTGCCGGCCGGGATCACGAGCGAAGTCACCGGCCAGAGCGAGGAGATGCAGCAGAGTTTCCGCTCGCTGCTGATGGCCTTTGCGCTCGCGGTTTTCCTCGTGTACCTCGTGATGGCCTCGCAGTTCGAATCGCTGCGCCATCCGTTCGTCATCCTCTTCACGATCCCGATGGGACTCATCGGCGCCGTGTGGGGCCTCGTGCTGACCGGCACGACGGTCAATGCCGTCGCCTTCATCGGCCTCATCCTGCTCGCGGGCATCGTCGTCAACAACGCGATCGTGCTGCTCGACGCCGTGAACCAGGCGCGCGAACGCGGCCTGCCGCGCCATGACGCGCTGCTGCTCGCCGGGCGCACGCGCCTGCGACCGATCCTGATCACGAGCGTGAGCACGATCCTCGGCCTCGTGCCGATGGCGATCGGGCTCGGCGAAGGCGCGGAAGTGCGCCGCCCGATGGCGATCACCGTGATCGGCGGCATGCTGGTCGCCACGGTGCTCACGCTGGTCATCATCCCGGTGCTCTACACGCTGCTCGACCGGCGCGAGCGGCCTGCGACGGCGAACGCCCTCGTCGCGCCCCGCGCATGATCCACACCCGGTTCGCATTGCGCCGGCCCGTCACGACGGTGATGATCTTCGCCGCCGTCGCCACGATCGGCGCGATGGCGGCGAAGCTGCTGCCGCTCGAGCAATTCCCCGACATCACCTTCCCGTTCATGGGCGTCACGATCCCCTATCCCGGTTCGACGCCGGAGGAGATCGAAGAGGAGATCACGCGCCCGGTCGAGGACGCCCTCGCGACCCTGCTGGGCATCCGCGAGATCCGCTCGCGCTCCGCCAGCGACCAGGCGACGTTCGAGATCGACTTCGACTGGGGCACGGACGTCGACGCCGCCGGCTTCGAAGTGCGCACCAAGCTCGACGCGATCCGCCACGACCTGCCTCTCGCGGCCAACCGCATCCTCATGTTCACGGCCTCGAGCGCCGACCAGGCCATCCTCACGATACGCCTGTCGGCCGACGGCGACCTGTCCTCGCAGTACGAGATGCTCGAGCGCGCGCTCAAGAAGCCGATCGAGCGCGTCGATGGCGTCGCCCGCGTGGAACTCGCGGGCGTCGAGCCGCGCGAGGTGCGCGTACTCGTGAACGCGGACCGGGTCGCCGCCCACCGCTTCGACGTACGCGAACTCGTGCGCCGCCTGCAGCGCGCCAACTTCTCGGTGAGCGCCGGGCAACTGACCGACCGCGGCCAGCGCTTCCAGGTGCGCCCGATCGGCGAGCTGCGTTCGCTCGAGGAGATCCGCCGCCTCGTGATCGGACCCGACCTGCGCCTCGGTGACATCGCCGACGTGGCGCTCGTGAGTCCCGAGCTCACCGTGCGCCGCCACCTCGACGGCCGGCCGGCGGTCGGGCTCGACGTGTTCAAGTCGACGCAGGCAAACGTGATTGAGGTCGCCGACCAGGTGCTCGCGGTCGTCGAGCGGGCACGCGAGCTGCCGCAGATGCAGGGCGTCACGATCTACGTGATCGACAACCAGGCGAGTTCGATCCGCAGTTCACTCGCCGACGTCGGCGAGGCGGGCCTGATCGGGGCGGCGCTCGCGCTCGGCGTGCTCTTCCTGTTCCTGCGCCACTGGCCCACGACGCTGGTCGTGAGCCTCGCGGTGCCGCTCTCCCTGCTCGTCACGCTCGCGGCGATGTATTTCCTCGACCTGTCGATCAACGTCATGTCGATGATGGGCATGATGCTCGCGATCGGCATGCTGGTGGACAACGCCGTCGTGGTGACCGAGAGCATTTTCCGCCATCGCCAGCTGGCCCCCGCCGACCCGCGGGCGGCGACCCTCGCGGGCGTGCGCGAAGTGGGCGTGGCCACGCTCGCGGGCACCGCCACCTGCGTCGTCGTCTTCCTGCCGATCCTGTTCGGCGAGCGCAACCAGATCACGATCTTCCTCGCGCACGTCGCCGTGCCGATCGTGGTGGCGATGTGCGCCTCGCTCGTGATCGCACAGACCATCGTGCCGATGCTCACCGCGCGCTTCGCGGCACCGCCGTCCATCGCGCACGGCAGCTACTTCGCGCGCTTGCAGGACCGGTATGCGGCGCTGCTGCGTGCGACCCTGACGCACTCGCGGCGCGCCGCCGCCGCGCTCGGGGCGCTGCTCCTTGCGACGATCGGCCTGGTCGCCGCGTCGAGCGCCCTGCCCGACCGGCTGCTGCGTTTCGACATGTTCCCGCAGGACGCCGGCCGCGAGCTCGTGCTCGACTACCGGCTGGAAGGCAATCACCCGATCGAGCGGGTGGAGGCGGCGGTCAATACCGTCGAGGCCTACCTCGCGGCCCACCGCAAGGACTTCGACATCGAAAGCCTGTACTCGCGCTACGACGCGACCAGCGCCAACACGATCCTGATCCTGACGCCAAAGGACGCCATGCGGATTCCCGCCGCCGAGACGATGCGCCGGGCGAGCGCGGGCATGCCCGAGATCCTGATCGGCAAACCGACCTTCAGCCTCGACGGCCAGGGCCAGTCGGGCGGCTTCTCGCTGCGCCTGACCGGCGAATCCACCGAGCGGCTCGCCGACCTCGCCGCCGAAGTGGCCAGGACACTGCGCGGCGTCGAGGGCCTCACCTCGATCCGCTCGGAAGCGCGCGACGGCGACGACGAAGTGCGCATCGCCGTCGACCGCGAGCGCGCCGCCGCACTCGGCCTGACGCCGCGGGTCGCGGCACTGACCATCGCCGCAGCGCTGCGCGGCGACCGGCTGCGCGAGTTCCGTTCGGCCGACCGGGAGCTGACCTTGCGCCTTGCGTTTCGCGAATCGGATCGGCAGGACGTCGCCGACCTCGCCCGCCTGCCGCTCTACCTGCCCTCCGGGGAACGCGTCGACCTCGGCAGCATCGCGACTTTCACGATCGAAAAGGGACCGCGGGTCATCCAGCGCGTGAACCGGCTGACCTCCGTGACACTCGGTGGCGTGATCGGGGACGGCGCCACGCTGCCCGTGGTGAAGGAGCGGGTCGAGCGGCTGATGGCCGCCTGGCAACTGCCCCCGGGTTATGCCTGGGAGTTCGGCCGCGGCGTGCAGCAGGATGACGACGGCTCGCAGACGATGATCTTCAACCTGCTGTTCGCGATTGTGATGATCTATCTCGTCATGGCGGCGGTATTCGAATCGACGATCCTGCCGGTCTCGATCGTCACCTCGATCCTGATGGCGGCGATCGGCGTCGTCTGGACGCTGTTCGCCACGCGCACGACCTTCACGTTCATGGCCCTCATCGGCATCCAGATCCTGATGGGGGTCGTCGTCAACATCGGCATCGTCCTCGTGGCGCACATCAACGACCTGCGCGGCGCGGGTGCCAACCGGCTCGACGCCATCGTGCAGGCGAGTCGCGACCGGTTGCGCCCGATCCTGATGACCACGCTCACCGCTTCGCTCGCGCTCGCGCCGCTCGCGTTCGGCGATGCGCAGCTAGCCGTGGGACTCGCCGGTCCCTCCTATGCGCCGATGGCGCGCGCGATCATGGGCGGCCTCGTGTTCGGGGCGGCCACCTCGCTGCTCGCCGTGCCGGTGTTCTACCAGTGGCTCGACGACGCAGGCCTCGCCACGCGACGCTTCCTCGCGCGCACGCGCGGCGAGGTCAGCGCAGCACGACCCTGAACAGGTCCCAGGTGTCCTCCGCGAGGACGTTCGGCAGGCGCGCGGCGTTGGCGCCCTGCGCGTCGCGATCGAGCACGTCGCCCTCGGCCATGCCGATCGAATCGGGCGTCGGCACGGTGTCGGCGGCGTCGCGGTAGCGCGCGAGCTCCCGCAACCGGTCGGTGCGCGCACGCAACTCCTGCGACAGCCGGGCGCGCTGCTGGAGCACGGACCTCGCGCGCCCGATGTCCGCCATCAGCCGCTCGCACTCCTCGCGCGTCCCGTAGTCGTCCATCGCCTCGCGCCGCGCCGCTGCGTCCTTGGCCCGCGCGACGAGCGGGGTGCTTGCGAGGCGCAGGCAAAGGAGCTCCGCGTAGCCGATGGCCGCGAGATTGATCGCACGGCGGGCTCCGACGGACAGGCCGGGAAACTCCGCCGCCTGTTCCGAATCGAGGGTGTCGTGGGCGCCCCGCGCTTCGACGAGCGCCGCAGCAGTCGCCCTGGCGTTGGTCTCCTGGACATGCAGCCGCCGCGCGAGTTCGCGGCGCTTGAAATAGTGCCACGGCCTCGTGAGCGAGGCGAGCCGGCGCTGCGACTCCGCCTGGCGCGCCACCGCTTCGGCGGCGGCGGTCTCCGCCTCGCGCAGTTGCGCCTCGAGCGCCTGCCGGCGCGTGAACTGGCGCCGATTGGACTCGGTGAGGTGCTGGCGGCGTTCCCTCTCCTCCTGCTGGCGCGCGAGATCCGCGACCAGCTGCGCGATGAGCTCGCGGCCCAGCCCCCAGAAGGCGCGCAACTGGTAGAACACGAGCGCCGGCCAGGCACTTTCAGGCGTCGCGAGGCGCGCCTCGAGCGCCTCGAGCATTTCCTGCATGCGTGCGGTCGCCCCTTCCTGCTGCTTCAGGCGATCGCTCAAGCGGTGGATTTCATCCTGCAGCGACCCGTACGCCTTCTTGAGTTCGGCGCGGTTGCGAAAAAGCTGGACGACCCGCTGCTCTTCGGCCTCTTTCTCCGGCTCACGGCCGAAGCGCAGGCTCCCGAGCGCCTTCATGTGAAGCGGTGGCCGCGATCGGCGCAGTACTCGAGCCATTTGTTGAGGAGCATGTTGCGCGCCCAGCGCTCCCGCGTACCCTCGCCCGCGCCCTGCGCCTCGGCCACGTGGGCATCGTGGTAGATGCGCACCCGCAGGTCGGGCAGCGCGAGCGGCGCGTAGGTCAGCTCGATGGAGGTCGTGTAGCGGGATCGGTCCACGGTGCGCAGCACCAGGTCGCAGTCGCCTTCGACCTTCGACACCGCCACCCCGGCCAGCGCGCCCAGGTCGCCCGCGAGCCAGCCCAGGCGCAGGAAATTGCTTTCGTAAAGCGCCATGAGCGCGACGAAGCTCTGGGGCCGGGCACGCCAGGAGACCGTGGCAAGCGCGTCAGTCTGCATGCCGGGTGACTATAGCGCAGGCGCGTTCCGGGGCAAGTGACCGGACGGCGAGGATGTGACCGCCCTCAAGGTCGGACGCGACGCTCGATGCCCGCGCTGTCGAGGATGTGGCTTGCGATCTCCTCGATCGAGCATTCCGTCGTGTCGAGGCAGGGGATGCCATAGCGCTCGAACAGCGTCTCGGCCGTGCGGATCTCGAACTGCACCTGCTGCTGCGAGGCATAGCGGCTGTCGGGGCGGCGCTCGTTGCGGATCTGTTGCAGGCGCTCGGGCTTGATGGTGAGGCCATAGAGCTTGCCCCGATAGGGCTCGACCGCCCGCGGCAGGCGCCCGCTCTCGAGATCGTCGTCGGTGAACGGATAGTTCGCGACGAAGATGCCGTACTGCAGGGCCATGTAGAGGCAGGTCGGCGTCTTGCCGACGCGCGATACGCCGACCACGACGACGTCGGCGGCCTCGTAGTCGCGGCCGCTGCCATCGTCGTTCGCGAGCGCGAAATTGGTCGCATTGATCCGGGTGGTGTAGGCGGTCAGGTCCGCAATGCCATGCGCACGCCCTGTCCGATGCGTGGATCGCGTGGCGAGTTCCGACTCGAGCGGGCCGACGAACGCGTCGAAGAAATCGAGGAACAGGCCGTTGCTGCGCTTGACGATATCGCGCACGTCGGTCTGCACGAGCGTCGAAAATATGATCGGCCTCACACCGCTGTCATCGGCGGCGAGATTGATCTTTCTTACGGCTTCCTCTGCCTTGTCAACACTCGACACAAATGGCAAAGTCACCGGCCGAAACTCGAGGCCATCGAACTGCGTCAGGAGACTGTGACCCATGGTCTCCGCAGTCACCCCGGTCTGATCGGAAACGAAGAATACTGTTCGTCGACTCACGCGGACGAGTCTTTCATTGCCAGGCTCGCCCCGCAAGTAGCCCGTTGCGGATTTCCGGAGCCTTCATTTGACAACGTACGTCCTCCCGTTCGAGACCCTGAAGAAAAACGACGTCGAGATCGTTGGCGGCAAGAACGCCTCGATCGGCGAGATGATCGGCGCGCTCGCGCAGCTCGGCGTGAGCGTGCCGGGCGGCTTCGCCACGACCGCCGATGCCTATCGCGAATTCCTGCAGCAAGGCGGCCTCGACGCCCGCATCCGCGCGGCCCTGGCCGGCCTCGACGTCGATGACGTACAGCAGCTCGCGGCGACCGGCGCGCAGATCCGCGCATGGATACTTGCGACGCCCTTCCCGCCGGCGCTCGAGCGCGCCGTGCTCGAAGCCTTTCGCGCGATGAGCGCCGGCCGCGAGATCGCGGTCGCCGTGCGCTCCTCGGCCACGGCCGAAGACCTGCCGGAAGCCTCCTTCGCCGGCCAGCAGGAAACCTTCCTCAACGTGCGCGGCGAGGCGCAGGTACTGACGGCGATGCACGAGGTGTTCGCCTCGCTGTTCAACGACCGCGCGATCGCCTATCGCGTGCACCAGGGCTTCGACCATTCGCTCGTGGCGCTGTCGGCGGGCGTGCAGCACATGGTCAGGAGCGACCTCGGCGCGAGCGGGGTGATGTTCACCCTCGACACCGACTCCGGCTTTCGCGACGTCGTGTTCATCACGTCCTCCTACGGCCTCGGCGAGACCGTGGTGCAGGGTGCGGTGAACCCGGACGAGTTCTATGTCTACAAGCCCGCGCTGCGCGCGGGCCGCGGCGCGGTCCTGCGCCGCAATCTCGGCGGCAAGGCCATCAAGATGGTCTACGGCGAACCGGGCAGCGGCGAGCGCGTCAGGACCGTCGACGTGCCGCGCGCCGACCGGCAGCGTTTTTCGCTCGAGGAAGCCGACATCGTCGCGCTCGCGAAGCAGGCGCTGGTGATCGAGCAGCACTACGGCCAGCCCATGGACATCGAATGGGGCAAGGACGGCTCGACGGGCGAGATCTACATCCTGCAGGCGCGCCCGGAGACGGTGCAGAGCCGCGCGGGGCGCACGATCCAGCGCTACACGCTCAAGAAGCGCTCCGAGGTGATCGCAACCGGCCGCAGCATCGGCCAGCGCATCGGCGCCGGTCCGGCGCGCGTGATTCGCAGCGTGGCGGAGATGGCGCGCGTGCAGACGGGCGACGTCCTCGTGGCCGACATGACCGACCCGGACTGGGAGCCGGTGATGAAGCGCGCCGCCGCGATCGTCACCAACCGCGGCGGCCGCACGTGCCATGCCGCGATCATCGCGCGCGAACTCGGCATTCCCGCGGTCGTCGGCTGCGGCGATGCCACGGCGCGCATCGCGGAAGGCGCCGAAGTCACCGTGTCCTGCGCCGAGGGCGACACCGGCTACGTGTATGCGGGCCTGCTCGACTTCGAGCGCCGCCAGATCGAGCTCGACGCCCTGCCGCAGATCCCGGTCAAGATCATGATGAACGTCGGCAACCCGGACCGCGCGTTCGATTTCGCGGGCATCCCGCACCGGGGCGTCGGCCTCGCGCGCCTCGAATTCATCATCAACCGGATGATCGGCGTGCACCCGCGCGCGCTGCTCGAGTTCGATCGGCTGTCGGCCGACCTCAAGGACCAGATCCGCGGCCAGATGGCGGGCTACGCCGATCCGGTGCGCTTCTATGTCGACAAGCTCGCCGAGGGCATCTCGCAGATCGCGGCGGCATTCGCGCCGGAGCCCGTGATCGTGCGCCTCTCCGACTTCAAGTCGAACGAGTACGCGAACCTCATCGGCGGGCGCCAGTACGAGCCGTCGGAGGAGAACCCGATGCTCGGCTTCCGCGGCGCCTCGCGCTACGTCGACGCGAGCTTCCGGCCCTGCTTCGACCTCGAGTGCCAGGCGCTGCTGCGCGTGCGCGACGAGATGGGGCTCACGAACGTACAGGTCATGGTGCCCTTCGTGCGCACCGTCGAGGAGGCGCGCGAGGTGACGCAACTGCTCGCCGCCAACGGCCTCGCGCGCGGCAGGAACGGCCTCAAGGTCATCATGATGTGCGAGTTGCCGACCAACGCGCTGCTCGCGGAGAAATACCTCGAGCACTTCGACGGCATGTCGATCGGCTCGAACGACATGACGCAACTGACGCTCGGCCTCGATCGCGATTCGGGCCTCGTCGCAAGGCAGTTCGACGAGCGCGACGAAGCGGTCAAGGCGCTGCTCGCCATGGCGATCAAGGCCTGCCGTGGCCAGGGCAAGTACGTGGGCATCTGCGGCCAGGGGCCCTCGGACCACCCGGAGCTCGCCCGCTGGCTGCTCGAGCAGGGCATAGACAGCATCTCGCTGAACCCCGACACTGTGGTGGAAACCTGGATGTTCCTCGCGGACGCTAGCGCGCCACCGCCTGCACCACGGTGAGCGTCGCCATGTTGACGATGCGGCGCACGGTCACCGCGGGGGTCAGGATGTTCACCGCGGCGGCGCAGCCGAGCAGCACCGGCCCGATCGCCACGTTGTTGCCCGCCGCCGTCTTCAGCAGGTTGTAGGCGATGCTCGCCGCGTCGAGGTTCGGCAGGACGAGCAGGTTGGCCGACCCGCGCAACGCGGTCTGTGGCGACGACACGCGCCGCACGGCTTCGTTCAGCGCGGAATCGCCGTGCATTTCGCCGTCGATCTCGAGCCGCGGCGCGCGCTGGCGCACCAGCGCTAGCGCGCGCCGCAATTTCAGTGCCGAAGGCGCGTCGCTG
The DNA here is from genome assembly GCA_050185195.1 of Steroidobacteraceae bacterium. Classification (GTDB taxonomy): domain Bacteria; phylum Pseudomonadota; class Gammaproteobacteria; order Steroidobacterales; family Steroidobacteraceae; genus CADEFQ01. The sequence continues at coordinate 58,028 of JBFWZQ010000009.1, read as the reverse complement.
CTGCCGAAATCGGAATGCGACAGCAGCGCGACCTTCGGATCGACGCCGAAGCGACGCGCCTCGGCGGCGGCCATGAGCGTGATCTCCGCGAGCGCTTCGGCATCCGGGTCCTGGTTGACGTGCGTATCGACCAGGAACAGCTGTCGGCCGGGCAGCATCAGGACGCTCATCCCGGCATAGACGCTGACCCCCGGCGCGCGGCCGATGATGCGGTCGACGAACGCGAGGTGCTGCGCCGTCGTACCGGTCGTGCCGCAGATCATGCCGTCGACCTCGCGCCGCTGCAGCGACATTGCGGCCACCTGCGTCGGGGCGTCGGCGCCCGGGTCGATCACCGAATAGTCCGTGTCGCGACGCAGGCGCAGGCCATACTCACCCACGCGCGCTTCGATCGTTGCCGGGCGGCCCACCAGCACCGGCCGCACGAGCCCTTCATCGACGAGGACCTGCACCGCACGCAGCACGCGCTCCTCGCCGCCTTCGGCAAACGCCACGCGGGAACGCGCCGCCCCGACGTCGCGCGCCGCCGCGAACACCGGCTGCATGATCGAGCCGCTGTGGTAGGCGAACTGCTGCAGCTTCAACACGTACGCATCGAAGTCGGCGATGGGCCGCGTCGCGACGCCGCTGTCGATCGCGGCACGCGCCACGGCCGGTGCGATCTTCAGGATCAGGCGCGGATCGAAGGGCTTCGGGATCAGGTAGCGGGGCCCGAAGCCGGGAATCCCGGCACCGTAGACGCTCACCACTTCCTCGCTGTGCTCCTGGCGGGCGAGTGCGGCGATCGCATGCACCGCCGCGACTTCCATCGCGCGGGTGATCGTCGTCGCCCCGGCATCGAGTGCGCCGCGAAAGACATAGGGGAAGCAGAGCACGTTGTTCACCTGGTTCGGGTAATCGCTGCGTCCCGTGGCCATGATCGCGTCGCCCCGTACCGCCTCGACTTCCTCGGGCAGGATCTCCGGCGTCGGGTTGGCAAGCGCGAGGATCAGCGGCCGCGCGGCCATGCGGGCCACCATCGGGGGCTTCAGCACGCCACCTGCCGACAGCCCGAGGAACACGTCCGCGCCGTCGATCACCTCGGACAGGCTGCGATGGGTCGTGCGCTGCGCGTAGCGTGCTTTCTCGGGATCCATCAGCTCCGTGCGGCCCTCGTACACCACGCCGGCGAGATCCGTCAGCCAGACCCGCTCCCGCGGCACGCCCAGGTCGACGAGCAACTCGACGCAGGCAAGCGCCGCCGCGCCCGCGCCGCTGACGACCAGCTTGACCGCCCCGATCTCCTTGCCGATGAGCAGCAGGCCATTGAGGACGGCCGCCGCCACCGTGATCGCAGTGCCATGCTGGTCGTCGTGGAAGACGGGGATCTTCATGCGCGCCCGCAGGCCGCGCTCGACGGCGAAACACTCCGGCGCCTTGATATCCTCGAGGTTGATGCCGCCGAAGGTCGGCTCGAGCGCCGCGATGATGTCCACGAGGCGTTGCGGATCGCGTTCGTCGACCTCGATGTCGAACACATCGATGCCGGCGAATTTCTTGAAGAGTACCGCCTTGCCCTCCATCACCGGCTTCGCCGCGAGCGGGCCGATCGTGCCGAGGCCGAGCACCGCCGTGCCGTTGGTGATGACGGCGACGAGGTTGCCGCGTGCGGTGAATCGATGCGCCGCGCGCGGATCCGCGGCAATCGCCTCGCAGGCCGCCGCCACGCCGGGGGAATACGCCAGCGCGAGGTCGCGCTGGTTCGAGATCTGTTTCGTCGCGGTGACGGCGAGCTTTCCGGGAACCGGAAACTCGTGGTAATCGAGTGCATCCTGGCGCAGGTTGTCGCGCGCGTTCGCCGACGGGAGGTCGCCCCCGCCCAGGGCCGGTTTTGGTACATATCCCATGGCGTGACGCTAGCGTGTGTACCAGACGAGCGCGAGCCCGACCGCGGCCGGCAAGGCCTGCACGAACAGGATACGGCGATTGGCCGTCGCGGCTCCATACAGGCCCGCGACCAGCACGCAACCGAGAAAGAACAGCTTGATCGGCGTACCGTTCGTACCAAGGGCCAGGCCCCAGGCGAGGCCTGCGGCGAGGAAACCGTTGTAGAGCCCCTGGTTCGCCGCGAGCACCTTCGACGAGGCCGCTGCCTCGGGCGACAGGCCGAAGACCCGCATGCCCGCCGGCTTGTCCCACAGGAACATCTCGAGCACGAGGAAGTACAGGTGCAGCAGCGCGACGAGCGCGACGACGAGGCCGGCAATCAGGTCCATGAGCCCCCCTGCCCCGACAAACGGGGAGCAGCTACTGTACCCGACGGGCGCGCAGCGCGCTTTCAGTCGGCCGACAGGCCGCGGATGCGCGCCTCGGATGCCTCACGATCCGTGTCGTCGAAGGGCCGCACGGTCAGGAGCCCGATCGACGCGGGATCGAGGCTGCGCACGTTGACGCTGTAGCCGTCGGGATTCGAGCGCGGCACGTAGAACGACTTGACGCCGCAGGTGCCGCAGAAATAGTGCCGTGCGACGCCGGTGTTGAACCGGTACTCACGCAAGGCCTCCTCTCCCGCGAACAGCCGGAAGCGCGATCGCGGCACGATCAGGTGCAGGAAGCCCGTCGCGCGGCAGATCGAACAATTGCATTCGAGGGCGTCGATCGCGGCGGGTGCGTCGATCTCGAAGCGCACGGCGCCGCAGTGGCAGCCGCCGCGGTGCACGACCCATGCAGCGGGTTCGCTCACGCGCGCCCCGCGAGGAACGGGCACTGCCCGAGGTCGACGTTGCCGCCAGAAAGAATCACGCCGACCTGTCCACCGAGGCGCGTGGCGCGGCCCGACAGCAGCGCCGCCACGGCTACCGCGGATGATGGCTCGATCAGCAGCTTCAGGTCCTCCAGCACGACGCGCATCGCCGCGATGATCTCGGCCTCGCTCACCGTGACCACTTCGTCCACGTGTCGACGCAGCAGCTCGAAATTGCGCACGCCGATCGAGCCGCGCAGGCCGTCGGCGATCGTATCCGGCACGTCGACACCCACGCGCACGCCCGTCGAGAAGGAACGCCAGGCGTCGTCCGCCGCGGCCGGTTCCGCTGCGACGACCGTGCAATCGTCCACCATGCCGCGCACGGCGAGCGCCGTGCCACCGATCAGCCCGCCTCCGCCCACCGGCGCCAGCAGCGTCTCGAAATCCATCGGCTCCGACAGCAACTCGAGCGCCGCCGTCCCTTGCCCCGCGATGACATCCGCATCGTCGAAGGGATGCACGACATGCGCCGGCTCGCGCGCGACGAGCTCGGCGAGCGCCGCCTCGCGCGCCGCAAGCCCCGGCGCGCAAAAGAGTACGCGTGCGCCCGCGGCCTCGATCGCCGCCACCTTGGGCCGTGCCGATCCTTCCGGCACCACCACGGTACAGGCGAGGCCCAGCGAGCGGGCCGCGATCGCAAGCGCAGTGCCGTGGTTGCCGGAGGAGTGCGTCGCGACGCGGGTGACACCGGCACCGGGCGGCAGCACGAGCAATGCATTCAGCGCCCCACGCAGCTTGAAGGCCCCGCCCTGCTGCAGGTTCTCGCACTTGAAGACGACGCTGCGGCCGGCGCGTTCGTCGAACCGGTCCGAGCGCATCACCGGCGTGCGCCGCACGCGCCCCTGCAGCCGGCCCGCCGCCGCGACGACGTCGGCGAATTGCGGCAGGGACTCACTCACCACGAAACTCCGGCGCGAGGAACAGGCGCCGATAGTGGCGCAGTTCGGCGATCGAGTCGTGGATGTCGGCGAGCGCGAGGTGCGCGTTCTGCTTCACGACGCCGGCCGCCACCTGCGGCGCCCAGCGTTTCGCCAGTTCCTTCAGGGTGCTGACGTCGAGGTTGCGATAGTGGAAGAAGCGCTCGAGGGCGGGCATCTGCCGCGCGAGGAAGCGGCGGTCCTGGCAGATGCTGTTGCCGCACATCGGCGAGGCGCCCGCCACCAGGTGCTGGGCCAGGAAATCGAGCGTCGCGCGCTCGGCGTCGGCCACGGTCGCGCCGCTCGCGCGCACCCGCGCGAGGAGCCCGGAGGCGCCGTGGTGGCGCTGGTTCCAGTCGTCCATGCGCGTGAGCGTGTCCTCGGCCTGGTGGATCGCGATCACCGGGCCTTCCGCGATCACCTCGAGCCGTGCGTCGGTGACCACGGTCGCGATCTCGATGATGACGTCCGTGTCCGGCGCGAGGCCGGTCATTTCGAGGTCGATCCAGGCGAGGTGTGCGGGGTTGCCCATGGGTGCTCGGCGCAGGGAAGTTGTCGCAAATTCTAGCAAACGCTACGCTGCCGCCGCGCCCCATGACAGCCGCAGCCATATTCGAAGCCGAGGTCATCGCCACGTTCGGCCGCCACGTGCGGGTCCGCGACGGCGAGGATCGCGAGCACGAGGCGCGCCCGCAGGGCCGCAAGCTGGTGCTCGCGTGCGGCGATCGCGTGCAGTGCCGGCGCGACGCGCAGCACGAGGAAGTGCACGTCACCGACGTGCTGCCGCGTCGCACCGCGCTCTGGCGCTCGAACCTGCGTGCCGAGGCCGAACTCGTCGTCGCCAATGTCTCGCACCTCGTCGCGGTGATCGCGCCGCGGCCCGCACCGGACTATTTCGTCATCGATCGCTATTTTGCCGCCGCGGCCTCGAGCGGCATCGCGTCGGTGCTCGTCGCGAACAAGGCGGACCTCGGCCACGAACCGGCGCTGCGCGCGGAGCTCGCGAGCTACGAAGCAATGGGCGCGACCACCCTCGCCTGCGCCGCGGCGGACGGAGCCGGCGTCGATGCGCTGCGTGCGCTGCTCAAGGCCGCAACCGCGGTACTCGTCGGGCAATCGGGCGTCGGCAAGTCCTCGCTCGTCAATGCACTCGTGCCGGATGCCGGCATCGACACCGGTGAACTCGTGCGGCAAACGGAAGAAGGCCGCCACACCACCACCGCCGCGCGGCTCTACGAACTGCCGGGCGGTGGGCGCCTGATCGATTCGCCCGGCGTGCGGGATTTTTCGCCCGCGATCGATCACCTCGAGCCCGGCACGCTCGGCTACACCGACGTTGCATGGCTCGCGCCGAAGTGCCGCTTCCTCGATTGCCGCCACATGCGCGAACCCGACTGCGCCGTGGCCGCGGCGGCCGAAGGCGGCCAGTTGCCGGCACGCCGGTACGAAAGCTACCGCCGCATGCGGCGGCTGTTCGAGCAGCTCACCGAAGCGCGCGGGCCCGGGCGCCGGCGCGAGTAGGCGACACCCGGCGAATCTCAGGCACTGCGGCAGACATCCAGGACCTGCGATCGCAGCCAGCGATGGGCGAGATCCGCATCCATCCGCGGATGCCAGAACAACGAGATGGTGAAGCCCGGCAGCGGCAGCGGCAGGGCGAAGCGGTGCATGCCCTCGCACAGGCTGCCGGTATGCTTTTCCGGAACCGTGGCAATCAGGTCGGAGGCGCGCGCGAGCGCAATGGCGGGTGAGAATCCGCTCACGGTCACCGCGACCTTGCGGGCGAGGCCCAGCCTGTCGAGCGCCACGTCGATCGCACCCATCTGCAGGCCCCGGCGCGATACCAGCACATGGGCTCCAGCCGCGTACTTGCGCGCGGTCACCCTGCCCTTCGACAGCCGGTGGCCCTTGCGCACGACGCCGACGAAACGGTCGGCGAACAGCCCGAGGGTCCTGACTTCAGGACCCATCGACTGTCCGACGACACCCGTTTCCAGGTCCACGGTTCCGTCCCGCAGCGGCAGGCTGTCCTTGTCGGCCTTTGCCAGGAACCACAGGCGCACGCCCGGCGCCTGCGCCGCGACCTGCCTGATCAACCGGGGCCCGAAGGTCTCGGCGAAGCCCTCGCTGCTGCGGATGGTGAACACCCTGGCAAGCGACGCCAGGTCGAGCTTCATCGCGGGGCGCAACACGGACTCCGCGTCATCCACGACCCGCCGCACGCGATCACGCAGTTCGAGCGCCCGCGGCGTCGGCACGAGTCCGCGCCCGGCGCGCACGAGCAGGGGGTCCCCGGTCACCTCGCGCAGTCGCGCGAGCGCACGGCTCATCGCGGATGCACTCAGCTGCAGGCGCCGGGCTGCGCCGACCACACTCCCCTCCGCGAGCAGCACATCGAGCGTCGCCAGCAGGTTCAGGTCGAGTCCCACCATGCGACACCCTTAGCACAAATCGGCCGGGACATGGCGTTTGACGCACGAATAACCTGCAACCCGTGCGTCTTCCGCCCTGTGCAAGGCCGTCCCATGCTGGTCGCACCTGGTCATCGACCGCCCTGCGAGGAATGCCATGCGCCCACCCGCTACCGTTCCATGGGCCCTGGCCAGCCTGTCGCTGGCCATGCTGCTTTCCTCGCTGGCCACCAGCATCGCAAACATCGCACTGCCGACGCTGGCGCTCGCCTTCGACTCGTCGTTCCAGGCAATCCAGTGGGTCGTCCTGGCCTACCTGCTCGCGGTGACGACGCTCGTCGTGAGTGCCGGGCGCCTCGGCGACCTCGTCGGTCGCCGCAAGCTGATGCTCGCGGGCATTGCCGTCTTCACCGCCGCATCGATCGCGTGTGGCGCCGCGCAGGACCTGTGGTCCCTCATTGCCGCGCGCGCCGCCCAGGGCTTCGGTGCCGCCGTGATGATGGCGCTCACGCTCGCGTTCGTCGGCGATGCGGTACCGAAAGAGCGTGCCGGCCGCGCGATGGGTTGGCTCGGTACCGTATCGGCCATCGGCACGGCGCTCGGTCCGCCCCTCGGCGGCGCATTGATCGCGACATCGGGCTGGCGGGCGATCTTCCTCGTCAACGTGCCGCTCGGCCTGCTCGCCTTCGGCATCGCGTACCGGCACCTGCCTACGCGGGATGTAGACGGCGATCGTCAATCGTTCGACTACGGCGGATCGTTGCTGCTGGCGTTCGCGCTCGCCTGCTACGCCCTGTCGATGACCCTCGGCCGTGGCGGTTTCGGACCCACCAACGTCATGCTGCTGCTCACCGCGCTTTCAGGCGCGGGGTTCTTCCTGATGTTCGAGGCCAGGACCCGGCATCCCCTGCTTCGGCTCGCCCTGTTCCGCGACCCGGTCGTCGGCAGCGGTTTTGCCCAGAGCGGCCTCGCCGCGACGGTCGCCATGACGACGCTGGTGGTCGGCCCCTTCCACCTCGCAGGCGCCCTGCACTTGTCGGCCGCCGCGATCGGCCTCGTGATGTCGGCGGGACCGCTCGTCGCAGCCCTGGCAGGAGTCCCGGCCGGGCGCGCGGTCGATCGCTTCGGCGCGCTGCGGATGAGCGTCGTCGGCCTGGCCGTCATGGCCGGCGGATGCATCGCGCTGTCACTCGTGCCTGCGTCCTGTGGCATCCCGGGCTACATCGCGCCGCTCGTCGCGGTGACTGCCGGGTTCGCCACTTTCCAGGCCGCTAACAACACGGCTGTCCTGAAGGGCGTCGAAGCGAGCCAACGCGGCGTCGTCGCAGGACTGCTGGGCCTCGCACGCAACCTCGGGCTGATCACGGGGGCTTCGGTCATGGGCACGGTCTTTTCGACCGCAGTCGGACGGAACATCGGGGCAGCGAGCGCCGGGACCATCGCGGCAGGCACCCACGCCACCTTCATGGTCGCCGCCGCGCTCGTCGTCCTGGCGCTCATGGTTGCCTGGCGCGCCGCACCTTCCACAGTGGCAGGCGCGCCCGCTCGATGAAGCCGAGGCGCGCATAGAGGTCGATCGCCCGCTGGTTGTGGTCGCTGACGTGCAGGAAGGGCCGTGCGCCGCGCGCCTCGATCGCGCCCGCCAGCGCCGTCGTGAGCCGCGCCGCGTACCCATGCCCGGTGTGGTCGGGATGGGTGCAGACGGCGCTGATCTCGACGTGGCCCTCGATTTCGATGCGCTCGCCGGCCATCGCCGCGAGCGCGCCACCCTGCCGGATGCCGAGGTAGCGGCCGAGTCCGGGCGTGCGCTCGCGGAAGAACTCGGGATAGACGAGCGCCGTGAGTTCGAGCATTGCCGGCAGGTCGTCGTGGCCGAGCACGGCCCAATCGGCGCTCGCCGCAGACAGCGCGCGCGTGCAATGCATCTGCAGGATCGTGCCGGTGGCGATCACTTCCCAGCCGGGTGGCCACGCGGGCGCGACGGCCACCACGTAGACCGCCTCGCCCGGATCGACGACCGCATCGAGATCACGCGCGGCCTGGACACCGGCACCTTCGACCGCCACGAAGGGCGCGACGTCGCGCGGATAGCGACGCACCGCGCCCGCGCCCAGGGCAAATGCCTGCTGCCGGCCGGTCAGCGCCGACCACATCGGGTTGTCGAAGGGGTCGCCGGCGTGCATGGCGGCGCCTGGTCAGCCGATCGACTGGCGCCCGGCGAGCGCGTGCGCGAGCGTGCCGCCGTCGACGTATTCGAGTTCGCCGCCGATCGGCACGCCGTGCGCGATGCGTGTCGCCGCGATCCCCTGGCGGCGCGCGACCTCCGAGAGGAAATGCGCCGTGGCTTCGCCCTCGACGGTCGGATTGGTCGCCAGGATGACTTCGCGCAACCCTTCTTCCCCGAGCAGCGCCTCGAATTCGCGCGCGCCGATCTGCTCGGGGCCGATGCCGTCGAGCGGCGAGAGATGACCCATCAGCACGAAGTAGCGGCCGCGAAAACTCCCGGATGATTCGATCGCGACGACATCGGCCGGCGATTCGACGACACACAGCAATGCGGCGTCACGCCGCGGGTTTTCGCAGATGCTGCAGAGTTGTGCCTCGGTGAGCATGCGGCAGCGGCTGCAGCGGCGCACCGCGGCGAGCGCCGCCGTGAGCGCGCCGGCGAGCGCGCCGGCACCCACCCTGCCTTCCTGCAGGAGATGGAATGCCATGCGCTGCGCACTCTTCGGCCCCACGCCCGGCAGGGTGCGCAGTGCGTCGATGAGCCCGGCGAGCGCGGGGGAGTGCTTCATGCAGCGGGCAGGGTCAGAACGGCAGTTTCATACCCGGCGGGAGGCGCATCCCCGCCATGAGTCCCGACATCATCTCGGCCGAGCGCTGCTCGACCTTCTTCACGGCGTCGTTGATGGCCGCGGCGACCAGGTCCTCGAGCATCTCGCGGTCCTCGTTGATGACCGCCGGCTCGATCTGCACGCGCTTCACGTCGTGCTTGCCCGTCATGGTGACCTTTACCATGCCGCCGCCGGACTCGCCGGTGATTTCGAGATTCGCGATCTCGGCCTGCGCCTTCTGCATGTTCGCCTGCAGCGCCTGGGCCTGCTTCATCATGTTGCCGAAATTCTGGGCCATGCCGGGTCCTCTCATTTGCTTGTGGGCCGCACCGTCTCGGGATGCAGTGTGGCGCCGAATCGTTCCTGCAGCGACCGCGCCAGGGGATCGCCTTCGAGCGCGGCGCGTGCCGCGTCCATCTCGCTCGCGTCCTGGCGCGCACGGTCGGCCGCGAGTGTTGCCGTGGGCGCTTCGACGATCTCGATCTCGACCCGCACGCCCTCGCCCAGCGCCCGTGACAGGGCCTGGGCCAGCCGGTCTTCCTGTGCCTTCGTACGCATCGACTCGTGCCGTGCGTCGAGGCCGAGCCGCACGACCGCGCCCTGGCGGCCCAGGAACGCACAATTCGCGGCGAGCTGGCGCGAAAGGCCCGACAGGTCGAGGCTTGCCGCGAGTTGCGGCCAGGCCACGGCACTGAGCGAGGCCTGCGCCGCACCCCCGCCCCCGCGCGTCGCCGCGGCCGGGCGCCGCGCAGTCGGCGCGGCGGGGGCCGGCGCAACCGCGACGGCCGGGCCTTGTCCCACCCCGACGCCCGGGCCCGTATACCGGAACGCGAGCATGCGCAACAACACCATGTCGAAGCCGGTGCGTGCATCCGGCGCAAGCGGCAGGTCGCGGCGCCCGAGGATGGCAGTCTGGTAGTGGAGCTGCACGTCATCCGCGGACATGCCGGCGGCGAGGCGCCCGATCAGCGCGGCGTCCGGCGTCTCGGAGAGGTCATAGCCGGGCACCGCCTGCTTCAGTGCGACACGCACGAGCACGCCTGCAAGCTCATCGAGCACGGCGCCGTAATCGGGCGCCCACTCCTCGAGTGCATGCGCCGCCGCGATGAGCAGCTCCGCGTCGCCCGACGCCAGCGCGTCGGCGATCGCGGCTACCCGGTCGCGATCGATGGTGCCGAGCATTTCGCGCGCCGCCGATTCCGTGACGGCGCCGCCGCCGAACGCGATCAGCTGGTCGAGCAGCGACAGGCCGTCGCGCATGCTGCCGTCGGCCGCGTGCGCGACCAGTTGCAGGGCGGCGGGTTCGAAGGGCACGCCCTCCGCACCAAGGATCTCCGCCATGCGGCCGGCGATCAGGCCGACCGGCAGGCGCTTCAGGTTGAATTGCAGGCAGCGCGACAGCACGGTGACCGGCAGCTTCTGCGGATCGGTGGTCGCGAGCAGGAACTTGACGTGCGGCGGCGGCTCCTCGAGCGTCTTCAGCAGCGCGTTGAAGGAGTGCGCCGACAGCATGTGCACTTCGTCGATGAGGTAGACCTTGTAGCGACCGGCTGCGGGCGAATACTGCACGTTGTCGAGCAGTTCCCGCGTGTCGTCGACCTTGGTGCGCGAGGCGGCGTCGACCTCGATCAGGTCGACGAAACGGCCCTCGTCGATCGAGCGGCAGGCGCCGCACGCGCCGCAGGGTTCGGCGGTCGGGCCCGTCTCGCAGTTGAGGCATTTCGCGAGGATGCGCGCGACGGTCGTCTTGCCGACCCCACGCGTGCCGGTAAACAGGAATGCGTGGTGGACACGACCCTCCGTGAGCGCATTGGCGAGCGCCTTGAGGACGTGCTCCTGCCCCACCATCTCGGTGAAGCGCTTCGGCCGCCATTTGCGTGCGAGTGCCGTGTAACTCATGGGCTCAGGATTGGAGGCGACCCGCACCAGTCGACCCCCCGGCACCCGACATCGCCGCTACCGTTGCTCCCTTCCGGGCCTGGCGGGGTTTGCGGCTGGTCGTCGCGGAGGAACCGATGCGAGCCGCCATGGAACCTCGGATGTTCAGGAGCGGACACTTTTGGCGGAGAGGGAGGGATTCGAACCCTCGAACACCTTTTGGATGTTGCTTCGCTTCCAACGAAGTGCCTTCAACCGCTCGGCCACCTCTCCGGAATCAATGGATTACGCTGAACTGCCAATGATATCAGGCTTGTCACGCCTGCGGTGTGGGGGCCGGCTTCGGCGGCGGCACGTACTTCGGCGGCTGGTCGAGGCACGGCTCGTCCGGCCCGCGCGGGCGCTCCGGGGTGTCGAGGTCGGGCACGCGCAGCGCACCGCGGGTATTCGGCGCGTCCATGCCCGAGGGCACCTGCAGCGGCGCGATGCTGTTGGAATTCGTGTATTCCGGGGGGGCCCCGCAGCCGCTTCCCGATGTCTTGCAGCCGGCCAGGGCCGCGGCGGCGAGCAGTCCAATCAGCCAGTGTCTCATCTGGATTCCTTCAGTCGAGGGCGACGCCAGCCGCCATCATCGCATGGCGCAGCGTCGCTTCATGTCCAGGCTCGAGCGGCGTGAGCGGCAGGCGCAGGCCTGCCGGCACGAGCCCCATCTTCCGGGCGATCCACTTCGCGGGGATCGGGTTCGGTTCGATGAAGAGCGCCCGGTGCAGACCCGCGAGGCGGGCATCGAGTTCCGCGGCGCGCGCTGCATCGCCTTCGAGGGCCGCCTTGATGACCTCGGCGACCTGGCGCGGCACGACGTTCGCGGTGACCGAAACGACGCCGCGCGCACCGAGCGCCACGGCCTCGCGGGCCGTCGCGTCGTCGCCGCTCAGCACGGTGAATCCCGGCGGGGCGGCCTGCACGAGCTCGCGCACGCGCGCCATCGAATCGACGGCTTCCTTGATCGCGACGATGCGTGGCAGCGCGGCAAGCCGCGCGACGGTCGTGGGCAGCAGGTCGACGGCGGTGCGGGACGGCACGTTGTACAGGATGACCGGCACGCGGCTCGCTGCGGCAACTGCCTCGAAATGGCGAAACAACCCTTCCTGCGTCGGGCGGACATAGGCAGGCGTGACGACCAGCAGGCCATCGACGCCGAGTTGCGAGAGGCGCGTGACGCGCGCAACCGTCGCGGCGGTGCTGCTCGTGCCCGCGCCCGCGATGATCGCGAGGCGACCGGCTGCGCGCTGCACGGCAAGGCATGTCAGCTCTTCGAGCTCGGCGTCGGTGAGCGCCGTGGATTCGCCGGTGGTGCCGCCGACCACGAGCCCGCGGGTGCCGCTGGCCGCGTGGAATTCGACGAGGCGGGACCAGGCCGCATGATCGATCGCGCCGTCGTGCCCCATCGGCGTGAGGGCGGCGACCAGACTGCCTGAGAACATCGAGAATCCAGACGGGAAACGTGACAGGGAATCGCGTGATGGTAAGGGTCGCCAACCAACGAGGCAAGCGGCCCCGCAACGATCGTGCGGGAACGTTTCGCATAACGCCCGCCGCCCGGTACACTCTCCCCGTGAAGCAGCATCTAGCCGTCTCTGCAGTCGGCAGCGACCGTACCGGCATCGTCCACGAACTCTCGCGCGTGATCACCGAGTGCGGGGGCAGCATCAGCGAAAGCCGCATGGCGAACCTCGGCTCCGAGTTCGCGATGCTGCTGCTCGTGTCCGGCAACTGGCATTCGCTCGCCAAGCTCGAGACCGAACTGAAGAAACTCGGCGAGACCTCGGGCCTCACGGTCAACATCAAGCGCACCGAGCCGCGCGGCACGCGCACCGACATGGTGCCCTACTCGATCGACGTGGTGTGCCTCGACCAGACCGGCATCGTGACCGGCCTGTCCGGCTTCTTCTCGAGCCGGGCGATCGACATCGCCGAGCTGTCGACCCGCGTCTACGCGGCCGCGCACACCGGCGCCCCGATGTTCTCCGTGCAGATGATCGTCAATGTGCCGACCCGCATCCACCTGGCGCACCTGCGCGAGGAGTTCATGGACTTCTGCGATTCGCTGAACCTCGACGCGATCATGGAGCCCGTCAAGTCGTGAAGGTCGGCGCGAAGGTCCCGGCCTTGCGCCTGGCGCAGAGCGACGGCAGCGAATGGCGCCTTGCCGATCATGCCGGGGAACAAGTCGTGCTCTACTTCTACCCGAGGGACTCGACCCCGGGCTGCACCCGCGAAGGGCAGGACTTCCGCGACCTGCACGCGGCCTTCCGGCGCGCGAAGACCGCCGTCTTCGGCATCTCGCGCGACAGCTGCGCCTCGCACGTGAAGTTTCGCGACCGCGAGCGCCTGCCTTTCGAGCTGCTCTCCGACGCCGACGAGCAGGCTTGCCGGCTGTTCGATGTCATCCGGGAGAAGAACATGTATGGCAGGAAGGTCCTGGGCATCGAGCGCAGCACCTTCCTGATCGACGCCACCGGCAAGCTCGCGCGCGAATGGCGCAAGGTGAAGGTGGCGGGTCACGCGGAGGAAGTCCTTGAAGCGGCGAAACGATCCTGACGATGCAGGCACCAGACACGGCCCCGCGACCCACGCCAGGACATTGAAGAGCCCCCCACCCCGCGAACGACGCATCTTCGTGCTCGACACGAATGTGCTGATGCACGACCCGACCTCGATCTTCCGCTTCGAGGAACACGACATCTACCTGCCGATGATCGTGCTCGAGGAACTCGACGCCAACAAGAAGGGCCTCTCGGAATCCTCGCGCAACGTGCGCCAGGTCAGCCGTTTCCTCGACGAGCTGATGCGCGATGCGAAGAAGGACGCCATCGATGCCGGCCTGCCGCTGCCGTCCGGCTATTCGGGCAACCACGGCAAGAAGGCATCGTCGGGACGGCTCTATTTCCAGACCCGCCAGCTGGCCTCCGCGCTGCCCGACTACCTGCCGGGGCACGGCAGCGACAACGCGATCCTCTCGCAGGTGCTCGCCCTGCAGGCACTGCACACCGACGCGCGCGTCACGCTCGTATCGAAGGACATCAACCTGCGGATCAAGGCCGCGGTGGTCGGCGTGCACGCGGAGGACTACTACAGCGACAAGACGATCGAGGACGCCGACGTCCTCTACACCGGCCACGCGCCGCTGCCCGCCGACTTCTGGGAGCAGCACGGCAAGGACATGCGCTCGTGGAAGGACGGCGAACGCACCTTCTACACGGTCACGGGGCCGACCGTGCACGAGTGGCAGGCGAACGAATTCGTGCACCAGGAGGACGCGCAGGGCATCGAGGCCATCGTGCGCAAGGTCGACGGCGACACCGCCACCGTCGAGATCACGCGCGACTTCCGCAGCGACCGCCACAACGTCTGGGGCATCGCCGCGCGCAACCGCGAGCAGAATTTCGCGTTCAACCTGCTGATGGACCCCGAGATCGATTTCGTGTCGATCCTCGGGCCGGCCGGCACGGGCAAGACGCTGCTGACGCTCGCGGCCGGCCTGATGCAGACGATCGAGGAGAAGCGTTTCGTCGAGATCATCATGACGCGCGTGACGATCCCGCTCGGCGAAGACATCGGCTTCCTGCCCGGCACCGAGGAGGAGAAGATGGAGCCCTGGATGGGCGCGCTGATGGACAACCTCGAAGTGCTGACCCAGAGCCAGGAAGGCGGCAACTGGGGTCGCGCCGCGACGAACGACCTGCTGCGCAACCGCATCAAGATCCGCTCGCTCAATTTCATGCGCGGGCGCACCTTCCTCAACCGCTTCATCATCCTCGACGAGGCGCAAAACCTCACGCCGAAGCAGATGAAGGCCCTCGTGACGCGCGCGGGACCGGGCACCAAGCTCGTCTGCCTCGGCAACATCGCGCAGATCGACACGCCCTACCTCACGGAAACCACCTCCGGGCTCACGTATGTGGTGAACCGCTTCCGGGGCTGGGACCACGCCGGGCACATCACGCTGGTGCGCGGCGAGCGGTCGCGGCTTGCCGACCACGCCTCCGAGATCCTCTGAGGGCAGCCGGCCTGAACCAACACCCGCGACCGGGGTCGAACGACGCATGAAGCGGGCGTGGATCCTGATGCTCCTGTGCGCGACCGCGACGGCCACCGCCGCCCAGGTCGGCAATGAACTGCCCGACATGGGCAACCCCGTCGATGCGATCATCACGCGCGGCGACGAATTCCGCATCGGCCTCACGGTGCTGCGCCAGCTGCGCGAACAGGGCCAGATCCTCGAGGACCCCGAGATCAGCGAGTACATCCAGGCACTCGGTTCCCGGATCGCGGCGCAGGCGACCGACGACGGCAATCGTTTCACGTTCTTCGTGGTGCGCGACCCGGCCATCAACGCCTTCGCGCTGCCCGGCGGCTTCATAGGCGTGAACCAGGGGCTGCTGCTCGCGACGAAAAGTGAATCCGAACTGGCGGGCGTACTCGCGCATGAAATCGCGCACGTGACCCAGCGCCACATCGCGCGCAGCATCCGCGCCGCGGGGCGGCAGAGCCTCGCCACCACCGCGATGGTGATCGCCGGCATCCTGCTCGGGGCGATGGCCGGTGGTGACGCCGCGCAGGCCGCAATCGCCGTCGCGCAGGGCACGGCCGCGCAACAGCAGATCAACTACACGCGCTCGAACGAGCAGGAAGCCGATCGCATCGGCATCTCCTACCTCGCCTCCGCCGGCTTCGACCCGAACGCGATGTCATCCTTCTTCGAAACGATGAACCGGCACTCGGGGCTCTCGGGACAGAACATCCCCGAGTTCATCCTCACCCACCCTGTCACCACGAACCGCATCGCCGAGGCGCGCGATCGCGCCAGGGACTATCCGGTGCCGAAGGCGAAGCCCGAAGTCCCCTACCTGCTGGCACGCGAGCGCTCGCGCGTCGTGGCGGCGGAGTCCGACACCGACCTGCGGGCCTACTACGAAGGGCAGGTCGCCGAAGGCCATTCCGGCGTCGGCGTGAAATACGGCGAGGCACTGGCGGAACTCGGCCATGGCGAAGCCACGGACGCCGTGGCGGTGCTCCACGACCTGCACCAGCATTACGACGGCAACCCGACGATCGCGGCGGCGCTCGGCCAGGCGCAGATGTCGGCGGGCGCCACGGACGCCGCGCTCGCCACCTTTGCGGAGGCGCTGCGCCTCTCGCCGCGCAACGTGCCGCTGACCGTACGCTATGCGGAGGCGTTGATGCGCGCCGGTCGCGCGCGCGAGGCGCACGTGATGCTGCTCGACCTCTTCAACAACGTCTCGCCGACGCCCGAACAGATCCGGCTGACGGCGCTCGCGGCGAGCGCAGCGGGCGACACGGGCGACGCCTATTTCTACATGAGCGAGTACCACATCGCCAACGGCAACCTGCCGCTGTCGATGCAGCAGCTCGAACTCGCGCTCGCCGCGCCGAACCTGACGGGTGTGCAGCGCCAGCGCTTCCAGGCGCGCCTGGACGAGGTGCGGGAAGCAGTCAGCCGCGAGCGCAAGCGCAGGCCGGAGGCGGCTTCGCGCGAAGCGCGGCAGGCAACGGGCTAGGGGCAACGGGCAACGGGCCAGAAGCGCAGGCTTGGTCCCGGCGCGCGCAGCGCGCTTCTGGCCCGTAGCTCGCAGCCCGTAGCCCGCCGCCCGCCGCCCGCCGCGCGCAGCGCGGCGGGCGGCGCGCGCCACTGGTATCATTCCACAATGCCCTTGCGCCTCGCCGTCGCCCTTGCGACCGTCCTTGCCTTCTCCGCCTGCACCTCCCAGCCCCTCAAGCCGGATGCGCGGGACCCCATCGAGAAATTCAACCGTTCGATGTACTCGATGAACGAGGGGCTCGACCGCGCGATCGCGCGCCCCGTCGCGCGCACTTATCGCAGGATCACGCCGGCGATCGTGCAGACCGGCGTGAGCAATTTCTGGAGCAACGTCAATTACCCGACGACGATCGTCAACCAGTTCCTGCAGGGCAAGCCGCGCGCCGGCTTCAGTGACCTCGGGCGCTTCCTGCTGAACACCGTCGCGGGGGCCGGCGGCCTGCTCGATCCTGCAACCGCAGCGGGACTCGACCGCAATGACGAGGATTTCGGCCAGACGCTGGGCAAGTGGGGCGTGCCGGCCGGCCCCTACCTGATGCTGCCCATCCTTGGCCCATCGACCTTCCGCGATGGCGCGGCCAAGGTCGCGGACCGCTACGCCGACCCGGTCAACTACGTCGATCATTGGGAGTGGCGCTACGGCCTCGATGCCTTCCGGCTGCTCGATCGGCGCGCGCGGCTGCTGCCCGTCACCGATACGCTGCAGGACGTCTACGATCCTTACGCCTTCGTGCGCGGCGCGTTCTTCCAGCAGCGCGAGTACGCGGTGCACGACGGCAACGTGCAGGACACGCCGGCGGATGAAGGCATCGACCTGCAGGACGATCCGGAATCGACCGGCAACGACGCCTCGCCGCCGCAGCCCTAGCGACGGCAGCCGGCTTCAGACGCCGGCTTCGAGCAGCTCCGCGACTTCGCTGATCTCGGCGATCGCGCGCACGCGCTCCGGCAGCGCTTCGAAGCGCAGGTGACCGCCCGCCCGGTGCACGGCGGCGAGCCAATCGAGCAGGACCGCGACCGCCGCGCTGTTCGCGGCATCGAGACCGCTGCAATCGACCGTCCAGTCGCGCGCGCCGTCGCGAATGAACCAGGCGAGGCCCGCCTGGTGCGCGACACAGGCCGTGCCGAAGTCGAGGTTGCCGCGCAACGCGAGGCGCCCCGGCGCGGTTTCGGCGAGCTCTATCACGCGGCCTTCTTCTGCGCCGGCCCTTCGCCCTTCTCGAGCCGCTCGATCACGGCATCGAGGCCCTTCTGGTCGATTTCCGCGCCGAAATCCTCGCGGAAGCTCTTCACGTAGCTGATGCCTTCGATCGTGACGTCCCAGGCCATCCAGCCGGCTGCGGTCTTGCGCACGCTGTAGTTGACGGGCACACGATCGCCGTTGCTGCGCTTCACCTCGGTGCGCACCGTGGCGCGCGTGCCGTCCGGGCCGATCTGCGCGGGAAACACCTTGAGCCGCTCGCCGGTGAACTCGGCGAGCGCCGAGCCGTAATTGCGCACCAGCGACTGGTAGAACGCCTTGATGAAGCGCTCGCGCTGGGCCGCCGTCGCCGTGCGCCAGTGGGTGCCGAGCACCAGGCGCGCCGCGTATTGCGAGTCGAAATGCGGCAGCAGGACCTCGTCGACGAGCTGCTCCACCTTGCCCGGATCCTTGCGATATTCGGCCCGGTGCGCGTCGAGTTCCTTCAGCATCGATTGCGCCGCGGATTCGATCAACTTCCCGGGCCCGCTCGCGTCGACGGGATCGGCCGCCCGCAGCGGCAGCGACAGGAGCAGCACGGCGATCGACGTCGCCAGGCGGATGGGGTTGCGGGTCATGGCTGCTTCTCCTCCTTCTCCGCGGGCGCAGGGGCGCTGCCGCGGCTCGCGAAATTCGCGAAGAACTTGTTCACGAGGGTCTCGAGCACGATGGCCGACTGCGTGAACTCGATGGAGCTGCCTGCGTGCAGGTAGCTGTCCGAACCACCCGGGCCGATGCCGACGTACTTGCCACCGAGCAGGCCTGCCGTCTGGATGCTCGCGTCGCTGTCATCGGGGATCCTGTCGTACTGGTTCTCGATGTCGAGCGTGACGACGGCCTTGAAATCGGCCGGATCGAAGGCGATGCCCGTGACGCGGCCGATGCGCACGCCCGCGAGGGTGACCGGCGAGCCGGTCTTGAGGTCGCCCACGTTGTCGAAGCGCGCCGTCACCGTGTACCCCGACGCGCCGCCGACCCTGACGCCGCTGCCGGGCAACTGCGTCGTGAGGAAAAAGAGCGCGGCAAAACCGAGCAGCACGAACAGCCCGGTACCGATTTCAAGTGCACGATTGGGACGCATGATGTCGAACCCTTCAGAGAAATGCAGCGGTCAGGATGTAGTCGAGCAACAGCGTCAGCACGGATGACGTCACGACGGTGCGTGTCGTCGCGAGCCCGACACCCGCGGCCGTCGGCTCGGCATGGTAACCCTCGTACACGGCGACCAGGCTGCATGCCGTACCGAATACCACGCTTTTTATGAATCCCTCCTGAACGTCGTTCAGTTGCACGGCGCCCTGCATCTGCGACCAGTAGGCGCCCGCGTCGACGTCCATCATCTGCACGCCGACTAGCTGCGCGCCGTAGAGGCCCACGAGGTTGAAGATCGCGACCAGCAGCGGCATCGCGATCACGCCGCCGATGAAACGCGGTGCAACGATGCGCTGCATCGGATCGACCGCCATCATCTGCATCGCGGTGAGCTGGTCCGTGGCGCGCATCAGGCCGATCTCGGATGTCAACGCGGTGCCCGCGCGGCCAGCAAACAGCAATGCGGTGACCACGGGCCCGAGTTCCTTCAGGAGCCCGAGCGCCGCCGCGACGCCGAGCGCATCCTCGGAGCCGAAACGCTGCAGCAGGTCGAAGCCCTGCAGGCCGAGCACCATGCCGACGAAGAGGCCGCACAGCATGATGATGATCAGCGAGCGGGCACCGGCGTTGTAGACCTGGTGCACGATCAGCCGCGGACGCGCGAGCGCGGGCACGCACTGGGCGAGCACCGCCCCGAAGAACACGCCGACGGCGCCGACGCGCCGCAGGGTGCCAGGCAGCAATCCTTCCCGGGTGGCGGCGCTCACGAGGCCCTGCCTCCCTGCGCACGCCGCTCGACACCGAGCAACTGGTCGCGATAGTCCGGCGCCGGGTAGTGGAACGGCACCGGTCCGTCGGCGACCCCGTCGAGGAACTGCCGCACGATCTCCGAGTCGCTGCGATGCAGTTCCTCGGGGCTCCCCGAGGCGACGCAACGACCCTGCGACAGCAGGTAGCTGTCGTCCGCGATCGCCGCGAGTTCGTGCACGTCGTGCGACACGACGATGCTCGTGATGCCGAGCACGCGGTTCATCTGCCGGATGAGCCGCACGATCACGCCCATCGAGATCGGGTCGAGGCCCACGAAGGGCTCGTCGTAGATCAGCAGCTCCGGATCCAGCACCACGGCACGCGCCAGCGCCACGCGCCGCGCCATGCCGCCCGAGAGTTCACCCGGCATCATGCGCGCCGCGCCGCGCAGCCCGACCGCGTGCAGCTTCGTCAGCACGAGTTCGCGGATCAGCGGCTCGGAGAGGTCGGTGTGCTCGCGCACGGGAAAGGCGACATTCTCGAAAACATCGAGGTCGGTGAGCAGTGCGCCGTTCTGGAACAGCATGCCGGTGCGCCGGCGCAGCGCGTACAGCTCGCGCTGGCGCAGGGTCGCGACGCGCTGTCCCCACAGGCGCACTTCGCCCGCCGTCGGGGCTGTCTGCCCGGTGATGAGCCGCAACAGCGTCGTCTTGCCCGTGCCGCTCGGGCCCATGATGGCCGTGACACGGCCACGCCGCGCCACGACGTCGAGTCCCGCGAAGATCTCGCGCCGGCCGACGGCGTAGTGCACGCCCTTCACCTCGACCACCACGTCGTCGGCCTGCGCCGACGCAGGTGTCGGCGGATGCAGCTCAGTCACGCGATCGCAACCCCGCAGCCGCTAGGCGGCGTCGGCCTCTTGGGTCGCGGCGTATCGGCCGGTGGTGGCGAGGCTGTTCAGGCGTGCGCGCTTGGCGAATTCCTTCTGGCCGGCGCCGTAGGCCGACGGCTTGCCGCCCCAGGCCTTGAGCGCGGTGTCCTGCAGCGCGCGACCGTAGCTGAACGTGAGGTTCCACGGCAGCGGGCCGAGCTTGTTCATCAGCGACAGGTGCAGGGTCGCCTCGGGCGAGCTCTGCCCGCCCGAGAGGAACGCGATGCCCGGCACGGCCGAGGGCACGTGGCGCCTGAGCGTGCGCACCGTGGCTTCCGCCACCTGCTCGGGGCTCGCGCGCTTGGCCGCCTTCTTGCCGGAAATCACCATATTGGGCTTCAGCACCATGCCTTCGAGGTGGATGCGATGGAGCGCGAGCTGGCTGAACACTTCGGCGAGCACCGCATTCGTGACTTCTTCGCAGCGTTCGATCGAGTGGCCCCCGTCCATCAACACTTCCGGTTCGACAATCGGGACGATCTGTTGTTCCTGGCACAGCGCCGCGTAGCGCGCGAGCGCGTGGGCATTCGCCTCGATGCCGAACCGCGACGGGATGCCCTCGGCGATGTCGATCACCGCGCGCCATTTCGCAAACCGCGCCCCGAGCTGGTAGTACTCCGCGAGGCGCTCGCGCAGGCCATCGAGGCCCTCCGTGATCGTCTCGCCCGGGAAACCCGCGAGCGCCTTCGCGCCGAGGTCCACCTTGATGCCGGGCAGCACGCCCTGCTTTTCGAGCCAGGCGGCGAACGGCACGCCGTCGCGGGTCTTCTGGCGCAGCGTCTCGTCGTAGAAAATGACGCCACTGATCCACTGGCCGATGCCCGGGGTGGTGAACAGCATCTCGCGATAGCCGCGGCGATGCTCCTCGGTGGATTCGAGCTGGATCGCGTCGAAACGCTTCTTGATGGTGCCCGAGCTCTCGTCAGCGGCGAGAATGCCCTTGTCCCTGGCCACCATGGCGCGCGCGACGCGCTCGAGTCCTGCCTTGTCCATCGCCTGTCCCTCATTCGTTTGAATGTCAGCCCGCAATTATAACGGAAGGAAATTTGGCAGGGCTGCCTAAAGAGGACTAAAATAGTCCCCTATGCTGCGCATCAGCCGACTGACCGACTACGCCACCGTCATCCTCGCGGCGCTGGCGCGCTCGCCCGTGCCGCAGATGACGGCCGCTTCGCTCGCCGCGCGCACCCGCATCGCGGCGCCCACCGTCAGCAAGCTGCTGAAACAACTGCACCGCGCAGGGCTCGTCGCCTCGACGCGCGGCCTGCATGGGGGCTACCAGCTCGCGAAGGAACCCGACGGCATCAGCGCAGCTGCGATCCTCGACGCCCTGGAAGGGCCGCTCGCGCTCACGGAGTGTTCGTCCGGCGAAGGCCAGTGCGACATCGAGGGCCATTGCCGCGTATCGCGTGCGTGGCAGAGCGTGAACGGCGCGATCCGCCGTTCGCTGCAGGATGTCTCGCTCGCGCAGCTCGCAGGGCTCGAGAGCGAGCCTTCGCGCCTGCCCATCCTCGAGCAGGAAGTGAAGTTCCTCGCGACGCGCACGCGGGGGGCGTCATGAGCGGGGCACCTGACCTCGAAGCCCTGGTCGGGCGCAGCTATCGCCACGGCTTCGTCACCGACATCGAATCAGACACGGTGCCGCCGGGACTCGACGCGGATGTCATCCGCTTCATCTCCCGCAAGAAAGGCGAGCCGCAATTCCTGCTCGACTGGCGCCTGAAGGCCTTCAGGCACTGGCTCAAGATGCGCGAGCCGCGCTGGGCGCACGTGCGCTTCGAGCCGATCGACTACCAGGCCATTTCCTACTATTCGGCGCCCAAGGTCGACGCGAATGCGCCAAAGAGCCTCGACGAGGTCGACCCGAAGCTGCTCGCCACCTACGAGAAGCTCGGCGTGCCGCTGCACGAGCGGGCGCGCCTCGCGGGCGTCGCGGTCGATGCCGTGTTCGACAGCGTTTCGGTCGCAACCACCTTCAAGGAGAAGCTCGCGAAGGCGGGCGTGGTCTTCTGTTCGTTTTCCGACGCGGTACGCGACCACCCCGGGCTCGTCGAGAAATACCTCGGCACGGTCGTGCCGTACACGGACAACTTCTACGCCACGCTCAATTCGGCCGTGTTCACCGACGGCTCCTTCGTCTACGTGCCGAAGGGCGTGCGCTGCCCGATGGAGCTGTCGACCTACTTTCGCATCAATGCGGCGAAGACCGGCCAGTTCGAGCGCACGCTGATCGTCGCCGACGAGGGTTCGCATGTCTCCTACCTCGAGGGCTGCACCGCCCCGATGCGCGACGAGAACCAGCTGCACGCGGCCGTGGTCGAACTCGTCGCGCTCGACGACGCGAAGATCAAGTACTCGACCGTGCAGAACTGGTACCCGGGCGACGAGCAGGGCGTCGGCGGCATCTACAATTTCGTGACGAAGCGCGGCGACTGCCGCGGCCGCAATTCGCACATCGCCTGGACCCAGGTGGAAACCGGATCGGCGATCACCTGGAAGTACCCGAGCTGCGTGCTGCGCGGCGAGGGCTCCGTCGGCGAGTTCTATTCGGTCGCGACGGCCAACCACTACCAGCAGGCCGACACCGGCACCAAGATGATCCATATCGGCGCCAATACGCGCAGCACGATCGTCTCGAAGGGCATTTCGGCCGGGCACGGCCAGAACACCTATCGCGGGCTCGTGAAAATCCTGCCGGGCGCACACGGCGCGCGCAATTTCACCCAGTGCGACTCGCTGCTGATGGGTGGCGATTGCGGCGCGCACACCTTTCCCTATGTCGAGGTCAAGAATGCGACCGCGACCGTCGAACACGAAGCGAGCACCTCGAAGATCAGCGAAGACCAGCTGTTCTACTGCCTGCAGCGGGGCATCTCGCAGGAAGACGCGGTCAACATGATCGTCAGCGGCTTCTGCAAGAGCGTCTTCCGGGAGCTGCCGATGGAGTTCGCGGTCGAGGCGCAGAATTTGCTGGCGGTGACACTCGAAGGAGCGGTGGGCTGAGCATGCTGAAAATCGAAAATCTCCACGTCACGGTGGCCGACCGCAAGGTGCTGAACGGGCTCACGCTCGAGGTGCCGACCGGCGAAGTGCACGCGATCATGGGTCCGAACGGCTCCGGCAAGAGCACGCTCGCCTACACGCTTGCCGGGCGGCCCGGTTATGCGGTGACACAGGGTCGCGTGTCGTACGACGACCAGGACCTGCTTGCGATGGCCGCGGAGGAGCGCGCCTGTGCGGGCGTGTTCCTCGGCTTCCAGTACCCGGTCGAGATCCCCGGCGTCAACAACGTGTACCTGCTGAAGGCGGCGCTCAATGCGCGCCGCAAGGCCGCCGGCCAGCCCGAGGTCGATGCCTTCGAGTTCCTCGAACTCGTGCGCGGCCGGATGAAGTTCATGCAGATGGACGAGGGCTTCCTGTCGCGCGGCGTCAACGAGGGGTTCTCGGGCGGCGAGAAGAAGCGCAACGAGATCCTGCAGATGCTCGTGCTCGAGCCGCGCCTCGCGCTGCTCGACGAGACCGACTCGGGCCTCGACATCGACGCGATGAAGGTGGTTGCCCAGGGCATCAATTCATTGCGCGGCGCCACGCGCTCGATCGTCCTCGTGACGCACTACCAGCGGCTGCTCGATCACGTGCGGCCCGATCGGGTACACGTGCTGTCGCGCGGCCGCATCGTCCACAGCGGCGGCCCGGAGCTCGCGCTCGAACTCGAGCAGCGCGGCTACGACTGGCTGCTCGAGGCGAGCGCCGCGTGAGCGCCCTCGCCCGCCTCGTTGCCGATCATGCGGGGGTGGCGGCTGCCCTGCCCGCCGCCGATGCGCGGCGCGAGCAACGCGCCGCCGCGCTCGCGCTGGTGGCGAATGACGGCCTGCCGGGCCCCCGCGACGAGAACTGGCGCTATGCCGGCCTCAAATCGCTCGACAGCCTCGGATTCACGCCGCGCCTCGCGCTGGATTCCGCGGCGATCGATCGCGCACGCAGCGTGCTGCCTGAACCGCTCGCGGGATTCGACCGCCTCGTGTTCGTCGACGGCCTTATTGCCGCTACGCTGTCGACGAGTCCGGGCGAAGCTTCCGGCGTCGGGATCGACACGCAGGCGACGCTCGCCGCCGATTTCGGCCAGCACGCGCCCGACGCGCGCCTCGGCGCCCTCGCCGTGGCCTTTGCACCCCACGCCACGACGATCTCCGCCGCCGCCGATGCAGCGCGCGACATCGAGGTCCTGTTCGTCGCGACCCAGCCCGGCGAGGATGCGGCCTCCTATCCCGCCCTGACGATCGAGGCCGGCGCCCACTCCCGCCTTCGCCTCGTCGAGCGTCACCTCGGACTCGCCGACGGGGCGACATTCACCCATGCGGCCGTCGACCTGCGGCTTGGTGCCGGCGCGCAACTGCGCCACACGCGCGTGCAGCAACTCGGCGCGGGTGCCACCCATTTTGAAACGCTGCGCGTCGCCATCGGCGCGGACGCTGCCTACGGGCTCGATACGGTCGCGCTCGGCGCCCAGGCTGCGCGCACCACGCTGCATGCCCGCCTCGCCGGGCGGGGCGCGTGCATCGCCTACGCGAGTTCGGTCGCCCTCGACGGCGCGCAAGTGAACGACACCTATGCGGTCGTGGAGCACGACGCACCGGACACCGAAACGGCCGAGGACTTCCGCGGCATCGCCGCGGGACGCTCCCGCGTCGCCTTCAACGGCCACATCCTGATGCGCCCCGGTGCCACGCGCGCCGCATCGCGCCAGTCGCTCAAAAGCCTCCTAGCCGGGCCCGGCGCCGAAGCCGACGTGCGCCCGCAACTCGAGATCTACACCGACGACGTGAAGGCAAGCCACGGCGCCACCGCCGGCAAGCTCGACGAGCAGATGCTGTTCTACCTGCTCTCGCGCGGCATCGAGCCGCGCACCGCAAGGAGCCTCCTCAAGTGGGCGTTCCTCACCGAACTCGTGGCACGCATCGAACTGCCGGCGCTGCGCGCGCAGGTCGAACGCGCGTTCGCGCAGCGCTTCACCGGCGAGGATGCCGCCGTGGCGCAGGAGCTCGTGTAATGGCGACCGCGCTCGCCCGCGCCGACAGCCCCTACGACAGCGCACGCGTGCGCGCGGATTTTCCGATCCTGGCGCGCCGGGTGAACGGGCGTTCGCTCGTCTACCTCGACAGCGCGGCCTCGGCGCAGCGCCCCCGCGCCGTGATCGACGCGATCGACCACTACGAGACGCACAGCCATGCCAACGTGCATCGTGGCGTGCACGCGCTCAGCCAGGCGGCCACGGAGGCCTTCGAAGGCGCCCGGGAGCGCGTCCGTCGTTTCCTGAATGCGCGCTCCACCAAGGAAATCATCTTCACCCGCGGCACGACCGAGGCGATCAACCTCGTCGCCAATGCCTGGGCGCGCCCGCGACTGGGGCCGGGCGACGAGATCCTGGTCACCTGGCTCGAGCACCACGCCAACATCGTGCCGTGGCAGATGGCCTGCGCCGCCACCGGCGCCACGCTCAGGGTGGCGCCGATCGACGAACGCGGCGAACTGCGCTTCGAGGCGTTCGAGGCCCTGCTGTCGCCGCGCACCCGCCTCGTCGCGGTGGCGCATGTGTCGAACGCGCTCGGCACGGTGTTGCCGGTCGCGCGGATCGTGAAGGCCGCCCGTGCGCGGGGCATCCCGGTGCTGCTCGACGGCGCGCAGGCCGTGCCGCACGGTGGCGCCGACATGCAGGCGCTCGACTGCGACTTCTATGCCTTCTCCGCCCACAAGCTCTACGGGCCGACCGGGATCGGCGTGCTGTACGGCCGTGAATCGCTGCTGCGCGAGATGCCGCCCTGGCAAGGCGGCGGCGACATGATCCTCACCGTGACGTTCGAGGGCACCACCTACAACGACCTGCCGTGGAAGTTCGAGGCGGGCACGCCGAACATTTCGGGCGCCGTGGGACTCGCCGCGGCGATCGACTACCTCGAGGGCCTCGGGCCCGCCGCCGTACACGCCCACGAGCAGCAGCTGCTCGCGCAGGCCACCGCGGCGGCGCTCGAAGTGCCCGGCCTGCGCGTGATCGGCACGGCGACGGACAAGGCGGCAGTACTCTCGTTCACGATCGAAGGCATACACCCGCACGATCTCGGCACGATCCTCGACAGCGAGGGCGTCGCGATCCGCACGGGGCATCACTGCGCGATGCCGGTGATGGATTTCTTCGGGGTGCCCGCCACCGCCCGCGCCTCGTTCGCCTGTTACAACGATGCAGCCGACGTCGACCGGCTGGTCGGGGCGCTGCACAAGGCGCGCGAGGTGTTTGCCTGATGGACCTGAAAGAGCTCTATCGCGACGTGATCCTCGATCACAACAAGCGGCCGCGCAATTTCGGCCCGCTCGCGCCCGCCGACGCGAGTGCGGACGGCCACAACCCGCTGTGCGGTGATCGGCTGACCGTCTACCTTCGGCTCGACGACGGCCGCGTTCGCGACGTGCACTTCGACGGCAAGGGCTGTGCGATTTCGGTGGCCTCCGCGTCGCTGATGACGGAAGCCGTCAAGGGCAAGGATCGCGGCGAGATCGGCCGCCTGTTCGACGACGTGCACGCGACGCTCACCGGCGCGAATGCGGAGCCTCCCGCGTCGCTCGGCAAGCTCGCGGCGCTCGCCGGCGTGCGCGACTTCCCTGCGCGGGTCAAGTGCGCCAGCCTCTGCTGGCATACCCTCAACGCCGCGCTCGCACACGAGTGCAAGCCCGTGACGACGGAGTAGCCGATGCGCACCCACCAGAACCAGCCCTTCGTCGTGCAGCGCGACGTCAAGGCGATCATGGTGCCCGCGGGCATCGAGGTCACCCTGAAGCCGGGCCAGGCCGGCTACATCACGCAGGCGCTCGGCGGCAGCTTCACGCTCTACATCGACGGCAACCTGTTCCGGCTCGCGGGCGAACACGCGGAAGCGATCGGCCAGGAGGTGGTCAGGGCACCCGAACTGCCGCCTGATGCCACGCTCGACGACCTGAAGCGGCTCATCTGGGAGCAGATGGCCACCTGCTACGACCCGGAGATCCCCATCAACATCGTCGACCTCGGGCTCGTCTACACCTGCGACGTCACGACGAACGAGGACGGCACGCACGACGTGGACGTGAAGATGACGCTGACGGCGCCCGGTTGCGGCATGGGCGAGGTGCTGGTGCAGGACGTCAAGGAAAAGGTGGAGATCATCCCGACGATCCGCGCCGCGCTCGTCGAACTCGTCTTCGATCCACCGTGGAACCAGTCGATGATGTCCGAGGCAGCGCGCCTGCAGACCGGCATGTTCTAGAATCCCCCCATGTCCGCCGCAATGAAGCGCCTGACCTGCGTGCGGCACGGCCAGGCCGAGTGGAAGGAACCGGCGGTCACGGATTTCGACCGCCCGCTGACCCGCCGCGGACTGGCCGAGGCGGCCGACATGGCCCGGCGCCTGCGTGCGCGGGACCTGGCTCCGCCGGGGATGGTGCTGGCAAGCCCTGCCGCACGCACCGCACAGACCGCGGCCGTCTTCCTGCGCGAATTCGGCCTTGCAGACCATCTCCTGCGACGGGTCGATTCGCTCTACCTCGCGCCGCCCGACGAACTGGCGGTGGTCATCCGCGCCACGGGGGGCTGCGTCCCGCACCTGCTCCTGATCGGCCACAATCCCGGGTTGTCCGAGTTCGTGCATGGGCTCGCACCGGATGCCGCCACTGGGGCCTTCGCGACCGGCGCGAGTTGCACACTCGCGTTCGAGGGCACGGACTGGCGCGATTTCGGCCGGGTCCTCAGCGCGGAGTACGACGCGCCGGGCCGGTTCTTCGATCTCTGGCACTGAAATCCCGGGGTACTGCAATGAATCGTCGCAAGTTCCTCCTCGGCTGCGTGGCCGGTGGCGTGTCGTTGCCGTTCGCGAGCCTGGCCGGCGCGCGCCGATGGGCACCGAACGACGCGCTGAACGTGGGCGTCCTCGGGGTCGGCATGCGAGGCCAGGTGCACCTGCGCGAGCTGCTGCGACGCGACGACGTGGCCGTCAGTGCAATCTGTGATATCGACCCGTTCATGATCGAGCGCGCCGTGCAGGCGACCGCGCAGGCCGGCAAGGCGAAGCCGCGGGTGTACACCGGTTCTCCCGAGGCCTGGCGCGACATGTACGCACAGGCCGGCCTCGATGCGGTGATTGTCGTGACGCCATGGGAACTGCACGCGTCGCAGGCCATCGAGGCCCTGCGGTCGCACATCGCCGTCGGCTGCGAGGTCGTCGCCGGGATCACGCTGCAGGATCACTGGGACGTGCTCTTCGCGCAGCAGCAGACCGGCACCCCGTACATGCTGCTCGAGAACGTGTGCTACCGGCGCGACGTGATGGCCGTGCTCAACATGGCGCGGCAGGGCCTCTTCGGCGAGATCCTGCACCTCGAGGGCGGCTACCAGCACGACCTGCGGCCGGTGAAGTTCAACGCCGGCATTCCCGGCCAGGCCTACGGCGGCGGCGTGGAATTCGGCGACAAAGGCTGGTCGGAGGCGAAGTGGCGCACGCCTCATTCCGTGCAGCGCAACGGCGACCTCTACCCGAGCCATGGCATCGGCCCCTGCGCCATGCAGGCGAACATCAACCGCGGCAACCGGTTCGAGCGCCTCACGAGTTATGCCAGCAAGGCCCGCGGGCTGCACGACTACGTCGGCAGGCTCGCGCCGGCGCATCCCAACAACCGCGTGCGTTTCAGCCTGGGCGACATCGTGCAGACCCAGATCGCCTGTGCCAACGGCGAGACCATCCTGCTCTCTCACGACACGTCGCTGCCACGCCCGTACTCGCTCGGTTTTCGGGTGCAGGGGACCCGCGGCCTGTGGATGGACGTGAACGACTCCATTTATATCGAGGGCGAAGCCCGGCAGCACGACCGGTGGGAAAGCGCACAGCCGTGGCTCGAGAAATACGACCATCCGCTCTGGAAGAAGCATGCGTCCGAAGCCGAAGGTTCCGGGCACGGCGGCATGGACTTCTTCGTCATCCACGCCTTCATCGAATCCCTGCGCCGGGGCGAGCCGACCCCGATCGACATCTACGACGCGGTGGCCTGGAGCGCCATCACCCCCCTGTCCGAGCAGTCCATCGCCCAGGCGAACCGGACCCTGGACTTCCCGGACTTCACCCGGGGGCAGTGGCGCGACCGCAAGCCCATCTTTGCGCTGGACGACCGTTACTGACGCCGCCCCGCCCCGCACACACATTCGGCCCGTCATTCCCGGCGGATATGCTATCCTCCGCGGCCTTTTATGCGCCCCCTACGCAACATCGCCATCATCGCCCACGTCGATCATGGCAAGACCACCCTCGTCGACAAGCTGCTGCACCAGGCCGGCACCTTCGCCGCGCACCAGCACGTTGCCGAACGCGTGATGGATTCCAACGACATCGAGCGTGAACGCGGCATCACGATCCTCGCCAAGAACACGGCGGTCGATTATCGCGACACGCACATCAACATCGTCGACACGCCCGGCCACGCGGACTTCGGCGGCGAGGTCGAGCGCGTCATGTCGATGGTCGACGGCGTGCTGCTGCTCGTCGACGCCGTCGAAGGCCCGATGCCGCAGACGCGCTTCGTGACCCGCAAGGCGCTCGCGCTCGGCCTGAAGCCGATCGTGGTGGTCAACAAGGTCGACCGCCCGGCCGCGCGGCCGGACTGGGTCGTCAACCAGACCTTCGACCTCTTCGACAAGCTGGGCGCCACCGACGAGCAGCTCGACTTTCCCGTCGTGTACGCCTCGGGCCTGAACGGCTGGGCGTCGCTCGACCTCGCGACGCAGGGCACGGACATGCGCCCGCTGTTCGACACGATCCTCTCGCACGTGCCCGCGCCGGGCGGCGACCCCGCCGCCCCGCTGCAGCTGCAGATTTCCGCGCTCGACTACTCGAGCTTCGTCGGCCGCATCGGCATCGGCCGCATCCAGCGCGGCACGCTGCACGCGGGCGACGACGTCCTGCTGCTGGCGGGCGACAGCGCGCCGAAGCGCGCGCGCGTCAACCAGGTCTTCGGTTTCCGCGGCCTCGAGCGCGTGCCGATGGAATCGGCCGGCGCCGGCGAAATCGTACTCGTCAACGGCATCGACGAAATCGGCATCGGCGTCACGCTCGCCGACGTCGAGCAGCCCGAGGCGCTGCCCGCGCTGCGGGTCGACGAGCCGACGCTCACGATGAATTTCCGCGTCAACAACTCGCCGCTCGCGGGCACCGAAGGCAAGTTCGTCACGAGCCGCCAGATCCGCGACCGGCTGCTGAAGGAACTGCTGACGAACGTCGCGCTGCGCGTCGCCGACACCGAGGACACCGACGTGTTCCTGGTCTCCGGGCGCGGCGAGCTGCACCTCACGATCCTCGTCGAGAACATGCGCCGCGAGGGCTACGAACTCGCGGTCTCGCGCCCGCGTGTCGTCGTGCGCGAGATCGACGGCGTGCGCCATGAACCCTATGAAGTGCTGACCGTCGACGTGGACGAAGCCCACCAGGGCGGCGTGATGGAAGCGCTCGGCACGCGTCGCGGCGAGCTGCAGGACATGGCCGCGGACGGCCGCGGGCGCGTGCGCCTCGACTACCGCATCCCCGCCCGCGGCCTGATCGGCTTCCAGGGCGAGTTCCTGCGCCTGACGCGCGGCACGGGCCTCATGAGCCACGTGTTCGACGACTTCGCGCCCATGAAGGAAGACGTGCCGGCCCGCCGCAGCGGCGTGCTCATCTCCGCCGAAGCGGGCACCGCGGTTGCCTATGCACTGTGGAAGCTGCAGGAGCGCGGCCGCATGTTCGTGACGCCCGGCGAGAAGATCTACGAGGGCATGATCATCGGCATCCACAGCCGCGAGAACGACCTCGTGGTGAACCCCGCGAAAACCAAGCAGCTGACGAACATCCGCGCCGCGGGCAAGGACGACGCGATCCTGCTGACGCCGCCGGTCGAGCTGACGCTCGAGTCGGCCGTCGAATTCATCGACGACGACGAACTCGTCGAGGTGACGCCGCAGTCGATCCGCCTGCGCAAGCGCGCCCTCAAGGAGAGCGACCGGCGCCGCGCCGCGCGCACGGGAGACGCCGCGTAATCTGCGGATAATACTTAGCCCGGCACCATGGCCCCGCACTTGCATCGATAATCGGGCCATGAAAAAGAGCGTCAAACTGCTGACCCTGTGCGCCGCGCTCGCCGCGCCGGCGATCTTCTCACCGAGCCACGCCGCCGGCGTGCCCACCGTCGAGGAGCGCCTCCAGGCGCTCGAGGCGGGTTACGCGCAACTCAAGGAAGAAAACGCGCGCCTGCGGGCGCTGCTGGCCGCGCAGCCCGCGCCTGCGCCTGCGCCCGCGGCGGCGCCCCAGGTTGCCGCGGCCCCCGCGCCGGCTCCGGCGAAGGCCCGCGCGGCCGACGTGGTCTTCGCGGGCAACGAGCAGCAACTCACGATCAGCGGCTTCATCCACGGCCAGTACGAGGCGGGAGACGCCGGCGACGAGCGTTTTGCCGGCATCAACGACCGCTTCTACTTCCGCCGCGCGCGCCTCATGGTCTCGGGCGGTTTCGCCGAGCACTTCGACTTTCGCCTCGAAGCGGACTTCGGCGCCAATTCGCTCGGCGACGGCACGGGCATCCGCGCCAGCGCGAACGAGATCTACGTGAACTGGAACCGGTATCCGGCGGCGAACGTCCGCGTCGGCTACCTGAAGCCCGCGTTCGGCGGCGACCAGCTGTGGAGCGACACGACGTTCGACACGATCGAGCGGCCGCTCGGAAGCGATCGCATCGCGGACGGCCGCCAGCCCGGGCTCGGCCTCTACGGCCGTTTCCCCGGCCAGCGTGCCGGCTACGTCGTCACGGTCGGCCACGGAAACGGCTCGAATTCGAGCCGCAACGATGACGACCGCTTCCTCGGCGCCGCGCGCGTCTACGGCACGCTGCTCGATTCGCCAACCGCGGGACGACTCGTCGGCGCCGTCAACGTGATGCATTCGGAAGACTCGGCCGTGTCCAAGCCCGGCTTCGGCTTCGACGCCACCGCCGGCGGCGCGGTCGACGGCATTTTCCGCGGCCAGCGCATGGGCTGGGGCGCCGATGCGCAGTGGACGCTCGGGCGCCTGCAGTTCGGAGGCGAGTTCCTGCGCGAGCGATTCGAGCCGGATAATGCCCTGCCGGTGCGCGAATTCGATGCACAGGGCTGGCAACTCACCGCCGCCTACATGGTCGTGCCCCGGCGGCTGCAGGCTGTCCTGCGGCGCGAGGTCTTCGACCCGAACCTCGACGCAGCAGGTGACGCCACCCGCAATTGGGTCGCGGGGCTCAACTACCTGCTGAAGGGCGACGACATCAAGCTGATGGTCAACTATCTCTTCGGCGATGCACCCGGCCTGCCCGGCGATTCCGGCCGGCTGCTCGCGCGCGTGCAGCTCATGTACTAGGGCAAGGCCGTGCGCATCCTGTACGTCGAGGACTCCCCGCGGCTGCTGCGCAGCGTGACGGGCGCCCTCGAGCGTACGGGGTATGCGGTCGACACCGCTGCCGACGGCGAGGAGGCGCTGTGGCGCATCGAGACCACGCGCTACGACGCGATCGTGCTCGACATCATGCTGCCAAAGCTCGACGGCCTCACGCTGCTGGCGCGCATGCGCGCCGCCGGCAACGAGGCGCATGTTCTGCTGCTCACGGCGCGCGACACGGTGGCCGATCGTGTCGAGGGGCTGCGCATCGGCGCCGACGATTACCTGATCAAGCCCTTCGCGCTCGAGGAGTTGCTGGCGCGCGTCGCGGCGCTCTGCCGCCGGGCCTATGGCGCCAAGCAGAACCTGATCGTGGTGGGCGACCTGACGGTCGATACCGGACGCCGCGCCGTGACACGCGCTGGCCACCCGATCGACCTGACGGCGCGCGAATACAACCTCGTCGAGTACCTCGCGCGGCGACAGGGTGAAGTCGTCACCCGCGCCGAGATCGAAGAGCACATCTACAACGACGAGAGCCCGACGAGCAATGCCGTCGATTCCGCGATCTGCACCCTGCGGCGCAAGCTCGCCGAGGGCGATCCGGCGCCCCTGATCCACACCCGCCGCGGCCTCGGCTACGTGCTCGAACCGGCCGACGCATGACCTCGATACGCCTGCGCCTCACCCGCAGCCTCGTGCTGACACTGTTCGCGGTGTTCCTGGCGGGACTCCTGGCGCTCTACTACGCGGTGCGTGGCGAGTTCATCGAAAGCTTCGACCATGCCCTCGCCGCCGAGGCGCGCGCGATCAGCACGCTGGTCACGGTGCACGAAGACGGCGCGGTGACACTCGCGTTCAGCGACAAGTTCCTGCGCGGCTTCGACGACGACGTCGCGAGCGATTTCTACCAGCTTTGGGACGCGGACGGCCGGACGCTCGCGCGCTCCGAAAGCCTGGAGGACAAGCCCGACCTGCCGGCAAGGAGCGGCAGCATGAAGAAGCCGAAGCATTTCTTCCTTGCCTTGCCGGACGGCAAGTCGGGGCGTGGCATCGGTGTCACGTTCGAGCCGCGCCCCGCCATCAAGGGAACGAAGGCTCCAGTCCGGCCGCTGACGCTCGTTGTCGCGGCCCATTCCGCCGATCTGGACGAGGAACTGCGCGAGCTGCTCGTCGGGACAGGCGCCTGGGCGGCCGCCTTGCTGCTCGCCGTGGGACTGCTCGTGCCCTGGTTGCTCCACCGCGGCCTCAAGCCGCTCGAGCGGCTGGCGGGCGCAGTCGCTGCGGTCGATGCCAGTACGCTCGACACGCGCTTTGCGACCGCCGGCCTGCCACGCGAGCTGGCCCCCATCACGACGACGCTGAACGCGCTGCTGGCCCGCCTCGAGGAATCCTTCGAGCGTGAGCGCCGCGTGAGCTCGGCGATGGCGCACGAGCTGCGCACGCCGATCGCGGAACTGCGCACG
This sequence comes from Steroidobacteraceae bacterium, assembly GCA_050185195.1. Classification (GTDB taxonomy): domain Bacteria; phylum Pseudomonadota; class Gammaproteobacteria; order Steroidobacterales; family Steroidobacteraceae; genus CADEFQ01. Next base: position 23,658 of record JBFWZQ010000009.1, on the reverse strand, counting down.
CTGGCCGAGAGCGCCCTGCGCTGGCCTGACTCGCGCCCGCCCGCCACCGACGCCGACACGCTCGATATCGCGACGCAGATGGAGGCGATCGTCACCCGCATGCTCGCGCTCGCGCGCAGCGAATCGGGCCAGCTCAGCGCGGTACGCGAGGCGGTCAGTGTCGCGGAGCGTGTCCAGCGGGCCTGGCAGTCGCTCGAGCGCACCGCGGCCGCACGCGGCGCGCAGGCGGTGATCGAAGTCGAAGCGGTGCAGGTCGAGGCCGACCCGGCGTTGCTGCACTCGATCCTCGTGAACCTCCTCGAGAACGCGATCGAATACGGTCCCGAGGGCGGCACGATCCGCGTCAGCGGCGCAGCGGGAGCCGGCGGCTATCGGCTCGCGATTGCCAACGCGGCGCCCGACCTGACGCCTGCCGACACGACCCGCCTCTTCGAGCGCTTCTGGCGCAAGGAAGCCGCGCGCAGCGGCGGCGTGCACATGGGGCTCGGCCTCGCGCTGGTGCGCGAGTTCGCGCGGGCGATGGGCTGGGACGTGCACGCGCAACTTGATCCGCCGCAGACACTCGTCGTCACTTTGCATGCACCAGCGCGGACTTGAGGCGGCGTGCCCGTCGCTGCCGCTGCGCCGACAGCCACAACCAGACGCCGCTCGTCGCGAAGAACACGAGTGACAGCCCCCCGGCGAGCACGAGGGTGCGCCCCGGCAGCCGGGCGGCGCGACCGGTATGGATCGTGTATAGCCAATCGTAGGCAGTATTCAGCGCCGGCAGCGCGGCCGGCTCGTAACGGCCAAGCTCGGTGCCGTCATACGCGTTGTAGAAATACTGGCGCGTGGCGTTCGGGCGCAGCGAAGTCTCATCCTGGAAGTAGAAGGCAATCACCTGGCTCTCGGTTCCCGAGAACCGCAGTTCCCGCAGCGGCAGCGGGCCGAGCTCGAGCCGCGCACGCTCGAGCATCGCGTCGATCTGGATGAGGGGCCGGCCCACCTGTGCGTCGATGCTGAACTTCGGGCGCGGCACCATGGGCAGCCAGGACTGCAGGACCGTGCGGTGGATCAGCAGCGCACCGGTAATTCCCGACATCAGCAGCATCACTGCGATCGACGCGCCCAGGGCCCGGTGTGTCGTGCGCAGGGCGCGGTCCGCACCCTGTCCGGTGATGACGCGGAAACCTGATTTCAATCGCCGCCGCCCGGGCCACCAGATCACGAAGCCCGCGATACCGAGGAACGCGAGCGCAACGCCCTCCATGCTGAGGATGATCTCGCCCGCCCTGCCCGAGAGCAGCTCGTCGTGGATGCGAAAGAGGAACTCGGTGGGCCAGGCTGAATAGCCGCCCTGCCTGAGGATCACGCCGCGCCAGGGGTCGACTGCGACAAGGTACGGCTGGTCGTCGCCGCCCCGCATCACGAATATCGGTGCCCCATCGCCCGCATCGAAACGAATGCGCTGTAGCGTCGCATCGGGTGCGGCGCTGCGCACCGCAGTGACGAGCTGCTGTATCGGCACCTGCGATGGCGCAGGCACCAGCACCAGCTCCGGGTGGAGCATGCGATCGATCTCGTCCCGGAACACGAGGAGGGACCCGGTCAGCCCCTGCACGAACAACATCAGGGCCAGCGCGATACCGACCCAGCGATGCAGCTTGAGCAGAGTGGCACGACTCATCGCGGGCCCGTCATTCGCTGGCGTAAGCCTTGATGAGCCGATAGAGGAACGCGCGCCCATCGAGCAGCGCAGTCACCCCGATGCGCTCGTCGATACCGTGGACGCCATTGCCGTCGGGGTCCCTGAACATGCCAGAGATCCCGTAAGTCGGTATGCCCGCCGCATTCAGGAAGCGGCCGTCGGTGGCGCCACTGCTCAGACTCGGAATCACGGGCACGCCGGGCCACATGTCGGCCACGATCCGCTCGACTGGCCCCACGACGTGCGCATCAAGGGGCGGCGCGGCCGGTTGCGGTCCCGGTGCGCCCGCCAGCGTGATGCCGATTGCGGCGTCGGCAACCACGCCGACGAGCCTCTCCCGGACACCCTCGATGCTCTCGCCGGGCATGATGCGGCAATTCACGTTCGCCTCGGCACGCTGAGGCTGGGCATTCCTGGCGTGCCCCCCGCTGATGAGTGTCGGGATGCATGTGGTCCGCAGGAAGGCGTTCCAGAGCGGGTCCGCGGCCGCGAGCCGCGCCAGCGCGGGTGCATCGGCGGCGCCGCTGCCCGCAGCCGCGAGATCCTGCGCCGTCTGCCCATCGTATTCGAGGGCCGAGCGCCGGAAGAAGTCCCTGGTTGCAGCCGTCATGTTCACCGGGAAGCGGTCCGCCGCAACCCGCGCCACGGCTTCGGCAAGGCGCCCGATGGCATTGTCGTCAGTGGGTCGCGCGCTGTGCCCGCCGGGCGAAAGCGCGGTCAACGTGAAGTCCTGGTAGATCTTCTCGCCAACCTGGATTCCGAACGAGACGCGCCTGCCGTTCTCATCGAGGCGGCCCGAGCCGCCCTCGTTGACCGCCAGACCGGCCGCCAGCGAATCGGGCTCGTTCGCAAGCAGGTACTGCACGCCGCTGAAGACCTCATCCGTCTCCTCTCCGCAGGTCAGGGCGAGTTTCAACGTGCGCGCGGGACGGAAGCCTTCCTCGCGAAAGCGGATGAATGCATCGACGAAGGCTGCTGCCATCGCCTTGTCGTCCAATGCACCACGCGCGTGGAAATAACCGCCCTCCTCCACCAGCTTGAATGGATCGCGCTTCCATTCCGCTGCCTGCGCCTCGACGACATCGATATGCGCGAGCAGCAGTACCGCAACCAGCCTCGAATCCGTCCCGGCAATCCGTGCGACGAGATTGCCCTGGCGCGGGAATTGGGGCGGAACGACGACACGCGCATCGCGGTCGGCAAAGCCCGCCTCGTGCAGGCGGGCGGCCATGCGTTGCGCCGCAAGCGTACAACTACCATTGGACAGCGTCGTATCCGTCTCGACCAGTTCCCGGTAGAAGCTGCGAAAGCGCTGTTCCTTCCCGTTTGCCGCATCCCGGTCGGCTGCCCACAGGCTGGCATGGCCGGCCGAAACGAGGAGAAGCAGCAGGATGGCAGGAAGGCATGGGCGTGGCATCCGTCGAGCTAACACCAGTGTGGCTTTCAGGACGCTGACTTGCCCGCTGCGCGTGGCCGATCGGCCGCGACCGGGAAATCGACGTCGATTCGCAGTCCACCGGCCGGCCTGCTGGCGATGCGGATGCCGGCCGCGAGGGCATCCGCCAACACCTTGACGATGGCGAGTCCGAGGCCGCTGCCCTCCACGGTTCGATCGCGATCGAGCCTGAGAAACCGCTGGAATACGTCCGCCTGCATCTGCGCCGGGATGCCCGGCCCGTCATCCTCGACGACGGCGCTGACCATGCCATCGCGCGACACGACACGCAGCCAAACCGTCCCGCCCTTGTGGTTGTACCGGATCGCGTTGTCGACGAGATTGGAGAGCAGTTCGCGCGCGAGTTCCGCGACGGTCGGCGCCGTCGTTTGCCCCGCCGATTCGAACTGGATATCGATACCATTGCGCAGCGCTGCTGGCACGTAATCCTCGGCCACCGATCTGGCGATCATGGACAGGTCCACGAGCCCTACCAGCCGTGCGTAGCTTTCCCGGTTGCCCTCGGCGCGCGCCAGGGCAAGCAGCTGGGTGAGCAGCCGTTGCAGGCGCGCGGTCGCGATATCGATATCGACGAGCGAGGCCTGGCCGACCGGCGTCTGCGTACCCTCCCTCTTCAGGACTTGCAGGTGCGCCCTGAGGATAGACAGCGGAGTGCGCATCTGGTGCGAGGCGTCAGCGGTGAAGCGACGCAGGCCCTCCACCGCATCGCGCAGTCGGAACAGCAGTCCGTTGAACGCGGTCACGAAGCCCCGCAACTCGGTCGGCACCTGCTGCAGGGTGAGCGGCGTGAAGTCGGTGGCGGAGCGGCTGTCGATGCCGCGACGCACTTCAGCGAGGGGCTGGAGCCCCCAGCGCACTGCGAGCGGCAGCAACAGCACGAGCAGCCCGATCAGCAGCGCCTCGAGCGCGAACAACCCGCCGAGCATCTGCCGGCTGAGGCTCTTGCGGGCATCCATCGTCTCGGCGACCTGTACCACGATGGGCGCTTCCACGCGCGGTACGCGCCGCACGATCGCCGCCACCCGGATCGGGGAGTCGCGATAGGTGGAATAGGCGAAGCGGGTTTCGTCGTTTCTTCCGCCCCCCATGTCGATGCGTGGCAGGTCCGGATAACCCGTCAGCAAATCGTTGCCTACGTAGGCGCTGTAGTAAACGTTGTCGCGCTCCTCGTTTTCCAGCATGCCGAATGCGGAAGGCGGCAGGTCGAGCGTGACCTCGCCATCCTCCAGCGCAAGCGTATCGGCAATGGAGCGCACCGACGCGTCGAGCGGACGGTCGTTCACGCCCTCGACGATGCGGGTGATGAAGAGCGCGCCGCCGACGCCCAGCACCAGGGCGAGCGCTGCGGTCGGCAGGATGAGTGCAACCAGCAGGCGCGCGGTCAGCGAAACGCGCAGGTTATGCCTCACCAGCCGGAACATCCTCCATCACATAGCCGAGGCCGCGCATGGTGCGGATCGTCGGTCCCTGCGGGCCAAGCTTGCGCCGCAGCCGGGCGATGTAGACCTCGATCGCATTCGGCGCCACGGAGTCATCGAACCCGAATACCTCGGCCGCCAACCTTTCCTTGGAGACGACCTTCCCGACACGGACCACCAGCCGCTCGAGCACCACCCATTCCCGCCTGCGCAGTTCGACCGGCTCCCCTGCCACCCGGATCTCGCAGCGCGAGCGATCGATCTCGAGGGTGCCCACCCGGATGATCGGCGACGGGTCGGTGGCCGGGCGACGGAGCAATGCCCGCAGCCGGGCCGTCAGCTCGGGGGGTTCGAAGGGCTTCAGCAGGTAGTCGTCGGCACCGAAATCCAGCCCCTTGACGCGATCATCGACGGCATCGCGCGCAGTCAGCATCAGGACCGGTGCCCGGCAGCCACGCGCACGCAGTGACTTCAGCACATCGAAGCCCGATATCCCGGGCAAGTTGATGTCGAGGGTGACGACGGCATAGGGTTCATCGCGGGCCATTGCCAGCGCGCTCTCGCCGTCGTGCGCAGCATCGACCGAGTAGCCCTCCCCACGAAGTATGGCTGCGAGTCCACGGGCCAGCGCGTGGTCGTCTTCCACCAGCAGTATCCGCGCCATGTCTCCCTCTTTGACAGAACGGTAGTTGCACTCCAGAGTGTGAGCGTGCCCGGCCCGATACGCAAAGTCCCGAGCGCCGCCTCGCGTCGCACGCTTGGGGCGTGGGGCCGGTGGCTACTCGCGCTGCTGCTCTCGTCCGCCATCGCGTCCGTGGCGACCGCGCAGCCGCGCGGCTATCCCCGCTCCTATGAGGACATCATCGCGGCAGCGCAACGCGAGGGCGCCGTCGTCGTCTATTCGACCACTGATGAGCACGAGGTCGTCGGTGCCCTACGCGCATTTCGGGCGCATTACCCGTTCCTGCGCGTCGACTATCGCGAACTCGCCTCGCCGGAGCTCTACGATCGCGTGGTCAGGGAGTCGCGGGCGCGCCGGCCGACCGGCGACCTGGTCTGGAGTTCCGCGATGGACCTGCAGATCAAGCTGGTGAACGACGGCTACGCGCAGGCCTATGCCTCGCCGGAGAAGCCCAATTTGCCGGGTTGGGCGATCTGGAAGAACGAAGCGTGGGGCGTAACAGCGGAACCGGTCGTCATTGCTTACAACAGGAAGCTGGTTCCGGCCCGCGACGTCCCGACAACGCACGCTGCATTCGAGCGCTTGCTGCGTACCAGGAGTGACTTCTATCGCAGCCGGGTGTCCACCTACGATCCGCGGCTCTCCGGCTTCGGTTACCTCTTGCTGGCCCAAGCCTACAACGTAAGCCGGGATATCGAGCCGATCGCGGGCGCACTCGGCGGCGTCGACGCCAAGTTCTACACTTCGACGCGGCCGTTGCTTGCCGACCTCGAGAGTGGGCGCAGCCTGTTTGCCTATAACGCGCTCGGCTCCTATGCGCTGGAACTCGCCAACCGCAATCCCGACATCGGCGTCATCATGCCGGCCGACTACACGCTGGTCGTGTCCCGCATCGCGCTGATCGCGCGCGAAGCACGCCAACCAAACGCCGCAAAGCTGCTGCTCGACTTCCTGCTGTCGGTCGAAGGCCAGCGCCATCTGGCGCGGGCCTACATGGCGCCGTCGCGCGATGACGTCGAGGCGCTTGCGGGCAGCAAGCCACCGGCCACGGCCGCCCGCCCAGTGAGACTCGGGCCGGCGTTGCTCGCGGACCTCGACCGGATCCGGCGGGAGCGGATTCTTGCGACCTGGCAGTCAGCGCTCGAGGCAAGGTAAGCCGAGGCAAGCGGATCAGGCGCGCCAGGGAAACAGGCCGAACAGCAGGCTCGTCAGCATGAACACCGCGCAGGCACCCAGCGCCCACTTCATCGTGAAGCGCTGGTGGTCGCCAAGCTCGACCCCGGCGGTGGCCACCAGCAGGTAGGTGGAAGCCACCAGCGGGCTCAACAGGTGGATCTGCTGGCCGACGAGCGAGGCCCGCGCGATCTCCGTCATCGAAATGCCGTAGTGCCCGGCGGAGTGCGCCAGCACGGGCAGCATGCCGAAGTAGAAGGCATCATTGGAAATGAGCACCGTGAAGGGGATGCTGACGAGCGCCGTGATCGGTGCCATGTAGGGGCCGAGGCCGTCGGGCACCACGCCCGTCACCGTGTTTGCCATGGCCTCGACCATGCCGGTGCCCGACAACACGCCCGTGAAGATGCCGGCCGCGAAGACGAGGCCAGCGGTTGCCAGCGCATTCGACGCATGGGCGGCAATGCGTTCGCGCTGCATCTCCACCTGCGGATAGTTGACCAGCGCGGCAATGGCGAACGCCAGCATGAACAACACCTGCAGCGGCACGTCGCCGAACAGCAGGATACCCATCAGTGCCGCCGTCAGCCCCGCATTGAACCAGAAGAGGCCCGGACGACGCGTGGACGGAGTGCCGTCGCTGTCAGGGGTCGAGAGGTCGAGTTCGCCGGGATGTGGCATCGCCAGCCGCTCGGTGATGCCGAGACGCTTGCGTTCCGCGCGACCAAGCAGGTAAGCCGTGCACAGCACCCATGCAATCGAGGCGAGCACCGGCGGAACCAGCGCCAGGAAGAGCGCCCGCGGGTCTACGCCGAGTGCGATCGCCGCGCGCGTCGTCGGCCCCCCCCAGGGAACGAGGTTCATCGCAGCGACCGCCATGATCAGGATGCAGGTCAGCACGCGAATATCCATCTTCATGTGCCGGTAGAGCGGCAGCAGCGCCGAAAGCGTGATCATGTAGGTGGTCGTTCCGTCACCATCGAGTGCCACGGCCAGGCCCAGGATCGCGGTACCCATCGTGATTCGAAGCGGATCGCCATGCGCCAGCTTCACGACCCGCGTGGTCAGTGGATCGAACAGGCCTGCGTCGATCATGATGCCGAAATACAGGATCGCGAACAGCAGCATCACGCCGGTCGGCGCGATCTCGCGGATGCCTTCGAGCATCATCCCGCCGAGGCCATTCCAGAAGCCCGCAACCAGCGCGAACACCGCCGGCACGATGATCAGCGCAATCATGGCCGACAGCCGCTTGGTCATGATCAAGGTCATGAACGTGGCGACCATGCCGAAGGCAAGTATCGAAAGCATCAGGCGATGACCCCTCGTGCGCCCGCCGGTCCGGGAGCAGGGCTTGCTTTGGCACCGATTCTGGCGGGCATGACTTTCATGAAGCTGTCCGTGACATGCGGTGGAGCATGAGTGGCAGCATGCCTCCGGCGCTGAGCGCCGACACTTCGGCGAGCGTCTCTACTGCGGCGCGCGCCGTGAAACGGCGCACGCGCCCGTCCCGGTACAGAACGCCGACAGCGCAGGGTGCCGACGGGGCGAGCGCCACATCCTGCATGTCAATCTCGATGCGGTCGCCCGGCGCGAGCGCCAACGACCCGGGATCCACGCCGTCCGGCAATGCGAGCGGCAGGATGCCCATGTGGCAGAGATTCGCACGGTGGATGCGTTCGAAGCTGGCCGCCAGCACGGTACGCACGCCGAGCAGGTACTGGCCCTTGGCCGCCCAGTCTCGCGAAGAACCCATGCCGTAGCGCTCACCGGCCATCACGATCACCGGCACCCCCTCCTCCGCGTAGCGTCGTGCCGCACGCCACAGGGGCAGCACTTCGCCCGAGGGTACGTGAACAGTCGACCCGGCCGGGATATCGGCGCGCAACAGGTTGCGCACGGCGGCATTGGTGAAGAGGCCGCGCAGCATCACTTCCCAGTTGCCACGACGGGCGGCAAACACGTTGAGATCGGCCGGATCTTCCCCATGCTCGCTCAGCCACTGGCCCGCTTCGCTGCTGGCCGCGATGGCGCCGGCCGGCGAGATGTGATCGGTCGTGACATCATCCCCGAGCACCAGCAGCGGCTGGGCAATGTAGCGCCCGAGCCGCGTGCGGGCGGTCGCAGCGACGAACGGCGGCGGCCGCAGCTGGGTGGAGCCGGGATGCCACGGATACAAGGCGCCCGTCGGGGCCGCCAGTGCGGACCAGGCTGGATTCGACTCCGCCGCTTCATGGGCGAGCGAGGCATCGCCAGGATCGGTGGCATGCGCCAGCGCCGTGTCGATCTCGTCATCCTCCGGCCAGATGTCCCGAAGGTGGACCGGCTTCCCGTCCGGCGTGTGAGCGATCGGGTCAGTCTCGATATTGCGATTGAAGTCACCCGCCAGTGCATAGGCAACGACGAGTGGCGGCGAAGCAAGGTACGAGTGATCGATGCGGTGATGTACCCGGCCCGGGAAATTCCGGTTACCTGACAGCACCGCGACCAACCGGCCATCCGGCGCCAGGCCTTCGACTCCCGGTGCCAGCGAACCACTGTTGCCGATGCACGTGGTGCACCCGTAAGCCACGACGGCAAAGCCCAGCGCTTCGAGTGGTGCCAGCAGCCCCGCACGCTCCAGCACCCGCTGCGCAGCCGGCGAGCCGGGTGCGAGACTCGTCTTGACCCATGGCGGCACCGACAGTCCGCGCGCCACGGCACGTCGGGCAAGGAGCCCCGCCGCGACAAGCAACCTCGGGTCCGATGTATTGGTGCAGCTGGTGATTGCGGCGACCGCGATCGGCCACGCCTCGCCGCCCGGCAGTCTCGGCGCGCTCCGCCTGTCCAGCCGGTCCTGCGGGCGCCGCGGGCCGGCGATTCCGGGCCTGACCGAATCCAGATCGAGATCGATGGCGCGCGCGTAGTCGGGCCGGGCATCGACATCGAACCACAGCCGCTGGCTACGCGCATAGCGCTCGACCCGTTCCAGGTGGGACTCCGTGCGGCCCGTCGCCCGCAGATAGGCAAGCACTTGCCCATCAATCGGGAAATAACCCGTGGCACCGCCGAACTCCGGCGCCATGTTCGCAACCACCGCGCGCGTGCCAGCGGAGAGGCTGGCTACCCCGTCGCCAAAGAACTCGACGAAGCACCCGTCCAGACGGATACCTCGCAGCAGCCGGGTAACCTCGAGCGCGAGATCGGTCGCCATGACTCCGGATCGCAGCGCACCCGACAGGTGCACACCGGTGACTTCGGGTACCCGGAGCGAAACGGGCATCCCGAGCATCACGCTTTCGGCCTCGAGCCCGCCGACACCCCAGCCGAGGACGCCGATGCCGCCGATCATCGGCGTGTGGCTGTCCGTGCCGATCAGCGTATCGGGAAAGATCCATTCGTGCCCCCGCCACCCGGCAATCTGCACGACCGAAGCGAGCCGCTCGAGATTGAGCGTATGCATGATGCCGGAGCCAGGCGGATGCACGTGAAATCCGTCGAAGGCTTGTGCGGCCCACTTCATCAGGCCGAAGCGCTCCGCATTGCGCCTCATCTCGAGCGCGAGATTGGCCTCGAGCGCGCCCGCCACGCCATAGTGGTCCACGGCAATGCTGTGGTCGGTCGACACGTCGACCCGCAGCACCGGCGCAATGCGCCGCGGATCGTCCCCGCGTGCCGCCAGCACCGACCGCATGGCGGCCAGGTCCACGAGGGCCGGGCCGCAGGTCGTGTCGTGCATCATCAGGCGCGACGGCGTGAAGGGAATCTCCGTGGCCTCGTCGCCGTGCGAAAGCCAGCGCTCGGCAGCGCAGCCCGCATCGGCATCCACGTCGCGATGGCGCAGCAGGTTCTCGGCGAGGATGCGGTGCACCCACGGCATGCGTTCGACGCGGGGCCCCAGGCACTTCGGTAAATCGACTTTCAACGGCCCGGATCCGGGCGACCCTGCCATGGGTAGGGCATTCATCCCGGGCTGCCCGCCAGCGGCGGCGTTCGATCCGCCGATGCGTGTTCCTGGTCGATGCGCGTGATCGCGCCCGTCGCGACGATGGTGCGCGTCGCGTCGACAGATGCATAGGTCCAGAAGAGCGCCAGTGGCTCGGCCACCGAGGGATTGCGGAAGAAGTGCGGGGCGCCGGCAGGTATCCAGGTCACGTCGCCGGGGCCTACGGCGCGCTCCTCACCATTCATGTGCGCACAGCCTCGACCCGACAATACCAGCACGCTTTCCTCGCAATTGTGGATGTGGGGCGGCACGACCGCACCGGGTTCCAGCACGGTGACGCCATTGAGCATCTGCCGAGAGTTCCTGCCCGTCACCGCCGGCGTCGTGCGGATGCCGCCGCCGCGATCCGTCGCGGGCAGCAGCCCGGGTCTCAACAGCACGGACCGGTCCGCCGTCGTCGCCATCGGTCACCCGGCACGGACCGCGGCGCAGACGGCGTCGCCAAACGCGGCGGTGCCAAGCATGCCACCGATGTCCCGCGTGCGCGTGGCGGGGTCGGCAAGCGCGGACTCCACGGCAGCCTCCAGTGCCAGTGCCGCGAACAGCAGATCACTGTCCTTGCGGCGGCGCCCACTCCAGTCGAGGAGCATGGCGCAGGACAGCAGCAGGGAGGTCGGGTTGGCAATATCCTTTCCCGCAATGTCGGGTGCCGAGCCGTGCTGCGCCTGCGCGACGCAGATGGCGTCGCCCGCGTTGATCGATCCACCGAGGCCCAGGCTGCCGCTCAGTTCCGTGGCCTCGTCCGAAAGGATGTCGCCGAACATGTTGGTCGTGAGTATCACGTCGAAGCGATCTGGACTGCGGACCAGCAGCGCCGCGGCGGCATCGACGATGACTTCCTCGAGTTCGATACCGGGAAACTCCGCCGCCACCTTGCGCACCTCGCGCAGGAACAGCCCGTCGGAGAGCTTCAGCACGTTCGCCTTGTGAACTGCCGTCACCTTCCGGCGGCGTTCGCCTGCCTTTTCGAACGCGACGCGTGAAATCCGGGCGACGCCATGCGCAGTGACCTTGCGCACCGACAGTGCCATGTCCGGATCCGGCATGAATTCCCCGCTGCCAGCGTACATGTTGCGATCGGAATAGAACCCCTCGGTGTTCTCGCGCACGATCACGAGATCCATGGGCTTGCGGAGCATGGTGAGACCCGCTCGCGAGCGGCACGGCCGGATGTTCGCGTAGAGGTCGAATCGCTTGCGCAGCGCACCCGAAGGGTTGATTCCGCCCGCCTCGAGCGGCGGGTAGTCGGCGTGTGAAACCGGCCCCAGGACGACGCCATCGACTTCCGGGATACGCGCCACCACGTCATCCGGCAGCGTGCTGCCGCAGGCCGCGAGGCTTGCCAAGCCGACTGCGCGCTCCTCGATCTTGAGCGACAGGCCGCGCGCCGCCGCCAGCGCCTCCAGGACCTTGCGCGTGACGGCAGCTATCTCCGGGCCGATCCCATCACCGGGGAGCATGAGAAGCTGCATGTGTGCTGCGGCGCTCGGGCCGCGCCGACCGGCAGCGCCCACGCGAGGGCGAGCCGGCCGGCGGGTCTGCACGCCTTGTCCCTTCAGAAGAGATCCGCGGTCAGCGAGAGTTTCACGACGGACGGGGTGCCGTAGGCAATGAAATTCGTGCCGGTCGATGCGAAATAGCGCTTGTCGGTGATGTTCTGCCAATTGAGGCGTGCCGTGACACCCACGTCGCCGATGTCGAAGCGGTACGACCCGCCCAGGTCGAAAAGCGTATAGCTTGGCAGGAACAGCGAGTTCTGCGGATTGATGGCCCGATCGCCGGTGTAATAGACGCCCGCATTCATCGCGAGTCCTTCGACGAACCGCGTCAGGCGGTACTCGGCCGAAAGCGACCATTGCGTCTTCGCGGTGTTCTCGATGCGGTTGCCGACCAGGGTCTGATCGGCGGTCTGGCCCTGCTTCGCGCGCAGCGACAGGGCGGAAGCATAGACGGACAGATCGGGCGTGACTTCGCCGGTGAGGCTCAACTCGAAACCGCGGTAGGTTGCTTCGCCGTCCTTGACGAAAAAGTTTGCGGCATTGGTGTAGGTCAGCTCCCGCGTGATGTCGAAATAGGCGGCTGTCAGCAACAGGCCCTTCCGCGGTTCGAACTTCACACCGCCCTCGTACTGCGTGGAATCGCTGGCCGGCAGGATTTCGCCGGCGTTGTTGGCCGTCAGCGGTGCAGCGGGCGTCGATTCGAGGCCTTCGATGTACGTCGCATAGATGCTTGCCCACTCGACCGGCTTGTAGACCAGCCCGCCCGAGAGTGACGTCGGATCATCGGAGAAGGTCTCGATGGCGGGACCCGTCGGCGTCCGCTGCAGTTCCTTGTAGTCCGACTTGCGGACACCGGCGAGGATGCTGATCAAGTCCCCGTTCGGACCGCCGAAGCGCAGCCGGTCGAACGCGTAGTAACCCAGGTCCTCGATCGAGGTATCCCGCGACGCATTGTAGGCCGCCGTGCCATCGAAGCGGATATCGGCAAGGTCTATCGGGTTGTAGATGCTCTGCTGGCAGGTCGTCGTCAGGCCCAGCAGCACGCAATTGTTGCGCGTGGCGGCCGAGCTGGTGCCAACTCTCGCGACGGTTGGCGAAGAGTACTGGCGGCGGATGTTCTTCGATGCACCCACCATCAACTCGTGAACCACCGGGCCGGTTGCAAACGTGCCGGTGAGTTCGATGCGGCCATTGCGGTTGCGATACAGCTGGCCGTCCGCGGCACTCATCGTCAAGGTGCCGAAGCCCGTGACGGGATTGAAGTTCTCGAGCGTGCTGAAGCGGCGATCGCGCTCCGCATACGATGTGCCACCCTCGACGACGAGATCCCACGCCGAACTGATCTTCCACGAAATTCGGCCGAGTACGTTGTCCTCCTTGGCGCGATTCATGAAGCCCTCGCTGCCGGCATTGTTGGACGGGTCCGGCAGACGCGGCAGGACCGTCAGCAGGTTCGCAACCGAGGTCGGTCCCCGCATCACCGTGGGCTCAGTCACGTCCTTCTTGATGTGCTCCACGTCCAGGTTGAAGCGGATGCTGTCGGTGATGTCGTACTGGAGTGCTCCTGCCAGGAAAAGACGATCGCCACTGACGTTGTCGATACCCGAATCGATGTCGCCATGAACGACGTTGGCGCGCATGCCGAGGCGGCCGATGGTCCCACTCGCGTCGACATGGCCCTGCAACTGCCCGAAATCGTTGCCCATGACGGCCACGTTCAGCAACGGCTCGGCCGTGGGCCGCTTGGTCGTGAGATTGATGATGCCTGACGGCGTCGTGAAGCCGTAGTAGAGGGCGGATGCACCCTTCAGTGCCTCAACGCGTACCTTGTTCTCGAGCGGAAGGTCAATCAGGTTGACGATCGGCAGCGATCCGTTAAGACGGTAGTTGCCCCGGTTCTCCACCGGGATGCCGCGGATCGAGAGGTTGTTGTAGACGGTCGGGCTGGTCTGCGAGCTGGTGACGCCGGGCGAGTTTCGCAGGGCGTCGAGAATGCTCTGTGCCTGCTGCGACTTGAGCAATTGCTCGGGGATGACATTGACGGTCAGCGGCGTATCGAGCTGGCGTGCACCGCGGAAACTTCCGGCCTGCACGTAGTCCGCACCGTAACTGTCCGCGCGGTCGGACGTCACGAGGATCTCTTCGAGCACGGGACCCGATCGGCCCTGCTCCGCGGCTTCCTGCTGGGCGTAGGCCTGCGTCACCGCGGCCATCACGGCTCCGCCCACTCCCAGCGCCGCAATCCGTTTCCAGAGTATCGACATTGTCTAGCTCCCCCGTTGCGCCACCCGGAACTCCGGGCGGCGGATTCCCTCTTGGCACCCGTAGCCTTGCGGTACGGCAGGCCGAACATATGCCCCGTTACCTGTCACAAGCCTGTCCCACGCGTGGCCGGTGGAAAGGCAAGTGACAGCTTGACGACAGCTATCCCGCCTAGCTTTCATGGCGGGCAGCGCAGCGCCGGCCCATCGGAGCATCGCCATGGCAGAAGACCTGAGCCGGATTTCGCGCCGACACTTTGCCGGGTTGGCACTCGGAGCCACGTCCGCCCTGCTGGCGAGGCCAGGGTTTGCCACCCGTGCGGGTTCCGCGGGGACCCCTGGCGATGGATTGCCGCGCAGCAGGCCGGAAGCGCGGGGCGTCGACCCGCAGGTCATCCTTGCCTTCCTCGGCGAGGTGCAGGCGGCCGGACTCGAGCTACACAGCTTCATGCTGGCACGCGGCGGCCATGTCATCGCCGAAGGCTGGTGGTCCCCCTATCGGGCGAGCCGGCCACACATGATGCATTCGCTGACGAAAAGCGTGGCGGTCAGCGGCGTCGCACTGGCCCTCCAGGAAGCGCGATTCGGAATCGACGACAAGGTCGTCTCCTTCTTCCCGGACGAGCTGCCCCCGGTCGTCAGCGAGAATCTCGCCGCCATGTCGATCCGCGACTTGCTGACGATGCGTGCCGGGCACGACGCGGAGATCTCAGGCTCGGTCTGGCGTCAGGTCAAGACGAGCTGGGTCGCGGAGTTTTTCAAGGTTCCAGTGCCGCTGAAGCCGGGCACGAAGTTCGTCTATTCGAGCGCCGTGAGTTTCATGCTCTCCGCGATCGTCACCAAGGTCACTGGCCAGAAGTTGCGCGACTACATGGAGCCGCGCCTATTCGCACCGCTCGGCATCACCGGCCTGTCCTGGGATACCGGCCCCGGCGGGATCAACCCCGGCGGCAATGGCCTCACATGGAAGACGGCCGACGCGTTGAAGCTCGGCATGCTCTATGCGCAAAAGGGGCGCTGGCACGACCGGCAGATCCTGACGCCGGAGTGGGTGGAGGCCGCCACGAGACCGCAGGTCGCGGAAGGCGAGTATGGCTACCAGTGGTGGATCGGCCCGAACGGCGCCTACTACGCGCTGGGCCTGTTCACCCAGATGTCGATCGTGTTTCCTGAGCACGACGCCGTGCTCGCGGTGACCGCCGCGATCGACGGCAGCGAGCACTTCACTGCGCTCGTCTGGAAGCATTTCCCGGCGGGGTTCGGCGTCGGGCGCGCTCCGCTCCGTACCAACGAATACGCGAGGCTCGCGGCCCGCACGCGGACACTCTCGGTTCAGCCCCGTCTCGTGGCCGGCTCCCCGCCGACGGCCGCACGGATATCCGGCAGGCGGTTCCACGCAGCGGCGAATGCGGAGGGAATCGAGAGCTTCGCCTTTGCCTTCTCTGCCGGCAGCTGCCTGTTCAAGATGACCGATGGGCGCGGTACGCACTCCGTCGAAATCGGCATCGGCCGATGGATCGATGGCCAGACAAGCATGACCGGCAACAAGCTGCACCACCAGTACCAACCCGATTCGATGCTGGTCGTCGCAGGCGGGCAATGGCTCACGCCCGACACCTTCGAGATGACCTGGCAGTTCGCCGAATCGGCATTCCGCGACACGGTTACCTGCCGTTTCGTGGGCGACGACATGACGTTCGACCGCCGCGTCAATGTCAATTCGGCTGCCCGTTCCCTGCCCACCGTGCGCGCCACCGCAAGTTGAAGTGTCACCGCATGAAACTCGACAAGCTCGCAGTATCGCTCGCCCTCATGGCTTGGCTGTCCTGCACCCTGGCCATGCCAGCCCACGCCGAAGGCGGGCCCCGCTACCTGCTGATCACCTATCGCAGCACGCCTGCCAACCGACCGGCGTTCCGCGAGTACCTGCAGGGTCCCGCGAGCGCCCGAATGGAGTCCCTCAAGGAAGCGGGGAAGATCGCCAGTTACCAGTTCCTCTTCAACTGGTACAACGACGCACTGACCTGGGATGCGATGGCCATCATCCAGTTCAAGGAATACGCCGACGTCGCGCACTGGAACCGTCTGGAGCAGACTGCGCCAGGCGGGCTCGATGCGGCCGGCCTCGCCCTCGGCCAGCCCGTCGTCACCGTCTCCGCCGACCTGTCATGGGAGGCGGGTGACGCCGTCGCTGCCGGCAGCGGGCGCGTCTTTTACATCATCCCCTACGAATATCGCGATCGGCCGCAGTACACGCGGTATGTAGACGGCTACGTCATCCCGCAACTGGAGGGCTGGATGCAGGAAGGCATATTGTCGCGCTATCGGATCTTCATGAACCGCTATCCGGTCGGCGCATCCTGGGACGCACTGTTCGTTTACGAATACAAGGACATCGATTCCCTGGGCCAGCGCGAACCGGTCATTGCGAAAGTGAGGGGACCCTTGCGCGAGAACCCGGAATGGGCAGCATTGAACGCGATCAAGCAGCAGATCCGGAGCGAGAGCGAAAACGTCATCGCCGACGATCTGCCTGCCCGCTGAACATGCCACAACCCGCAGCGACGTTCGCCGGCGTACTGATGCTCGCCGCGGCAACAGCAGCCCTTGCGGATCCGCGGCCGGCCGGGCGATTTCCCGCGCCCGATTGCACCGCGCCGGTGGCCTACGACCGGGACATGTTCCTGCCCGGCTATTGGCTACAACGGGGCCATGCCGCACCGGTCTGCGTGCCGTTCACGACGGTTGGCTCCCGCCCTCCGGCCGGCTACAGCGGCGACTTCTATGTCGACGAATTTTCGGAGGAGAAATTGCGGGCACTCGGGCTGGAGTGCAAGGCGGAGGCAACCTGTCGAGCACGCGTCGAACGCGTCGTATCCGCCCGCCTGCCGCCGAATCGCGAACAGCGCATCACGGATCCACATTCCCGATATCTGCTCGGCAAGGTCGCGGAGGCACCGGACCTCGACCTGCGCCTGATCCGCCGGCCGGGCTTTTTTGCACGTGCGCCCTACCGGGAACCGATCGCGGCCGTGGATCACGACACGCACATCGTGGAATTCACGGTACCCGCGGAGGCCTACGAACGGGCCCACGGGATGCAAGAACCCGTCCAGCTGCGGGGCTGGTACCTGCCCGGCAACGGCGTCGCCGACCACAGCGGCAAGCTCCGCCCCGCACTGATCGTTATGAGCGGCGGCGGCGGCGCACGGCTCGTGGCCATCGACGACCCGTCGGACAGGCTCTACCGCATCGACCCTGGCACCGGCCAGACTTACATCAACTCATTTCCCAATGCCACGACGGGATCGCCCGGGCAGGCTGGCTGGCGCGCCATCATGGCGATGTTCAATGAGGCGGGATTCGATGTGCTCGCCTACGACCGGCGCGGCGTCGGCATTTCGAGCGGCTACAGCGACACCAACACGTTGCAGCAGGGGCGCGACCTGCTGGCAGCGCTCGCCAGCCTGCGCTCGGGGGCTGGCCTGCGCGTGCTGGCCAGAAGCGGTAACACCTACAGCGGCGTGGCGGCGGCACGGGCCCTTCGCAGCGGCACCGGCGAGCTGCCCGTCCTGCTGCTCGGCAATTCGCGCGGCACCATGGCGAGCGGCTGGGCCATGACGCTGAACTTCCATCGGGTTTGCAGCTACGACCTGCCGGAAATCACCTGCAAGCCACCGCGTGGCGACGCATCGATCAAGGGTGCGCTGCTGATCGCGGACTTCACCAGCGGGCCCGGATTCGTTTCCTCGACGCCGACGCAGGCGGACGAAGACCGCGGCCTCGGCAAGGACCGCGGCCTGTTCATCGGGGCCAGCGCACTCGAACACCGCATCGTGTTCTTCCCCGGTTCCGCGATCCTCGCCGGCATGCACACCTGGCCGGCGGCGTTCTTCGCGCGCGGACTCTGGGACTATGCAGCAAGCCTGGAAGGAACGATGGCGTCCTACGACCGCGTGCCCGGACCCAGGGAACTCGTCGTCGTGCGAGGCCCGCATCCATATGAGACCTGGCCGGCCGGCGAAAAGGAACGCGTCCGCGCGCGCATGCTGGCATTCGCCCTCGCCGTCTTGCGCGGCGAGCGCCAAGTGGCGGGCGGGCGCACCTGGACAACCATGAAGGAGCTGGTGGCGACAAGCAGCGATGCGTGGGAGCCTTCCACGGCGCCGAAGTTGCCGTGACGCGCCTAGTCGAGCCAGCGGTCGAACCACGCAACGATGCGTCGCAGTGCATCGTCGCGCTCCGGGGTGCTTCCTTTCATGAACACGTGCCCGCCCGGCGCATCGTCGTAGATCTTGGCCTCGAATGTCTTGCCATTCGCATTGAGCGCATCAACCAGGCGCCCGGTGTGCAGTGAGTACGGCACGATCTTGTCACCGGTGGTCGCCAGCACCAGCACGGGCGCCTCGATCTTGTCGACGAAGTTGATCGGCGACACATCGATGTAGGCGGGCAGGTTCTCATGCGGCAGCTTGCCCTTGAAGCCCGGATTGGTCTCGGCGATCTCCTTGCGCCGATAGTCGGGCTTGTAAGACATGTACGCCACGAAGTCTGTGAGTCCGACGACATCGACGGCGGCCTTGAATTGCTTCGGCGCCCGCTCTATGGCCAGCAAGGTCACCATCCCGCCCCGGCTCTGGCCAAGTATGCCGATGCGCCCCGGATCGATGTCGGGGCGCGTCGCCGCGTACCGGCCGGCGGCAAGAACATCCGCTACGTCGGTCTTGCCGTAGTCGTTCTGGTAGATGGCATCGCCATAACCGCGGCTGCCCCGATACTCGGGGAAAAATACGACATAGCCCGCCCCGACGACTGCCTCGATCAGCGGGAACCACGACGGCTCGAGTCGTTCGTGGAAGCCGCCGTGCACCATCACGACGGCAGGACGCCGCCCGCCCTCGCCGGCCTTGACCGGCGTGAAGACGTGCGTCGGTATCAGTTCGCCGTCGCTGTTGACGAACTCGGTCGCCAGGCGAATCCGGTCCGAATAGTCCAGCCGGAACTGCGTCAGGATGGCGAGTTGCTGCGTGACATAGATCTCCTGCTGGATATGCTTCAGCAGGGCCATGCTGTCGTCCGTCCCGGTGTTGGTGAAGCTGTCGAGCGCGCCCTCCCTCGAATCGCTGCTGCGCGCGAAACTGCTGGGAGCGCCGCGCCCGGCCTGCTTCCCGCCCGTGGGGTCCGGCAAGTCCGCGAGCAACATGAGCAAGGCAACCGTGACGGCCATACCTCAACATATTGCCATGAAGCTGTCGCGGCGCTGTCACATCGGACATGCCGTGGCCGGTCGGTCGCGGCTTTACGCGCTTGGCTGCGAGCGGCACGGGTGGTGGTCCGCACCACAGCCGGAAGTGCCGGTCATCAGCACTCCGGCACGTTGACCGCCAGCCCTCCCTGCGAGGTTTCCTTGTAGATCGTCGACATGTCGTGCCCGGTCTGGCGCATCGTCGCGATCACCTGGTCGAGCGAAACCTTGTGCGAGCCGTCGCCGCGCATCGCGAGCCGCGCCGCATTGATCGCCTTGACCGCACCCATCGCATTGCGCTCGATGCAGGGGATCTGCACGAGCCCCGCGACCGGGTCGCAGGTGAGGCCGAGGTTGTGCTCCATGCCGATCTCGGCGGCGTTCTCCACCTGCTCGTTCGTGCCATGCAGCGCCGCCACGAGGCCTGCTGCCGCCATCGAGCACGCGACACCCACCTCGCCCATGCAACCCATTTCCGCGCCCGAGATCGACGCGCCCTGCTTGAAGAGCATCGCGACGCCCCCGGCCGTGAGGAGGAAACGCAGTACGCCCTCCTCGTTCGCGCCGCGTACGAAGCGCGTGTAGTAATGCAGCACGGCTGGCACGATGCCGGCGGCGCCGTTGGTGGGCGCCGTGACCACGCGACCTCCCGCCGCGTTCTCCTCGTTCACGGCCAGCGCGAACGCATTGACCCATTCCATCGCATCGGGCGGCTGGTCCGGCGGGCTCTCCGTGAGCACGCGATGCAGGCGCGGCGCACGGCGCCGCACCTTGAGCACACCCGGCAGCACTCCCTGCTGCTGGAATCCGCGCTCGACGCAAGCCTGCATCACGCCCCAGATGGCGAGCAGGCCCGCGCGCACCTCGTCCTGCGCGCGCCAGCTGAGCTCATTCGCGAGCAGCAACTCGAAGATCTCGAGTCCACTCGCCCGGCAATGCGCGAGCAGTTCCGCGCTCGTCGAAAACGGGTACGGCACCGACACGGCGGCGCCGGGCGCAGGCGCCGCGGGTTGCGGACTGCGGGCGACGGTCGACGCCGGCGAGGCGGCGCGCACGATGAAGCCGCCACCCACCGAATAGACTTCTTCCTCCCTGAGGATGCCCCCGCTGGCATCGAGCGCGGCGAATCGCATCCCGTTCGGGTGCGCCGGCAGCGACTCCTGCATCATGAACAGGATCTGCATCGGCTCGTCGAATCCGATCTCGTGCCGGCCGAGGAGCCGCAGCCGGCCCCCTGCGCGCACGCGCGCGACGTCGCGCTGCATCTGGTCGGGATCGACCGAGGCGGGATCCGCGCCTTCGAGGCCCGCGAGGACCGCACGATCGGTGCCATGGCCCGCGCCGGTGAGCGCGAGCGAACCGTAGAGGCGCACGTAGACCTGGCTCGTGCGTTCGAGCAAGCCCTCCCCCGCCAGCGCAAGCACGAACTCGCGCGCGGCGCGCATCGGGCCCATGGTGTGCGAACTCGAGGGCCCGATGCCCACCTTCAGGATGTCGAAGACGCTGAGGGCGCTCACAGTTCCGCCAGCGACAGCAGCGTGGCATTGCCGCCCACGGCCGCGGTATTGACCGTGACGGTCTGCTCCGTGGCGAAGCGGTGCATGTAGTGCGGGCCGCCGGCCTTCGGGCCCGTGCCCGACTGACCGCAGCCGCCAAACGGCTGCACGCCGACGACGGCGCCGATCATGTTGCGGTTCACGTAGACGTTGCCGACACGCGCCCGCCGTGCAATGCGTTGCGCGAGGCTGTCGATGCGCGTCTGCACCCCGAGCGTCAACCCATAGCCGCGTGCGTTCACGGCATCGACCACTTCATCGAGCTTCGCGGCCTCGAAGCGCACCACGTGCACGATGGGACCGAACACCTCGCGCTCGAGGTCCTCGATGCGATCGATCTCGACCGCGAGCGGCGCAAAGAACCGGCCGGCCGCCGCCGACGCAGGCAGCCGCGCGCGGTGCGACCAGCGGGCTTTCGCCATGACTTTCTGCGCATGGGCCTCGAGCATCGCGAGGGCATCGCGATCGATCACCGGCCCGACGTCCGTCGCCAGCAACGCCGGATCGCCGACCACCAGCTCATCCATGTAGCCCGCCAGCATGTCGAGTACGCGCGGCGCGATTTCTTCCTGCACGATCAGCAGGCGCAGGGCCGAACAGCGCTGCCCGGCGCTATTGAAGCCGGACGCCACGGCGTCGAGCACCACCTGCTCGGCCAGGGCGGAGCTGTCGACGATCATCGCATTCAGTCCGCCGGTCTCGGCGATCAGCGTGCCGATCGCCCCGTTGCGCGCCGCCATCGATCGTTCGATGAGGTGCGCCGTGTCGGTCGAGCCCGTGAAGCAGACGCCGGCCACGTCCTCGCTGCGCGACATCGCGGCCCCGACCACCGAACCATGTCCCGGCAGGAAATGCAGCACGTCGCGCGGCACGCCCGCGAGGTGCAACAACTCGACCACGCGCGCGGCGCAGAGCGGCGTCTGCTCGG
Organism: Steroidobacteraceae bacterium; assembly: GCA_050185195.1. Lineage (GTDB taxonomy): Bacteria > Pseudomonadota > Gammaproteobacteria > Steroidobacterales > Steroidobacteraceae > CADEFQ01. The sequence continues at coordinate 1,768 of JBFWZQ010000009.1, read as the reverse complement.
CAGGCTTGGCGAGCACCGCATTGCCCGCCGCAAGCGCCGCGGACACCTGGCCCGCGAAAATCGCAACCGGGAAGTTCCACGGACTGATGCAGGCGAACACGCCGCGGCCGCGCAGCCGCAAGGCGTTGCGTTCGCCGGTCGGGCCCGGCAGCACCGACTCGCCCTCGAACTCGCTGCGGGCGCGCTGCGCGTAGTAGCGCAGGAAATCCTCGGCCTCCCGCACCTCCGCGATGCTGTCCGGGATCGACTTGCCGGCTTCGCGGACGCAGCGTGCGACGAGGCCGGGCCGGTCGCCGGCCAGCAGATCCGCCGCACGCTCGAGGATGGCGGCCCGCGCCGCGCCGCCCAGGGCATCCCAGGCGGGCTGTGCCGCCTGCGCCGCCGCCGCGGCGCGCACGACGGTTTCCGCCGTGGCATTGGCGACGGTGCCCACGACCTCGGATTCGTTCGCGGGATTGACGATGGCGTGCCTGTCGTCCTCTTCGACGGCGACGGTGGTGAGCGGCCCGGCATGCCAGTGTTCGGCCTGGCTGCGCGCGCAGGCGCCATGCAGCGCCGCGACTTCCGCGCCGTCGGCGAGATTCGCGCCGAGCGAATTGCGGCGCTCCGCCCCGTAGAGGTCCGGAGGCAGCGGGATGCGTGGGTGCGCGACCTGCGTCGCGGCGTCGACATCGGCGACTGGATCGGCGACGACCGACTCCGGCGGCAGGCTTGCATCGACCAGGCGGTTCACGAAGGACGTATTGGCGCCATTTTCGAGCAGCCGGCGCACGAGATAGGGCAGCAGGTCCGCGTGCGCGCCGACCGGCGCATACACGCGGCACGGAAAATCACCCCATTCGCCGCCGACTACGTGCGCGTAGAGCTCTTCGCCCATGCCGTGCAGGCGCTGGAACTCGAAGGGCGCACCTGCCGCTGAAAAATGCTCCGCGACCCAGGCCACGGTGTGTGCGTTGTGGGTGGCGAGCTGCGGGTAGATCACGCCCTTCGCTTCGGCGAGGCGCCGTGCGCAGGCGAGATAGGCGACATCGGTATTCGCCTTGCGCGTGTAGACGGGATACGAGGGCAAGCCACGCTCCTGCGCGCGCTTGACCTCACTGTCCCAGTACGCGCCCTTCACGAGCCGCACGCAGATCCGGCGGCCGAGCGCCCCCGCGCGGCTCGCAAGCCAGTCGATCACTTCCGGCGCGCGTTTCTGATAGGCCTGCACCGCGAGTCCGAAGCCGTCGTAGCCCTGCGTCACCTCGTCCTTCAATACCTGGTCGATCAGCTCCAGCGACAGCTCGAGGCGCTCGGCCTCCTCGGCATCGACCGTGAGGCCGATACCGGCCTCACGTGCCCGGCGCGTGAGCTCGAGCAGGCGCGGCGCAAGCTCGGCGAGCACGCGCTCGCGCTGCGCGAACTCGTAGCGCGGATGCAGTGCCGACAGTTTCACCGAAATGCTGTTGGCGCTCTCCACCCCCCCCTGTGCCCCCCCCCACGAAGTGGGGGGGGAGCCGGAGGGGGGGGCAAGCCCGGCAATCGCATCACGATACTTGTCCAGATAGCGGTCGGCGTCCGCAGCCGTGAGCGCGGCCTCGCCGAGCATGTCGAACGAGTAGCGGTAGGCGCGCTCGCGCTTGCCGCCCGCGCGCGACAGCGCCTCGCCGACGGTGCGCCCCATCACGACCTGGTGGCCGAGGATCTTCATCGACTGGCGCAGCGCCGCGCGGGCGACCGGCTCGCCGATGCGGCTCGCGAGCCGCCCGAACCAGTTGCGCGCCGAGCC
>JBFWZQ010000008.1:0-133915 GCA_050185195.1 Steroidobacteraceae bacterium | reverse complement strand
CCCGGCAATCGCATCACGATACTTGTCCAGATAGCGGTCGGCGTCCGCAGCCGTGAGCGCGGCCTCGCCGAGCATGTCGAACGAGTAGCGGTAGGCGCGCTCGCGCTTGCCGCCCGCGCGCCACAGCGCCTCGCCGACGGTGCGCCCCATCACGAACTGGTGGCCGAGGATCTTCATCGACTGGCGCAGCGCCGCGCGGGCGACCGGCTCGCCGATGCGGCTCGCGAGCCGCCCGAACCAGTTGCGCGCCGAGCCGATCGCGTCACCCTCCACCTGCACCACGCGCCCGGTCAGCATCAGGCCCCAGGTCGACGCGTTGACGAACAGCGACTCGCTGTCGCCGAGGTGATCGGCCCAGTCGCCCGCGCTGATCTTGTCGGCGATCAGCCGGTCGGCCGTCTCGGCATCGGGAATGCGCAGCAGCGCCTCCGCGAGGCACATCAGGATCACGCCTTCGCGGGAGGCGAGACTGTACTCGCGCAGGAACGCGTCGAGCGAGCTGCCGCTGCCCTTGTCGGCGCGCACCCGGTTCACGAGATCGAGCGCCCGTGCCCCGATCCGAGCCCGCGTGGCCGGATCGAGCCGTGCCCGATCCGCGAGCGCGCGCACCAGCGGCTCCTCGGGCGCGAGCCAGGCGGCGTTGATGGCCGAGGCGATTGCCGATGTCCGCATGGTCACTGCTTCCCGGATAGTTGGGGTGTCAGAACGAGTAGCCGAGGTTCACCGTCATCAGCGTATCGGTCGATTCGAGCCCGGGTGGCGGGTCCGAGTTGTAGCGCACGCCATAACCCACCGACAGGCCGAAGCGCTCGCTCATCTTCACCTCGAGGGCGAGGTCGTTGCCGGCGAAGGTATTCGTCGAACCCGCCTCGACGATCAGCTTGTCGGTGAGCTTCGTGTTGGCCGTGAGCTCGCGTTCGAAGCCGAGGTCGCCGCGATAGACCAGCTCGTCTTCCTTCTCGCGGGTGATCCGGTCCTGCATCTGCCGGTAGCCGAGACCCGCCTGGCCGTAGAACTTCGTGCGCTTGGTGTCGATGAAGCGGTAGCCGAAACCGCTCGTCAGCGAAGCCTGGTAGTCGAAGCCGCTGAATTCGTCGCGCTCGTAGCGCAGGCCGCCGAACCAGTAGGCCCGCGGCGTGATCCTGTAGTCGGATTGCCAGCGCGCCTCATAACGCTCGGCGGTCGACTCGCGCTCGTTGGTCAGGCTGTTCTCGCTTTCCGCGTAGAGCGCGGCGAGATACGCGGAGTGCTTCCAGTCGTCGAGCTCGTTCGCCATGTCGAGCTTGCCGTTGCCGGTCGTGGTCTCGGTGTTGCCGCGCGAGAACACGATGCCCGCCTCCACCTTGCCCTGCCAGTTGGCCATGGCGGGCGATGCCGCCGCGAGTCCGGCGATCAGCGCCGGGATAACCGCTGTTTTCATCCGTGAATTATAGACGATCAGGCCGCCGCTTCGCGGCGCAGGCGGTCGGCCCCGGCGCGGCCGAGGTAACGTCCGATGAGCCCCCTCGAAAAATACAGCAGCGGAATGAGCGCCACGGCGGCCGCCATCTTGTAGCCGTAGTTGACCGTGCCGACCGCCAGGAACTGGTCGACCGGCCAGCGCTGCGGGCCGAGCACGAACGCGATGTAGAGCACGACATAGCTGTCGACCAGCTGGGACACCGCGGTCGAGGCCGTGGCACGCAACCAGACCATGCGCTCGCCCGTATGGCGGCGGATGCGGTGGAACACCGCGACGTCGATGAGCTGGCCGATCATGAACGCGACGAGCGACCCGCCGATGGTCCACAGCCCCTGGCCGAAAATCAGCGCGAACGCGCGCTGCACGTCGGGAACCCCGAGCGCGGCATTGGCCGCCACCCAGAAGCCCGCCGGCGCCAGCGCGATGGTCGCATAGGCCGCCAGGAAGGCGTACACGATGCAGCCCACGGCCAGCCAGGAAATGAAGCGCACGCCGCGCACGCCGTAGTACTCGTTGACGACGTCCGTCATGATGAAGACGAACGGCCAGAGCAGCACGCCGGCGGTGAAATCGAGGGAGCCGCCGACGCCGAAGAGCTGCCAATGCACCGGTGGCACGCCGAGCGTCGCCTCGAGCGAGAAGATCTTGACGCCGACGAACTCGGCGAGGATCGCGTTCACGAGGAAAAACGCCGTCAACGCGATGAAGAGGCGGCTGCCGCGTTGTTCTGTCGTGCGCATCGCGGCCAGTATAATGGGTCATGGACCAGGCATTCCTCGACCGGCTCGCCGCCAACCTCGCAGACCTGCGCACCCAGGGCCTCTACAAGGCCGAACGCGTGCTCTCGAGCCCCCAGGCCGCGGTGATCCGCAGCGACGAGCGCGAGGTGGTCAATCTCTGCGCCAACAACTACCTCGGTCTCGCCAGTCACCCGGCCGTGCGCGAAGCCGCCCTGCGCGCGATCGACCGCTACGGCTATGGCATGGCCTCGGTGCGCTTCATCTGCGGCACCCACGTCATCCACCGGCAGCTGGAAGAGCGCCTCGCGGCCTTCCTCGGCACCGAGGACGCGATTCTCTATTCGTCGTGCTTCGACGCGAACGGGGGGCTGTTCGAAACCCTGCTCGGCGAGGAGGACGCCGTCATTTCCGATGCGCTCAACCACGCGAGCATCATCGACGGCATCCGGCTCTGCAAGGCGGCGCGCCACCGGTATGCCAACGGCGACATGGACGAGCTGGAACAACGGCTGAAAGAGGCCGCGGGCGCGCGCACGCGCCTGATTGCCACCGACGGCGTGTTCTCGATGGACGGGACGATCGCGAAACTCGCGACGATCTGCGACCTGGCCGACCGCCACGGCGCGCTCGTGATGGTGGACGATTCGCACGCCACCGGTTTCATGGGCGCCGGCGGGCGCGGCACCCACGAACACTGCGGGGTTCTCTCGCGCGTCGACATCCTCACCGGCACGTTCGGCAAGGCGTTCGGCGGCGGCAGCGGCGGTTATGTCGCAGGCAAACGCACGGTCGTCAACTGGCTGCGGCAGCGCTCCCGGCCCTACCTCTTCTCCAACAGCATCCCGCCGGTCGTCGCCGCGGTGAGCCTGCGGGTGCTCGAGCTGGTGGAAAGTGCGCCCGAACTGCGCGAACGCCTGCATGCCAATGCGCGCCATTTCCGGAAAGGCATGCAGGCCGCGGGCTTCACGCTGAAGCCCGGCGAGCACCCGATCATCCCGGTGATGATCGGCGACGCCGCCCGCGCCACGGCGATGGCCGATGCGCTGCTCGAGCGCGGCGTCTATGTCATCGGCTTCTCGTTCCCGGTCGTGCCACGCGGCGAAGCGCGCATCCGCACGCAGATGACGGCCGCGCACACGACCGCGCAACTCGATCGCGCAATCGCCGCCTTCGCGGAAGTGGCTGCGCTAGCGAACTGAGCAGAAGCAGTAGGCGTAGAGGTGGTTCGCCGACTGCAGGCGGCTCCAGCGGCTGATTTCCGCCGCCAGCGGATCGAGCTGCCGCGCGACCTGCACGAGCGAGGCCGGTAGTCGCAGGCCGAGGCCGGCCACGGCCTGCACCGCCCGGGTCTTCACCTGCAGCGCGAGCTCCTGCGCCCAGGACATTTCCGGGCCCATGAACTCGACGTCGTAACTGTCCGCTTCGAGTTTCGCGAGCGCGGCTGCGGCATCGAGCGCATCCTGGAAACCGCCCAGGTGATCGACCAGCCCGATGCGCTTCGCGTCGACTCCGGCCCACACGCGACCCTGCGCAATGGCATCCACCTGGTCCCGCGTCTTGCCGCGGCCGGCCGCCACGCGCGCGAGGAACGTCTCGTAACCGTGTTCCACGGTCGACTGGAGGAACTGGCCTGCCTCCTTGCCGATCGGCCGATCGAGGCGCAACTGCCCCGACCACACCGTCGTTCCCACGCCGTCCACGCCGACGCCGATCTTGTCGAGCGTGCGGTTCACGGTCGGAATCGTCGCGAAGATGCCGATCGAACCCGTCACCGTGGTGGGTTGCGCCCAGATCTCGTCCGCGGGCGCCGCGACGTAATAACCACCGGATGCCGCGACGTCTCCCATCGAGACCACCACGGGCTTGCCCTCCGCCTTGAGCGCCTCGATCTCGCGGTGGATCTGCTCGGCGGCGAACATGCTGCCGCCGGGACTGTCGATGCGCAGCACGAGCGCCTTGACGTCGTCGTCGAGCCGCGCCGCGCGGATCAGGCGGGCCGTCGACTCGCCGCCCACCGTGCCGGACGGCTGGTCGCCGTCGAGCATCTCGCCTGCCGCCACGATCACGCCGACGAGCGGCTTGCCATCGCCGCGCAACTTCGCCTCGGCATTCACGACGCGCAGGTAATCGTCGACGCCGACCTGGCGGTAACTGTTCTCGTCGCTGTCCTCGCCCACGAGCTCGATGAGCTCGCGCTCCACGTCGATGGAGGTGCGGATGCCGGTCACGAGCCCGGCATCGAGCGCGAGTTTCGCGCCGTCGCCCTTGCGCCCGGCAATCCCGCTCGCCAGCCCGTCCACGTACTTCGCGATCGCCCCGGGCGCGAGCTTGCGCGCCTTCGCGACTTCGGCCTGGTAGCCGTTCCACATCGCGCCGAGGTACCCGAGCGATTCTTCACGATCCTGCGGCGACATGTCGGTGCGCGTGAACGGCTCGACCGCGCTCTTGTAGGCGCCGACGCGAAAGACGTTCATGTCGACACCCAGCTTGTCGAGCGCGTCCTTGTAGTACATGACGTAGCGGTCGAAGCCGTCGATCAGCACGAAACCGAGCGGATCGAGCCAGACCTCGTCCGCGTGCGACGCGATGTAATAAGGCGCCTGCAGGAACACGGAGCCGTGCGCGATGACCTTCTTGCCGGACGCGCGGAACGCGTCGATCGCGCCGGTCAGCTCCTGCATCGACGGCTGGCCCGCCCCGGTGAACCGGTCGAGCTCGATTACGAGCGCCTGGATGCGGTCGTCGTCCCGCGCGGCGTCGATCGCATCGGTCAGGTCCCAGAGCAGCGTTTCGCTGCGCAGGCTCCCCTGCACCTTCTCGAGCGCACGCTCGAACGGATCGCCGGTCAGCTGCTCGACGATCTGGCCCTGCGGGCGGATCACGAGCGCCGCCTTCTCCGGCAGCACCGGGATGGTGGTGCGCAGCGCACCGACGACGATCCCAAAGATGAGCAGCAGCAGCAGCAGGTGCAGGAACTTGCGCAGCCCGTCGAGGCCGCGCCACAGGGCGCCCAAAAATGCCCGCACGATGCGAGACTCCTCAGGAAGCGGAATACGAGATGCGATAGATCGCGCCGGCCCTGTCGTCGGACACGAGCAGCGAACCGTCAGGCAACTCTAGCAGGTCGACCGGGCGGCCACTGACGGATCCGTCCGGCTTGAGCCATCCCGACACGAACGGGGTGTAACTGACCGCACGATTGCCGTCGAGCTTCACGAGCGTGATGCGATAGCCGATCTTCTCGCTGCGATTCCAGGAACCGTGCTCGGCGATGAAGACCTGGTTGCGATAGGCGGCCGGAAACTGCTTGCCGGCATAGAAGTGCACGCCCAACGGCGCGACATGCGGGCCGAGCGCCTGCACGGGCGGCGTGGTGTCGGCACAGCGTCCGAACTTGCCGAACTCGGGATCGGCGATCGTGCCGGCGTGGCAGAACGGGAAGCCGAAATGCTCGCCCATGCGCCCCAGGCGATTCAGCTCGCACGACGGCACGTCATCGCCGAGCATGTCGCGGCCGTTGTCGGTGAACCAGAGCTCGTGCGTGACCGGATGCCACGTGAAGCCGACGCTGTTGCGCACCCCGCGTGCGACGGTCTCGCGGCCGCTGCCGTCGGGATTCATGCGCACGATCGTCGCGAAGCCTTCCTTGTCGCGGTCGCACACGTTGCACGGCGCGCCGATCGCGACGTACAGCTTGTCGTCCGGGCCGAACGCGATGTATCGCCAGCCGTGATGGCGCTCGGCGGGCAGTTCCGCCACCAGGACCGGCTTCGGCGGTGCATCGAGCCGCGCCTCGATGTCGTCGTAGCGCCAGATCTTCGACATCTCGGCGACGTACAACGCACCCTTGCGCACGGCGACGCCGTTCGGCATGTCGAGGCCGCGGGCAATCGTGAGCACCTCGCGCGAGCCGTCCGCCTTCGCGCGCACGGCATAGACGACCCCGCCCTGGCGGGTACCGACGAACACGGTGCCGCCTTCCGCGCGCGCCATCGAGCGCGCGTTCGGGATGTCGGCGACCCACGGGGCGATCTGGAATCCGGCGGGCAGCGTGAGGCCGTCGACGGCGGGTGCCGCGCAAGCGGCGGAGAGGGAAAGCGCCGCGATCATGCCGATGGCGGCGCCGAGGCAGGCTTTCGAGCGCATGCGCCCAGTGTAGCAGCGCTGCGCGCGGCCACCTACGGGCTACGGGCGACGGGCTGCGGGCTGCGGGCCAGAGGAGCTTGCGCGCGCGATCGCGCGCTCTGGCCCGTAGCCCGTGGCTCGCCGCGCGTAGCCTTTAGATCTTCTCTTCGATCCGCGCGGCCTTGCCCGACAGCTCGCGCAGGTAGTACAGCTTGGCGCGGCGGACGTTGCCGCGGCGCTTCACCTGGATATCGCTGATCGCCGGGCTGTGCGTCTGGAACACGCGCTCCACGCCCTCGCCGTGGCTGATCTTGCGCACGGTGAACGATGAGTTGAAGCCGCGATTGCTCTTGGCGATCACGACGCCCTCGTACGCCTGCACGCGCTCGCGGTCGCCCTCGACCACCTTCACCTGCACGACGACGGTGTCACCGGGGTTGAAAGCCGGCACCTTGCGGGTGATGCGGCCCTGTTCAAGTTGTTGAATGATGTTGGCCATGTCGTTCTTCCTCGAGAAACTCGTTGAGGAGCGCACTCGCCTCGCGGCTGAGCCCGCCCCCCGCTATCAAATCCGGCCGGCGTCGCCACGTGCGCGCCACCGCCTGCTTGAGCCGCCAGCGCCGGATATCGGCGTGGTGCCCACCCTGCAACACCGCGGGCACCTCGTGCCCCTCGAACTGCACCGGCCGCGTGTAGTGCGGCCAGTCGAGGAGCCCGTCCGTGAACGAGTCCTCGACGCTCGAGCGTTCGTCGCCGAGCACGCCCGGCAGCAGCCGCGCCACCGCGTCGATCACCGCCAGCGCCGGCACTTCGCCGCCCGACAGCACGAAGTCGCCCAGCGACACTTCGCGATCGACGCGTGTCGCGATGACACGCTCATCCAGGCCTTCGTAGCGCCCGGCGATCAGCACGAGCCCCTCGAACGCCGCCAGCTCCTGGGCGAGCGACTGGTCGAGCCGCTCACCCTGCGCCGAGAGATACACCCTCGGCGCGCCGCGCGGCGCCCGCGCCGCCGCGGCGTCGATCGCCGCCGCCACCGGCCCGGGCTTCAGCACCATGCCGGGCCCGCCGCCGTACGGCCGGTCGTCGACCGTCCGATGCACGTCGCGCGTGTGCGCGCGTGGATCTTCCGTTCCAACCTGCACCAGTCCACGCTCGATCGCGCGGCCCAGCACCCCGAAGCCGAGTGCCTGCCGGACCATGTCCGGAAAGAGCGTGACGACTTCTATCTTCACCGTGCCTGCCCGCCGATCAGAAATCCGCGGGCCAGTCGACCACGATCGTCCCGGCATCGCGATCCACCCTGACGAGGTGCTGCGGCGTCACGGGAACCCAGCGTTCGCGTTCCCCGACCACCACCATCACCGCGTTCGCGGGCGCATCGACGAAATGATCGACCCGCCCGAACTCGACGCCTTCGACGTTACGCACCGCGAGGCCGACGAGGTCGAAGCGGTAGTACTGCCGTTCACCCGGCTCCGGCAACGCCGCGCGCTCGACCTCGATGCCGGCGCCGGTGAGTTTCGCTGCGCCTTCGCGCCACTCGACCCCTGCGAGTCGCGCGACGTACCGCGCGCCCTGCGCCCGGATCTCGACGACTTCGTGCACGCTGCGCACGCCCTGCGGCGAACGCAGCTGCCACACCCGGAATTCAAGCAGAAGTCCGGGCGGGTCGGTGAACGAATCGACATGGCAGAAGCCGCGCACGCCCCAGGGCGCGCCCACTCGCCCGATCTCGACCCAGCGTGTCGTGTCCGTCAGGCCGCCGCTTGCTTGCGGTAGCCGGCCACGAGCGTTGCAACGCGCTCGGACGGCTTCGCGCCCTTGCCAACCCAGTGGTCGATGCGTGGCAGGTCGAGCTTCAGCTTCGTGTCGCCCTTGCGCGCGACCGGGTTGAAGAAACCGACCTGCTCGAGGCTCTTGCCGCCCTGGCGCTTACGGCTGTCCGTAACCACCACGTGATAGAAAGGCGTGTTTTTCGCACCGCGCCGCGTAAGACGAATCGTGACCATAGTTCCTGTTTGCTCGCCGCCCCCGGGGCGGCCAAAAAAGAGCGCGGATTCTACGCAAATCAGCGGCTTATAGGAAGCCCGGCGGGCGCCCGCCCTTGAGGCCGCCCAACATGCGCTTCAGGCGGCCGCCTTTCATGCCTTTCATCATCTTCTGCATGTCGAGGAACTGCTTCAGCAGCCGGTTGACGTCCTGCACCTGCACCCCCGCCCCGCCGGCGATACGCCGGCGCCGGGAGCCATCGATGAGCCCCGGCTGGCGCCTCTCGCGCCGGGTCATCGAGTTGATGATCGCGATCTGGCGCTTCAGGTCCTGGTCGCCCGGCGCCTTGCCGACGGCTCCCCGGGTGACCTGCTGGGGCAGTTTGTCCATCAGGGCCGCCAGCCCGCCCATCTTGAGGAGCTGCTCGAGTTGGCTGCGCAGATCATTGAAATCGAACCCTTTTCCCTGGGCAAACTTCTTGGCCAGGCGCTGCGCCTCATCGACATCCGCCTGCTTTTGGACCTGCTCCACGAGCGCCACGACATCGCCCATGCCCAGGATGCGGGTTGCCATGCGCTCGGGGTCGAAAGGCTCGAGCGCATCGGGCTTCTCGCCCGTGCCCACGAATACGATGGGCTTGCCGGTGACCTCGCGCACCGAGAGCGCCACGCCACCGCGTGCATCGCCGTCGGCCTTCGTGAGGATGACGCCCGTCAGGTCGAGCGCGCTGCCGAAGGCCTTCGCGGCGTTGACGGCGTCCTGCCCGGCCATGGCATCCACGACGAACAGGCGCTCGTGCGAGCCCACCACGCGGTCGATCTCGCGCGCTTCTTCCATGAGCGCCTCGTCGACGTGCAGGCGCCCGGCGGTGTCGACGATCAGGACGTCGAACAAGCCGCGCTTCGCCTGCGCGAGCGCGTCGCCGGCGATTTTCGCCGGGCTGCTCGCGGCTTGCGCCGTGAAGAACTCCGCGCCCACCTGCGCCGCGAGCCGCTCGAGCTGCAGGATCGCGGCGGGACGGCGCACGTCGGTCGAGGCGAGCAGCACGCGCTTCTTCTTTGACTCGATGAGCCAGCGCGCGAGCTTCGCCGCGGTGGTCGTCTTGCCGGCCCCCTGCAGGCCCGCCAGCAGCACCGCATAGGGCGGCTGGGCGCGCAGTTCAAAGCCTGCCGCCGCCCCGCCCATCAACAGGACGAGTTCCCGGTGCAGGAGCCCCACGAACACCTGTCCCGGCGTGAGGCTTTGCTGCACGTCGCTGCCGAGCGCCCTGGCCCGCACGTTGTCGATGAACTGCCTGACGACCGGCAGCGCGACGTCGGCCTCGAGCAGGGCCACGCGCACTTCGCGCAGGGTTTCGGCGATGTTGTCGTCGGTGATGCGGCCCCGGCCCCGGAGCGTATCCACGGTGCGGGAAAGACGTGCGGTCAGATTGTCGAACATGCGGCCATTTTACGTGAGCGCGGCGGCAGGTGCCCGATCGGCCGGCGCGCCCTATCCTAGTCCGCATGGATACCGCCCCTACGGCCCTGCTGGTCGTCGCGCTCGTCGCGCTGCTCATCGTCATCGCGTTCTCGTCCGGCACGGAGGTCGCGATGCTGTCGGTCAACCGCTATCGCGTGAAACATCGTGCGACCGCCGGCCAGCGCCGCGCGCGCGCGCTCGACGCGCTGCTCGCGAAGCCGGACGACTGGCTCGGCGTCAACCTCGTGATCCTCGCCGCGGCGAGCGTCTTCGCCTCGCAGATCGCCACGATCCTCGCGCAACGATCCGGCTACCCGCTCGCGCTGCCCATCGCGGGCGCCGCGCTCACCGTCGTGATGATCGTGTTCTGCGAGCTCGCGCCGAAGATCTTCTCGGCGCTGCACGCCGAGGCCGTCGCCCTCTCGAGCACGCACATCTATCGCGTGCTGGTCGCGATCGCGCGCCCCGCCCTGTGGCTCGCGAACCAGCTGGCGTACGGGTTCCTGCGGCTGTTCGGGGTCGCGCGCGCGAGCCGCGGCGGGCATTCCCTGTCGGCCGACGAACTGCGCACGGTGGTGGCGGAAGCCGGCACCGTGATCCCGCAGCGACATCGCCAGATGCTGCTGTCGATCCTCGACCTCGAGCGTGTCACGGTCAACGACATCATGGTGCCCCGCCAGGAAATTGCCGGCATCGACCTCGAGGACGACTGGGACGACATCCTCGACCAGATCCGCCAGACGCCCCATACGCGGCTGCCGGTCTATCGCGGCGAGCTCGACGAACTCGTGGGCCTGCTGCACATGAAGCGGGTGGCGCAGGAACTCGCGCGCGGCACCCTCGACCGCGAAAAATTCGAAGAGCTCGCCGCGGGGCGCGAGCCTTATTATGTGCCCGAGGGCACGCCGCTCACCGTGCAGCTCGCGCAATTCCAGCGCAACCGCCGGCGCATCGGCTTCGTCGTCGACGAGTACGGCGACATCGAAGGCCTCGTGACGCTCGAGGACCTGCTCGGGGAGATCGTCGGCGAATTCACGAATGACACCGCGACGATCGTCCACAAGGACGTGCACGTCGAATCGCCGGGCGTCTTCATCGTCAATGCCGGTGCGACCATCCGCGCGCTCAATCGCGCCCTCGCGTGGCAGTTGCCGACGGACGGCCCGAAAACACTGAACGGCCTGTTGCTCGAGCGGCTCGAGACCATCCCGGATGCCGGCACTGCGCTCGAGCTCGATCGTTACCGCATCGAGGTGCTGCAGATCCAGGACAATGCCATCCGGACCGTGAGGATGCGCGCGCGCGCGTAGGCGCGCGGCGGGCGGCGCGGCGCGCGGCGGGCAACGGGCAAGAATCGTTGCCGGGTCGACCGGGTATGCTGCGCAGGAGTTTCCACACCGCCGGGGCCCAACTGCATGTCTTTGCGCTTTTCGACGACCGGCCTTGCGTGGGACGACGCGAGTCCGCCTCCCTTCCTCGCCGGCTTCGTCGACTCGGTGCTGCGCGGCATCGGGCAGGTGATGCTGCAGGAGAATAGCTACGCCGGCCTGTTGTTCCTGGGCGGCATCTTCTGGAATTCCCCGCTTTTCGCCCTCGCGACCTTCGTCGGTGCCACCGTGAGCACGGCCACCGCCCTGCTGCTGGGGATCGACCGCGTTGCCGTGCGCGCGGGCCTCCAGGGTTTCAACGGTGCGCTCGTCGCGATCGCCTTGCTCTATTTCCTGCAGCCGAACGCCCTGACCTGGGCCTGCGTGGTGCTCGCGGCAGCGAGCGCGACCGTTCTGCAGTCCGCCCTGGCAAGGCTGCTTGGCACCTGGAAGCTGCCTGTGCTGACGGCTCCCTTCGTATTCGTATCCCTGTGCGTTTTCCTGGCGACCGCGCGTTTCGGGCGACTCGAATCGACGCAGCTCCTGCCGACCGCAGGGTTACCCAGGGCCGTGGCGGTGGAGGGGGTCGTGACCGCCACGACGATCGGGGAGGGCCTGTTCAACGGAATCGCCCAGGTGTTCTTCCAGGGCAATGTCGTCACCGGCCTGCTCTTCGCGCTGGGCCTGCTCGTCAGCTCGCGGGTGGCCTTCATCGCAGCCTTGGCGGGCTCGCTGACCGGGCTGTTCGTCGCCTGGGGAATGGGCGCGGCGGAACCCGCCATTCGCGCAGGTGCCTTCGGTTTCAACAGCGTGCTCGTGGCCATTGCCCTGGGCGGAGTCTTCTTCGCGCGCGACGTGGCGTCGATCGCCTATGCGACGCTCGCGACGATAGTCGCCACGCTAGTGTTCGCCGCGGTGTCGGCCGCGCTCGAACCGCTCGGCATGCCGGCGCTGACCCTGCCCTTCGTACTCGTGACCTGGTGCTTCCTGGCCGCCGCGTCACACTTCCCGAAGCTTCGCGCGGCGAAATGAGCGGCGCGCTTCGGGCGCCGGGCGACGCGCTGCGGGCTGCGGGCTGCGGGCCAGAAGCGTAGTCTTGTCTTGCGGCGCGCGGAGCGCGCCTCTGGCCCGTAGCGCATAGCCCGTCGCCCGTCGCCCGCTGCGCGCAGCCCGTAGCTCGTCGCGCACCGCCCGCCGCCCGTCGCACGCGAGCACCTGCCGCGTGGACTCGACTATCCTCGCGGCATGGAATCCGGGACCCGCCGTGCGCCACGCGGTCTTGCGCTCGCATTCAACTGGAAACGGGTGGCCTTCACGCTGCTCTTCTCGTTTTCCTGGGGCGCCCTGTTCGGCCTCGGCTGGACCTCCGGGTGGTGGGGCGCGGTCGTGCGCTTCATGGGCCTCGGCCTCATCCTGATGCTGGTATTCGGCCTCTTCGAGCAGTGGCCGGGGCGTCTGCCACATTGGCTGCCGCGCTGGCTGCTCCAGGTCGCAGCAGTGGCGGCCTGTGTGCCCATCGTGACCGTCGCGATGTGGATCGGATCGACGGACCCGGGGGACCCGCCGTTCTGGGAAGTGCAGGAACGTATGGCGGGCTTCGGCACGCTGACCGGATTCGGCCTGCTCATGTCACCCTGGGTGGCCCTGGGCGCACTCGTTCGGCAGAAGGAGGCATTGGCGCGTGAGCAGGCACTCGCGCTCGGCCTCGCGCAAAGTGAAATGGCGCGCCATGCGCTCGATGCGCGACTCAGTCTCCTGCAGGCGCAAGTGGCCCCGCATTTCCTCTTCAACACGCTCGCGAACGTGCAGGCCCTCGTCGAACGCGGCTCGCCCCAGGCGCCGGCCGTCCTGCGCAGCCTCATTGCCTACCTGCGCGCGGCAGTGCCGAGGCTCGACGACACGGCCACCACCGTCGGCCACGAACTCGACCTCGTGCGCGCGTATCTCGACCTGATGCGCATGCGCATGCCGGACCGATTGCAGTTCGGCCTGAAGGCCGACGACACGGCCCTCTCCTTGCGATGCCCGCCCATGACGCTCCTCACGCTCGTCGAGAACGCTGTGCGCCACGGCATCGACCCGAGCGAAGACGGCGGCCGCATCGACGTCGAGGTCCGCTGCCAGGATGGCCGCTGCAAGGTGCTCGTTGCCGATGATGGCGAGGGCCTGCAGGCCGCGGGCCAGGGCCTCGGCACCGGGCTCGCCGCGCTGCGTGAACGGCTGGCGCTCACGTTCGGCGAGTCCGCGTCGCTTGCCGTCCAGTCACGCGATCCCCGGGGCGTCGTGGCGCTCGTGCAGTTCCCGATGCGCGCGGAGGATCGATGACCCCGGACCGGCCGGCGGCGCTCATCGCCGACGACGAGCCGCTCCTGCGGGAAGGGCTCGCACGCCAGTTGGCCGCGGCCTGGCCGGAACTCGAGATCGTGGCCGAGGCACGCAATGGCCGCGAAGCCATCGAGCTGTTCAACGCGATGCATCCCGACGTCTGCTTCCTCGACGTGCACATGCCGGGCCTTTCGGGCGTCGACGCGGCCCGGCACATCGGTCGGCGGGCGCACCTCGTGTTCGTCACGGCATTCGACCATTACGCCGTGCAGGCGTTTGCGCAGGGCGCACTCGACTACCTCGTGAAACCGGTGGAGCTGGAGCGGCTCGCGGAGACGGTGGCGCGGCTCAAGGAGCGGCTTTGCGGTGCGCAACCCGCGCTGGACACCGAGGCCCTGCTGCAGCAGCTCACCGCACAGCTCGCGCGACTGCAGCGGCGCCCGGACGCGACGCCATTGCACTGGATACACGCCCAGGTCGGCCAGACGCTGCGGCTCATCCCGGTCGACGACATCGATTTCCTGCGTGCCGACACGAAATACACGCGCATCGCCTGGCGCGGCGATGACGGCGCGCCCGCCGAGGCGATCGTGCGAACGGCGCTGAAGGAACTCACCCAACGACTCGACCCCGCGCAGTTCGCGCAGGTGCATCGATCGGTGATCGTGAACCTGCGGGCCATCCGTTTCGTGAAACGCGGCGAGAACGAGACCGCTGCCATCCACCTCAAGGGCCGCGAGGAAATCCTGCCGGTCAGTCGCAGCTACCTGCACCGGTTCAGGCAGATGTAGCGCGGCATCAATCGGGCGTGAGGATGACCTTCCCGCGCGCGTGGCCGGCTTCGAGGTAGCGCATCGCCTGCGCGACTTCCGCGAGCGGATACCCGCGGTCCACCACCGGCGTGACCTGCCCCGACGCCATCATCCGCGCCAGGGTCTCGACATCCGCGGTACTCGCGTGCGAGACGAAGAAGGCCATGTCCTGGTCGACGAACCAGGAAACGAACAGCGCCTTCAACGGCGCCATGAACGCGCCGACCCATGGGTTGGCGTCCGGCCCGCCCCCACCGATCACGATGTACTTGCCCCCGGGCGCGAGCACGCGGCGGACATCGAGGATTGGGCGGTTGGCGACGTTGTCCAGGATCACGTCGTAGCGGGCCGCGCCCTGCGTGAAGTCGGCGGCCGTGTAATCGATGGCATGGTCTGCACCGAGCGAGCGCACGAGGGCCAGGTTGCGTGTGCTGCACACGGCCGTGACCTCCGCCCCCAGTGCCTTCGCGATCTGCACGGCGAACGTGCCCACGCCACCCGAAGCGCCGTTGATCAGCACCTTCTGTCCCGGACGGACCGCGGCCCGATCGCGCAAGGCCTGCAAGGCGGTGATCGCCGCAACGTAGACGCCGCCGGCCTGCTCGAAGCTGATGTTCGCGGGCTTGCGCGCGATCGATCCGTTTTCCCGCACGACCACGTACTCGGCGAGCGACCCGCTGCGACCGCCAAAGATCTCGTCGCCCGGCCTGAACCGGGTCACGCCCTTGCCGACGGCGTCGACCGTGCCCGCAAAATCGATGCCGAGCTGCACGTCATCCGGCGCACCGAAGCCCTCGCCAATCCGCATGATGTACGGCGTGCCGCGCAATCGGTGCCAGTCGAGCGGATTCAGGCCGGCCGCATGCACCTTGACGAGCATCTGGTCGTCGGCGAGCACGGGGCGTGCGACCTGTTCCACGGCCAGCGTATCGGGCGGGCCGTAGCAGCGATGGACGACGGCCTGCATCGTCGCCCCACTGCCGGTCGCCTGCCGCGACGGGCCGCAGGGCGAGTCATAACTCAGGGCAACTGCAAGCGCGGCCAGCGCAAGCGCCACCGAAATGCCGATCGCGGCCGAGATCCGCTTGATCCATTTGCGCATGCCGCGAATATCGCGCAGCCGC
This sequence comes from Steroidobacteraceae bacterium, assembly GCA_050185195.1. Lineage (GTDB taxonomy): Bacteria > Pseudomonadota > Gammaproteobacteria > Steroidobacterales > Steroidobacteraceae > CADEFQ01. Next base: position 118,507 of record JBFWZQ010000008.1, on the reverse strand, counting down.
GAAGTCGCAACCAGCCCCGTGCGACGAATGACGGGCGACGGGCGACGGGCGACGGGCGACGGGCAAGATGCGCCACGGGCGCGCCGCAAGCAAGCCAGCGACTCTGGCCCGTTGCCCGTTGCCCGCAGCCCGCAGCCCGTAGCGCGCAGCGCGGGGCGCTCCGCGCCCCGCGCTCATCCCGCCGCCGCGATGGCCTCGGCGACTCGCGCGACCCCGCGCACCTCGAGGCCTTCGATGGACTTGCGCGGCACGTTGCCCTGCGGCACGACGGCCACCTTGAAGCCCTGTTTGGCCGCCTCGCGCAGGCGCTCCTCGCCGAAGGCCACGGGGCGTACTTCACCGGTGAGACCCACCTCGCCGAACGCCACGAGGGCCTGCGGCAACGGCCGGTCGCGCAGGCTCGAAGTGAGCGCCAGCACGAGCGGCAGGTCGGTGGCGGTCTCGTCGAGGCTGAGGCCGCCGACGACGTTGGCGAAGACATCGTGTTCCTGCAGCGAGACACCGGCATGGCGGCTGAGGATGGCGAGCAGCATCGCGAGGCGGTTGGCGTCGAGGCCCTGCGCCACGCGGCGCGGGGCGCCGAAACGCATGCGATCGACCAGCGCCTGCAATTCGATCAGCAGCGGCCGCCCGCTGTCGCGCGCCACCATCACGATCGACCCCGGTGCCGGTTCCGCGGCGCGGGCCAGGAAGATCGCGGACGGGTTGCGCACTTCCTTCAGGCCCTCATCGCCCATCACGAAGAAGGCGAGTTCGTTGACGGCACCGAAGCGGTTCTTCACGGCACGCACGATGCGAAAGCGGCTGCCCGCTTCGCTTTCGAAATACAGCACGGCGTCGACGAGGTGCTCGAGCACACGCGGCCCGGCGATCGCCCCTTCCTTGGTGACATGCCCGATGATGACGACGGCGATGCCGGTCGTCTTCGCGAAGCGGACGAGTTGCGCGGTGCATTCCTTGAGCTGGGTCACCGCGCCCGCACTCGCGCCGAGCCCGGCGAACTGTACTGTCTGGATCGAGTCGACGATCAGGAGTGCGGACCCCGCCGCGCGGGCCGCGCCCAGGATCGCCTCGAGATCGGTCTCCGCCAGCACCGACAGGCCGTCGCTCACGAGGCCCAGCCGGCGCGCCCGCATCGACACCTGCGCCAGGGACTCCTCGCCGGTTGCATAGAGCATCGTGCGGCCGGGCGCGGCGCTCGCCGCCACCTGCAGCAGCAGCGTCGACTTGCCGATGCCGGGGTCGCCGCCGATCAGGCTGACCGACCCCGCGACGATGCCCCCGCCGAGCACGCGATCGAGTTCGGCAAGGCCGGTCGTGAGCCGGGGGGCACTGCCTTCGCCGACGTCGAGCCGGGCCGCCACCCCCGCCGCGACGGTGCCCGGTGCGCCGGCGGAACGCGCCGCGGCGGCTGCCCGCGGCACGAGCCGCTGTTCGAGGGAATTCCACTCGCCGCACTGGGGGCATTGCCCCTGCCACTTGAGCGTCTCCGCGGCACAGGCATTGCAGACGTAGGAAACGGCGGGGCGGGCCATCGATTCACTTTAACATGCGGGTTTGCGTGACTTACCTTAGGATCACGCCCACGAGGCGGGACGCGACGCGGGGAACTGTGATCGGGCGCTCGGACTTCAGCCGCCTCGATGCTAGTGTTCGCAGGTACGTATCGTTGACGAAAGACCGGGGGTTCGCGGGCCTTGATTGCGCAGGGTGACATCGTGTCTGTGACGCGCGTCACGCGATTGCCCGCCTCGGCAAGGCCCGGGTAACGATGCCGCGCCGCTACGGCCCCCCACCCAGCCTGCGCGGCAAAGTGCGCCTCGTGGGCCTGTCCGACACCGGCAAGGTGCGCGAGCACAACGAGGACACGATCGCCGTCGATCCCGACCTCGGCCTGCTCGTGCTGGCCGACGGCATGGGCGGCTACAACGCCGGCGAAGTCGCGAGCGGCATTGCGGTCAAGACGATCGTCAACCTCGTGCGGGAATCGATGGAACGCGAGGACATGACCGTGGTCGATCCGTCGACCAAGCTCACGCGGCCGAGCATCATCCTGCGCGACGCGATTACGCGCGCCAACAAGATCATCTACCAGACCGCGCGCTCCCAGCCGCAGTGCGAAGGCATGGGCACCACCATCGTGAGCGCCCTCCTGTTCGACAACATGATCTCGATCGCCCACGTGGGCGATTCGCGCCTCTATCGCCTCCGCGGCTCGAAGTTCGAGCAGGTCACGATGGACCACTCGCTGCTGCAGGAACTGGTCGACCGCGGTTTCTACTCGCCCGAGGAAGCCCAGCGGGCGGCCAACAAGAACTACGTCACCCGCGCGCTCGGCGTCGAGGCCAATGTCGAGGTCGAGCTGCAGGAAGTGCCCGTCCACAAGGGCGATCATTACGTCCTGTGTTCGGACGGCCTGTCGGACATGGTGGAAGACAGCGATATACACTTAACGGTCAATACCTTTGGTGATAATCTCGACACGGTCGCTAAACACTTGATCCAACTCGCGAACGACAACGGGGGCCGGGACAACGTCTCGGTCGTGATGGCCCAGATCCTCGATATGTTCCCCGCGCGTCGCGGCGTATTCGATCGGGTCCTGGGCTGGTTCAGCTGAGCTAAGGCGGACACATGGCACGCTTGATTCTGAGCCTGGATAGCCAGGTCCTCGCGGAATACAACATGAACAAGGAGCGCTACACGATCGGGCGCCTCCCTGACAATGACATCCGCATCGACAATCCGGCGGTGAGCGGCCATCACTCGCTGATCATCAACATCCTCAACGATTCGTTCCTCGAGGACCTGAACAGCACCAACGGCACCTATGTCAATGGCAAGCTGATCAAGAAGCACGCGTTGCAACACGGCGACGTCGTGACCGTCGGCCACCACCAGCTGCGCTTCGTCGAGGACGACGAGCAGCAGGACGAGTTCGAGAAGACGATGGTGATCCAGCCGTCGGCGCGCCCCGTCGACAAGCTGCGCGATGTCGCGGCCGACGCCGCGGCCACGCCCAGCGCCACCGGCATCCGCAAGGCCCTTGCCGAAGGCCAGCAGGCGTTCAAGCCCGCCAAGCTGCAGGTGCTGTCCGGTGCCTTCGCCGGCCGCGAGCTCGAGCTGTCCAAGGCACTCACGACGCTCGGCCGCCCCGGCGTGCAGGTCGCGGCGATCACGCGCCGCGCGGACGGTTATTTCATCGTGCACGTCGACAGCGAGACGGAAGGCGACTTCCCGCTCGTCAACGGCAGTGCGATCGGCGCGCAGGCCCGCAAGCTGCAGGACAACGACGTCATCCAGCTCGCCGGCGTGAAAATGGGGTTCTTCGAAGGCTGACCGGCAGCGCAGCGGCGCGCACCGTGACGATCCTCGAGACCCGACGCCTCGCGCTGCGCCTGATCGGCGCCGACGACGCGCCGTTCATCCTCGGCCTGCTGAACGAACCTTCGTTCCTGCGTTTCATCGGCGATCGCGGCGTGCGCACGCTCGACGACGCGCGCGCCTACATCGAAAACGGTCCCGTCGCGAGCTACGCGCGCCACGGGCTCGGCCTCTGGCTCGCGCAGCGGCGCGAGGACGGCACGCCGATCGGCATGTGCGGGCTGCTGAAGCGCGACACGCTCGACGACGTCGACATCGGCTTCGCCTACCTGCCCGCCTACTGGGGCCAGGGTTATGCCTACGAAGCCGCCGCGGCGGTGATGGACCACGGCCGGCGCGTGCTCGGCATCCCCCGCATCGTCGCCATCGTCTCGCCGGACAACGCCGGGTCGATCCGCCTGCTCGAAAAAATCGGGCTCGTGTTCGAGCGGCGCATCGATTTCAATGGCGAGGATCGGCCGACCTGCCTCTACGTGCCTGCGCCCACGCCAGGCCTGCCATAGCGTCGGCCTGCGCGGCGTACTCGCGCGCCCGCGCGCTGACCGCCGTTCCGCGCAGCACCCGGCCACGGATGCCGTGGAAGATGCCGGCGAGGCGGAACATGCAGAACGCGAGGTAGAAATCGAGGTCTGGCAGCGCTTCGCGTCCCGTGAGCCGGCAGTACGCCGCGACCTGCTCCCCCTCGCCCGGGATGCCGAGTGCGTCGAGGTCGAGGTCCGCGAGGCCCGGCAGCAACGGGGACCGCATCCGCCAGGGCATCAGGTGATAGGCGAAATCGGCGATCGGGTCGCCGATCGTCGACAGTTCCCAGTCGAGGACGGCGAGGACGCGCGGCGCGTGCCGGTCGAACATCAGGTTGTCGAGGCGAAAGTCGCCATGCACGATCGCCGGCCCGGGCTCGGTCGCCGGCAAGTTCGCCTGCAACCAGTCGATCACGCGGTCCATCGAATCGATGCGGCCGGCGGCCTCGTCCTCGTGGTACTGCTTCGCCCAGCGCGCGATCTGCCGCGGCAGGTAGCCGCTCGCACGGCCGAAGTCGGCAAGCCCCACCGCCACCGGGTCGACCCGATGCAGGCTGGCGAGCGCGCCGACCATGGCGTCGTAGTGGCCTCGCCGCGCCTCGCGCGGCAGCCCGGGCAGCGCCGGATCCCAGTACACGCGGCCGGCCACGTGCTCCATCACGTAGAACCAGCTGCCGATCACGGCATCGTCGGTGCAGAGCGCGAGCGTGCGCGCGACCGGCACGGCAGCGTGCGCGCCGAGTGCCGTGACCACTCGATACTCGCGATCGACCGCATGGGCCGAGGCGAGCAGCGGCCCCGGCGGCTTGCGCCGCAGGACGTAGCGGCCACCTCGCGCGGTGAGGAGGTAGGTGGGATTCGACTGCCCGCCCTTGAACTGGCGCACCGAAACCGGGCCGCGAAACCCGTCGAGCCGATCCGCGAGCCAGGCCTCGAGGCGCGCCACGTCGAAGCCCATGCCGGGGCGGACAGCGGTGGTCGTGTCGTCGTCCGCGGGGTAGCTCATGGGGCACATGATGCAATCGCGGCGAATCACGATCCATCGGTCGATGCATGGCGCGAGGCGGGAAAAACCGCGCCACTGGAAGTATCGGCGCCGGACAGCCTAGAATCCTTGCCCGCACGACATCCATTTCCGTCACGGATGGGGGATCGAACATGAAGACCCGTGCAGTCCGGAGCGCAGCGCTCCTCCTCGGCGCCCTCGCGCTCACCCTCGCCGCCTGCGGCAAGAAGCCCGAGGACGCCACGGCCACCGCGAAGGGCCCTTCGCTGCCCACTGAACTCGGCGCGCTCGAAGGCGCGGTCGACATCGTCGCCTGGCCCGGCTACATCGAACGCGGTGACACCGACAAAGGCTACGACTGGGTGACCGGGTTCGAGAAGGACACCGGCTGCAAGGTCACGGTGAAGACCGCCGGCACATCCGACGAGATGGTCTCGCTGATGACCCAGGGTGGCTACGACCTCGTCACCGCATCGGGCGACGCATCGCTGCGGCTCATCCGGGGCGGCACGGTGCAGCCGATCAACACGGCGCTCATCCCGAGCTACAACGCGATCGACATCCGCCTGCGCCGCGCGCTGTGGCACTACGTCGACGGCGTGCACTACGGCGTGCCCTACCAGTGGGGCCCGAACGTGCTGATGTACAACACGAAGGTGTTTCCGACCCCGCCGACGTCGTGGTCGGTGATCTTCGAGCCGCAGGACCTGCCGGACGGCAAGCCCAACAAGGGGCGCGTGCAGGCTTACGACGGCCCGATCTACATCGCCGACGCCGCGCTCTACCTGCTCTACAACCAGCGCGACCTCGGCATCAGGAATCCATACCAGCTCGACGAGAAGCAGTACGCCGCCGCGCTCGACCTGCTGCGCAAGCAGCACCCGCTCGTGCAGCGCTACTGGCACGACGCGAACGTGCAGGTGCAGGATTTCACGAACGAGGGCATCGTCGCGTCGAGCTCCTGGCCGTTCCAGGTCAACACCCTGCAGGCCAACGGCCAGCCGGTGGCGAGCGTCGTGCCGCAGGAAGGTGCGACCGGCTGGGCCGACACCACCATGCTGTCCTCCACGGCGAAGCACCCGAACTGCGCCTACAAGTGGATGGAGTGGTCGATCAACACCAAGGTGCAGGGTGACGTCGCCGCGTGGTTCGGCTCGGTGCCGGTCGTCACCGCCGCCTGCGAGGGCAATGCGCTGCTCGGCCCCGAGGGCTGCAAGAAGAACGGCGTCGAGAACTTCGACAAGATCTGGTTCTGGCGCACGCCCGAGACGAGCTGCGACGACACGGCGCTCGGTCGCTGCGTGCCGTACAGTCGCTGGGCAACCGACTTCGTCGCGATCATGGGCGGTCGTTAGCGCCCCCTCCTCCCATGGCTGCGGCGATCGAGTTCCGCGACGTCCGCCGCGCCTACGGCGCGATCGTCGCGGTCGACGACGTCAGCTTCGCGATCGAGCCGGGCGAATTCTTCTCGATGCTGGGTCCATCCGGCTCCGGCAAGACGACCTGCCTGCGCCTGGTCGCGGGCTTCGAGCTGCCCGATCGCGGTGTAGTGCGCCTGGGCGGCATCGATGTGTCCGCAACACCGCCGTACGAACGCAACGTCAATACGGTGTTCCAGGACTACGCGCTCTTTCCGCACATGTCGGTGCTCGACAATGTCACCTACGGGTTGCGGGTGCGGCGCGTCGCCGCGGCCGAATGCCGGCGGCGTGGCGAGGCCATGCTCGCGCTCGTGAAGCTCGCGGATGCCGGTGCGCGGCGACCCGCGCAGTTGTCGGGCGGGCAGAAGCAGCGCGTCGCGCTCGCGCGCGCGCTCGTCAACCAGCCGAAGGTGCTGCTGCTCGACGAACCACTCGGCGCGCTCGACCTGAAACTGCGCGAGGAGATGCAGCTCGAGCTGCGCGGCCTGCAACGCCGCCTCGGCATCACCTTCGTCTACGTGACCCACGACCAGGGCGAAGCGCTGTCGATGTCGGACCGGGTCGTCGTGTTCAACCGCGGGCGCATCGAGCAGCTCGACTCCCCGCAGGCGATCTACGATCGGCCGAGCACCGCGTTCGTCGCGCGCTTCGTGGGTGGCGCCAACGTGATCGACGGGCGGCACGCGGTGCGCGCGGAACACATCGATGTGTCGGCTCCGGGCGCCCCGCCGCCCGATGGCGCCGTGCGTGTCGAAGGCACGATCGTCGACACGCAGTACCAGGGCGCGGTGCGACGCTGGCAGGTGCGCACCGACGACGACCAGCTGATCACCGCGACGCGGCCGGAGGGCGACGCCACCGTCGTCGCAAGCGAACCGGGGGCGCGCGTGGCGCTCACCTGGCCGCGCGCCCGGCAGATCGCCCTCGCGGCGGACTGACATGGCCACCCACGCCGTGGCCGCCGCACCGCCGCCGCTGCGCGCGGCCTCCACGTTCTTCTATCGCCACCAGTCGCTCGCGGTCTACCTGCTGCTCGTGCCACCCCTGCTGTGGTTCGGCACCGTCTACCTGGGTTCGTTGCTGTCGCTGCTCGCGCAGAGCTTCTATGCGATCGATGAGTTCACCGCGACGGTCATCCCGCGCGTCACGCTCAAGACCTACGCGCAGCTTTTCACGCAACCGGCCAACCTCGACATCGTGCTGCGCACGACGCAGATGGCGATCGCCGTGACGATCGCCGCTGCCGTCATCGCCTTTCCGGTCGCGAACTACATGGCCCGCCACGCGCGCGGGCGCATGAAAGCCTTTTTCTATGTCGCGGTCATGCTGCCGATGTGGACCAGCTACCTGGTCAAGGTCTACGCGTGGCGCCTGATCCTCGCGAAGGAAGGCATCCTCAACTGGTGCCTGGCGGCGCTCGGCCTGGACGGCGTGCTCGAGGCGCTGCTGCGCGCGCCCGGCATCGGCGGCCCCTCGCTGTCCTCGTCCTACCTCGGCATGTTCATCGTGTTCGTCTACATGTGGCTGCCTTACATGATTTTGCCGATCGCAGCGGCGCTCGAGCGCGTCCCGGCAAGCCTGCTCTCCGCCTCGGCCGACCTCGGCGCCCACCCGTCGCAGACGTTCTGGCGCGTGACCCTGCCGCTCGCGATGCCGGGCGTTGCGGCCGGCTCGATCTTCACGTTCTCGCTCACGCTCGGCGACTACATCATCCCGAGCGTGGTGGGCGCACCGGGCTATTTCATCGGCATGATGGTCTACCAGCAGCAGGGCACGGCCGGCAACATCCCGCTCGCCGCGGCGTTCTCGGTCGTGCCGATCGTGCTGATCGGCATCTATCTCGCGCTGGCGCGCCGGGTGGGGGCTTTCGATGCGCTCTAGGGGCGACTGGGAGGCCCCTTCGCTGGGCGCGCGCATCGCCGCCTGGGCGGGCATCGCCTTCCTGCACGCGCCGGTGGCGATCATCGTGCTCTACGCGTTCACGACCGAGGACCGCACCTACGACTTCCCGCCGCCGGGACTCACGCTGCGCTGGTTCGCGCTCGCGTTCGAACGCAGCGATATCTGGGCGGCGATGCGCCTGTCGATCGGGGTGGCGGGCCTCGCGACGCTCGCCGCGCTGCTCCTCGGCACCCTGGCGGCCTTTGCGCTCGCGCGCAGCCGGATCCGCGCGAAGAACGCGCTCACGCTGCTGTTCGTGCTGCCGATCGCGCTGCCCGGCATCGTCACCGGCATCGCGCTGCTCGCGGCGATGAAACTCGCCGGCATCGACCCCTCGTTCTGGACCATCGTGGCCGGCCACGCGACCTTCTGCATCGTGATCGTGTACAACAATGTCGTGGCGCGCCTGCGGCGCCTGCCGCAGAGCTGGATCGAGGCGTCGATGGACCTCGGGGCCGACTCCTGGCAGACCTTCCGCCGCATCCTGCTGCCGCAGGTCGCAACCGCGCTGCTCGCTGGCGGCATGCTCGCCTTCGCGCTGTCGTTCGACGAGATCATCGTCACGATCTTCACGTCGGGCCACCAGCAGACCCTGCCGATCTGGTTCTTCAACGAACTGTTCCGGCCACGCGAGCGGCCGATCACCAATGTCGTCGCGGTCCTCGTGATCGCCGTGACGCTGGTGCCGATCCTGCTGGCCTATCATCTGACCCGCCCCGCCGCCGAGCGGGACTGAGAGAGGCGCTCGTGGACACGAAACTATTCATCAAGGGCAAGTCGGTCGTCGGCAAGGGCAAGGACGAGCCGGTACTCGATCCCGCGAGCGGCAAGGTGCTCGCCACCGTGCACGAGGCCTCGCCCGAACAGATCGATGCGGCGGTGAAGTCCGCGGACGCCGCCTTCCCGGCCTGGGCGGCCACGCCGCCGAAGGACCGCGCCGCGGCACTGCTGAAGCTCGCCGACCGCATCGAGGGCGCGGCCACGGAACTCGCGGCGATCGAGTCGCGCAACTGCGGCAAGCCCCACGCCGCCGTGCTTGCGGACGAGATCCCCGCGATCGCCGACGTATTCCGTTTCTTTGCGGGCGCCGCCCGCACGATGCATGGCGCGGTCGCTGGCGAGTACCTCGCGGGATTCACCAGCATGATCCGCCGCGACCCCGTGGGCGTCGTCGCCTCGATCGCACCCTGGAACTATCCGCTGCTGATGGCGGCGTGGAAAGTCGCGCCGGCGCTCGCGGCGGGCAATACCGTCGTATTGAAGCCTTCGGAGCAGACGCCCCTGTCGAGCCTGCGCCTCGCCCTGCTCGCGGCCGACCTCTTCCCGCCGGGCGTGTTCAACGTGATCTGCGGGCGCGGCGCGTCGGTGGGCGCCCCGCTCGTCGCGCATCCGCAGGTCGCCATGATCTCGCTCACGGGCGACGTCGCCACGGGCGAGAAGATCCTCGCGGCCGCCGCCCGGGGCACGCGCCGCACGCACCTGGAACTCGGCGGCAAGGCACCCGTGATCGTGTTCGACGACGCCGATCTCGATGCGGTCGTCGCCGGCGTGCGCACGTTCGGCTTCTACAATGCGGGGCAGGACTGCACCGCGGCGTGCCGCCTCTATGCCGGTGGGCGCATCTACGAGAAGCTCGTGGCGGATCTTTCGCACGCCGTCGCCTCGATCAAGGTCGGCACGCAGCTCGAGGACGGCGTGGAGATGGGGCCGCTCATCACCGCGAAGCACCGCACGCGGGTCGCGGGCTTCGTCACGCGCGCCGAGGACAAGAAACACATGGAAGTGACCACCGGCGGCCACGCACGCGCCGGCGGCGGGTTTTTCTACGAACCCACCGTGATTGCAGGGGCGCGGCAGACGGACGAGATCGTGCGCAGGGAGGTCTTCGGCCCCGTCGTCACGATCACGCGCTTCAAGGACACCGAACAGGCCATCGAGTGGGCCAACGATTCGGACTACGGCCTCGCCTCATCGGTGTGGACGAAAGACGCCGGACGCGCGATGCAGGTCGCCGCGCGCCTGCGCTACGGCTGCACCTGGGTCAATACCCATTTCATGCTCGTGTCCGAAATGCCGCACGGCGGCCTCAAGCGCTCGGGCTACGGCAAGGACCTCTCGACCTACGCGCTCGAGGACTACACCTGCGTGCGCCACGTCATGGTCAAGTGGTGACGTACGCCACGCGCGGCGCGACGCCGCACAGGAGCTCGTAGGCAAGCGTGCCGGCGCTGGCAGCCACTTCCTCGGCAGCCAGCGCCGGCCCCCACAGCTCGGCGGCCGCGCCGACTTCGACGCCCGGCAGGTCGGTGACGTCGACCGCGATCATGTCCATCGACACCCTGCCGACGAGCGGCACGCGGCGATCGTGGATCACCACCGGCGTGCCGCCTGGCAGCCCGCGCGGCAGGCCATCGGCGTAGCCGGCGGCAAGGATCGCCACCCGGCTGTCGCGCGCCGCGCGCCACAGCTCGCCGTAGCCGACGCTTTCACCGCGCGCCACGCGGCGCACGGCGATGACCGTGGTGGTCAGCGTCATCACCGGCGCAAGACCGAGCGACGCGGCGCTTTCCCCCGCGAACGGCGACACTCCGTACAGCGACAGGCCGGGCCGCACCCAGTCGCCGTGCGCTTCGGGCCAGCCGAAGATGCCGGCGGAGTTGCACAGGCTCGTCTCGAGGCCGAGCGGCGCTGCCATGGCCGTGAAACGGGCGAGCTGCGCGCGCGTGGCCGGCGAATCGCGCTCATCCGCGCAGGCGAAATGGGTCATCACGCGCAGCCGGGAGGCAGGCACCGTGAGGGCGGCGAGGCGCGCGAGCGCCGCCGCAAAGTCTTCGACGCGAAAGCCCAGCCGGTTCATGCCGGTATCGAGCTTCGCCCAGAGTGCAAACTGCCGCGGCCCGCGCCAGGCCTCGAGCAACCCGATCTGCCCGGGTTCGTGCACGACGAGGTCGAGCCGATGATCGGCCGCGGCCTGCAACTGCCCGGCGTCGACCACGCCCTCGAGCAGGAGGATCGGGTGCGTGACCCCCGCTGCCCGCAGCTCGATGCCCTCTTCCAGCCGCGCGACGCCGAAGGCGTCGGCCGCATCGAGCGCGCGCGCGACGGTGACGGCCCCGTGGCCGTAGCCGTTCGCCTTGACCACCGCGATGACGCGGCGCCCCGCGGCTACCGTCCTGATGCGGGCGAAATTGGCGCGAAGGGCGGCGGTGTCGATGCGGGCGCGGATCAGCCGGCTCACCGCAGCACGCCCTCGGCATAGCTGTCCGGCGCGTAATTGACGAAACGGCTGAACGGGCCCTGGAATGTCAGCAGCACGGTGCCGATCTCGCCGTTCCTGTGCTTGGCGAGTTCGACCTCCGCGAGGCCCTTCTTGGTCGTGTTCTTATCGTAGACCTCCTCGCGATAGATGAGGAGGATCATGTCGGCGTCCTGCTCGAGCGCTCCCGATTCGCGCAGGTCGGACATCACCGGCTTCTTTTCCTGTCGCTGCTCGACGCCGCGGTTCAGCTGGGAAAGCGCGATCACCGGGCAATTGAGCTCTTTCGCGAGCGCCTTCAGGCCGCGGGAGATCTCGGCGATCTCGGTCGCGCGATTCTCCTTCGTGCCCGCGACCTGCATCAGCTGCAGGTAGTCGACCACGATCAGGTCGAGGCCGTGCTCGCGCTTCACGCGGCGTGCGCGGGCGCGCAGCTCGGTGGGCGAGAGGCCGGGGGTCTCGTCGACGAAAATCTTCGCTTCCGACAACTGGCTGGTCGCGCCCGTGATGCGCGCCCAGTCCTCGTCGGCCACCTTGCCGCTGCGGATCGCATTCAGCGGCACGCCGCCGATCGACGACAGCATGCGCGTGATGACCTGTTCGGACGGCATTTCCATCGAGAAGATCACGACGGACGCCTTGATGTTCGGATTGACCGCCGCGTACTCGGCGATGTTGACCGCGAGCGTCGTCTTGCCCATCGAAGGGCGCCCGGCCACGATCACGAGGTCGCCGCCCCGCAGGCCCCCGGTCTTCTTGTCGAAATCGGTGAACCCGGTGGGCAGGCCGCGCAGTGCGTCGGGGTTGTTGTGCCACTCGTCGATCTGGTCGATGAGCGCCGGCAGCAGCGAGCGCACCGAGAGGGCGCCGTCGCGACCGCGCGCGCCCTGCTCGGCGATCTCGAAGACGGCCTGCTCCGCGCGATCGACGAGTTCGCGCGCGCTCTCGCCCTGCTGCTGGAAAACCGAGGCCGTGATCTCGTTGCCGGCCTTCGCGAGCCGGCGCAGCAGCGAGCGCTCGCGCACGATCGCCGCATAGGCACGGATGTTCGCGGCGGTCGGCGTGTCGCTCGCGAGCTTGCCGATGTAGGCGAGCCCGCCCGCATCCTCGAGCCGACCGCTCCTCTCGAGGTGCTCGGACACCGTGATGACGTCGCACGCCTTGCCCTCCCCGGAGAGCAGCGCGATGCTTTCGAAGATCAGCCGGTGGTCCGGCCGGTAGAAATCCTCGGCCGTGAGCACGTCGCCGACGCTGTCCCACGCGACGGCGTCGAGCATGAGGCCGCCGAGGACGGATTGCTCCGCCTCGACGGAATGCGGTGGGGTCCGCGGCTCGCCCGGCATCGCACTATCTGGCAATGGACTCGGGCGAAAAGACAGCGGAATTACTCCTCGGCGACGATCAGGATGGCGAGCGGCACGTTCACGTCGGTGTGCAGGTGCAGGTTCACCACGTGATCGCCCACGACGCGCAGTGCCCCGTTCGGCAGCCGCACTTCACTGCGGGCCAGTTTGTGGCCGGCCCGGGTGGTCGCCTCGGCGATGTCGGCCGTGCCGATCGAGCCGAAGAGCTTGCCTTCGGAGCCGGCCTTGGCGGTGATCGTGAGCTTGAACTCGCCGAACGCCTTGGCGCGCAGCTCGGCATCGCCGAACTGTTCGCGCGCCACTTTCTCGAGTTCGGCGCGGCGCGCCTCGAATTTCGCCACGTTGGCGGGCGTCGCGAGCGTCGCCTTGCCGTGCGGCAGGAGGTAGTTGCGGCCGTAGCCGCTCTTCACCTTGACGCGATCGCCGATCGTGCCGAGGTTCGCCACTTTCTGCAGGAGAATGACATCCATGGCGGGCCTCAGTGCTGGTCCGTGTACGGCAGCAGCGCGAGGTAACGCGCGCGCTTGACGGCCACGGAAAGCTGTCGCTGGTAGAACGCCTTCGTGCCGGTGATGCGGCTCGGGACGATCTTGCCGGTTTCGGTGATGTAACCCTTGAGCGTCGCGAGATCCTTGTAGTCGATCTGCTTGACGCCTTCCGCGGTGAAGCGGCAGAACTTCTTGCGCCGGGAGAACCGGCTCTGGCGGGGTGCTGGCATGTGTGGTTCCTCTTGCGGTCAGGCTCAGGCGTTGTCGCCCGCGGAGTCGTCGTCCGCGTCGTCACGGACGCGATCGCGGCGGCCGCCGTTCGCCTCTTCCTCTTCCGCCTTCGCCATCGGCGAAGGCTCGGTCACGGCTTCGTCCATCACGACGACGAGGTGCCGCAGCACCGCGTCGCTGAATCGGAACGCGCCGGTGAGCTCGGCCAGCACTTTCTGGTCGGTCTCGATGTTCATCAGGACGTAGTGCGCCTTGTGGACCTTGGCGATGGGGAACGTGAGCTGGCGACGGCCCCAGTCCTCGAGGCGATGCACTGCACCGCCGCCCGCCGTGATCAGGCCCTTGTAGCGCTCGATCATGGCCGGAACCTGCTCGCTCTGGTCCGGATGGACCAGGAAGACGATCTCGTAATGCCTCATGTTCTCTCCTTGTGGGTTAGCCACCCGCCGAGGCACGGCGGTGTGGCAAGGAAAAGGCGCGCGAGGATACTGGATTGGCGGGGAACGGGCAATGCGCTACGGGCGGCGGGCTACCGGCTGCGGGCCAGACCGTTGGCTGGCTTCGACGCGTTGGCGCGTGGCTTCGTAGAGCAGCATGCCGGTGGCGACGGAGACGTTCAGGCTCTCCACGGCGCCGACCTGCGGCAATCTGACGAGAAAATCGCAATTCTTGCGGGTAAGTTCGCGCAATCCGCTGCCTTCTGCGCCCATCACCAGCACCAGGGGGCCGGCTAGGTCCGCGCTCGAGGCCAACCGGTCGGCCTCGCCGGCTGCCCCGACCACCCACAACCCGGCTTCCTTCAGCAGCTTGAGCGTGCGGGACAGGTTGGTCACGGCCACCACCGGGGTGGTCTCGGCCGCGCCGGCGGCCACCTTGCGTACCGTGGCATTCACCTGGGCCGCGCGATCCTTCGGCACAACGACTGCGAGTGCGCCACACGCGTCGGCCGTACGCAGGCAGGCGCCGAGGTTGTGCGGATCCTGCACGCCGTCGAGCACGAGCACGAGCGGTGCAGCGGCGTCCCGCAGCGCCTCGAGCAGGTCGTCTTCCGTCCAGGGCCGCAGCGGCTTCACCTCAGCCACGACACCTTGGTGGACGCCCTCGCCCGCAAGCCTCGCCAGGGCCTGCGCATCGGCCCGCCGCGTGGCGACGCCCGCCGTGCGCGCCAGCGCTTCGATGTCGGCGACACGCCGGTCGCCCCGCTGATCGGCGAGGAACAGCTGCACGACCCGGCCGGGGTCGCGGGCGAGCACCGCCCTTACCGCGTGCAGGCCGTAAATGCGCTCCATCCTTTCCATCAGGCGAGCTCGAGGTCGATCAGGCCTTCGACCGGATTGGCATTGGTCACGACGACGCGGATGCGCTCGCCGAGGCCGAGGCGCCGCTTCGAATGGCGGCCTACCCACGCGTGTCCGCCCGCATCCATCTCGTAGGTATCGTCGGCCAGCGCCGCGGTATGCAGCAGCCCGTCGGCCGCGACGTCGAGGATCTGCACGAAACAGCCGAACTCGACGACGGCGGTGATGAGCCCTTCGAACGTCTGGCCGAGGCGTTCGCGCAGCCAGCTGCACTTGAGGAAGAGATCGACGTAGCGGTCGGCCTCGTCGGCGCGCTTCTCGAGCTGTGAGGTCGACTCGCCGAGGCGCGACAACTCCTCCTCGCCGTAGGCCACGCCGACCGGTGGCGGCACGCCGAGCACGGCCTTCAGCGTACGATGCACGACGAGGTCGGGATAGCGGCGGATCGGCGAAGTGAAGTGCGCGTACGCCTTGAGCGCGAGGCCGAAGTGGCCGATGTTCGCGGGCTGGTACTGTGCCTGCGGCATCGAACGCACCACCAGCGACTCGACGAAGGGCCGCGCTGCGGACGATCCGAGGCGATGGGTGATCTGGCGGATGTCGCGCGGCGTGACCGTTTCGGGAATCTCGGCGGGAAAGCCGAGCGCCGCGAGTGTCGACAGTAGCCGGTCGAGCTTCTCCTCCTCCGGCTTGCCGTGCACGCGATAGAGCGTGCCGGCGCGTCGCTTCGCGAGTTCCTGCGCGACGGCGACGTTGGCGAGGATCATGCATTCCTCGATCAGCTTGTGCGCATCGTTGCGTGACTTCAGCACGATGCCCTTCACCCGCTCTTCCCGGTCGATGTCGAAGGTCGCCTCGGGCGCATCGAAGTCCAGGGCGCCACGGCGATGGCGCGCCTTCAGGAGCGCCCGGTACAGGTCGACCAGCGGCAGCAGGCGCTCGGTGAGCGCGCCGACCTGGGCGCGGGCCTCGGGGCGCCCCTCGAACAGGGCCGCGTGCGCCAGCGAATAGGTGAGGCGCGCGGCCGAATGCATCACCGCGGGATAGAAGCGCGCCTCCTGAAGCTGTCCCTGCCTGGAAACGACCATGTCGGCGGCGAAGCACAGCCGGTCCACCCGTGGCTGCAGCGAGCAGAGATGATCGGAGAGCGCCGCGGGCAGCATTGGGATCACCCGCGTCGGGAAATAGACCGAGGTGGCGCGCCGCTGCGCCTCGTCGTCGAGGGCGCCGCCGGGGCGCACGTAGTGGCTGACGTCGGCAATCGCGACGATGAGGCGAAAACCGTGCGGGTGCGGCTCGGCAAAGACCGCGTCGTCGAAATCGCGCGCATCCTCCCCATCGATCGTGACGAGCGGCAACGGACGCAGGTCGACGCGGCGGGCGGCCTCTTCCGGATCGACTTCCTCGCCCCAGCCCTCCGCTTCCAGGCGGGCCGTGGGCGGAAAGTCGGCCGGCAAGCCGAAGCGGGCGATGGCCGTCTGCGTGGAGAGCTCCACCGGGCGGTCGGGGTCGAGCCGCTGCGTGACGCGCGCCCGCGCGTCACCCTTCGGCCCGGCGTAGCGCGTGATTTCGGCGAGCACCCAGTCGCCGTGGCGCGCGCCGTTCAGGTCGTCCGGCTGGACCTGGCAGCGCAGGGCGAGGCGGCGGTCGGCCGACTGCACCCAGGCCACGCGGCCCTCGACCTCGACGGTCCCGAGGAACACCCGCACGCCGCGCTGGGCGACGCCGAGCACCTCCGCCGAAAAGCGGCCGGTACTGTCGCGCTTGACGGTGAGCCGGATGGTGTCGCCGTGCATGAGGCCCGCCATCGCAAACGGCGGGATGAACACCGAATCCGTCATGCCCTCGACGCGGGCAAAGCCGTAGCCGGCCCGATGGGCGCTAACGACACCCTCGACGGGTCCCTTGGGCATCGGTCCAGTCGCGGCCTTGACCGGCGCGCGCACGCGGCCACCACGCCCCCGGGGGGCCGACTTGCGGATCTTCTTCATCCGCCTAGCCTAATTGACAGCGCGGAGGTCCATGCGTAGATTTCGCGGCCCATCTGCCCAGGTGGCGAAATTGGTAGACGCACTAGCTTCAGGTGCTAGCGGGTAACACCGTGGAGGTTCGAGTCCTCTCCTGGGCACCAGATCGGCTCGTCCCGACCCCGTTTTGAAGGCTCGTGTACAGCGCAAGAATGCGAGCTGCAATGCCGCCGTCATTTGCCGGTTGAGTTAGGATCGGGGTCGAACTGCGAGGAACCCATGCCGAATTCAGACGGTTCACCCCACGCCTTGCTGCTGTCGAGGCGCACCTTCCTGCGCAGCTCCGCGCTGGCGACGCTCGCGCTGTCAGCGCCGGCAGCATTTGGCCGCGCCGCTGAGCGGCGCAGCCTGACCTTCGTTCATACCCATACCGGCGAACGGCTCGTTGCGCCGTACTTTCAGGGCGGTTGCTATCAGCCCGACTGCCTGGACCGGGTGAATCACTTGCTGCGCGACTTTCGCACCGGCGATGTCCATGCCATCGATCCCGCCCTGCTCGACATTCTCTTCAACTTGCAGGTATTGGCCGATCGCGAGGCGACGTTCGAGGTGATTTCCGGATATCGATCGCCCGCCACCAATTCCCAGCTGCGCCGCAAGTCCAACGGTGTGGCCACGCAAAGCCTGCACATGCAGGGCAAGGCAATGGATATCCGCATCAGCGGATTCCCGACGGCGAAGTTGCGGGACCATGCGCTGTCGCTCAAGCGCGGTGGCGTCGGCTACTACGCGGATTCCAATTTTGTGCACGTCGATACGGGGCGAGTGCGATTCTGGTAGCTCAGGCCCTATTGGATCCCCAGCACTTTCGCCAGCCGCGCATCGTTCCCGTAGATGTCCTCGAAGAAATAAACCTGGCCTGCTTCGTTGGCGACTGCCGTCCCGTATAGGATCAGCACCTGCACTGGCTGCCTCAGATTCACCTGCAGCGTCTTCCCGCCATGCATGGCCGCCTCGATCTTCTCGCGTGACCAGTCTCCCGGCGCCTGGCGCAATACATATTCGGCGAGCGCCACGGGATCGCTCACGCGGATGCAGCCGTGACTGAATGCGCGGCGTGAAGCCTTGAACAGCTCGTTGGCCGGCGTCGAATGCAGGTAGACGTTATAGCGATTCGGCAGCATGAATTTCACCAGGCCCAGCGCATTTCCCGGACCGGGGCGCTGCCGCAAGCGTGACTTCCCGCTGGCCAGCGCCTGGATCTGCTCCTCGGTCGGATGCTGTGTGATGGCGCCGCCCGGCTCCACGATCTCAAGGTCCCTCGTCGCGAGATAGCCCGGCGAACGGCGAATGCGCGGCAACATCTCCCGGGACATGATGCTGCGCGGCACATCCCAATAGGGATGGAACACCACGAACTTCATGTCTTCGGCAAATACGGGCGTGCGTGAGCCCGGATAGGTCTGGCCGACGATCACGTCCATCGCCAGCATCTGCGCCTCGCGATCGCTCTCCGACGGGAAGGCAAACAGGCGAAACTGCGGGATGTTCACGATGATCGTCGGCGCCTTCCGCGCGGGCAGCCATCGCCAGCGCTCGAGCGTCAACTCGATCTGCCGCACCCGGGTGGCCATGGGCGTGGTGAGGGCCTGGTAACTTTGCGGGCCCAGCACGCCGTCCTGCTGCAGGCCGTGGCGGAACTGGAACCGCCGCAGTGCCTCGATCAGTTGCGGATCGAGCGAGAGATCGGAATCGGGCGCCCGCTGGGCGCGCGACAGGTCGCCGAGCTCGACGAGCAACGTACGGAGCGCCGGCGCACCCGCATAGTCCTCGCCGGCAGCGATCGAACGGCCGCCGGGTTTCGGCAGTTCGGCAAGCCCACGCTGCAAGGCAAGCTCCCGATACCGCGCCAGCTGCGCCTTGAGCAACAGGTAGTGCTGGAAGGCGGGCTCGGCCGAGGCCAGCAAGCCGCGTGTGTCCCGTGTCGTGGCCAGCTTCTCGAGCAGGGCCCCGGCATCGAATGCCGAAGTTCGCTCCGGCATGTCGAAGCCCACCTTCTTCGGATCGACACGCCCGTAGTGCAAGTGGGAGATGAACCGCAGCGCGCTCGCCGAGAGCGCTGCTTCAGCCTGCGCGCGGCGCTCGGGGGTATCTGCCGTGCGTGCCTGCGCCAGGATGTTTGCGGCATGGTAGTCGCCGGGTTCCAGCCCCCACTCATGGGCCCGGTTCATGGCTGCAAGCAGGTCGATCGCCGGCTGGGACAGGCCGGTGCCGCTGAACCACGAGGGCGCAGCGGGTACGGGCGCAGAATGGGCGAGCGCGAACAGGGCGAGGCACGCCACCCGGCGCGATGCCGCCCGACGCCGGATCGAAAGTGGAACCCCGCCTGCTGCCGTGCTACCCATCCAGTACTTCCCGTTGTCTTGCCCCGAGGGCTTGGCTTGAATAGCGTGACACGGAATGGCCCGCATGATCGGCGGAAGTTCCGATCGCGGCTACTGCGAATCGCGCCTCTCGAGAAAACGGCGCAGGTCATCCCGCACGCTGCGGATGTGCGCCGACAGCAGGCGCAGCGCAGCGGCCTTGTCACCCGCCTCGCACAGGTCGATCAGGCTGATGTGCTCCTCGTGGGCGCGCAGGCGATTCCTGTCGGAAATGGCCAGCTGGATGCGCACGTAGCGATCGAGATTGTCGTGGATACGCTGGACGAACTCGAGGGTGGTCGGGCGATTCGCCGAGCGATACAGCTCCGCATGCAGCAACCAGTTGAGCCGCCCCCACTCGCGGGGCGGCGCGGAGCCCATCCTTTCGACAATCTCGCGGGCCCGGGCGATGGAGTCGGGTCGCATGCTGCCTATGGCCCGCTTCAGCAGCTCCGACTCCAGCACGATCCGGATATCGAACAGCTCATCGATTTCCGCGGCGGACAGGCGCGTCACGACGGCGCCCTTGTACGGCACCGTCGTCACGAGCCCCTCGGACTCGAGCAGCTGGAACGCCTCGCGCACCGGGATGTGGCTGACTCCGAGCCGCTTCGCGATCTCGTGCTGCTTCAGCTGCTGGCCCTGCACGAAAGCGTTTGAAATGATCAGCTCGCGCAGCGAATCAGCGACCTGGGTGGAAAGCGAACGGCGCTCGGGCGCTGCGGAAGGCTCCATTCTCGTGTGCGGATCCGGCATGTCGGCTCGCTGTCGCCACCGAGGTCAGTTCGCGCCCGCGAAGTTCGCGGTCACCCGCGCAAAGTAGAACCGCCCCAGCACATCGTCAAGCGCAAGGTATCCCGACGACGTATACGGGTGGTTGCGCGGGCCCTCGTCGAAGACGTTGTTCACGCCGAATGACAACCTCACGCTCCACGGCGTCTGCCAGGAGAACGACGCGTCGTGATAAGTCACCGACGGCACGCGGTGCAGCGGCCCGAGGTCCTCGGCGGGATCGACCACGCTGCTGCTGGTCACGGTCGAATCTATCCAGCGGACGTACCAGTTCGCGGCGATGGGTCCGCGCCGGTAACCGAGGTCGAGCAGCACGCGCCACTCGGGGTTGTCGTACTCGCCGGCGTGGTCGAAGGTGGTGGAAATGCCGGTGGCGATATTGCGATCGATGAACGCATTCGTGATCTGGTGCGTGCCCACCAGCCTCGTGCGGAGGCTGCCCCAGTCGGCTTCGCCCGAATGCAGTGAATTGAGGCTGGCGGCATACGACACATCGAAGTCAATGCCCTTGACGCGAAAGCCGGACGCGTTGACGTAGCTGTCCCTCACTTCGGCGATGTTGCCGTTCGCGTCGCGCGTCGCAAAGCCGCAGAACTGGTTCGCGGTGCTCGGCAGGTCGACGCAATTGTTCAGCGTCTGCTGCGCCCCGATCCGCGCGATGCCGCCGCGCAGGTCGATGTCGTACCAGTCCGCCGCGATCGTCAGGTTCGGCACCCAGCGCGGCTGGAACACCAGCCCCGCGGTAAAGGTGTCGGCCTTTTCGACGTCGAGCGCGGGATTGCCGGTCGTGAACACCAGCGTCGTGACACGACGCGTATTGGGATCGAAATTGACCGGGTCGAGGCCCAAGGCCAGGCAGTTGGCGCGCCGGTTGGCGGTGCCGGAGTCGAGCAGCAAGGGATCGCAAGGATCGGACAGGCCCTGCGCGCCGCGGCTGCCCGGGTCGAACAGCTCGGCCAGCGCCGGTGCACGGACGGTTCCCGACTTGGTGGCACGCAGGCGGATGTCGGCGACCGGGGACCACGTGAGCCCCAGCTTGTAGGTATCCACGCCACCCGCGCGCTCGTAGTCGGAGTAGCGCCAGGCGCCCTCGACATCGAGGTTCTTCGCAAAGGGCTTGTCCTTCAGGATCGGCACCAGCAGCTCCGCGTACGCCTCCCGCACGCTGCTCGATGCGTCCACCGGCGAGAACTGGCTCGCGAAGAAGCCGAGCGCCTGCTCCCAGACAAACGACGGGTGGAAATCGAGCCCGTCCTCGCGGTACTCCGCGCCTACCGCGAACTTCATGTCGCCGGCGGGCAGCTCGAACAGCGGACCCGTCACGACCGCCTGGGCGAGCTTCTGCGTCGTGTCGGTCACGCTCGTGTGCTCACGCACGCGCACGTAATCGAGCGCCGCGGCGGAAATCGTCCCGACGCCGAACAGGTCGACGGGCACGCAACCCCGGGCGCGCGCGGCGGCATCGCGACATGCGGGCTGCCCCGTGACCGGGTCGGCAATGACATCGATCGCGTTGTACCAGTTGGCGTCGAGGCGATCGTTCAGGCTCGCGTTGCGCGTGTTTGTCTTGCCGTAACCGCCGTGCACCGACCAACTGTACTTCGAGGCGATCTCGCCCTCGGAGCCGGTCGTGAAAGACCAGAAATTGCGATTGATGTCGGACCCGCGCGGCCCGAATTCGTCATGCTCCCGTGAAATCGAGACGCCCGCCTCCCCGCCCGCCACCAGGCTCTGGCGAACCGCCACCGGCATGAACGGATTGTCGGTCGTGACGAAGGCTGAGAAGACATCGAAGACCGGCCCGATGCGATCGATGGCGGTCGAGTCCGTGAACATCAGCTCGTTGACGAACCTGACGCTGTCCGTCAGCTCATAGTCGAGCCTTGCGAAGGCCGAAGTGCGGCGCAGCGGCACGATACGTGAATCGAAGGCCTGTGGGCGTCCGCCGTCCGGGCCGAGCGAGGCGAAGCCGTCGATCACGCCGCGCGGACTGTTGCTCGCGTTGAAGGCCCGGAAGTTGTCGATCGCCGGGTCGAAGATGGCATAGCCGCCAAGTGCCGCGCTGTACGTCGTGATGGTCGGTATCCCGAAGAAGACGGTGCGCGCGTCGCGGAGCCGGATGCGCGCCGGAATGCCGTCGGCGGAACCCTGTTGGCGGGGTTGCTGACGAGGTAGTCGCCCACATCGAGCCCCCGGTCGGCCATGGTCAGGCGGGTGTTCTCGAGGTGCGTGACATTCAGGACCGCATTGCCGCGCCCGAAATTGCCTCCGAGCGTCACGCTGAAGCTGGTGTCGTTGTAGTCGCCGCGCTCATCCGCGCCGTACTGCCCCTGGAACTGGATGCCTTCGAAGTCCTTCTTGAAGATGAAGTTCACGACACCGGCGACGGCATCGGCGCCATAGACGGCCGCGGATCCGCCGGTCTGGATCTCCACGCGATCGATCAGCGCGGCGGGGATATTGCCGACATCGAGCGCGAGGAAGTTGGCGTCATTCGGCGTGCCGACGCGGCGGCGGCCATCTATCAGCGCGAGCGTGCGATTCACGCCGAGGTTTCGCAGGTTCAGCTGGTTCAGCCCCACGTTGCCGAAGCTGAAGCTCGTGTTCGTGTTGTTGAGGCCGTTGCCGATCTGCGGGAACTCGTTGACCAGGTCGATGATGTTCGTGATGCCGCGCGCGTCGATCAGGTCCGAGCCGATGACCGTCGTGGGCGTCGGTACCGCAAACTCCGGTCGCGCGATGCGTGAACCAGTCACCACGACTTCGCTGATTTCGGCTGCTGCGTCCGCACCCTCCTGCGCCAGGGAGACCTGCGCTGGCTGCGCGATCGACAGGATGCCCACCGCGCAGCGAAGGCCCTCATGCACCACTCCCGCACTGCCGCATCTTTCCTGGCGTACCTCGCGATATCCGCAACCTGCACCGTCCTGGCGGACGACCTGCGGGAAGCCTATGCACGCGCGGAGGCCCTACTCCCGCAGAACGTCCCCCTCCATTCGAGCGACCTGGCCATGCGGCCCATCTGGTCTGAATCCGGCGACTTCTTCGCTTACATGCGCGCGAGCGAAGGCCGGCGCGAGTTTTACCGGCTACAGATATCCAGCGGCCAGCGGAGCCCGCTGTTCGACCGTGCAGAGGTGGCGAGAGCGCTCGCGGCGGCGTGCCCCGACCGGGTCGATCCGGAGCGATTGCCGCTGACACTCGAGCGCCTTGCGGGCAATGGAGACTCCATCGCGCGGGCCTGCGGCCAGCTCTGGCGAATCCCGCGGGACGGCAGCGCAATCGTCATCGATGCCGGCAACGAGGACGATGCCGCGCGCTCTCCCGACGGGCAATGGGACGCACGGGTTCGCGGTGGGAATCTCTTCCTGAAATCCCGGGCCGACGGCCGTGAAATCGCATTGACCGCCGACGGCACCCCGGAGAGCTTCTATGCTCGCCCGGTTCCCGACGCCGCCGCACTGCGCCTGAATCGCCCCTATTTTCCGGATGGCCCCGCGGACGTCGTCTGGTCGAGCGACTCCAGGCGGCTGGCCACTTATCGCATCGACGCCTCGGGCTCCGGCAAGCTGACGCTCGTGCAATCCACGCCCCCCGAAGGCAAGCGGCCACGCACACTCGACTACTACTACCCGCTCGCCGGGGATGAGCGCGTGCCGCAGGCGCGGGCGATGACGTTCGAAGTGCCTTCCGGGCGCCGGGTCGATCTCGCGCACGAACCGGTGCCCGTCCTCTACTACGGCGGGCTCGGGTTGCAGTGGCGCGATGACAACCTGCACGTGCTGTTCGAGACGACGGATCGCGGCCGCAAATCGGTGTCGGTGATCGAAGGCAGTGCGCTGGACGGCAGGACGCGCGTGGCACTGCGCGAACGTTCGAGCACGTTCGTGGCCCTGCAATG
The DNA here is from genome assembly GCA_050185195.1 of Steroidobacteraceae bacterium. Taxonomy (GTDB): domain Bacteria; phylum Pseudomonadota; class Gammaproteobacteria; order Steroidobacterales; family Steroidobacteraceae; genus CADEFQ01. Next base: position 94,514 of record JBFWZQ010000008.1, on the reverse strand, counting down.
GGACAAGTGGCAACTGGTCGACGGATGGAACCAGTACCTGTGGATCGCCGAAAGGGACGACCGGCCGCAACTGCAATTGGTGGATGCCACGAGCGGCAAGCTGGCGCGCGTGCTGGTGGACGGCGCGTGGTCCACGCTGTCCGTGAAACACGTGGACCGCAAGCGCGGAACGGTCTTCTTCGTCGGCACCGGGCGCGACGGACCGGAGCCCTACCTGCGCCGCCTGTACAGCGTGGATCGCAACGGCGGGCCGATGCGCGCGCTCACGACGGAACCCGTGGATCACGACGTTTCGTTGGCGCCGGACGGCAGGCATTTCATCGACAACCTGTCCCGTGCCGACCTGCCGACGCGCACGGTGCTGCGCGACGCGCGGAGCGGACGAGTGCTGCGCGAGCTCGCCACGGCGAACATCTATCGCCCGGCCAGGCTCGATCCGGCGCGCAGGTACCCGGTGATCGACAACATCTATACCGGGCCCCATTACACGATGGCGCCCAAGTCCTTTGAACGTGCGCTGACGGGCCGCACGGCCAATGCGCTTGCGCAACTCGGCTTTGTCGTCGTTCTCGTCGACGGACGCGGTACGGCGGGGCGATCGCGCGCATTCATCGAGCCTGCCTACGAGCGCCTGGGCAGCGTCGGGCTCGACGACCACGAGGCCGCCATGTTTCACAAGCCGGATTTCTACAAGGTCGGGGTCGCGGCGTCGGGCAACCACGACCACCGCTCCGACAAGGCCTGGTGGAACGAGATCTGGATGGGCTTCCCGATCGGCCCGCAGTACGACCGGGAATCGAACCTCACCTGGGCGGGCAAGTTGCAGGGCAAATTGATGCTTGCCCACGGCGAGCTCGATGAAAACGTCAACCCGATGGCCACGCTGCAACTCGTCGATGCCCTCATTGACGCCAACTAAGGATTTCGACTTGCTGATCGTACCGGGCGCCGGGCACTTCCTCGATGAATCGCCCTACTTCCTGAGGCGCCAGTGGGACTTCTTCGTGCGCAACCTGCTCGGCGCCGAGCCTCCCGGGTACGCCATCGCCCCGTTCCCGCCGCAGTGACGGACGGTCCCTCCCCGTGCGCCGGCCTGCCTACCCGACGAGCGTGAAATCGATGACGATGGCACCCGCCTCGCGCTGGCGATACTCGATGGCGATCCGCTCGCCGAAGCGTTCCCGCAACTGGTCGAGCAGCGGCAGCGGGTCGTGGTCGTTCACGAAGCGCATCGCCTCACCGGGCTGCAAAGCGCCCAGCGCCCCGAAGATGGCCGAGTGACGGAAGCGGCGCGCCACGCCGCGCGCGTCGAACAGGTGGGCGGAAGTCTGGGGCATGTCCTGCATGTTGGGCTCCGAAAGCATGATCGGTATACAGGACTATATTAGTCCTGTTTAGCCGGACCGTCGATCCTCGCCGTCCAATCCTCCACCGTCCGCCGCGCCAGCCGGCCGTTCACGAGCTTCAGCCACGACGGCGTCAACGGCAGCGTGAGCATCTCGCGCAGCACCCCCGCGTCGAGCGTGCGGTGATAGAGCGTCCCGATGAGGCGCGCCAATGACCAGCCCGCATGCGGCCGCGCCACGAGGATCACTTCATCGCCCGCCCGCATCGCCCCGGGCTCGATCACGCGGTAGTACCAGCCGGTGCGTCCCGTGCGCTGGACACGCCGCGCCATGTCGGCCTGGCCGAACCGGTCGTTGAGCTTCCAGCAAGGCTGGCGGCTCTGCGTGACTTCCAGCACGACACCGCCCACCCGCACGCGATCCGCCAGGCAGATATCCGCCTCGCTGATGCCCGTCGTGCTCAGGTTCTCGCCAAAGGCACCCGGGGCGCCGAGTACCGGCAGGTCTCCCAGTTCGCGGCGCCAAGGCGCATAGTGATCGAACGCATAGTGATGCACGGCCTTGTCTCGCCCGCCATGCACGCGGGCGTCGCCCTGCTCGTCGCCTTCGATCCCCCCGATGCCGACGGCAACCGGACCCGAAACAGCGCATTTCGCAATCGCACTGCGCGTACCGGGACGCGTGTAGGGCACTGCCCTGCCCGCCAGGACCGACACCACCCGCCCTAGACTTGTCATTTGTCACGCCTCCCGGCTCGTGCGCATCCATTACAGCACGTACATCTTGGGATAGAGTGCACGTCACCCACTGGAGCGAATGAACTCATGCGACGAATGCTCGCCGGCCTGCTCTGCATCCTGCCCTTGCCGGGCCTCGCCGCCACCGCCACACCGGAAGACGTCGTGCGCACCTTCAATGCGGCGATATCCGCGCGCCAGCTCAACGCGGCCGTCGCGACGCTGGCAAGCGGCGCCGTGAATTTCAATCTCGGCTCGGTGCACGGATTCGCGGCGGGACCGGCCAGTCCCGAGCCGCTCACGAGCGACCTCGCGCTGCACTGGCGGACGGTGGCGCCCGTGCTGTACAGCGCGACCACGCGCTACGAGCGTCGCGTCGAGCAGTCCACGACACACGCGGAAGGTGCGCTCGCCATGGTCTGGGCACGGGTGCGCACGACGACCGAGCGCAAGGACGGCAACGCGACCACGCTAGAGTTCGCCGAAACCTACCTGCTGCGGCTCGAGCAGGGCGCGTGGCGGATCGCCGGCATCGCGAGTGCGCGACCGACCCGGTGACCGGGTACGTCTAAATGCGTACCTGCCGCCGCGCCCCGCCGGCCGAAGCGCGGCGGATAAGTGTATTTACACTTGTACGGCCCGCGACACGGCGCCCATCATTCGCGAGCTTTTATCAGGCAGGGTGGGGCCATGGAATTCTACGTTACGACTCACGGCGTGCTGCGCTGGCTGCACGTGCTCGCGATGGTGTATTGGCTCGGCGGCGAATGGGGCGTGTTCAACACTTCCCGTTACGTCACCAACATGAACCTGTCGCTCGAGGAACGCCGCCGGCACATGGACACGGCCTTCCGCATCGACATCCTCGCGCGCCTCGGCATCATCCTGCTGCTGCCGCTCGGCATCCACATGGGCTACGACCTCGGCCTGCAGCCGCTCGGCGGCCCGTGGATCACCGGCACCTGGATCTTCTTCGGCGCCTGGCTCTGCCTCACGCTCGCGGCCTACTTCACGCACCAGAGCGACCTCGGCCTGCGCCTCACGCGCATCGACGAGGCGCTGCGCTACGTGCTGATCCCGGCGCTGCTCGTGCCCGGCATCATGGGACTCATGGGCCTCGGGCCGCTCGGCGCGCGCTGGTATGCGTTCAAGGTCACGCTGTACGCGCTGCTGCTGGTCATCGGCCTCATCCTGCGCGTCGTGATGCGGCACTGGGTCACGCTGTTTCGCAGCCTCGATTCGGGCGCCTCGCGCTCCGCCGTGGAAGCGCAGCTCGGTCGCGAGATCTCGCTCGCGCGCGTGCTCGCGTATTTCTACTGGATCGGCATTGCAACCGTGGCATTCTTCGGCGTGGTGAAACCCATCGCATAGGGGTGGCGACATGCGGCTGACCTTCCACGGGGCGGCCGGCCAGGTGACGGGCTCCTGCTTCGGCTTCGAAGCCGGGGCCCGCCGCTTTCTCGTCGACTGCGGCCTCTTCCAGGGTGGCCGCGCCGCCCGCGAGGAGAACCTCGCGCCTTTCGGCTTCGATCCGGCGGGCCTCGACTTCGTGGTCCTCACCCACGCGCATCTCGACCACAGCGGCCTCCTGCCGCGCCTCGCGGCCGGCGGGTTCGCGGGGCCGGTCTACATGACGGCCGCCACGCGCGACCTCGTGGCAGTCCTGCTGCGCGACAGCGCGCACATCCAGCAGGTCGAGGCCGAGCGGGCCCGGCAGCGCGGCAGCGACTATGTCGCGGCTTACTCACTGGCCGACGTCGAACGCCTGCTGCCGCTCGCCCACGTCGTCGACTACGACGCGATCATCGAGGCCGCGCCGGGCGTGCGCCTCAGGCTGCGGGATGCGGGACACATCCTCGGCTCGGCGATCGTCGAGCTGTGGCTCGACGACGGTCACGTCCGCCGCAAGGTGGTCTGTTCGGGCGACCTCGGACAGCCCGGCCGGCCGATCCTGCGCGACCCGACGCCGATCGCCGAGGCCGACGTCCTGCTGATGGAATCGACCTACGGCAACCGCGAGCATCGGCCGCTCGACGCCACCCTCGACGAGCTCGTGGCGAACCTCGAGCGCGCCCTCGGTGAAAGACAGGGCATCGTGCTGGTGCCCGCCTTCGCAGTCGGGCGCACGCAGGAATTCCTCTACCACCTGAACAGCCTGGGCCGCGCCGGTCGCCTGCGGAAGCTGCGGGTCTTCGTCGATTCGCCGATGGCAACGGAAGTGACCCGGATCACCGCGCGCCATTTCGAGCTGTTCGACGCCGAAGCGCAGCGGCTCGCGTACGAGCCTGCGCCGAAGGACCACGCGCCGACCCTGAAATTCATCGAGTCGGTCGAGGAGTCGATGGCACTCAACTCGCTCGAAGGCGGGGCGATCATCGTCGCGGCAAGCGGCATGTGCGATGGCGGACGCATCCGGCACCACCTGAAACACCACTTGTCGGATCCGCGCACCACCGTACTGTTCATCGGCTTTCAGGCCGCAGGCACGCTCGGGCGCCGGATCGTCGATGGCGCGCAAACGGTCCGCATCGCCGGTGAGGACATCGAAGTGCGTGCCTCGATCGTCACGCTGGGCGGCTTCTCGGCGCACGCGGACCGCGGTGCCCTGCTCGACTGGCTCGCGGCCTTCAAGCGCCTGCCCTCGCGGATTTTCCTCGTGCATGGCGAGGCGCAGGCGGCCACTGCGCTGGCGGCCGCCATCGAGGGTCGCTACGGCCGGTTGCCGGAAATACCGGCACATCGTTCGACCGTGACCTTGTGAGCACGCCGGCACGTGTAGACTGCGCGCATGAACTGGAAAATCCGCCGCATACTCGTCGCGATCGGTGATCCCCGGCGGGTAGCGCCCGGCCAGTTGCACAAGGCCGCGCAGCTCGCCGCCGCGGCGGGCGCCCACGTCGAACTCTTCCACGCCCTGCACCCGGGCGCGGCGAGCGGCGTGGCGGAAGCGCGCGCGCGCATGACCCGCCTTGCGTCGCGCAAGGTGCTGGACGGCCTCGATGTGCGCAGTTGCCTCGCCATCGATTCGCCGCCGCACGATGCGATCGTGCGCAGGGCCGAAGTGATTCGCGCCGACCTCGTGATCGCCGCGACCGCGGCACATCGCCCCGGGGCACGGCTGTTGCTGCGTAACACCGACTGGGAGCTGATCCGGCACACGCCCTGCCCGGTGCTGCTGGTGAAGCAGGGCGGCGGCTATCGCAAGCCTGCGATCGTGGCCGCGGTCGATCCCTTTCACGCCCGCGCGAAACCCGCGCGGCTCGATGCGCGGCTGCTGGCGTCGGCGACCCATGTCGCGCGGCTGCTGCACGGCACCGCCCACGCCTTCCACGCGTACCTGCCGCTCGTTGCGACCCTGCCCGGGGCGATGGGCCAGCCCGCCGCACTCACGTTGCCGCCCGAGGCCGAAAGTATCCATGGCGCCAATGTCCGGCGCAGCTTCGAGCAGCTCGTCGCGCGCGGCGGTATCCCGCGCGCGCGTCGCCACCTCGAGATGGGCGACGTGTCGAGCCGGCTCGGGGCGGTCGTGCAACGCACGCGTGCCGGCATCGTCGTGATGGGCGCCGTGTCCCGCTCGGCGCTGCAGCGCCTGTTCATCGGCAGCACCGCAGAGCACCTGCTCGACCGGTTGCCGTGCGACGTGCTCGTGGTGAAACCGGGACAGTGACGGGCGTGGCCCCGGGCGACAGTGGCCGGATGGCGCTTGCGGCGCTGCCTCCGCACTATCGCTCGGCCGGTGAGCGGCTCGCGGACAAATGGGTCCACATCGTAGGCCTCACGCTCGCGGGCGTGGGCGCGCTCTACCTGGTGTCGCTCGCGCTGCATGGCGACGGCGGGCGCCTGGCCGCCATCGCGGTGTACGGCACCGGGCTGATCGCCACCTTCGCCTGTTCGATCGCCTACAACCTCACGCGCACGCCGGCCCGGCAGCAGGTCCTGCGTCGCTTCGACCATGCGGCGATCTACCTGATGATCGCAAGTTCCTACACGCCCTTCACCACGCAATGCCTGCAAGGCCGCTGGGCCGTCGGCATGACGGGCGCCGTCTGGGCGATCGCGACCGTCGGCATCGTCGCCAAGCTCGGATTTCCGCAGCTGCCGCGCAAATGGTCGGTGGCAGGGTATCTCGCGCTCGGATGGATGGCGCTCATCGCGCTCGTGCCGCTGATCGAGAGTGTGCCGCGCGCCGCCATGTGGCTCATTGCCGCGGGCGGACTCACCTACTCGCTCGGCGTGCCCGTCTACGTCGCGAAACGCCTGCCGTATCGGCGCGCGATCTGGCACGTCTTCGTGATCTCGGCCGCGTCGCTGCACTGGGCCGCCGTCCTCGTCGGCGTGGTGGCGCCGCCGGTCTGATCCAGGTCAATGCAGCGCGCGCGCGCGCGGGCGAGGATGGGCCATGCACCCTTCCCTCGGCTCCAGCGGCGGCCTGCTGCGCGCACGACTGTCGTCCGCGTTCGACGAGTCCGTCTACCGGACCGAGGCGGCGCGCAGCAATGCGGACCTCATCCCGCGGCCGCTCGCCATCACGCTGCAGACGCCTGCGTCCCTGCCGGCGGCGCGGGAGCGCTGGGGATATGTCGAGCGGTTGACGCGCGAGATCGAACAGGTGGCGCGCCTCTTCGATCGCGATCGCGATGTCCTCGCACTGCATTTCGACGGCGGTGCAGGTGTTGCCCCGCAATGGCGGGAAGTCGAGGCGCTCGTCGGCAGCCTCGAGCGGAACTTCCACTTCGGAGCGACGACCCGGCGGCTTTTCTCGATCCGCATCGACCCCGGCACGGTGCAGGCCGACGACTTCGATGCCTGTGCATCGCTCGGCTTCCATTGCGTCGACATCGACGCCACCGGCCACGACCTTGCCACGACGGTGCGCACGATCGAACTTGCCCGCGGGAACGGGTTGCTGTCGGCCTGTGTCGAATGGCCGGTCGCACACGGCGGCCTCCCGGACGCCCTCCTCGCTGCGCGCCCGGACCGGATCGGCTGCCTGCTGCCCGAGGGATCCGCGAGCCCCGCGAGCCTCGGGACGGTCGGGCCGCTCGCCGCTGCCCTCGCGCAGGCGGGCTACGCCGACATCGGCCTCGACCCGCGACCCCTGCCCTGGATCGACCCGGCCGGCCCTCCGCTGCTGAATGGCATCGCCCGCGATGGCCGGTGGCGCCGCCCTGAACCGGACGTCGACGTGATCGGGCTCGGCGCCGGCGCCCTGAGCCGCATCCGCGATTCGGTCTGCCAGAACCACCTCGAACTCGGGGCCTGGGAAGCGGCGCTCGACGCGGCCGGCCTGCCCGTCTGGCGCGGCCTGCTGCTCGAGGCGGAAGACCGCCTTCGCATGGACGTCGCCGGCGAACTGCTGCGGACCGGCGAAATCGGGGTCGCCCACGTCGAGCAGCGCTTTGCGATCGATTTCAACGACCATTTCGAGCGGGAACTGCAGGCGCTCGCCGCCCTGCCGGCCGGGCTCGTCGACCGCAGCCCGAATGTGCTGCGAGCCACGTCGCAAGGCCGCCTGATGCTGCGTATCATGGCGGAGTGCTTCGACATACCGGGCCAGCGCCCACCCCCATAGCCGACGACGGCGACGAATTCCGTTTCTGCAGCACCTGCGCGTTCTCGGCGGCCTGCCTCGACAGCGGTTACGACAAGTCGCAACTGCGCGACCTGCACGTGCTGGTCGAGCACATCGGCCCCTACAACGAAGGGGAGCATATCTTCCGCGAAGGCGACCCGTTCAACGCGATCGCCGCGGTGCGCTCGGGCACGGTCAAGACCTACGTGGTCGACGCCAACGGCCGCGAGCAGGTGCAGGGCTTTCACCTGCCCGGCGAGATGATCGGGCTCAGCGCGATCTCGCAATCCCGCTACCCGTGCAATGCGGTCGCACTCGATCCGGTCGTGCTGTGCCGCTTCTCGTTTCCCACCATGGCCGCCCTCGCCACGCGCATGCCGGGCGTGCAGCAGCAGCTCTTTCGCCTGCTGAGCCAGGACATCGGCAAGGCGGCGCTGCTCGCGGGCAACTACACCGCCGACGAGCGCATGGCGGCCTTCCTCATTTCGCTGTCGCGTCGTTATGCATCGCGCGGCTTCTCACCGACCCGCTTCGTCCTCACGATGACGCGCACCGACATCGCCAACTACCTGCGGCTCGCGGCCGAGAGCGTGAGCCGCGTGTTCCGGCGCTTCCAGGACGAAGGCCTGATACGCGTCGACCGCCGCGAGATCGAAATCCTGAGTCCCGAGCTCGAGGAACTCGCGCGCAACGTGCTGCGCGATTGACCCGCTGCCCATAGGTATATCTCACCGCTCCGGATGACGCGCGCTTGACCCGGATCAGGGAGGGCACGCGGGCCGCGCCGCAGCATCTCCCGCATCATTGGGAGATCGATCGATGAGCGCGAATCGCAAGCTATGGTTGGGTCTGGGTGTGTTGCTGGCCGCGTCGTTCGCGGTGCTGCTGGCGGTGGGAGGCGAGATCCTGCGGGTCATGCCGCCGATGCCGGAGAAGGTCGTCACGACCGCCGGCGAGACGGTGTTCACGCGCGCCGACATCGAAAAGGGCCGGCAGGTCTGGCAGTCGATCGGCGGACAGCAGCTAGGCTCGATCTGGGGACACGGCGGCTACGTCGCGCCCGACTGGACGGCCGACTGGCTGCATCGCGAAGCGCTCGCCGCGCTCGACATCGAAGCCGCGCGCGACACGAATCGCAGCTATGCGGAACTCGACCACGAAGTGCAGGCGAGCCTCGCCGCGCGCGTGCGACCGCAGTTGCGGCACAACACCTACGACGCCGCGACCGGCACGATCACGCTATCGCCGCAGCGAGCGGCCGCCATCGCCGCGGTGGCGCGCCACTACACGGCACTCTTCGGCGACGATCCCGCGCTGCAGCCGCTGCGCGAAGCGTATGCGATGAAGGAAGCCACGGTGCGCGAGGCGGACTATCGCGAGGCGCTCACCGCCTTCGTGTGGTGGACGTCGTGGTCGGCCGTGACCGAACGGCCGGGCCAGGACATCACCTATACGAACAACTGGCCGCATGACCCGCTCGTCGGCAACGTGCCGCCGAGCCAGCTGCTCATCTGGACGGTGTTCAGCGTGCTCTTCCTGATCGCGGCCATCGCCCTGCTCGGCTGGCACTATGCGCGCCAGCGCCACGACGAGCCAATCACCCTGCCCGCGACCGACCCGCTCGCGGCGATCACCGTGACGCCGTCGATGAAGGCGACCGCCAAGTACTTCTGGCTCGTGATCGCCCTCTTCCTGACGCAGATCCTGCTCGGCGCCATCACCGCGCACTACCAGGTCGAGGGCCAGGAGGCCTACGGCTTTGCGCTCTCCGAAATCCTGCCCTACTCGCTGACCCGCACCTGGCACACGCAGCTCGCGGTGCTGTGGATCGCGACGGCCTGGCTCGGCATGGGCCTGTACATCGGGCCCGCGATCTCCGGCCATGAGCCGAAATTGCAGCGCCTCGGCGTCAACCTGCTCTTCACCTGCCTCATCGTGATCGTGGTCGGCGCCTTCGCCGGCCAGTGGTTCGCCGTGATGCAGAAGCTCGGCCTCGAGCACAACTTCTGGTTCGGCCACCAGGGCTGGGAGTACGTCGACCTCGGGCGCTTCTGGCAGTGGTTCCTGTTCCTCGGCCTCGGCATCTGGCTGACGCTCGTGGGCCGCGCCCTGTGGCCCGCGATCCGCAAGGGTGGCGAGTCGAAATCGATCACCCTGCTGCTGTTCCTCTCGACGGTGTGCATCGGCATCTTCTACGGCGCCGGCCTGATGTGGGGCGAACACACGCACCTCTCGATGGTCGAGTACTGGCGCTGGTGGGTCGTGCACCTGTGGGTGGAGGGCTTCTTCGAGGTGTTCGCCACCGCGGTGATGGCGTTCCTCTTCACGCGCCTCGGCCTGCTGCGCACGAGCAGCGCGACGGTCGCCGTGCTGTTCGCGACGATCGTGTTCATGGCGGGCGGCGTGCTCGGCACGCTGCACCACCTGTACTTCACGGGCACGCCGACGGCGGTGGTCGCGCTCGGCGCGAGCTTCTCGGCGCTCGAGGTCGTCCCGCTCGCCTTCGTCGGCTTCGAGGCCTGGCATACCTACAAGCTCGGCCGGGCGACGCCCTGGATGAAGCGTTACCACTGGCCGATCATGTTCTTCACGGCCGTGGCGATCTGGAACCTCGTGGGCGCGGGCCTCTTCGGGTTCCTCGTCAATCCGCCGTTGCCGCTCTACTACATGCAGGGCCTCAACCTGACGCCGCTGCACGGCCACACGGCGCTGTTCGGTGTCTACGGCTTCCTCGGCATCGGCCTGATGCTCTTCTGCCTGCGGGGTATCCGGCCGCTCGTCATCTGGAACGAGCGTGCCCTCAAGACCTCGTTCTGGGCGCTCAACATCGGGCTGTCGCTGATGGCGCTGCTGACGCTGCTGCCGATCGGCGTGATCCAGCTGAATGCGGCCATCGACCAGGGCTACTGGTACGCCCGCTCGGCCGATCTCATGCAGCAGCCGATCATCCAGCTGCTCGTGTGGATGCGCGTGCCCGGCGATACCATATTCAGTGTCGGCGCCCTGGCGCTCGCCCTGTTCGTGCTGCGCCTGTGGGTGGCACCGCGCGGCCGCGCCTTCGACGCGGCCGCCGACGGGCGGCGGGCAGCGGGCAACGAGCCAGAGAAGAGTGTTGGCTGAGTTCTACACGCAGATCAAGTGGGTGCACGTCCTGACGGTCGTGCTGAGCGGCGGGCTGCTCTTCGCGCGGGGGCTCGCCGCCCACTTCGGGGCCGGCTGGACGATGGCCTGGCCGCTGCGCTGGCTCAGCTACACGATCGACACCGTGCTCTTCACCGCGGCGCTCATGCTGGTCACGATCGTGCACCAGTACCCGTTCGTGCATGCCTGGCTCACCGTGAAGGTGCTGCTGCTGGCCGTCTACATCGGGCTCGGCAGCCTCGCGTTGAAACGCGGCGGCACGCGGCAGGTGCGTGTCACCTGCTGGGTGCTGGCCATCCTGGTCTATGTCTTCATCATCAGTGTCGCCCGCACGCACGATCCGTTCGGCCTGCTGCATCATCCGGCCGCCCTTGACCTGGGTCAGCGACCGCTGTTTGGCGCCCCCCTATTCTGATACGGTCCGGTCGATCGACCGGCCTGAAACGGGAAAGACAATGAACAAGTTCCTCGTCCTGCTCACCTGCGCGGCCGCCCTCACGCTGGGCGCCTGCACGCAGGAAAAGCCCCAGGCCACGCACACCGCTGAAACCGGCGGATCGCGCAAGGGCGACTTCGGCCCGCCGCAGGGCGAGCCCATCGAGGCGGTGCTCACGAGCCCGCCGCACGTGCCGCCAGCCACCAACCGCAACTACCCGGCGAAGGTGATCGTCGAACTCGAGGTCATCGAGAAGGAAATGGAGATTGCCGAGGGCGTGAACTACACGTTCTGGACCTTCGGCGGCACGGTGCCGGGCAGCTTCATCCGCGTGCGCCAGGGCGACACCGTCGAGTTTCACCTGAAGAACCACCCGTCGAGCAAGATGCCGCACAACATCGACCTGCACGGCGTGACGGGACCGGGCGGCGGCGCGGCCTCCACGTTCACGGCGCCCGGCTATCGCACGCAGTTCACGTTCAAGGCGCTGAACCAGGGCCTGTACGTCTACCACTGCGCCACGGCTCCGGTGGGCATGCACATCGCGAACGGGATGTATGGCCTGATCCTCGTTGAACCACCGGAGGGCCTGTCGCCGGTCGATCACGAGTACTACGTGATGCAGGGGGATTTCTACACGGTCGGCAAGTACCGCGAGAAGGGCTACCAGCCCTTCGACATGCAGAAGGCCATCGACGAGAACCCGACCTACGTGCTGTTCAACGGCGCTGAAACCTCGATGACGGGGCCGAATGCGCTCAAGGCGAAGACCGGCGAGCGCATCCGCATGTTCGTCGGCAACGGCGGGCCGAACCTCGTGTCGAGCTTCCACCTCATCGGCGAGATCTTCGACAAGGTCCAGTACGAAGGCGGCACGCATTTCCAGGAAAACGTGCAGACGACGCTGATCCCGGCGGGCGGCGCGGTGACCGTCGAGTTCCACACCGAAGTGCCGGGCAGCTACGTGATGGTCGACCACTCGATCTTCCGCGCCTTCAACAAGGGCGCGCTCGCGATCATGGAAGTCAGCGGCGCCGAGAATCCGCTCGTCTACTCGGGCAAGCAGGTCGACGAGATGTACATCGGCGACAAGGTGACCAGCCTCGCGCCCGTGGCCGTTGCCGCCACCGCCAGGGAGACCGGTACGCTGACGAAGGCGCAGCAGGTCGAAGCCGGCGGCGTGCTCTTCAGGGGTACCTGCTCCACCTGCCACCAGGACAATGGCGCGGGCCTGCCGAACGTGTTCCCGCCGCTCGCGAAGTCCGACTACCTGCTGAAGGATCCGAAGCGCGCGATCGAAGTGGTGCTGAACGGCCTCTCGGGCCCGGTGACCGTCAATGGCAACACCTACAACTCGGTAATGCCGCCGATGAGCCAGCTCACCGACGACGAAGTCGCGAACATCCTCACCTACGCGCTCAACAGCTGGGGCAACAGTGGCCCTGCGATCTCCAAGCAGGACGTCGCTAAAATCCGCGCGACGACCAAGCGGCCCGAAGGGGCGGCGCATTGAGGCGGTTCGCCCCGATCGCGGCCTGCGCCGCCCTCGCGGCGGCGCAGGCCTGTCTTGCGGTCGACTTGCCGGGCGGGCGCTTCCGGTCGGTATTGCCGCCCGCACAGGGTGTCAAGGAAGTCACGGTGGCGCCGTTTGCGCTCGACCGCCTGCCCGTGACCAATGCCGAGTTCGCGCGTTTCGTGCGCGAACGGCCCGAGTGGCGACGCGACCGCGTCGCGCGGGTATTTGCGAATGAGGGTTACCTGCGGCACTGGGCCTCGGACGCCCAACCGGGCGACGCGCTCGCAAGGCAGCCTGTCGTGCAGGTGAGCTGGTTTGCAGCGAGCGCCTATTGCGAAGCGAAGGGCAAGCGCCTGCCGACCTGGTACGAATGGGAGTACGCCGCGGCCGCGAGCGAGACGCGGCGTGACGGCCGTGACGACCCCGCGTGGCGGGATCGAATCATCTCGTGGTATTCGCGCCCGGCGGGCCCGACCCTTCCACCGGTCGGCGTCACGCCGCCCAATGCCTACGGCGTCCAGGACCTGCACGGCCTCGTATGGGAATGGATCGAGGACCTCGGCGCGATGATGGTCTCGGGCGACAACCGCGAGCAGGGTGATCCCGACATCATGAAGTTCTGCGGCTCGGGCGCCCTCACCATGGAAGAGAAGGAGAACTACGCGACGCTGATGCGCATCGCGATGCTCTCCAGCATGCGCGCGAGCTACACGTCGTCGACGATGGGATTTCGCTGCGCGGGAGACGTGAAATGAAGGTGCTTGCAGTGCTTGCGGCCACCATCGCGATCGCGGGCGCCGCGCGGGCCGCCGACCCGCCGGCCTCGATCTATCACCTCGACGCGGCCCTGACGAACCAGGCGGGCCAGCCGATCGGCCTCGACCTGTATCGCGGCCACCCGGTCGTGATCACCATGTTCTACGCGAGCTGCCCCGCCGCCTGCCCGCTGCTGATCGACACGATCCGCGCCGTCGAGCGCTCGCTCGACCCGAAGGTTGCTTCTGGCCTGCGCGTGCTGATGGTGTCGGTCGATCCGCAACGCGACACGCCGGCGGCGCTCGCCGAACTCGCGAAGACCCGTCGCATCGACCTGTCGCGCTGGACGCTCGCGACCGCCGACGAGGCGACCGTGCGCAAGATCGCGGCGCTGCTGTCCATCCAGTACCGCCAGCTCCCGGATGGCGAGTTCAATCATTCGAGCATCGTGACCGTGCTGTCGCGCGACGGCGAGATCCGCCGCCAGAGCTCGTTGCTGGGTCGTGTCGATCCGGAGATAACCGCCGCCCTCGAGCCCTGATAGGCGGGCCAGCCCCCGCGCACCCCGATCGCGCTTCCCTGCGCAATCGGGGCGACGGTTGCTCCCTGCCGGCCCCCGGTCGTCGCCGGGCCGCCATCCATGGCGCTATCGAACCTGATTGCAGATCGGCCCTGGCCCGCGGGTCTTTAGGCCCGGCACGACCGCAGCGTGAATGTTCTTATCAGGTACAGGAAGTTTTTGCCCGAAGCTTGCAGGGACTTGCAGGAACAACCGCGCTCGCTTGCAATAACTTGCAGATATGCGGGATACACCGCCTCAGGCGATCTCGATCTTCAGGCAAAGCCGATAGCCCTGGCCGCGCTCGGCAATGATGGAGCGGGCCGGCGCGCCCCGGGTTTCCAGCCGGCTGCGCAGGCGCGAGATGATGACTTCGAGCTGCGCCTTGCCCTGCGGATCGTCGGGCTTGCCGAGCCGCTCCAGCAGTTGTGAATGGCCGAGGCGCTGGTCGGGCGCAGATGCCAGTCCCTCCAGCACATTGAATTCCGCCGGCCGCAGCGACAACGGGCCCTGCGGCGTGCCCAGGATCTGGCGGGTGCAATCGAGCCGGAACGCAGCCTCTGCCCGGCCACCGGGATCCGCCCGGTGCAGGCGCCGGCCCAGCGCCGCCACGGTGGCACACAGTTCCTGCGGGTCGGTCGGCTTGGCGAGATAGATGTCGGCACCGTGTTCGTAGCCCGCCAGGCGTTCCTCGAGCTGCCCGCGCACCGTGAGCATGACGATCCCGACGCCGGGTTGTTCCCGGCGCAGGCGTTGCGCCAGCGACAGGCCATCCTCGCCCGGCAGGTTGAGGTCGAGCACGGCCAGTTCCGTGCGCCATTCGGCCGGCAGCTCCGACAGCGATTCGGCACGACTGAGCGCCATCACCCGATGGCCTTGCCGCGCGAGTACTTCGCGAGTCACCTCGCGCAATGCGTCGTGGTCTTCGACCAGCAGGATGTTCAGCGGGGCAACCATAGTTCGAACACGATTTGCGGGAGACCGGAACGATAGCGCAACTCCCCGCCCAGCAGCGTGGCGAGCCCCTGGACGATGTAGAGCCCGAGGCCGGAGCCACTCTGGCCATGCGCGCCCGGCGCACGATAGTAGCGCTCGAACACGCGGCTTGGGTCGGGTCGACCCGCAGGTCCCGGTGGATTGGCCACGCGCACGCACCAGCCCGGCCGTGTTTCGCGCGGCCGATCCATCACCGCCACGTCGATGATCGCAGCCGCCGGCGCGTACTTCATGGCGTTGTCGATCAGGTTCGAGACCGCCGCACGAAGCAGCACCGGATCGGTGGTGGCCAGCGATCCTTCCGGCAATGCAAGCCGCACTCTCCCGCCGGGATCGCGCTGCCGGACCAGCTCGCGCAGCAGCGCATCCAGTGCGCAGGCCTCGCGCCGCGGCGTGAGGCGCTCGTTCCCGAGCCGCTCGGCGAGTTCGCAGCGGTCGATCAGGCCGGCGATCTCGTCGACCGCGCCGTCCGCGTGCGCACGCATCTGCGGTGAAGGCTCCTGCGTACCGAGGCGCATGCGGATCACCGACAACGGCGTCTTGAGTTCGTGCGTCAGCATCGACAGCAAACGCTGCTGGGTGTGGCGCGCCTCGCGTTCGCTGTCGGCCACCGCTTCCGCAAGCCGCGCAGCCGCCCGCACATCGGCAGACTGGGCCGCGAGGGCGCGCGCGCGCCGGGCGATCAACAGCTGCAGGCTCGCGAGCGTGCCCAGGCTGCCCAGCTGTGTGCCGTAGATCAGCCAGAAATGCCCCGGCAGCACACCCACCAGGGTCAATGCCGTACCGAGCGATCCCGACAAGCTGAGCACCAGCGCCAGCACGACCAGGCCGCTCCCCGTGCGACGGCGCCACAGCTGCATTCCGCGCCACAGCCCGACCAGCATCATCACGAGCGCGGCATACATCAGCGCCAGGGCCGCCTCGGTGTAGATGCCGATGAATGGCGTCGGCAGGCACAGCACCGCCAGCCCTGAGACGCCGCGAAACACCCATTGCATCCACCGGGACGCGCCGTCGATCGCGAGCGCCTTGCGATAGAAGTGCGTGCCGGCGAGGACCATCAGCACGACCGAAAGCGGCACCCACAAGTCGGCGAACGCGGGCGAACGCGGCAACAGGTACTGCGCGTGCAGCCCGTTGATGCCGGCCAGCAGCAACAGGGTGGCGGAGAGGAACAGCACGAAGGGTCGAAACAAGGGATCGCGGCTGCCCGCACCGAAGGCAAGATTGCTCACCAGGCCCGCCACCAGCAGGCCGGCGAAGACACCCAGCAGCGCGTACTCATCGGTGACGTGCGCGACGAAGTCCGCAGGCTGCAACGCACGGACAACCAGCACCGAACTGCTGCGGGTCTGCAGGCGCACGTACACGGTCAGCGGTTCTGCATCCGCGAAGGCGATGCGCTGCATGAAGCTGCGATAGGGGTAGGCGCGCGATGCGAAAGGCAGGCGGTCGCTGAAGCGGGTCTCGTCGAAACCGGTGGCGGCCGCCCGATCCGGGACGAACACGCGCAGGTCATCGAGATAGGGCGGCGCGAACTCCAGCAGCAGCACGCGCTCGCCGTTGGCGCCCGGAGGCGGCGCCGCCAGCGTGAATCGCAACCAGTGCACGCCGCGCGTGTAGCCGGCCGACAAGCCACCGTGCAACGGCTGGAACGCCTGCGCGGGACCTGCCTGCCGCACCGTGGAGATCGTCTCGCGGCCGCCGGGGTCCTCCAGAACGGCGAGGTCGCGTACCGGCCAGTCTGCCGCTGGCGCGAGCGTCGGCAGGAGCGCGAACAGCAGGGCGGGCAGCACGGATCGCTTCATGGAGGCCCGCCCGTGCGCGACCGCAATTGCCGCCATCCGGAGCGCAACGCAAA
This sequence comes from Steroidobacteraceae bacterium, assembly GCA_050185195.1. Lineage (GTDB taxonomy): Bacteria > Pseudomonadota > Gammaproteobacteria > Steroidobacterales > Steroidobacteraceae > CADEFQ01. The sequence continues at coordinate 77,594 of JBFWZQ010000008.1, read as the reverse complement.
ATGCCCCATGGCCCGCCCCCTCGTCATGCGCTGTGGCGCACTGGGTGACATGGTGCTCGTCACCGCGTTGATCCAGCAGTTGCACGCACGCTTCGGCACGCCGGTCGACGTGATCACCTCCGGCGGCTGGGCGCGCCCGCTGCTCGCGCCCCGCCGGGGAGTCGGCGAGATCCATACGCTCAGGAGTCGCCGCACGCCGTACTGGCTCGATCGCGAGCAGCAGGCACTCGTGCGTCGCTTGCGGGAGCGCGGCGCGGGACCCACCTGGTACTGCGATGGCGGCGGCCACGGCCGATCGTTGTTGCGCCGGGCCGGGATTGCCGACGCCTTCGTCTGCGATACGCGCGACCTGCCGTGGCGGCCGGGGGAGCACTTCGTCGAACGCTGGCTACGCATGGCGGCACTGACCCCCGCGGCGCTCCACGCCTCGCCTCCCCCACCGCCGCCCGCGCGAGCGGCGAATGCGACACTCGACATCAGTGCCGAAGAGCGCGCCACGTGCGATGCCTGGATCGCCCGCCGCGGACTGTCGCAACGCACGCTCGTCGCCTTCCAGGCGGGCAACAAGCGCACGACGCGCGGCCTTTTTCGCCGGCGCGCGAGCAATACCAAGTACTGGCCGGAGCGGCACTGGGGCGCCGTGATCCGCGGCGTGCGCGAGGTGCTGCCCGAAGCCGCACTGCTGCTGCTCGGGGTACGCGAGGAATACGGGCTCAACGAAGACATCGCGAAAGCGGCCGGCGTGGACGGCCTGCACAACGTCGCCGACGACTTGCCGATCCCCGTGCTGCTGCCGCTGCTCGCACGCTGCCACAGCCTCGTGAGCGTCGACACCGGTCCCGCGCACGTCGCCGCGGCGCTCGGGCGCCCCACCGTCACGCTCTTCGGCGTCGCCGACCCGCAACGTTTTCGCCCGGGCGGGGTGAGCACGCCGGTTGCCGTGCTGACCGGCACCCATGACGGCCGACCCGACATCCTCGGCATCGGGCCGGACACCGTGCTTGGGGCCTGGCGGCAACTGGCCCCGGCCAGTCAGTCGAACGGATGACGCAGCACGATGGTCTCGCCGCGATCGGGCCCCGTCGAGACGACGTCGATCGGCGTCGCGACGAGTTCGGCGATGCGCTCGAGGTAGCGACGTGCATTCGCGGGCAGCGCGTCGTACGAGGTGATGCCGATCGTCGATTCCTTCCAACCCGGCAGCTCCTCGTACACCGGCGTCACCTCGGCATAGGCGTCGGTCAGCGCCGGCGGCTCGGACAGCGTCTCGTTCCCGAGCCGATAGCCAACGCAGACATTGATCGCATCGAGGCCGTCGAGCACGTCGAGCTTGGTCACGCAAAGGCCCGAGACGCTCGAGTGCACGATCGAACGGCGCAGCGCGACCGCGTCGAACCAGCCGCAGCGGCGACGCCGCCCCGTCACCGAGCCGAATTCGTGGCCGACACGCGAAAGGTGTTCGCCCGCCTCGTCGAACAGTTCGGTCGGGAACGGACCCGCGCCGACGCGCGTGGTGTAGGCCTTGACGATACCGAGCACGTAGTCGATCGCGCGCGGGCCGAGGCCCGTGCCCGTGGCGGCGTAACCCGCCGTCGTGTTCGATGACGTGACGTAGGGGTAGGTGCCGAGATCGACGTCGAGCAGCGCGCCCTGCGCACCCTCGAACATCACGTCGGCACCCGCGACCCGCAGCGCATTCAGCGTCGCGGTGACATCGGTGACGATCGGCTTGACCTGCTCGGCCCAGCCGAGTTGTTCGTCGAGCGTCTTCTGGAAGTCGATCGCCGGCTGGCGGAAATAGTGCTGCAGCACGAAATTGTGGTAGTCGAGCAGCTCGCCGAGCTGCGCGGCAAAGCGCTTGCGCTGGAAGAGATCCGCGACGCGCACCGCGCGGCGCGCCACCTTGTCCTCATAGGCCGGCCCGATGCCGCGGCCGGTGGTGCCGATCGCCTTCGCGCCGCGGGCCTGCTCGCGGGCCCGATCGAGCGCCACGTGCGAGGGCAGGATCAGCGGGCAGTTGGGCGAGATGCGCAGACGCTCGAACACCGGCACGCCCCGCTCGGTGAGCATCCCTGATTCCCGCAGCAACGCCTCGAGCGACACGACGACGCCGTTGCCGATGAGGCACTGCACGCCCGCGCGCAGGATGCCGGACGGAATCAGCGACAGGATCGTCTTCTCGCTGCCGATGACGAGCGTGTGCCCGGCATTGTGGCCGCCCTGGAAGCGCGCCACGGCGGCGGCACGCTCCGTCAGGAGATCGACGATCTTGCCTTTGCCCTCGTCACCCCACTGGGTGCCGATGACGACGACGAACTTGCCCATGCATCACGACCGTATCAGGAAAAGAAGTGCGAGACCCGTCAGCATCGTCATCAGGCCCGCCACGCGCAGTTCGCGATCGCCGATCTGCACGATCCGGCCGAGCGCCCGCTTCATCCCGGCGGGGTTCGCGAATGGCAGCAGCCCCTCGATCACGAGCAGCAACGCGAGCGCGCCGAGCAGGTCGGCCCAGTCGAGCGACATGGCCTCAGCGGCTGCCCGGCGCGGGGTTCTTGAAGTACTTGAAGAACTCGCTGTCGGGGCTCACCACCAGCATGTCGCCTTCCTTGCCGATCGAATTGCGATAGGCCTGCAGGCTGCGGTAGAAAGCGTAGAACTCGGGATTGCGCTCGTACGCCTTGGCGTAGGTCGCCGCGGCGACCGCGTCGCCCTCGCCGCGTATGCGCAGCGCATCGCGCGCCGCGGCCGACAGGATCTCGGTGCGCTTGCGGTCGGCCTCGGCCTTGATGCGCTGGCTGTCCTTCTCGCCCTCGCCGCGCAGTTGCCGTGCCTGCTTCGCGAAATTCTGCTTCATCGTCTCGTACACGCGCGCCGCGACGTCGTCCGGCAGGTCGATGCGCTGCAGGCGCACGTCGACGAGTTCGATGCCGAAGTCGTCGACGGCCGTGCTGGCGCGACCGATCATCTCGCCCGTCACCGCGGAACGCTCGGCGGTCACCACTTCACGCAACGTGCGTTGCGCGACGGCATTCTTGATGCCGTCCTTGACGATGTCGGCGAGGCGCTGGCCGGCGGCATCTTCGTTGCCGCCGGTGGCGCGAAAATACTTCGCCGCGTCGGCGACGCGCCACTTGACGTAGAAATCCACGAGCAGGCCGCGGTTCTCGTTCGTCAGGAAAGTCTCGCCCGCGTAGTTCTGCGTGACGACGCGGCGCTCGAAACGCGCGACCTGGTCGATGAACGGCCATTTCAGGTGCAGGCCCGGGCCGTAGTCGACGCCCTGGATCTCGCCGAACTGCGTGCGGATCGCGAGCTGCGTCTGCTGCACGGTGAAGAGCGACGAGGACGCGACGATCAGCACGGCAACCACCGTGATGAGCACACCCATGATCCGCGGGGACATCAGCGTTCTCCCCGCTGGCGACCGTCGACGGTAACCGTCTCGGCGTCGGTCGGCGCGGCCGCCGCGGCGCCCGCGGGCGCCCCTGCCTCGGTGTCGCGCGAGCGCCCTTCGGTGAGCTTGTCGAGTGGCAGGTAGATCATGTTGCCCGACGATTTCGAATCGATGACCACTTTCCTCGAGCCCTTCATCACGCCCTCGATCGTGTCGAGGTACATGCGCTCGCGCGTCACGCGCGGCGACGCGTCGTAGGCTTCGCGCAGTTGCGCGAAGCGCGACGCTTCGCCGGTCGCGAGCGCGGTGACCTGTGCCTTGTAGGCCTCGGCCTCCTGGATCTGTCGTGACGCGGCGCCTTCGGCCACGGGCAGGATGCCGCTCTGGTAGGCCTCGGCCTCCTTCTGCAGGCGTTCGCGGTCCGCGATCGCCTTGTTGGCGTCGCGCTGCGAGGGCACGACGGCCTCGGGTACCTGCACTTCGGTGAGGTTGACGCTCGTGACGCGAATACCGGTGCCGTAGGCATCGAGCGTGCGCTGGATCAGGTCTTTCGTGCGTTCCGTGACCTGCTGGCGCGCGGACACGAGGATCGCCTCGAGATCGCCCCGCCCGACGACTTCACGGATCGCACTCTCGCTGACTTCGCGCAGCGACGACTCGGGGTCGCGCACGCCGAACAGCACCTTCACGGGATCGCTGAACTGGTACTGCACGGCGAGGGTCAGGTTGACGAGGTTCACGTCCGCCGTCAGCACGCGCGACTCGTACTTCACGCTGTTGACCGCCGACACGTTGACCTTGGTGATCGTCTCGACGCCCCGCAGCCGCCAGCCCCAGCCCGGCTCGCGCACGCCGACGAACTTGCCGAAACGCTGCACCACGCCGCGCTCGGCGGGATTGACCTGGTAGAAGCCCGACAGCAGCCAGCCGACCGCCACGACCGCGAGCAGGATGAGCGGCGAGGGGCCGTTCTTCGAGCCGCCGCCGCCGAAAAATCCTTCGATCCGGCGCTGCCATTCCTTCATGGCCTGGTCGAGGCCGTCCGGGCCGGGTCTGCGACCCCAGGGATTCTGCTGACCGCCAGGTTGGTTCCAAGCCATGGTTACTGAAATTCCGCCGCAGGGAGAACAGGGGATTCTAGCAGTCCGCCGAGCGCCGCAGGTACGTTCCCGGCCGGCGCGTCCATAACGACCTGCACACCCGGCGCCTGGGCCAGCGCCAGCAACTCCACGTCGGGCAGCTGCACCGCAAGCTCGCAACCGCCGTCATCGAGGGCGCGCTCGGCCCGCACCGTGCCCGATGCGTAGAGCCGGGAGCGCAGCGCGCCCTGCCCCGCGGCCAGCCGCAACGTCGCGCCGCGCACGGCACGCGCGAGCCGCTCGGTGATCGCTTCACGCAGCAGGTCGAGCCCGTCGCCGCGTGCGGCCGAAACCCACGCGTGCGTGGGAACGCCCAGGGGGTCGTGTTCGATGCGCGCGGCGACTTCGAGGCGGTCGATCTTGTTGTAGACGCGGATCTGCGGGATGTCACCGGCACCGATCTCCTCGAGCACCGCATTCACGGCGCCGATGTGTTCGTCGCGCCGCGGGTCGCTCGCATCGATCACGTGCAACAGCAAGGTGGCCTCGCGGGCCTCCGTCAGGGTCGAGCGAAAGGCCGCGACCAGCTCGTGCGGCAGCTCGCGGATGAATCCGACGGTGTCCGCGAAGACGCACTCCGTGCCGCCCGGCAGGCGCAGGCGCCGCACCAGCGGATCGAGCGTCGCGAAGAGCTGGTCGGCGACATAGGCGTCGGCGCCCGTCATCGCGCGAAACAGCGTCGACTTGCCCGCGTTCGTATAACCGACGAGTGCCACGGACGGCACCGGAATCTCCGCGCGCGCGCGTCGCCCGGTCTCCCGCTGCAATTGCAGCTTCTCCAGCCGGCGGGTGAGGACGCGCACGCGTTGCCCGACGAGTCGCCGGTCGGTCTCGAGCTGCGTTTCGCCCGGGCCGCGCAGCCCGATGCCGCCACCGCGCTGGCGCTCGAGGTGGGTCCAGCCGCGCACGAGCCGGGTCGCGATGTGCTTCAGCTGCGCGAGCTCGACCTGCAGCTTGCCTTCATGGCTGCGCGCGCGCTGCGCAAAGATATCGAGGATGAGCCCGTTGCGGTCGAGCACGCGCCGGCTGGCGAGCTTCTCGAGGTTGCGCTCCTGGCTCGGCGACAGCGCATGATCGACGAGGATCACATCCGCCGAGTGCGCGAGCGCGGCGTCGCGGATTTCTTCGGCCTTGCCGCTGCCCACGAAAAAGCGCGGGTCCGGGCGCTCGCGCCGCCCGGTGATCGTCACGACGGGCTGCGCTCCGGCCGAAACCGCGAGTTGCGTGAACTCCTCGATGTCTTCGGGATCGGCGGGTGCACCGAGCCCGAGGCGCACGAGTACGGCACGTTCTCCGGTGCGCGGGCGCTCGAACATTACTCCGCTGGGGGCTCCACGGCGGCGCCGGCTTCATCGGCCGAGGGCACGCGCACGTTGCGCGCGGGCACGACCGTCGAGATGGCGTGTTTGTACACCATCTGGCTGACGCTGTTCTTGAGCAGAACGACGAACTGATCGAAAGAGTCGATCTGGCCCTGCAGCTTGATGCCGTTGACGAGATAGATCGAAACCGGGATGCGCTCCTTGCGCAGCGCGTTCAGGAAGGGGTCCTGCAATGATTGACCTTTGGCCATGAGGTTCTCCTTGTTTTGACTCCGATGTACGCAGTGAAGGCCGTTACGACGCCTTCCGTGGCGAACAGCAGTGTGGCCAGCAAGCTGCCCCGACACACTCGGGGCATAAGTGCGTCGCATCATATCACAGGCGGGGTCCAGGCTGCGCGCACCCGCGCGTGCCACCCGGCGCGTGCAGGCGGCGCGAAGGGTTCTATTATTTCCAACGATAACGAGGACTTGAGCCAGGTCAGCTGTCGTTTTGCAAGTTGCCGCGTCGCCGCAATCGCGCGCGCCGTGGCCGTTTCCAGATCGCAGTCGCCGGCAAGATGCTGCCACAGCTGGCGGTATCCAACCGCGCGGATCGCCGGGTGCAGCGGCGTGAGATCGGTACGCGCGTAGAGCCCCCGCACTTCGTCGAGCAGACCCGCCGCCATCATGGCTTCAAAACGCTGCGCGATGCGTGCGTGCAGCGCTGCCCGATCCGCGGGCACCAGCGCCCAGGCGTGGAACTCGAACTGGTGCGCCACCCCTTCCGTACGCGCCTGCCACGCCGAAATCGGACTCCCGGTGGCGTAGTACACCTCGAGCGCCCGCTGGATGCGCTGCCGGTCGTTGGCGTGGATGCGCGCCGCCGCAACCGGATCGTGCCCCGCCAGCTCCGCATGCAGCGCCGGCCAGCCCTCGCGCGCCGCGCGTGCGTCGAGTCCTGCGCGGATATCGGCCCGGGCCGCTGGCAGCGGCGCCATGCCCTGCAGCAGCGCCCGCAGGTACAACATCGTGCCGCCCACCACGACCGGCAAGCGGCCGCGCGCATGGATCGCACGCAGCGCGGCCCCGGCGTCCGCGACGAATTCGCCCGCCGAGTAACTCTCCGCCGGATCGCGCAGGTCGAGCAGGTGGTGGGGCACGCGGGCGCGCGTTGCCGCATCCGGCTTGGCGGTGCCGATGTCGAGGCCGCGGAACACCTGCGCGGAATCGCAGCTCACGATCTCGATGGGCAATGTTTCGGCCAGCTCGAGCGCCCAGTCGCTCTTGCCGACCCCGGTGGGACCGGTGAGGACGATGACCGGCCCGGCGCCGCGCTCGCGCGCTTCAGCGGCCACGCAGGAAAAGCTGGTCGAGTTCGGCCAGCGACAGGCGCGTCCACGTGGGCCGCCCGTGGTTGCACTGGTCCGCGCGCTCCGTGGCTTCCATCTGCCGCAGCAACGCGTTCATCTCGGGCAACGCGAGGCGCCGGTGGGCATGGATGGCGCTGCGGCACGCGAGGTTGCCGAGGAGCCTGGACCCCGGTTCTTCGAAGTGCCGGGAGCCGCCGCCGCCGAGCGCGTCGCGGGCGACGTCGCGCAGCAACGCTGCAAGATCGGTGCGCCCGCCGAGCAACGCCGGCACGCGACGCACGGCGACGCTCTCCGGCGCGAGGCGCTCGATCCCGAAGCCGAGTGCCGACCATTCGTCGGCAGCCGCGAGCACGGCATCGGCCTCGTGCGCCTTCATCGTGATCTGGACGGGTTCCAGCAGCGCCTGCGACGCCATGCCCTGCGCCATCTGCCGCTTGTAGGTTTCGTACAGCACGCGCTCGTGGGCCGCGTGCATGTCGACCAGGATCAGTCCTTCGCGGTTCTGCGCGAGGATGTAGATGCCGTGCAGCTGCGCGATCGCGGTGCCGAGCGGCTCGGCCGCGCTGTCGGCCGTCACGGATTCGGCCACGGCCCAGGGCGATGCGCTCCACGATGTGGCGGCGGGCGCAGGGCCGTGACTGAAGGGCAGCGACGCCGTGGATGGCAATGGATCGCCGCCCACCTCCGGCAGGCCTGCGGGTGCGGCGGTCGCGCCATGCGCTGCGCTCGCCATCCCGGGTCGCGTGGCGGCCAGCGTGCGCTCGATCGCGCGGAACACGAAATCGTGGACCTGCCGGCTGTCACGAAACCGGACCTCGAGCTTCGCCGGGTGCGCATTCACGTCGACGAGGCGGGGATCGATCGTCAGCTGCAGCAGGTAGGTGGGATGGCGCCCGTGGTAGAGCACGTCGCGAAAGCCGAGGCGCACGGCGCCCATCAACAACCGATCGCGCACGTGGCGATCGTTCACGAACCAGTATTGCGCGTCGGCCTGCGCGCGTGCGGCCGTCGGCGCGCCGATCCACCCATCGAGGGCCACCGGGCCGGCGGCGTGCTGCACGCGCAGGGCGCGTTCGAGGAATTCCGGCCCGAGCACGGCGTCGACCCGGTGCGCCACGTCCTCGCCTGCCGCGAGGGCCGGCGCGTCGAGCAGCGTGCGCCCGCCGTGCTGCAGGCGAAATGCGACGTCGGGCCGCGCCAGCGCGAGCCGCTCGACCCAGCGCTGGATGTGCCCGATTTCCGTCGCATCGCTGCGCACGAACTTGCGCCGCGCGGGCACGTTGTAGAAGAGATCGCGCACTTCAATCGACGTGCCCGGCGGGTGCGCCGCGGGCCGCACGGCGCCGATGTGCCCGCCCTCGACGCCGATCTCGAAGGCCTGCGGGGCGTTCGCGGGCCGCGACACGATGCGCAATCTAGCGACGGAGCCGATCGATGGCAGCGCCTCACCGCGAAAGCCGAGTGAGCGGACGGCTTCGAGGTCGTCGAGCGTCGCGATCTTGCTGGTGGCATGGCGCGCGATCGCGAGCGGCAACTCGGTCCCGGGGATGCCACCGCCGTCGTCCCGCACGCGGATGAGCCCCACCCCACCCCGCTCGACATCGACCTCGATGCGGCGCGCGCCCGCATCGAGCGCGTTCTCCACGAGTTCCTTGACGGCGGATGCGGGCCGTTCGATCACCTCACCCGCCGCGATCTGATCGATGAGCTCCCCGGCCAGCAGACGAATCGCCATGCGCCGATTCTACGGAACTGGTGCCGGGTTTTCAGTCGGTGGAGGCGAGGCGGCGCAGTTCGGCGAAGCGCGTGCCCTCGGGCGGGTTGCGCGTGAAGTAACCCTGGATGCCCGCGACGATCGCGCTCGCGAGCTTGCCGCGCTGCGCGTCGCTGCGCAGGCGCCGCTCGTCGGCGGCGTTCGTGATGTAGGCGGTCTCGATCAGCATGGATGGTATATCGGGTGACTTCAACACCAGGAACCCCGCCTGCTGCACGCGCGGCTTGCGCACCGGCACGCTGCCCTCGAAGGCATCGAGCACGCGCTCGGCGGCCTGCATGCTCGCGCTGATATTGGCGACCTGCGACAGGTCGAGCAGCACGGTCGCGAGTGCATCGTCCTTGTCGCTCAGCGACACCCCGCCACGCAGGTCGGCCGCGTTCTCGCGTTCGGCCAGCCAGCGCGCCGCCTCGTCCGTGGCGCCGCGCTCGGACAGCACATAGACGGAAGCACCCGAGACATCCCGATCACGGATCGCGTCGGCGTGGATCGAGAGGAACATGTCGGCTTTCGCCGCGCGCGCGCGCCGGATGCGCTCGCGATGCGCGATGTAGTAGTCGCCGTCGCGGATCAGGACCGCCCGCATGCCGGGCTCGCGATCGATGCGCTCGGCGAGCTCACGCGCAATCTCGAGCACCACGCCCTTCTCGAGCGTGCCGTGATGGCCGATTGCGCCCGGATCCTTGCCGCCGTGGCCCGCGTCGATCGCGATGACGACGTCCCGCGCGCCGTGCTTCGGCGCGTGCGCGGCCGTCACGACACGCTGCGCGGCCGCACCCGACAGATCGACCACGACACGATGGCCCTCATCGCCCGACGGCGCCAGGCGCGACGCGCGCGGCTCTTCGTCCAGGCTGGTCTCGATCACGAGCCGCAGCGCGCCACCGGGCTGCACGCCCGAACGCACGGCGATGATCGGCCCCTGCGCGCGCGGCAGCCGCGCGCCACTCGCGAGTTGCGTGTCCGCGAGATCGAGGACGATGCGGCGCGGATTGTCGAGCGCGAAGACCTTGAAGGCGGCGGGTGAGGAAAGATCGACGATCACGCGCGCGCCGTCGGCGCCCGTCGACGCGCGCACCGCCTGCACCTCGCTCACCCCGCCACGGGCGACGTCCGCGACAGCGCAAGCGGAAAGCAGGAAGGCAGCGGCGGCCAAGGCGTGTCGCATGGCAAGCAAATGTAAAACCGCCGCAGACAAATTTCAATAGAAATTAGGGAGATAGATCAGGTATCTCCAAGCTTCCTCGCAACCATGCGTATCCCCGGTCCGAGGCAGCCTCGACTTGCACCGTGTGTGCAGCCGCTTCGATCGAGAGGCGCAGGTGCAGATCGGGCGTCGGCAGCACACCCGCCACGCGCTCGGGCCACTCGACGACCCAGAGATGAGCCGGCGCGTGCAGCTCGCGCAAGCCAAGTGGCTCGAGCTCTTCCGGATCGGTGAGCCGGTACAGGTCGGCGTGCACGACGACGAGCCGCGGCAGCGCGTGCACCTCGACGAGCGTATAGGTGGGGCTGCGTATCGGGCCCGCGACGCCGAGCGCCGTGAGCAGCCCGCGCGCCAGCGTCGTCTTGCCGGCACCGAGCCCCCCTGTCAGGTAGAGCAACAGCGGCGCGGTGTCGAGCGCCGGCAGGCCGCGCGCGAACCCGGCGCCGATGGCACCCATCGCCTCCGCGGTGTGCGCCGAGATCAGGTGTTGACCCAGGTGCGCAGCTCCCCGATCACGTCGCGTGCGATGAGGCCGCGCTCGCCATTGCGGGCCGCCGTATCGCCCGCGAGCGCGTGGACGAGCACCCCGACGCGCGCGGCATCGAGCGGGTCGTCATGCTGCGCGAGGATGCCCGCGATGACGCCGGTGAGGACATCGCCCATGCCGGCACTCGCCATGCCGGGATTGCCCCGTTCGCACAGTTGAGGCGTCGCGCCCGTGCGGCCGACGAGCGTGCCGGCACCCTTGAGCACGACAGTGCCGCCATACCGTTCGCACAACTTTTCGAGTGCGCCCAGCCGGTCGGCCTGCACGGCCGCGGTGTCCGTACCGAGCAGGCGCCCTGCCTCACCGGGATGCGGCGTGAGTATCCATCGGTCGGCGCGCAGCGACGGGTCCTCGGCGAGGATGTTGAGCGCATCGGCATCGACGACGAGCGGCTTGCCCGCGGCCACCGTGACGCCCAGGACCTCCCAGGCCCACGCGCTGCGCCCGAGGCCCGGGCCGATCGCGACGACGTCCGCGCGCGCCAGCAGCGCGCCGAACTGCGAGGGGTCGAGCGCAACGACGATCAGCTCGGGACAGCCGGCCGAAATCGCCGCGACGTTTTCCGGGGCGACGGCGACCGTCACGAGCCCGGCACCGACCCGCAACGCCGACTCACCGGCGAGGCGCACCGCACCCGGCATGCCGGGCCCGCCGCCCACGACCAGCACATGGCCGAAGCTGCCCTTGTGCGACGCGCGGCGCCGGCGCGGCAACGTGCGCGCGATGGCGGACTCGCCCGCGCGCAACAGCCGGGGCGCAAAGACTGTCGTATCAGGCGGCGTGACTTCGAGATCGTCGAACAGCAGCGTGCCGGTGTACTCCGGCCCTTCGCCCATGAAGAGGCCGCATTTCAGCCCGACGAAGGTCAGGGTGGCATCGGCCCGCACCGCGGCCCCGAGTGGCAGGCCCGAATCGGCGCAGAGTCCCGACGGCAGGTCGAGCGCGAACACCGGCCGGCGGGCGGCGTTCACGGCCTCGATGATCGCGAGCGCTTCGGCACGCAGCGGACCGCGCCCGCCGAGCCCGATGAGCGCATCGACCACCACTTCACCTTGCTGCAACAGACTGGCCTCGAAGGGCAGGACCTGCCCGCCACCGGCCAGGAATTCCTCGGCGGCGCGCTGTGCGTCGCCGCGCAGGGCTTCGACGGGCGTGGCCGCAAGGACCAGGACAGTCAGGCCCGCCGCCCGCGCGAAACGCGCGAGCACGTAACCGTCGCCGCCGTTGTTGCCGCTGCCGCAGACGATCGTGATGCGATGGGCCATGGGCCAGCGCGTGCGCAAGGCGCGCAGGCTGGCCTCGCCCGCGCGTTTCATCAGCGTGTAGCCCGCGACGCCGAGCTGCTGGATCGCGTAGTCGTCGAGCTCGCGGACCTGCGCCGCGCTGTAGATCGCCGTGGGTAGCGCCATGCGGCGATTATACTGGTCGATATCGCGCGCCATGACTGAAACCACGACAGCGGATCTTGCGGCCATCAAGCGGCTGCTCATCGAGGAGGCGGCCGCCCTCGGCTTTGCGCAGGTCGGCGTCACCGGCATCGATCTCGCGGCCGACGAACGGCACCTCGACCAGTGGCTCGCGGACGAGCGCCACGGCGCCATGGGCTACATGGCCCGCCACGGCACCAAGCGTTCGCGGCCCGCCGAACTGCACGCCGGGACACGCCGCGTGATCTCCGTGCGCATGGATTACTGGCCGCCGGACACCCGCGCCGCCGAAGCGGTGCTCGCCGACACGGACCTCGCCTACGTATCGCGCTACGCACTCGGCCGGGACTATCACAAGCTGATGCGCAAGCAGCTGGCGAAGCTGGCGGAACGCCTCGAGGAAGTCGCGGGACCCATCGGGCATCGTGTGTTCGTCGACAGCGCGCCCGTGCTGGAGAAAGCCCTCGCGCGCAATGCGGGACTCGGCTGGATCGGCAAGCACACGAACCTCATTGCGCGCGATGCGGGGTCGTGGTTTTTCCTCGGTGAAATCTTCACGACGCTCGAACTGCCGCTCGACGATCCTGCCACCGCGCACTGCGGCACGTGCAGCCGTTGCATCCCCGCCTGCCCCACCGGCGCGATCACCGCGCCCTACCAGCTCGACGCGCGTCGCTGCATCTCCTACCTGACGATCGAACTTCACGGCCCGATACCCGAGGCGCTGCGCCCCGCGCTGGGCAACCGTATCTACGGTTGCGACGACTGCCAGCTCGCCTGTCCCTGGAACAAGTTCGCGCAGGACGCGCACCATCCGGATTTTCGCGCGCGCCACGCACTCGATGCGCCACGGCTCGCGGCGCTCTTCGCCTGGACCGCGGCGGAATTCGACGAGCGCATGCGCGGTTCGGCGATCTACCGCATCGGCTACGAGCGCTGGCTGCGCAACATCGCCGTTGCCCTCGGCAACGCGCCGACGACGCCGGAAGTACTGACTGCGTTGCACAGCCGGACCGACGACCCATCGGACCTTGTCAGGGAGCACGTGGCGTGGGCCCTGGCACGGCACTCTGGCCCGCAGCCCGCAGCCCGTCGCCCGCAGCCTTAGCCCTCGGCGCGCTCCACCTGCAGGTTGTCGATCAGCCTCGCCTTGCCGAGCCGCGCGGCCGTGAGCACCACGAGTTTGCGATCGGCCGGCATCGGCGTCGAAAGATCGATCCGGCGGCGCACGGCGAAGTACTCGACGCGAAAGCCGTGCTCGGCCAGACGTGCCGCGCCCTCACGTTCGAGGCGCGTGAAGTCGGTCGCCCCGCCCGCGATGGCCGCGGTAGCGACGAGCAGCGCCGCGTGGATGGCGGGCGCTGCCGCCCGTTCCGCCGCGGTGAGGTACTGGTTGCGCGAACTCATCGCGAGGCCGTCCGCCTCGCGCACCGTCGGCGCTCCCACGATCGCGATCGGGAAGCACAGGTCCGCTGTCATGCGCCGGATCACGACGAGTTGCTGGAAGTCCTTTTCGCCGAAGACCGCGACGTCCGGCTGCACGATGTTGAAAAGCTTGGCGACCACCGTGGCGACGCCCTCGAAATGCCCGGGGCGGAACTCGCCGCACAGGGTCGTCGAAATGCCCGGCACGTCCACCCGCGTGGGTGCGGTGGCCCCTGCGCCGTACATCTCGCCGACGTCGGGCATGAACATCAGGTCGCAGCCCGCCGCCGCGAGCATCTGCGCATCCGGCGCGGGCGTGCGCGGATAGTGGGCGAAATCCTCGTTCGGGCCGAACTGCATCGGATTGACGAAGATGCTCGCGACGAAACGTTCGCCGTGGCGGCGCGCGAGCTCGATCAGGCTGATGTGGCCGGCGTGCAGGTTGCCCATGGTGGGCACGAAGGCGACCCGCGCGCCCTCCTGCTTCCACGCGCGGACACATGCGCGCACGTCCGCGATCGACGTGACGGTCTGCACGTGCGCCTCAGGTGAAGCCGTGCTCGGGGCCCGGGTAGCTGCCGTCCTTGACAGCGCGCACGAAGCGGCCCACCGCGTCGAGGTTGTTGGCCGCGCCCTCCATGAAATTCTTCACGAAGCGTGGCTTCCTGCCGCTCGTGATGTCGAGGATGTCGTAGAGCACGAGGATCTGGCCGTCGGTGGCCGGGCCCGCGCCGATGCCGATCACCGGCACGGTGAGCTCGGCCGTGATCTGCGCGCCCAGTTCGTTCGGGATGCACTCGAGCAGCACGATGTCGGCGCCGGCCGCCTCGAGCGCCTTCGCATTGTCGAGCATGCGCCGCGCGGCGTCGTCGCCCCGCCCCTGCACCCGAAACCCGCCCGTCTTGTGCACCGACTGCGGCTTCAGGCCGAGATGCGCGCACACGGCGATGTCGTGGCCCGCGAGGAATTCGACGATCTCGATCTGGCCAGCGCCGCTCTCGAGCTTGATCATCTCCGCGCCGCCCTCCTGCATCAGCCGCACGGAATTCTCGAGCGCCCGCTCCTTCGATGGATAGCTCATGAACGGCAGGTCGCCGATCAGGAATGGCCGGTGCAGCCCGCGCGCCACCGCCCGGCAGTGGTACACCATGTCGTCCATGGTCACGGGCACGGTGGTGTCGTGCCCCTGGATCACCATGCCGAGCGAATCGCCGACCAGGACCACGTCGACGTCGGCCGCGTCGAGCAGCACCGCAAAGCTCGCGTCGTAGCAGGTGAGGCAGGCGATCTTTTCGTGCTGCGCCTTCATCCGGTCGAGCGTCGCGAGCGAGACCGGCGGGCGGGCCGAATCGCGCAGTTCGAGTTGCGTGTACATGCGGAAAAGTGTGCCTCAAATCGCCTCGTGGCGCATCGGATTGAAATAGTGGCGCCCCTTGCGGGTGCGCTGGACCGCCGCGTAGAGCTCCTCGAAGTCCGCGGTGCTGAACACCGGGTCGATCGCCGCGGCATTGACGATCAGGAGTGGCGCCCCGGCATAGGCATGGAAGAAGCGCGCATACGCCTCGTTCAGCCGCTCGAGGTAGGCGCGCTCGATCTGCTGCTCGTGCGCGATGCGCCGCTTCGCGATGCGCTCGAGCAGCACGTCGACCGGCGCCTGCAGGTAGATCACGAGATCGGGCTTCGGCGCATCGATCGCGAGGCGCGCGTGGATCTGCTCGTAGAGCCCGAACTCCGCCGGATCGAGCGTGAGCTGCGCGAAGAGCCGGTCCTTTTCCATCAGGTAGTCCGCGACGCGCACCGTGGAAAACAGGTCCTGCTGGTTCAACGCCGCCTGCTGCTGGGCGCGCTGGAAGAGGAAATGGAGCTGGGCGGGCAGCGCACCCGCGCGCGGATTGCGGTAGAAGCGCTCGAGGAAGGGATTTTCGTCGGCCCGCTCGAGCACGAGCGTGGCGTCCGTCCGTTCCGCGAGGCGACGCGCAAGGCTGGTCTTGCCGACGCCGATCGGGCCTTCGATGACAATGTGCCGTGGTGGCGCCGCGGCCGTCATGCCAGCCGCTCGATGCCGTCGGTGGGGACCCGCCTGCGCAACTCCGCGACGAGACCCGCGCCGGGCACGTACAACCCGGGCGCGACATCGGCCAGTGGCAGCAGCACGAAGCCGCGCTCCGCGATGCCCGGGTGCGGCAGGACCAGCGTCTCGTCGGCCAGGCGTTCGCTGCCGAGCACGAGCAGGTCGAGGTCGATGGCGCGCGGTCCCCAGCGTTCGCGCGCCGGCTCGCGACCGAGCGCGCGCTCGATGGCATGCAGCTCGGCGAGCAACGCGTGCGCATCGAGTTGCGTGAGAAAGCCCACGGCGCTGTTCACGAAGTCGGGCTGCACCACCGGGCCGAAGGGCGGCGTGCGATAGAGCGGCGCGCGCAACAGATGGCTCGTCGACGGCAGGGCCCCGATCCGGTCGATGGCGGCGATCACGAGCGCCCTCGAATCGCCGAGGTTGCCGCCCACGCCGACATACGCGGGTCGCCAGTGCGTCATGTCATGCAGCGGGCTTGGCGCCACCGCGCCGCCGCCGCCGCCGAGGCCCCCGTTGCGCGCCGCCGGTGCGTGCGCCGCCGCCCGACAGCCGATCGGCCATGTCGCCGCGCTCATCCGGCGCAGCCGCCTGCAGCTGCGTCCACCAGGCCGCCATTTCGGGCGACGCGAGCCCGAGTTCGGCACGCAGCAGCAACAGGTCGTAGGCCGCCCGGAAGCGCGGGTGCTCGAGGAGGCGCAGCGCCCGGCGTCCGCGCGGCTGCTCGAGCCGGGGCTGCAGGGCGAACATTTCCCGCACGCCGAGCGAGAAACGCCGCGGCAGCGCCACGCGCGCGGAGAGGTTGCGTACCGCCACGTCGCAGGCGTCGAGGATCGCGCCGGCTTCATGCCAGCGGTTCGGCGGCAACGCCTCGATCGCCTGTGCGATCGGGCCGTAGAGCAGCAGCGCGAACAGGTAGGTGGGCGTCACCGACTTGCCGTCGCGTACGCGCGCGTCGGTGCTTTCGAGCCCGCGGATGAGCAGTGGCTCGACGAGGCTGTCCGGGTGTCGCGCGAGATACCCCGCGACCGTGGGCAGCAGGACTTCGAGGAGCCCGAGGCGGCGCAGGCTGGCGAAACTCTTCGCGCCGTGGCCCGCCAGGAAAAGCTTGAGCGTCTCGTCAAAGAGACGCGCCGGCGGGGCGGCCGCAAGCAGGCCGGAACACTGGTGGATCGCTGCCTCGACCGCCGGATCGATCCGGAAGTCGAGCTTGGCGGCAAAACGCGCGGCACGCAGCATGCGCACCGGGTCCTCGCGAAAGCGCGTCTCCGGATCGCCGATCACGCGCAGGCGCCGCGCGAGCACGTCTTCGAGCCCGCCGACGTAGTCCCAGATCGAGAAATCGGCGATGTTGTAGTAGAGGGCGTTGGCGGTGAAATCGCGCCGCCAGACGTCGTCGTCGATCGTGCCATACGCGTTGTCGCGCAGGATCCGGCCATGCTCGTCGAGCACGTGCGAGTCCTCGCCCTGGGTATCGGCCACGTCGGCGTCGAATTCGTCGGGCTCGCTGATCTCGGGGCCGTCGCCTTCCTCGGGATCGAGATCCGCCAGCGGCTCGTCGGCCTGCGCCGGCGCGCTCGCCGCGCGAAAAGTCGCGACCTCGATGATCTCGGAACCGAAGAACACGTGTGCGAGGCGAAACCGCCGGCCGATCAGGCGGCAATTGCGAAAGAGCCGCTTGACCTCCTCCGGCAGGGCATTGGTGGCGACGTCGAAATCCTTCGGCGTCAGCCCGATCAGCAGGTCGCGCACGCAGCCGCCCACGAGGAAACCCTGGTAACCGGCGTCCTTGAGGCGATAGAGGACGCGCAGGGCGTTGGGGGATATCTGCGACCGGGAAACGGTGTGCTGATCGCGGGGCACGACGCGGGCGAGGGGCGCCGGGAAGTCCACGGGCGCGGCAGGGGAAGTCAAAGCTGGTACATTCCGCTTGTTATGGGGGGCAAGCTTTCTATAATACCGCGCCCTCCGGCCCAGCTGCCGATTGACGCTCCCTTCGTCTAGAGGCCCAGGACATAGCCCTCTCAAGGCTGTAACACCGGTTCGAATCCGGTAGGGAGCGCCACAAATCAATCACTTGCGAACCCCGCGCCGGCAGGCCCGCCACTCTGTGCGGCATATCGCAGGCCCTTTGCCGGCCGCCCGCTACAGTCGCGGGATGCCATCCGCACGCACCAGTCCCGACCAGCCCCGCGAAGGCGGACAGCTCCAGCTCCTGCTCGCCCGCTGGCGGCAGAGCCTCGACCTGCATGCCCGCTATGCGGCGCTCGATGACGCGCACTACCAGCACGTGCAGCCGTGGCCGAAGCACGAGCGGCCCGCGCGCTGGATCATCGACCTCGCGCGCGAGCGCGCCGCGTCCCTGTCCCGCATCGTGGAGCAGCGCGCGGCCGAAGGTGACCGCGCCTTCCTCGAGGCGCTCGAGGTCATGGGTTTCCTCGCGAACCTCGCGGGCCTGCAGGGCAACGAGCGCTTCATTCCGCTCGCGACGATCGAAAACGAGCGCCGCGACGTGCTGACCGCGCGCACCCGCCGCCCGAAGCGCCTCGAGGAGAAGCGCGCCGACGAGCCGACGCGCGAAATGCCGCGAGTCGCGGCGCGCCCCCACGCATCGAACGCGCGGCGCGCGAGCCAGGAGGAAATCGACACGCGCATCGTCGACGATGCGATCCGCTTCCTCGGCTGGGGGCGCCAATGGCATGAACTGGGCGACCTGATCGCGCGCCTGGCCGAACGACCGTCCGCGCCCGAAGTGCGCCGCATCCTGCGCGAGCACCGCACGCGCATCGAACGCAAGGCCGGCGTCGCGCCCACGTGAACGGGATTGGTGCCGGGTTTTCGGTTATTCGGTTATTGCCCTGTCGCGCAACAACCGAATAACCGAAAACCCGGCACCACTCGACACACACGACCCATCCCACCAGAATCGCGCCCTTCGACGGGCGTTGCGGAACTTTTCCGCGCCTCGCGCATTCAGACGAGACCATAAGATCAAGACCGAGCGACTGACCAGGCGCTACGACACGCTCACGGCGGTCGACGGCGTCAGCTTCGAGGCCCACCCGGGCGAAGTCCTCGGCTTCCTCGGCCCGAACGGCGCCGGCAAGACGACCACGATGCGCATGATCGCGGGTTTCATCGCTCCCACCGAGGGCACGGCGAGCATCTGCGGGCACGACATCGAGCGCGAACCGCTCGCCGCCAAGGCACGACTCGGCTACTTGCCCGAAGGTGCGCCGGGTTATGGCGAGATGAGCGTGCGCGGCTTCCTCGAATTCATCGCCGACCTGCGCGGCCTCGCGGGTGCCGCGCGCCGCACCCGGCTCGACCAGGTGACCGAACGCCTCGCGCTCGGTGGCGTCGCGGCGCAGACCATCGACACCCTGTCGAAAGGCTTTCGCCGCCGCGTCGGCATCGCGCAGGCGATCCTGCACGACCCGCCGGTGCTGATCCTCGACGAGCCGACCGATGGCCTCGACCCGAACCAGAAGCACGAAGTGCGCACGCTGATCAACGAAATGGCGGCGAACAAGACGATCGTCGTCTCGACCCACATCCTCGAGGAAGTGGCGGCCGTGTGCACGCGCGCGATCATCATCGCGCGCGGCCGCATCGTCGCCGACGACACCCCGCAGGGACTCGCCGCGCGCTCGCGCTACCACAACGCGGTGTCGCTGCGCCTCGCGCGGCCCGGGCAATTCGCGGCCGCGAGTGCGGCGCTGGCCGCCCTGCCGCAGGTCGCCAGCGTCGAAACCGACGAACCGGCCCTGCGACTCACCGCGCTGCCGCGGGACGGAGCCGATCTGCTCGCCGAGGTGAACGCGCTCGCGGCGCGCGACGGCATCGCGCTGCAGGCGCTCGAACTCGAGCCGGGGCGACTCGACGAAGTGTTTCGCGGCATCACGGCCTGACGGGCCAGGGGGACCATCGGGTGAATCACGTCGTCACGATCGCGAAACGCGAACTCGCCGGTTATTTCGCCACGCCGGTGGCCTATGTCTTCATCCTGGTCTTCCTGCTGCTGGCAGCCGCCTTCACGTTCTACCTCGGCGGCTTCTACGAACGCGGCCAGGCGGACCTCACGCCGTTCTTCAGCTTCCACCCCTGGCTGTACCTGTTCCTCATTCCAGCCATCTCGATGCGGCTGTGGGCCGAGGAGCGCAAGTCCGGCAGCATCGAACTGCTGCTGACCCAGCCGGTGACCCTCTGGCAGGCCGTGCTCGGCAAGTTCCTCGCGGCCTGGGCGTTCACGGGCCTCGCGCTCGCCCTCACCTTCCCGATCTGGATCACCGTCAACTACCTCGGCTCGCCCGACAACGGGGTGATCCTCGCGGCGTACATCGGCAGCCTGCTGATGGCGGGCGGCTTCCTCGCGATCGGCTCCTGCATGTCGGCGCTCACGCGCAACCAGGTGGTCGCCTTCATCCTCGCCGTGGCCACGTGCTTCGCTTTCCTGCTCGCGGGCTTCCCGCTGGTGCTCGATGCCTTCCGGGGCTGGGCCCCGCAGCTGCTCGTCGACGCGATCGCCTCGCTTTCCTTCCTCACCCATTTCGAATCGATCTCGAAAGGCGTGCTCGACGTGCGCGACCTGCTCTATTTCGCCCTGACGATGGCATTTTTCCTGGTCGCGACGGCGATCATCCTCGACGCGCGCAAGGCGGAGTGAGCCGCACATGAAGCAACGCATCCTGCTCGGTCGCGGCGCGCTGCTCGCCCTCGCCGTGCTCTTCATCGCCGTCACGGTGCTGTCGACGTGGCTGTTGCGCGGCTGGCGGCTCGACCTCACCGAAAACAGCCTCTACACGATCGCACCCGGCACCCAGCGCATCGTCGGCGAGTTGCAGGAGCCGGTGAACCTCTATTTCTACTGGAGCGGCAAGACCGCGAGCGAGTACCCCACGCTCAAGGCCTATGGCACGCGGGTGCAGGAGTTCCTGCAGGAGCTCGCCACGCGCAGCCAGGGCAAGCTGCGCCTCTCCATCATCGATCCGGAGCCGTTCTCGGCCGACGAGGATCGTGCCGCCGAGCGCGGCGTGCACGGCGTGCCGATCGGCGCGAACGGCGAAACCTTCTACTTCGGGCTTGCAGGCACCAACTCGACGGACGGCCATGAGGCGATTGCCTTCTTCGACCCGTCCAAGGAAGAATTCCTCGAATACGACGTTGCCAAGCTGATCTACCAGCTCGGCCGCGCGAAAAAACCGGTGGTGGGCTGGCTGTCGGGCCTGCCGATGGAGGGCGGTTTCGACCCGGCGACCGGCCAGCCACGCGAGCCCTGGTACGTGCTCGCGCAGGCCCAGCAGCTCTTTACCGTCAAGACGCTTACCCCTGCACTCACGCAGGTGGATCCGGACATCGACGTCCTCGTGCTCGTGCACCCGAAGTCGTTGCCGGAGCCGGCGCAGCAGGCGATCGACCAGTTCGCGCTGCGCGGCGGGCGCCTGCTCGTTTTCGTCGATCCGCTTGCCGAACAGGATCCGGGCGCAGGGGGGCCGGAAACGCCGTTCGGAGCCGGCGCCGATCGCGGTTCGCAGCTGGGCACCCTGCTCGCTTCATGGGGCGTCGAATTCAAGCCTGGTGAAGTCGTCGGCGACCTGAGCTACGGCATGGCCGTTTCGATGCGTGCGGGCGACCCGCCGATGCGCCACATCGCGATCCTGGGGCTCGACGCGACGAGCCTCGACGCCAAGGACGTCGTCACGAGCGGCCTCGGCAACATCAACCTCGCGACGGCCGGCCACCTTGCGCCACTGAAGGGCGCCACGACGACGTTCACGCCGCTGCTGCAGTCGAGCAAGCTCGCGGGCATCCTGCCGGTCGAACGCTTCGCGATGCTGCTCGACCCTGCGACGCTGCAGGATGGCTTCAAGCCGACCGGCGAGCGCTACACGCTTGCCGCGCGGGTCACGGGGAACATCGTGAGCGCCTTCCCGAAGGGACCCGGGCCACTCGCGAAATCGGCGAAACCCCTCAACCTGATCGTGGTCGCCGACAGCGACCTGCTCGCCGACTACCTGTGGCTGCGCGACGCGCCGGCTTCTTTCTTCGGGCCGCGCGCCAAGCAGGCCTGGGCGCACAACGGCGATTTCGTCTGGAATGCGCTCGACAACCTCGCGGGCAGCAACGACCTCATCAGCGTGCGCGGCCGCGCGAGCTTCGCCCGGCCGTTCGAGCGCGTCGACGCCCTGCGCCGCGACGCCGAAGGCCGCCTGCGCGCGAAGGAGCAGGAACTCGAGCAGCAGTTGTCCACGACGGAGGACAAGCTGGCCGCGCTGCAGTCGAAGCGGGCCGACCAGACGGGCCTGATCCTCTCGCCCGAGCAGGCAAAGGAGATAGAACGCTTCGAGGCCGAGAAGCTGCGCATCCGCAAGGAACTGCGCGACGTGCGCCTCGGGCTCAACCAGGACATCCGCCGCCTCGGCAGCGAACTCAAGGTCCTGAACATCGTCGCGATGCCGGCCATCTTCGCGCTGATCGCGCTCGCCATTGCCGTGTGGCGCCGCAAGCGGCAGGCCGCCATCCTCCTCTTGCAGCGGACGCAGCGACCATGATCACGCCGCGCCGGCTCACCCTCCTCGCGATCGCCGCCCTCGTGGCGCTCACGGCAGCCGGCTGGCTCGGTTCACGGCGCACCGCACCGGAAGTCGCCGCCACGGGCGTGGCCGTGCTGCCGGGCTTGAAGCCGAAGGTCGACGAGGTCACGGTCGTGCGCCTCGCGAACCGGGGCGCAAGCGTCACGCTCGAGCGCTCGGGAGAGGCCTGGATCGTCGCGGAGCGCGCCTACCCGGCCGACACGGCGAAACTGCGCAAGCTGCTGCTCGGCCTCGCGGACCTCACGGTGACGGAGGAGAAGACACGCGACCCCGCCAACTATCCACTGCTCGGTGTCGAGGATGCGGGCCCCCGGTCCGCCAGCGTCGCCATCGAAGCCGACACGCCAGGCAGGAAATTCACGGTGCTGGTGGGCAAGGCCGTCGGCAGCACGGGCGGATTCGTGCGCTTGCCGGGCGATGCGCAGGCGTTGCTGGCCGCACCATCGCTCACGGCCGACACGGACCCGAAGCACTGGATCGACACCGCCCTCGCCGACCTGCCCGCCGACCGCGTGCAGTCGCTCGAGGTCGTGCCCCTCGCGGGGCCCGCGTGGCGCGCCACGCGCGATGCCACCACGGAACCGCTGGCGCTGCAGGACCTGCCGCAAGGCAAGCGACAGCGCGGAGCCGACATCGTGACACCCGTCGCGGCGCTCCTCGTCGGGCTGCACGCGGAGGATGTCCACGCCCTGCCGGCAACGCCCGCACCCGCGAGGCCACGCGTAACCGTGCGCAGCTTCGACGGGCTCGAGATCGAACTCGCGGGCCGTGAAGACGGCGATCGCCGCTACATCCGCGGCAGTGCCCACAGCCAGGGCGAGGCGGCGGCGAAGGAAGCCGCGGCCCTCGAGGCGAAGCTGAAGGGCCGCGAGTTCGAGATCCCGCGCTACAAGTACGACGCGCTCTTTCGGCCGCTGGGCGAATTCACCTAGTCCCTCGCTTACCGCGTCCGCGCGACGAGCGCCACCGCCACGGTGGCGAGGCACAGCGTCGGCAGCCACGCGAGCAGCATCGGTGGCGCGTCGAAGACGATCGCCCCGCTCTCGAGCATGCGCTGCGCGAGGAAGAACACGATGCCGATCAGCAGCCCGATCATCGTGCGCGCCCCGGTGCCCGAGGAACGCAACGGCCCGAACACGAACGGCACGGCGAGCAGCACCGCAAACACGATCGCGACCGTGCGCGCCGCGCGCGACCAGAAGGCGAACTCGAAGGGGCGTGCATCGAGGCCGTTGCCGGCCAGGCCCTGCATCACGCGCCACAACGAGCGCAGCCCGATGTCCTTGGGGTCGCTGATCGCAAGGCCGAGGAAACTGCCGCCGATGCCCGAGGGCAGCACGCGCGTCGAGGCGCGGCGACCGCTGACGTAGTCGCCCGAGAAGCGCGACTCGGCATAGTCCTCGAGCTGCCATTCGCCCTCCTTCAGGGCGCTGGCGCGCGTCGCCCGCCCGATCGCCACGAGCCGATGGTCGCGCGCCAGCTCGATCACGAGCATGCCGCCGAACTCCGCGGCGCCCGACTGCTGGTCGACGTTGAGCAGCATGTCGCCGTCACGCACCCAGGCGCCGCCGTGGCCGGCGAAACTCACGTTCTGGTACTTGCCGAACGCCTTCGTCTGCCGCGCGAGCTGCTGCAGGGGCGGCGCGAGGTACTCGCCGACGACCATCGCCACCAGCGTGAGGGCGAGTCCCGCGATCGACGCGGACAGCGCGACGCGGCCGGGGGAAATGCCCGCGGCGCGCATCACGGTCAGTTCGCTGCCGCGGGCCAGTGAGCCGAGCGCGAGCAGCGCGCCGATGAGCGCCGCGATCGGCAGCATCTCGAAGGCCTGTTGCGGCATGCCGAGCAGGACGTAGAGCATCGCATCGAGGGTGCGGTAGGTGCCGACGCCGATGTCGTCCTGTTGCTGGATGAAGGAAAACAGCGAACCGAGCGCGAGCAACACCGAGAGCACGAGGCCCACGGCGCCGAAGATGCTGCGCAGGATGTAGCGGTCGATGATCAAGGAGCCGCCCTCAGCCCCGGTAGCGCAGGCGCGCGGCGAGGCGCGGCGCGCCCATGACGATCACGCCGATGACGATGAGCGCGACATGCACCCACCAGAGGCCGAGCCATTCCGGCACGACACCGCGCTCGATCCACACGCGGCCGGCGGACGCGAGGTTCGAGTACAGGAAGTAGATCAGCACCGCGAGCCACACGCGTGCATAGCGGCTCTGCCGCGGCCGCAACCGGCTGAGCGGCACGGCCAGCAGCGTCAGCGTGATCGCCATGATCGGCAGCGCGATGCGCCAATGGAGTTCCGCGCGATCACGCGGCGCCGCGCTCGCGAGCAGCGCGGCCGTCGGCAGGGCTTCCACCCGCTGCCGGCCCGGCGCGAGCCCGGGCAGGTGCACCGGCACGACCTGCTCGGCGAAACGCACGATCCGGAATTTCGACGAGCCCGGCACCCCTTCGTAGCGGGCGCCGTCGTAGAGCGTGATCGTGTGCAGCAAACCATCCGGCGAAATATCGTGGCGCGCACGCTGCGCGAGCGTGATTTCGAGCACCTCGCCCCGCGCGCGCTTGATGAATACCTGCTCGAGCGTGCCGTCGGGCGCCGCGTCGCGCGCATAGATCACCACGCCGCCGCTGCCGAAGCTGCGAAACTGGCCCGGCTGCACGGCCGAAAACTGGCCCGAACGCAGCGCTTCGCTGCGCAGTGCGTAGGCATGCCCGGACGCGCGCGGCGCGAGATCGAGCGTGAGCCATGCGAGGAAGGCGGTCACGAGCAGCGCGAGCACGGTGACCGGGACATAAATCCGCCCGAGGCCCACGCCGCAGGCCTGCGCCGCGGTCATCTCGCTTTCGTGCCAGAGCCGCCCGAAGGCGAGCACGACGCCGAGCAGCAGGCCGACCGGCATCACCACGGGCAGGTTCTGCAATGTGGACAGCCCGATCAGGGTGAGCACCACCGAGCGCGGATACTGGTTGTCCGCCGCGCGTTCGAGCACCGCCGCCACCTGGTTGGTCAGCAGGATGATCAGCAGCACGCTCGTGACGGCGAGCCACGACAGCACGACTTCCTGCAGGATGTAGCGATCGAGACGCCGCAAGTCCGCCCCTCGCGAGTTGGGTTACAATACCGCACCGCTTTCGCACCCATTTGCAAGCCGAGAAACGATGCCAAACAGCGTCAAATGGGATGGGACGGCGGACCGGGGCTAAGGTAAATCAGACCGCTTCACGCCACAACGGCGCATGCGGCGCGGCGCAGGCTGCTGTCGGGAGAACCTAATGATGCGATTCGAGGTTTGGACGAAGGATGCGGGCCGGCTCGGGGTCGATTGCCTCGTGGCCGGCGTGTTCGAGGGCGGCGAACTGCCGGAGGAGACGCGGCAGATCGACAAGGCCTGCGGGGGACACATCGCGGCCCTCGTCAAGCGCGGCGATTTCGCGGGCCGCCTCGGCGATACCCTGCTCGTCGGCGACCTGAAGGGCCTGCGTGCGACGCGCGTGCTGCTCACCGGGCAGGGCGCGCGCACCGCGCTTGCCCGCAAACCCTGGCGTCGCGCGGTCCATGCCGCCCTCACCGCACTCGCCCGCACCCGCATCGGCAGCGCGGCATTCGCGCTGGCGCGCCCGGCCACGAGCGAACTCGACGATTACTGGTTCGCACGCGCCACGGCGGAAATCACCGCCGCCGCGTCCTATCGCGTCAACGACCTGAAAAGCGGCAAGAAGCCGAAGCCGGCCGCGCTCACCCGCATCCTCGCCGGCCCGGTGGCCGCGAGCGGCGTCGCCGCGGCGAAGCGCGGCTTCACGCACGGCGCGGCGGTCGGTACCGGACTTGCGACCTTGCGCAACCTCGGCAACCTGCCGGCGAACGTCTGCACGCCGAGTTATCTCGCCAACACCGCGCGCGCCCTCGGCAAGCGCCATCCGAAGAGCCTGCGCGTGCGCGTGCTCGACGAGCGGGCCATCCGGCGCGAGCGCATGGGCTGCTTCCTCGCGGTGACCCGGGGCAGCGAGGAGCCGCCGCGTTTCATCGTGCTCGAGCACCGTGGCGGCAAGGCGGGCGATGCGCCCGTGGTGCTCGTCGGCAAGGGCATCACCTTCGACACCGGCGGCATCTCGTTGAAGGATCCGCCGGCGATGGACGAAATGAAGTTCGACATGAGCGGAGCTGCCACCGTGATCGCGGCGCTGACCGTCGTCAGCGAACTCGGGCTGTCGCTCAACGTCGTCGGCCTCGTGCCGACCTGCGAGAACATGCCGAGCGGGCGCGCCACGAAGCCGGGCGATATCGTCACGAGTGCCTCGGGCCAGACGGTCGAAATCCTGAACACCGACGCCGAAGGCCGACTGATCCTGTGCGACGCCCTGCACTACGCCCGACGCTTCAAGCCCGCCGCCGTGGTCGACATCGCAACACTCACCGGCGCCTGTGTCGTCGCCCTCGGCGCGCACCATAGCGGCGTCATGGCGAACGACGATGCGCTCGCGCGCGAGCTCGTCGAATGCGGTCGCCGCGCCGACGACCGGGCCTGGCAGCTGCCGCTCACGGAAGAGTATGCCGACCAGCTGAAGAGCAACTTCGCCGACATGGCGAACGTCGCCGGCCGCGACGGCGGCGCCATCACGGCAGGCGCCTTCCTCGGCAAGTTCACCAAGGGGCTCAAGTGGGCCCACATGGATATCGCCGGCACCGCCTACCTCTCCGGCGCGCAGAAAGGCAGCACCGGGCGTCCGATCAGCCTCCTGTCGGAGTTCCTGATCCAGCGCGCCGGGCGCTGAAGCAACGGTGTCGCAGGTCGACTTCTACGTCACCGACACCGTTGCGGACGATGCGCGCCTGCAGCTGGCCTGCAAAGTCACCGAAAAGGCCTATCTCGCGGGCTTGCGCGTGCTCGTCTGGTGCCAGGCGGCGGACGAGCTGGCGCGCTTCGACGAACTGCTCTGGACGTTCGCCGATCGCAGCTTCGTGCCACATGAGGCGCTCGCCGCAGGCGACGCGGCGAGCGCGGCGCCGGTGGTCCTGACCGCCGGCATCGAGCCCGCGGATCTCCCCGACGTCCTCGTGAACCTCGACGCGGACATCCCCGCCATCGCCCTGCGCGCGCCGCGTGTCCTCGAGTTCATCGACGGCGAACCCGCCCGCCGCCTGGCGGGCCGTGACCGTTTCCGGCGCTACCGCGAACAGGGCCTCGAACCGAACACCCACAGGATCGGCTCGCTATAATTTGGCGGATGGACAAAGTCTTCTCGCCGCGTGACATCGAGCGGCGCCTCTACGCCCACTGGGAATCGAATGGCTGGTTCGCGCCGCAGGGGCGCGGCGAGCCGTACTGCATCGTCATTCCGCCGCCGAACGTCACCGGCACGCTGCACATGGGGCATGCGTTCCAGGACACGATCATGGACGCCCTCACCCGCTACCACCGCATGCGTGGCGCGGACACGCTGTGGCAGCCCGGCACCGACCACGCGGGCATCGCGACGCAGATGGTCGTGGAACGGCGCCTCGCAGCGGAAGGCAAGCGTCGCACCGACATGACGCGCGAGGCGTTCGTCGAGCGCGTCTGGGAATGGAAGGAACAGTCGGGCGGCACGATCCAGAACCAGATGCGCCGCCTCGGCGCCTCGGTCGACTGGTCGCGCGATCGCTTCACGATGGACCCGGGCCTGTCGCAGGCGGTCACCGAGGTGTTCGTGCGCCTGCACGACGATGGCCTGATCTACCGCGGCAAGCGGCTCGTGAACTGGGACCCGGTACTGCTGACAGCCGTGTCGGACCTCGAGGTGCTGTCGGAGGAGGAAGACGGCCACCTCTGGCACCTGCGCTATCCGCTCGCGGATGGCTCCGGCCACGTCGTCGTCGCGACCACGCGCCCCGAGACGATGCTCGGCGACACCGCGGTCGCGGTACACCCGGAAGATGCGCGCTACGCGGGGCTCGTCGGGCGCGAGATCGAGTTGCCGCTCACCGGCCGGCGCATTCCCGTGATTGCGGACGACTATGTCGACCCCGCCTTCGGCTCGGGCTGCGTGAAGATCACGCCGGCGCACGATTTCAACGACTACGAAGTCGGCGAGCGCCACGGCCTGCCCAAGATCAACGTATTCACGCCGCAGGCGGCGATCAACGGGAGCGCGCCGGAGCGTTTCCGCGGCCTCGATCGATTCGAGGCGCGGCGGCGCGTCGTCGCTGAATTCGAGGCCGCCGGCCTCCTCGAGCGCGTCGAGCCGCACAAGCTCAAGGTGCCGCGGGGCGATCGCACGCAGGCCGTGATCGAGCCCTATCTCACCGACCAGTGGTACGTGCGCGTCGAGCCGCTCGCGCAGCCCGCGATCGAGGCGGTCGAGCGCGGCGACATCCGCTTCGTGCCCGCGAACTGGTCGAAGACCTACTTCGAGTGGATGCGCAACATCAAGGACTGGTGCGTGAGCCGCCAGCTCTGGTGGGGCCATCGCATCCCCGCGTGGTACGACGACACGGGCCGCTGTTTCGTCGGCCGCGACGAGGCGGACGTGCGCGCCCGGCACGGCATCGGCCCCGGCGTGACACTGACGCAGGACGCCGATGTCCTCGACACCTGGTTCTCCTCGGCGCTGTGGCCGTTCTCCACGCTCGGCTGGCCCGAGCGCACGCCCGCCCTCGCGAAGTTCTACCCGACGAGCGTGCTCGTCACGGGCTTCGACATCATTTTCTTCTGGGTCGCGCGCATGGTGATGCTCGGCCTGCGGTTCCAGGACGGCAAGCCGCCGTTCCGCGACGTCTACATCCACGGCCTCATCCGCGACGGCGAAGGCCAGAAGATGTCGAAGTCGAAGGGCAACGTGCTCGATCCGCTCGACATCGTCGACGGCATCGACCTCGAGGCGCTGGTCGCCAAGCGCACCACGGGGCTGATGCAGCCGCACCTCGCGCCCGCGATCGAGAAAGCGACGCGCAAGCAGTTTCCGCAGGGCATCGACGCCTATGGCACCGACGCGCTGCGCTTCACCTTCGCCGCGCTCGCGACCCAGAGTCGCGACATCCGCTTCGACCTCGGCCGCGTCGCGGGCTACCGCAATTTCTGCAACAAGCTGTGGAACGCGGCGCGTTTCGTCACGATGATGGTCGAGGACGATGCAACGGCGCCCGCAACGGGACCGTCGGGCGCGGGACCGGTCGAGCTGTCGGTCGTCGATCGCTGGATCCGCTCGCGCCTCGGCCGCACGATCGAGGCGGTCGACGCGGCCTTCGCCGAGTATCGCTTCGATTTCGCCGCGAGCGCGCTCTATGAATTCACCTGGTACGAGTTGTGCGACTGGTACCTCGAGTTCGTGAAGCCGGTGCTGCACGGCGACGCGGGCGAGGCCGCGAAGCGCGGCGCGCGCCGCACGCTGCTCGAAGTCCTCGAAGCGCTGCTGCGGGCGTTGCACCCGATCATGCCCTTCATCACCGAGGAGATCTGGCAGCGCATCGCGCCGCTCGCGGGCCGCGCGGGCGCCACGGTCATGCTCGCCCCATGGCCCGCACACGGCGAGTGGCCGGCCGACGAGGGCGCGGAAGCGGAGATTGCCTGGCTGCAACGGGTGATCCTCGCGCTGCGCCAGATCCGCGGCGAGATGAACATCGCACCTTCGCGCCGCCTGCCCGTGCTGGCACAGCACGGCACGGCACTCGATACGGAGCGGCTCGCGCGCCACCACGTGTATCTCGCCCGCCTCGCGGGCCTCGAGGCCGTCACGACGCTCGCGGCCGGCGAGCGCCCGCCTGCATCCGCCACGGCGCTGGCGGGCGAACTGCAACTGCACGTGCCCATGGCCGGGCTCATCGACGCCGGCGCCGAGGTCGAGCGCCTCTCGAAGCTGATCGCGAAGAACGAAACCGAGCTGAAGAAAGCGCGCGGCAAGCTCGCCAACGAAAGCTTCGTGCGCAACGCGCCGGCGGAAGTCGTCGCGCAGGAGCACGAACGCATTGCCGCGTTCGAGCGGGACCTCGCGCAACTCGGGCCGCAGCTCGAACGGGTGCGCGGCCTGCTGGGCAGCGCATGAGCGAGCGGCTGCAGCAGGCCATCGCGACGCTCGAGGGGATCATCCTCGGCAAGCCTGCCCAGCTGCGCCTCGCGGTCGCCTGCCTGCTGGCACGCGGCCACCTCCTGATCGAGGACGTGCCGGGCGTGGGCAAGACCACGCTCGCCCACGCGCTCGCCCAGGTCTTCGGCCTCGCCTGGCAGCGCGTGCAGTTCACGAGCGACCTGCTGCCGGCCGACATCATTGGCGTCTCGGTATTCGATCGCAACACCCAGCAATTCCATTTCCGCAAGGGCCCGCTCTTCACGCAGTTGCTGCTCGCGGACGAAGTGAACCGCGCGAGCCCGAAGGCGCAGAGCGCGCTGCTCGAGGCGATGGAAGAGCGGCAGGTGAGCACCGACGTCACCACCTATCGCCTTCCCGACCCGTTCTTCGTCGTCGCGACCCAGAACCCGCGCGAACAGGCCGGCACCTACGCGCTGCCCGAATCCCAGCTCGACCGCTTCCTGATGCGCATCGAACTCGGCTACCCCGACGCCACCCACGAGCGCGAACTGCTGCGCGAGGGCGAGCGGCGAGAGCTCCTGCCGCGGCTCGCCCCTGCGCTCGATGCCGAGCACGTGCTGGCGCTGCAGGCTGCCGTACGCTCCGTCCACGTCTCCGACGCGCTGCTCGACTACCTGCAGGCCCTCATCGCGCACACCCGCGCCCACGCCGACATCCGCATCGGCCTGTCGCCGCGCGCCGGGCAGGGACTGCTGCGCGCGGCCCAGGCGTGGGCCGCACTCTGCGGGCGCCACGCGGTGCTGCCGGACGACGTGCAGGCCGTGTTCGGCGCCGTCGCGGGCCATCGGCTCGAACGGCGCGACACGCTCGACGCCGCGGACGGGCTGCGGCTCGCGGGCCGCGTCGTGCAAGCCGTGCCGGTGCCTGCCTAGCGACGGCCCCGTGGCGATCGCCGCCCGACTTCGCCGCCGGTTCGAAACGCGCCTCGCCGCGTGGGTGAAGCGCCGCCAGGGCGGCGATGCGCTGCCCGTCCTCGTGCACCGCCGCCGGCTCTACATCCTGCCGACGCGCGCGGGCGTCGGCTTCGCCCTCCTGCTTTTCGGCATGCTGCTCGCCGGCCTCAACTACGCGAACAGCCTCGCGCTCTTCATGACCTTCCTGCTCGCGGGCCTCGCGCTCGCGGCGATGCATTTCTGCCATGGGAACCTGCTCGGCGCGAGGATCGTCGGCGCGCGCGTGGAACCGGCGTTCGCGGGCGAGGACGCGCTCCTTGAACTCGTGATCGACACGGGCACCGTCCGCCGCCACGAGTACTGCATCGCGCCGGGCGGTGCGGCGCGCGACGACGCCAGCCCGCCGGTTCACGCGGGCCCCGGCGAGCGAGCGGCGCTGCAGCTTGCCCTGCCGGGCAGGGCGCGAGGTGTCCACGCCGTCGAACGGATCCGCCTCGCGACGAGCTGGCCGTTCGGGCTCTTTCGCGCGTGGACCTGGCTCCACCTGCCGCTCGAGCAGGTCGTCTACCCCGCCGCGCGAGGCACGCTCGCGCTGGTGCAGGCGGCCGGCGGCGGGCGACGGGCGACGGGCGACGGGCGGGAGGCAGGCGACGACGAATGGCGGGGACTGCGGGAGTATCGCGAAGGCGATCCGCCGCGCCGCATCGCCTGGAAGGCGTACGCGCGCGGCGCGGCGCTGCTCGTCGGTGACTACGCCGCCGCGGGCGACGACACCCACGAGTTCGACTTCGACCGCCTCGCGCCGCTCGACCTCGAGGCACGGCTCGAGCAACTGTGTCGCTGGATCGTCGCGGCGGAACAGCGTGGCGAACCCTATGCCCTGCGCCTGCCGCGCGAATCCATAGCCGCGGGCAGCGGCGCCGCGCATCGCCACCGTTGCCTCGCGGCGCTCGCGAGGATGCCGTCGTGACGCGGATTCCGCCCCGCCTGCGCCCGCTCGCCTGGTCGTTGGCCGCCTTCGGCGGCGCCACGCTGCTGCACGTCGACCGGTTGCCGCCCTGGATCACTGGCTGCGCGGTGATATCAGCCACCATGCGCGTGCTGATCGCCCTGCGCGGCGCGACGCTGCCGGGTGCATGGTTGCGGATCGGCATCGCGATCGCACTCACCGCCGGTGTGCTCGCGAGTTTTCGCACGTTGAATGGACTTGCGGCGGGCAGCGCACTGCTCGTGGCCATGGGCTCGCTGAAGCTCCTCGAGACGCACACGCGGCGCGACGACTTCGTGATGCTGGGGGTGTCGCTGTTCCTGCTGCTGGCGGCCTGCCTCGACCGCCAGTCGCTCACCCGCCTGCCGTGGTACGCATTGCAACTGTGGGTCAGTTGCGCGGCGCTCGCAGTGGTCGCGACACCCGACGCGCTCGCAGGGCTCAAGGCGCCGATGAAGCTTGCCGGCCGCGCACTCGCCTGCGCACTGCCGCTCGCGCTGCTGTTGTTCCTCTTCTTTCCGCGCCTGCCAGGCGCCTTCTGGGCGCTGCCCAATTCCGGGGGCGCCGCGACGGGCCTGTCCGACGAAATGAGCCCCGGCCAGATCGACGAGCTGACCATCTCGGACGCGCCGGCCTTTCGCGTGCAGTTCGAGGGCGCGGCGCCGCCTCCGCAGGAGCGCTACTGGCGCGGGCCGGTGCTGCAGTCGTTCGACGGCACGACCTGGCGGCGCGAGCGCGGCCGCTTTTTCCTCGAATCCCCGGTGCAGTTCGAGGGGCCCACCTACCACTACCAGGTCACGCTCGAACCGCACGGACGCAACTGGTGGTTCGCGCTCGAGGCGGTCGTCGCGGCCCCCGATCGGCGCGCCCAGCTGACCCTCGATCGCCGCCTGGTCGCCACGCGGCCCGTCACGGAAGCCGTTTCCTACAGCGCGACGTCACGACCCCGGACCGTGACCCATGAGCCCCTCTCGAAACTCGGTCGCCGCTACAACCTCGCCCTGCCGCCCGGGCAGAACCCGCGCACGCTGGCGCTCGCCAGGCAGTTGCGCGCGGCCGCGCAGGACGAGGCCGCCTTCGCGCGGGCGGCCCTCGACTACTTCGCGCGGGAAGGCTTCGTGTACACGCTCACGCCGCCCCGCCTCGAGGGCGATGCCGTCGATGAGTTCCTCTTCGGGACGCGCAGCGGGTTCTGCGGTCACTACGCCTCCGCCTTCGCGACGCTGATGCGCGCGGGCGGCGTACCGGCGCGCGTGGTGACCGGTTATCTCGGCGGGGAGTGGAATCCGATCGGTCGCTACTTCCTCGTGCGCCAGTCCGACGCCCATGCGTGGGTCGAAATCTGGCGCAACGGGCGCGGCTGGGTGCGCGTGGACCCGACGGGCGTCGTCGCGCCGGAACGCCTGCAGCGCGGACTCTTCGACCTGCTGCCGGGCGCCGCGCCGTTCGTGGCCCGCCTCGCGCGCGACAACGCATGGCTCGCGGAAATCGCACAAGCCTGGGACGCCGCGAACACCGCGTGGCGACAGCGCGTGCTGCAGTTCGGCGCCGCCTCGCAGCTCGCGCTGCTTGCACGGCTCGGTTTCGATTCGCCTCGCTGGCAGCAACTCGGCGTGTTGCTCGGGCTCGCGCTCGGCGCCTGGCTCGCGTGGATGGCCTGGCAGTCCCGGTACTGGCTGCGCGCCGCCCGGCCCGACCGGCTGGCGCGCGCGTGGCGGGCGATCGATGCCCGCTACGCACGGGCAGGGCTGGCCCGGGCGCCGTCCGAAGCGCCGCTCGGGTATGCCACGCGCATCGCGCGTGCGCGGCCCGACCTCGCGGCCGAAGCGCACGCCCTGGCGCGCGAGTATGCCGGCCTGCGCTACGGACCGACGCCGGCACCGGACGCGGTCCGGCGCTTCGCCGCCAGGGTGCGCGGCCTGCCGCACCTGCCCCCGCACGCGCCATGACGCTACCCTGGATCCTCGCCATGCTGCTCGCGATCGCGCTCGTCGCGTGGCGCCTGCGCCGTGCACGAGCGCTGTCGCGCACGCTGCGCGCGCCGTTCCCGCCCGCATGGCGCCAGTCGCTCACGCGCGTTCCGCTCTACCGACGACTGCCACCCGCGGAACGCGAGCGCGTGGAGCTCGCGGCACGCCGCCTGCTCCACCGGGTGCACTTCATCGGCTGCGCCGGCCTCGTGGTCACGGACGACATGCGCCTCGTCATCGCGACCCAGGCGGCGCTGCTGGTCGCGCACCGCGACCCGCGCGCCTACGACGGGCTGTACAGCGTGCTCGTCTACCCGGCCGAGTTCGTCGTCGAGGACCACGAAGAAGACGAGTTCGGCCTCGTCACGACGGGCCGTCGTGCGCTCTCGGGACAGGCGATCGATGTCTCCCGCATCGTGCTTTCATGGGAGGACATCGAGGCGGGACTCGCGGGCGACGACGGCTACAACGTCGTGCTGCATGAGTTCGCGCACCACCTCGACCATGTCTCGGAAGGTGCCCTCACCGACGGGGGCGCCACGGCACCCGCGGTGGCCCGCTGGCACGCCGCGCTGCAGGACGCTTACGAGACGCTCTGCGACGCGGTCGATCGGGGCGAAGACACGCTGATCGACCCCTACGGCGCGGAAGACCTGGTCGAGTTCTTTGCGACGGCCACCGAAGTGTTCTTCGAGCGCGCCGCCGAATTTCGCGCCACGCATGCCGGGCTGCACGCCCAGTTGCGCGACTTCTACGGCGTCGACCCCGCGGCATGGCTCGACGGACCATAGGGCACCCGCCACAGCAGGACTCCGCCGACCACGAAGAGCAGCGCGATCGAGAGCATCGCGAGGCGCGAGTCGCCGGTGACGAGCGCCACGGTACCCGCGAGCAGCGGGCCCAGGATCGCGGCGGCCTTGCCCATCATGTTGTAGAAGCCGAAGAACTCGCCCGCCTTGCCGACCGGCACGAGCCGGCCGTAGAACGAGCGTGACAACGATTGCACGCCGCCCTGCACGCAGCCGATCACGATCGCGAGCGCAAAGAACTCCGCCTCCGTATCGAGCCGGTAGGCGTAGAGCGTGACGCCCGCGTAGACCGCGAGGGCGACCAGGATGCCGGCCCGCGCGCCGATGCGCGTGCCGAGCCAGCCGAACGCGAGCGCGGCGGGAAAGCCGACGAACTGCACGAGCAGCAGTGCCTGAATCAGGCTCGCCTGCCGAAAGCCGAGCGCGAGCCCGTAGTCGACGGCCATCTTGATGATCGTGTTGACGCCGTCGATGTAGAACCAGTACGCGAGCAGGAACAGCAGCAGCGGGCGGCTATCGCGCACATGGGCGAAGGTGCGGCGCAGTTCGGCGAGCCCCGCCGTGACCGCCGCGCGCGGCGGCAACGGTGCCACGGCCCGTTCGCGCACGAACAGCAGCACGGGGACCGTGAATACGAGCCACCAGATCGCCACGCTCGCGAACGAGAGCTTCACCGCCTGTGCGGCGCCGGCGATGCCGAACAGCCCCGGGTTCGACACCATCAGGGCATTGACCGCAAACAGCAGCCCGCCGCCGAGATATCCGAGCGCGTAGCCGTAGCCGGACACGAGGTCATACTCGGGTTCGGCCGCCACATCCGTGAGCAGCGAATCGTAGAACTGGTTGCCGCCCCAGAAGCCGATCGAAGCCGCGCCGTAGAGCAGCGCCGCCGCTGCCCAGTTCCCCTGTTCGACCAGCACGAGCGCCGCGGTCATCGCGGCGCCGAGCACCGTGAACAGCGCCAGCAGCTTGATCCGCGCCCCGCCCTTGTCGGCGATCGCGCCGATCGCGGGCGCCATGAGCGCCACGACCAGGCTCGTGACGCCGCTCGTGACGCCGAGGCGGAAGGTGCTCACCGTCGCCGGCACGGCTTCGTTCCAGTATTGCTTGAAGAAGAGCGGAAAGAAGCCCGCCATCACGGTGGTCGCGAACGCCGAGTTCGCCCAGTCGTACAGCGCCCAGGCGACGACGGGCCTGCGAAAAAGTGCGATCGTCATCCGCGCAAGGCTAGCACCCGACGACGGGCGCTGCCTCGGCTACTTCTGCGGCCAGCAGGCTTCCCCACCCTTCAGGTGGATGGCCCCGTCCTCCGAGATCCGGCCCTCCTCCGTGGGCTCCCCGGGCGGGCTGATGCGCAGTTGCTGCCCGGCCACCGTGTAGTTCGCCCTGGCCTCATGGATCTGCTTGTCGCCCTTGAGGCCCCTGATGATCATCTTGCCGTCCGACGTCATCTCCAGCGTCATGCGGACATCCGCGAGATCCATCGACTTGTCGTCGAAGGCATCCCTCGGCAACTCGCATTCGTACATCCCCACCGGACCCGGCGGGTCCTTGCTGCCGCAGCCCACCTGCGCGGCGCCCAGCACCACTGCGCAAGCGCCCATCCACATCGCACGCGCCGGGCTGTCCTGCCTGCGCGTGACACGGATCTTCCTTGTCCCGTTCATTGGCCCACTCCCCGTGGCGGACGGGGGCGATCGGGCGCGCGCGTGACCGGCTGCACACGGCCCCTAGACCCCCTTGATCCTTTGCGTGGCAAGCTAGCACCGACCCCTCCCGCAATCCAGCCCCATCGTGCGCGCCCCGTGCTGCGGCGCACCCCGTGTTGTCTGTTTTAAGGACGACTGTCCCGGCGGCGACCGCGCGCCGCGGGTCCCGGCACGCGATTCCCGGCAAGCGCCGCGATTTCCTGCGACAATGACCCGCTATGGTTACCGCAATCGTCCTGATCAACGCCGCGACCGACAAGGTCAGCCAGCTCGCCCGCCAGCTCACCGAGATCGAGGGTGTCACCGAAGTCTTTTCGGTGGCCGGCCGCTGGGACCTCGTGGTCCTCGTGAAAGTCGGCGAACACGCGCAGCTGGCCACCGTGGTCAGCGACGCGATCCGCAAGGCGCCGGGCATCACGCACTCGGAGACGCTGATCGCCTTTCGGGCCTACTCCAGGCGTGAGCTGGAAACCGCCTTCAGCCTCGGCACCGATTGAAAACGGGCGCCGCGCCGCTCAGGCGGCGAGGTGTTCGCGCGTCTCCATGAAACGCATGGCGGGCCAGCGCTCCTGCGTGAGCGAGAGGTTCACCCGCGTCGGCGCGAGATAGACCAGCGCGCCCGAGTGATCGAGCGACAGGTGTTCGCAGGCCTTGGCGCGGAATTCCTCGAGCTTGCGCTCATCGTCCGCGGCGACCCAGCGCGCGGTGTAGACGTTCACCGGCTCGAAGTGGCATTGCACGCCGTATTCGTCCTGCAGGCGGAATGCGACCACCTCGAACTGCAACTGCCCGACGGCGCCGAGCACCATGTCGTTGTTGCGCAGCGGCTTGAAGAGCTGCGTCGCGCCCTCCTCGCACAACTGCGCGAGGCCCTTGGCGAGGGCCTTCATGCGCAGCGGGTCCTTGAGCACCGCGCGGCGGAACATCTCCGGCGCGAAGTTCGGGATACCGGTGAAGACGAGGCGTTCGCCCTCGGTGAAGGAGTCGCCGATGTTGATCGTGCCGTGGTTGTGCAGGCCGATGATGTCGCCGGCATAGGCTTCTTCCGCCTGGCTGCGGTCGGCCGCGAGGAAGGTGAGCGCGTCCGCGACCCGCATCTCCTTGCCGAGCCGCACGTGGTGCAGTTTCATGCCGCGCGCGTAACGACCCGAGCACAGGCGCATGAAGGCAATGCGGTCGCGGTGCGCCGGGTCCATGTTCGCCTGGATCTTGAACACGAAACCCGTGAGGTCGGGCTCCGCGGCCGCCACCTCGCGCTGCTGCGTCGCGCGCGGCAGCGGCGACGGTGCATGCTCGACGAAGGCGCCCAGCAGTTCCTCGACGCCGAAGTTGCCGATCGCCGAACCGAAGAACACCGGCGTCTGGCGGCCGGCGCGATAGAGATCCGGGTCGAACGGCGCGCTCGCGCCGCGCACCAGTTCGACCTCGGCATCGAAGCTCGCCGCGCGCTCGCCGAGGAAGGCGCGCCCGGACTCGCTGTGCAGGCCGTCGATCGCGAGGTTCTCGCCGACGCGACCGCGCTCGCCGGCGCTGTACACGTAGATGCGATCCTCGAGCAGGTGGTAGATGCCCGCCAGCTCGCGCCCCATGCCGATCGGCCAGGTGATCGGCGTCGTCGCGATGCCGAGCACGCGCTCGATCTCGTCGAGCAGTTCGATCGGTTCGCGCCCCTCGCGATCGAGCTTGTTGATGAAAGTCATGATCGGCGTATCGCGGAGGCGACAGACTTCCATCAGCTTGATCGTGCGTGCCTCGACGCCCTTCGCGCAATCGATGACCATCAGCGCCGAATCGACCGCCGTCAGGGTGCGATAGGTGTCCTCGGAGAAGTCTTCGTGGCCGGGGGTATCGAGCAGGTTCACGACCCGGTCGCGATACGGGAACTGCATGACCGACGACGTCACGGAGATTCCGCGCTGCTGCTCGAGGCGCATCCAGTCGGAGGTGGCGTGGCGCGCGGCCTTGCGTCCCTTCACGGTGCCTGCCATCTGGATCGCGCCGCCGAACAGCAGCAGCTTCTCCGTCAGGGTCGTCTTGCCGGCGTCGGGGTGGGAGATGATCGCAAACGTCCGTCGCTTCGCTATTTCACGGGCAACCAGTTCATCCGACATCGAGGCGAGGCTCCGGGCACGAACGCGAACATGCGTGCTTGGGGGAAAAAAGGGCGCGCGATTATACCCGGCAGGCAGGCCGGACGGCGGGCCCCGCCATGTTATACAGGGACCCCGGCAGCGGCCCCTGCGGGCAGGCGCCGCGATTTCACATGAACAAGATGGGGGAAAATGAGCCAGTTGCATCGCGCCTTGTGGCGCCTCGGACCCTATGCGCCCCTCGTCGGGTTTCTCCTGCTCGGCGTTGCCACGCTCGGCGCATCCCGTGCGGGTCTCATGGCCTGGCAGTGGCCGCGCGTCGATGCCACCGGTTCATGGGGGCGGATGCTGCTGCAGGGCCTGCGCAACGACCTGATGACCCTGGCCCTCGTGGCCGCACCCGTGATCCTGCTGCTGCCCCTGTTCGCGCTGGCCGGCCGGGTGTCGGCGTGGCTGCGGCTCTGCCGCGCGTGGCTCGCGATCGGCCTGGTCGCCATCCTGTTCCTCGAGTTCGCCACCCCGCAGTTCCTGCTCGAGTACGACGGTCGGCCGAACCGCCTGTTCGTCGAGTACCTTGCCTATCCCCGCGAAGTGTTCGCGATGCTGTGGGAGGGTTATCGCACGCTGCTTCTGGCCGCGGCGCTCGGCGTGGCAGCGGTGGGATGGGCCGTGGTGCGGCACTTCCGGAGCTACACCCCACAACCCGCCGGCTGGAGCAGGACGCGAGTGCTGCTCGCCTGGCCGCTCGCCGCCCTCGTGGCGTTTGCGATGATCCGGTCGAGCTTCGGGCATCGCCCCGCGAACCTCGCGAGCTTTGCGTTCAGCGACGACGCCATGGTCAACAGCCTCGTGCCGAACTCGGCCTACACGGTGCTGTCCGCGGCGCGCGGGCTCGCGAATGAGCGCCTCACCAGTGCGATCTACGGTCGCATGCCCCTTGCCGAGATGACGCGGCGCGTACGCGCCGGCATGGGGGTCCCCGCAGCCGATTTCCTGTCGCCCGAGCGGCCGACGCTACACCGGCAACGCGCCAGCGTGCGCCGCGACCGCCCGCTCAACCTCGTCATCGTGCTGGAGGAAAGCCTCGGCGCCGGGTTCGTCGGACGGCTCGGCGGTCGCGGCGTGACACCGAACCTCGATCGGCTTGCGGACCAGGGCATCTGGTTCAACCGGCTCTATGCCACGGGCACGCGGTCGGTCCGCGGCATCGAGGCGGTGGTAGCGGGGTTCCCGCCGACGCCCGCCCTGAGCACCGTGAAGCTGCAGAAATCGCAGCGGAACTTCGCGACGCTGGCATCCGTGCTGCGGGGCGCGGGGTTCACCAGCGAATTCGTCTACGGCGGCGCATCGCATTTCGACAACATGCGCGGATTCTTCCTTGGCAACGGCTTCAATGCCGTGGTCGACCGCAAGGACTTCCGCGCACCGGTGTTCGTCGGCAGCTGGGGTGTCTCCGACGAGGACCTGTTCGAGAAGGCCCAGCGGCGCATCGAGGCACTGCATGCGGCCGGCGGACCTTTTTTCATGCTCGTGTTCTCGTCAACGAACCACACGCCGTTCGAGTTCCCGGACGGCCGCATCGAGCTGGTCGATGCGGAGAAGCAGACCGTGAACAACGCGGTGAAGTACGCCGATCACGCGCTGGGGCAATTCGTCGAGCGCGCGCGCGGCAGCGACTACTGGGCCGACACGCTGCTGCTGGTGGTCGCCGACCATGACACGCGCGTCTACGGCGACGAGCTGGTGCCGGTGGACAAGTTCCACATTCCCGGCGTCATCCTCGGCGCCGACATCGAGCCGCGCGAGATCGATTCCATCGCGAGCCAGGTCGACCTCGCCCCCACCCTGCTGTCATTGATGGGCGTGGACGGCGAGCATCCGTTTCCCGGCCGCGACCTGACGCGCACGCTGGCGGAGTTCGGCAACCCCGCGCCGCGACCCGCGCCGCGGGCGATGATGCAGTTCGACCGCAACTACGCCTGGCTGCAAGGCGACGAGGTGGTCGTGCTGCTGCCGGACGGGGAGGCACGCCAGTTCGACTACGACCGGCACACCCATGAACTCGCGCCGGCCCCGGCCACGGATCCCGAGCTCGCGCGTGACGCGCTCGCCAACGTGCTGATGCCCGCCTGGCTGTACGACGAGCAGCGTTACGGGGCCACCGGCCCGTGAACGCGGCGGGCGCGGCGACCGTCAGATCCGTTCGAGCCAGCCACGCGTGTCCGCGGTCTCGCCGGTCTGGATCGCGACGAGCTGCCTGCGCAACTGCTGCGTGACCGGCCCGATGCCACCGTCCCCGACGGGCTGTTCGCCGCTGCGCGTGACGAGCGTGCCGACGCCCGCGAGTACCGCCGCGGTGCCCGAAAGCGCCGCTTCGCCGGTCTTCACCCATTCGAGCATTTCGGCGACGTCGAAGGGGCGTTCCTCGACCCGATAGCCCGAGTCGCGCATCATCGTGAGCAGCGAATCGCGCGTGACCCCGTGCAGGAACGAGTTGTCGAGGCTGCGGGTCAGCACGTGCCCCGCACGCAGCAACAGGAAGTTGGACGCGCCCGTTTCCTGCACCGCACCGCCCGGGCAGAAAAGCACCTGGTCGACGCCATACTGCTTGCGCGCCTCGAGCGTGGGCCCGAGCGCGGCCGCGTAGTTGCCACCGGTCTTGACGACGCCGAGGTGCGAGGCCGTGCGCGTCTTCTGGTCTTCGACGAAAATCCGCAATGGCTTCGCGCCGCCCGCGAAGTAATCCCAGACGGGACTCGCGAGCACGATGAGCAGCGCCGTCGCGCTCGGCGTCGCCGCGGCACCGATGTTCGGCGTGGTGCCGATCAGCATCGGGCGCAGGTACAGCGCACCCGGCGCCTCGGGCACCTGCGCGCGGCCCGCGCGCACGACTTCGCGCACCATCGTGGCCAGTTGCGCGGCGTCGGGCTCGGGCAGCACCAGCTGGCGCGCGCTCTGGCGCATGCGCTCGATGTGCTTGTCCATGCGAAAGACGCTCACCGACCCGTCCTTGCCGCGATAGGCCTTGAAACCCTCGAAGCACCCGCTGCCGTAGTGCAGGACATGCGCGGCCGGATGCATCGGGATCGGCCCGACGGGCTTCAACGTGTGTGCCTGCCAACGGCCGTCGCGGTACTCCGCAACCGCCATCGTGTCCGTCAGTACGGTGCCGAATGCCGGCTTTGCAGCGTCCTTCATGGGTCTCGATCCTCTTGATGCATGAATATCGTCGCCGGGTGCTCGAGCAGGGCCTTGAGCGCCTGGATCATGGAGGCCGCGTCGAAGCCATCCACGAAGCGGTGATCGAACGACGAAGAAAGATTCATCATACGACGGATCGTGATGGCGCCGCCGTGCACGACCGGCCGTTCGACCGCCTTGTTGACGCCAACGATCGCCACTTCCGGCGCGTTGATCACCGGCGTGGAGGCGATGCCGCCGAGCCGCCCGAGGCTCGTGATCGTGAGTGTCGACCCCGCGAGTTCCTCGCGCGGCGACTTGTTGCGGCGCGCGCGATCCGAAGCAGCGCGAATCGCCTGTGACAGTGCGCGCAACGACAGCGCTTCGGCGTGGCGCACGACCGGCACCTTGAGCCCGTCCGGCGTCTGCGTCGCGATGCCGAGGTGCAGGCCGGCATGCTGCACGACCACGTTGCGCTCCGCGTCGTACAGGGCGTTGCACTGGGGAAAGGCCGGCAGGACCCGCGCCAGCGCGAGACCGAGGAAGGGCAGCAGGCTGAGCGATGGCGTGCCCTCGGGCGCCTGCGCATTGAGGTGCACGCGCAGCGCCTCGAGTTCGGTGACGTCGACTTCCTCGACATACGCGAAGTGCGGGATGTTGCGCTTGGCGTCGCTCATGCGTTGTGCAATCACGCGGCGCAGCCCGATGATTTTCACTTCCGTCGTGCCGGTGCGCCGCGCAGGCCCCGCACGCGGGGGCACCACGGCCTCCGCCGCACGCGCGACCGGCGCCGCAGCCGATGCAGCCGCCTCGAAATCCGCGCGCGTGACCCGGCCGCCCGGGCCCGAGCCCGCGACGGCCTGCAGGTCGACACCGGCCTCCTTCGCACGCCGGCGGGTGGCGGGCGACGCCATGATGCGCCCCACCGCAGGCGAGGCCGGCAGCGCGGCGGCAGGCCCTTGCGGCATGGCATCGGCCGGTGGCGGCGGCGCGGATGCCGGGGCACCGGCGGGTGCGTCCGCGCCCGTGGCCGCGTCCGTCTCGAAAGAGATCAGCTCGGAACCCACGGCGATCATCTCGCCCGGCTCGCCCTGGGTGCGCACGACGCGGCCCGAAACGGGCGCCGGGATCTCGATCGCCGCCTTGTCGGTCATCACGTCGGCGATGATCTGGTCCTCGCGCACCACGTCGCCGGCCTTCACATGCCACTGCATCATCTCGGCGGACACCGTGCCCTCGCCGAGATCGGGCATCCTGAAAACGTAGATCGCCATCCTGCCCCCGTGCGTTCAGCTTGCCGACATGATGGCTTCGAGCGCCATCGCCACGCGTTTCTGGCCCGGAAAATACTCCCATTCGAAGGCGTGCGGATACGGCGTGTCCCAGCCGCCGACGCGCCCGATCGGGGCCTGCAGGTGCCAGAAGCAATTTTCCTGGATCGTGGCGGAGATTTCCGCGCCGAAGCCGCCGAAGCGCGTCGCCTCGTGCACGATGAGGCAGCGCCCGGTGCGTTGCACGGAATCGCAGAGCGTGTCCGTATCGAGCGGCGCGATCGTGCGCAGGTCGATGATCTCGGCATCGACGCCGAGCGATCGCGCGGCGGCCTCCGCCACGTGCACCATGGTGCCGTAGGCGATCACCGTCACATCCTTGCCGCTGCGCACGACCTGCGCCTTGCTGATCGGCACGGTGTAGTGCCCTTCGGGCACTTCGCCGCTCGGATGCGCGCTCCAGGGCACCGCGGGTTTGCCCGGGTCGCCGTCGAACGGGCCGTTGTAGAGCCGCTTCGGCTCGAGGAAGATGACGGGGTCGTCGTCCTCGATGGCCGCGATCAACAGCCCCTTCGCATCGTAGGGATTCGACGGCATCACGACCTTCACGCCGCAGACGTGCGCGAAGATCGCCTCGGGGCTCTGCGAATGGGTCTGGCCGCCGCGAATGCCGCCGCCGCAGGGCGTGCGGATCGTCACCGGCGCGAAGAAATCGCCGGCGCTGCGGTAGCGCAGGCGGGCGAGCTCGCTCACGATCTGGTCGTAGCCAGGATAGATGTAGTCCGCGAACTGGATTTCCGCGACGGGGCGCAGGCCGTTCACCGCCATGCCGATCGACGTCGCGACGATGCCCAGCTCGGAAATCGGCGAATCGAGCACGCGATGCTCGCCGTACTTGCGCTGCAGGCCGTCGGTCGTGCGAAACACGCCGCCGAAATAGCCGACATCCTCGCCGAGCACGACCACGCCCGGGTCGCGCTCGAGCATGACGTCCATGGCGGAATTGAGCGCCTGGATCATGTTCATCCTGGCCACGTCAGCCGCGCTCCGCGCGCAGCAGTTCCCGCTGGCGCACGAGATGCTGCGGCATCTCCTTGAAGACATCCTCGAACATCAGGTCGGGATCGAGCCGCGGACCCTCCGTCAGCGTGCCGTGTTTCGTGGCCTCGCGCCACGCGGCCGCGACCTCGT
The DNA here is from genome assembly GCA_050185195.1 of Steroidobacteraceae bacterium. Classification (GTDB taxonomy): domain Bacteria; phylum Pseudomonadota; class Gammaproteobacteria; order Steroidobacterales; family Steroidobacteraceae; genus CADEFQ01. Next base: position 33,173 of record JBFWZQ010000008.1, on the reverse strand, counting down.
CTTCCAGCTCCTTCGTGAGCGCCGCATGACGCTCCTCCGACCACTTGCCGAGCGTGATGAGGTGCATCTTCAGGCGCTGCACCGGATCGCCGAGCGGCCAGCGTTCATATTCATCCTTGGGCCGATAGCGCGACGGGTCGTCACTCGTCGAATGCGCGGAGGCCCGATAGGTCACGTGTTCGATCAGCGTGGGCCCGCCGCCCTTGCGCGCGCGCTCCGCGGCCCATTGCGTCACCGCGTGCACCGCGAGGAAATCGTTGCCGTCCACGCGGATGCCCGCGACGCCGTAACCCGGACCGCGCGCCGCGAACGTGGATTTCTCGCCGCCGGCGGTGCCCTGGAAGGTCGAGATCGCCCACTGGTTGTTGACGATATTGAGCAGCACGGGCGCCTGGTAGACCTCGGCGAACACCATGCCGGCATGGAAATCCCCCTCGGCGCTCGAGCCCTCACCGATCCAGGTCGAGGCGACATGGTCCTCGCCCTTGATGGCGGCGGCCATGGCCCAGCCGACCGCCTGCGGAAACTGCGTCGCGAGGTTGCCGGAAATCGAGAAGATGTTGCCCTTGCGCCAGTGATACATCACCGGCAACTGGCGCCCCTTGCACATGTCGCGCGTGTTCGACAGCAGCTGGCACATGAGGTCGACGAGCGGCCGGCCGCGCACCATGTAGAGGCCCTGGTTGCGGTACGAGGGGAACAGCATGTCGCCGGGGCGCAGCGCCATGGCCTGCGCGACCGACACCGCTTCCTCGCCCAGGCTGCGCATGTAGAAGGAGATGCGACCCTGGCGCTGCGTGCGCTGCATGCGCTCGTCGAAAATGCGCGTGAGCAGCATGTGCCGCAGGCCCGCCTGCAGCACTTCCGGCTCGAGGTGGGGATGCCACTCGCCGACGGCGCGGTGTTCGTCGTCGAGCACGCGCACGAGCCCGGTCGCGAGCGGCGGCGTCGCCAGCGCGGACACCTTCACATCCGGGCGCGGCTGCGCGCCCGCGGGCTGCAGTTTCAGGTAGCTGAAATCCGCCCTGTCACCCGGCCGGGCGGGCGGTTGTGGAACATGCAATCTCGTGCGCGGACGATTCGCCATGTCGCGGCTCCTTGGACCCCGCCGGCCACTATGCGCCGGCGGCAGGCTATTCGCATTGCAAACTGGACCGGATAAACACAATATACAGAATGTTCATTCCATAAACTCATGTAAAACGGAAAGTATGTCCCCGGCTGAACTCGATCGCACGGACCTGCGCCTCCTCGAGGTGCTGCAGAAGGACGGCGCGCTCTCGGCCGCGGAGCTCGCCGAGCGCGTGAACCTCGCGGTCACCACTTGCTGGCGCCGGGTGCGGCGGCTCGAGGAGCAGGGCGTGATCCGCCAGCGCGTCGCGCTGCTCGATCGCGAGAAAGTGGGCCTCGGCGTCACCGTCTTCGCGCACGTCAAGCTGGTCGCGCATGGCCGCGACAACCTGGCGCGCTTCGACCAGGCAATCCGCCGCCACCCCGAAGTGCTCGAGTGCTACACGCTGATGGGCGACTGGGACTTCCTGCTGCGCATCGTCGCGCGCGACATCAAGGGCTACGAAGCCTTCTTCCTCGACCAGCTCTCGAAGATCCCGGGCATCCAGTCGTTCAGCTCCTCGATCGCGATGACGGTGGTCAAGGAAACGACGCAGCTGCCACTCGCCTTGAGATAGCGTCAGGGCACGGGATCGCGCAGGTCGAGGCGCAACACCGTCGCGTCCTCCCGCCCGCCCGCTGCCTGGTAGTAGCCGCGGCGCACGCCGACCTGCACGAAGCCGAGCGACTGGTAGAGGCGGATCGCAGCGAGGTTCGTGGGCCGCACTTCGAGGAAAAGATCCGCGGCACCCGCCTCCACGGCAAGCTCGATGAGCTGGCGAAGCAGCGTACGGCCGATCCCCCGTCCACGCATCGTGTCGCGCACGCAGAGATTGAGCACGTGCGCCTCGCCCGCGCCGGTGCTCATCACGCCGTAGCCGATGAGGTCGAAGCCGATTTCGACCACCCGGCACACGTAACCGACGCGCAGGCAGTCGCGGAAGATGCCCTCGCTCCATGGAAACGGATAGGACGCACGCTCGAGCTCCGCGACGCGCGCGAGGTCGCCTTCGGCCATCGGCCGCAGGTCGACCCGCGGGATGGCGAGGTCATCCCGTGCCGCGACCATCCAGCAGGCTCCGGGCGAGCTTGAGATCGTCCCATGCCTTGCGCTTCTCGCCGGGCGTGCGCAACAGGTAGGCGGGGTGATAGGTGATGACGAGCGGGGGGCTGCCCTCCCCGAACCGATGTACGCGCCCGCGCAGGCGCGCGAGCGGCGCATCGGTGCCGAGCAGCGCCTGCGCCGCGATGCGCCCGACGGCCAGGATGATGTCGGGCGCGACCAGCGCCACCTGGCGATGCAGGTAGGGGAGGCAGGCGGCGATCTCATCCGCCTTCGGGTCGCGATTGCCCGGCGGGCGGCACTTGAGCACATTCGCGATGAACACCGTCTCGCGCGCCAGGCCGACCGCACGCAGCATCGAATCCAGCAGTTGCCCGGCGCGACCCACGAAGGGTTCGCCACGGCGGTCTTCCTCGGCGCCGGGCGCCTCGCCGACGATCATCCAGCGCGCGTGCGGATCGCCCACGCCGAAGACTGTCTGGGTGCGGCTCTCGCAGAGGCCGCACTTGACGCAACCGGCGACCTGCGCGCGCAGCGTCGGCCAGTCGACGTCCCCCCCCTCATCCGTGGCGGCCTCGGGCTCGTGCGCCGCCGCCCGCACGCACCGCGACTGGTAGACGTCGATGCCGAGCGCATCGAGATAGTGCGCGCGACGCTGTGGTGGCGCAGCGGTCACAACCGGCGCATGCGGCGGACGGTCCATTGCACCGGCGCGGACAGCGCATAGGTGGAGAACATCGCGAGCAGCATGGTCGGCGGATCGATGGCGATCAGGGCGAGGAAAAACGGCACGACGACGAAGTAGTAGTAGCGCACCCGCTTGTCGACATCGACCTGCTTCAGGCTCATGTACGGGAAACTCGACACCATCAGCGCCCCGGCGAGCGCGGTGACGCAAAAAGCGAGGATCAGCTCGGTGAGTCCGCCCGGCGCGCGCCAGGTGCTCGAAAACCAGACGAAGGCCGCGACCACCGCCGCCGCGGACGGGCTCGGCAAGCCCTCGAAGTAACGCTTGTCCTGCGCGGCGCGGGTGTTGAAGCGCGCCAGGCGCAGCGCCGCTGCGACCGCGAAGAAAAACGTGGCGACCCAGCCGAACCGGCCCCAGGCCCGCCCGTACTCGGCGATGCGCTCGACGCCCCACTGGTACATCACGATGGCGGGCGCGACGCCGAAGGCCACCATGTCGGCGAGGCTGTCGTACTCCCGGCCGAAGCTGCTTTCGGTGCGGGTCCAGCGGGCCACGCGACCATCGAGCCCGTCGAACAGCATCGCCGCGAACACGGCGAGTCCGGCCCGGTCGAAATTGCCGTCGATCGCGGCGATGATCGCGTAGAAACCCGAGAACAGGCAGCCGGTGGTCAATGCATTCGGCAGCAGGAAGACACCGCGGCCGCGCGGACCCGGTTCCAGGCTCGGTGTGGACATGGCGCGCATCATATAAGATGCGCCGCTCTCCCGCCGAACCGCCCGATGGAGCCTCGTCCCGATGCGCTGGTCCCGATATCCGATCACGACGATGAAGGAAACGCCCGCCGAGGCGGAGATCGCGAGCCACCGGTTGATGCTGCGCGCGGGATTGGTCCGGCGCCTTGCGGCCGGCATCTACACCTGGACGACGTTCGGCCTGCTGACGCTGCGCAAGGTGGAAACGATCATCCGCGAGGAGATGGACCGCGCGGGGGCCTTCGAAGTACTGATGCCCGCGGTGCAGCCCGCCGAACTGTGGCAGGAATCCGGCCGCTGGCAGGCCTACGGGCCCGAACTGCTGCGCTTCAAGGACCGCGGCGAGCGGGACTTCGTGATCGGGCCGACGCACGAGGAAGTGATCACCGACCTCGTGCGCCGCGAGTTGCAGAGCTATCGGCAACTGCCGGTCAATTTCTACCAGATACAGACGAAGTTCCGCGACGAGATCCGCCCCCGCTTCGGCGTGATGCGCGGGCGCGAATTCATCATGAAGGACGCGTACTCGTTCCACGTCGACGAGGCCTCGCTTGCGCAGGGCTACGCGCAGATGCGCGAGGCCTATGCACGCATGTTCACGCGCATGGGGCTCGGGTTCCGCGCCGTGCGTGCGGATTCCGGTGCCATCGGTGGCACCGCTTCCGAGGAATTCCAGGTGCTGGCCGAATCGGGCGAGGATGCCATCGTGTTCTCGGACGGCGACGACTACGCCGCCAACCTCGAGATGGCCGAAGCACTCGCTCCCGGTACACCTCGCCCCGCGGCGGGCGCCGCGATGCAGTCGGTCGCGACGCCGGGAATACGCACCATCGAAGCGCTGGGCAACTTCCTCGGTGTACCGGCCGCACGGTGCGCGAAGACCCTGCTGGTCGAGGGCGAGGATGGCGGGGTCGTCGCGCTGGTGCTGCGCGGCGATCACGAACTGAATGCGGTCAAGGCACAAAAGATACCCGGGGTCGCCTCGCCGCTGCGCATGGCGAGCGCCGAGGCGGTGCTCGCCGCGACAGGCGCCGCACCCGGCTTCGTCGGGCCCGTGGGCCTCGTCAAATGCCCCGTCGTCGCGGATCGCAGCGCCGCGGCGCTCGCGGACTTCGCCTGCGGCGCGAACGTGCACGACACGCACCTCACGGGCGTCAACTGGGGGCGCGACCTGCCGGAGCCGCGGGTCGCCGACCTGCGCAACGTGGTGGCCGGCGACCCGAGCCCCACCGGCAAGGGCGCGCTTTCGATCGCCCGCGGCATCGAGGTGGGCCACATCTTCCAGCTCGGCCGCAAGTACAGCGAGGCCATGAAGGCCGCCGTCCTCGACGAGGAAAGCCGCAGTACCCTGCTCTACATGGGCTGCTATGGCATAGGTGTGACGCGCATCGTGGCGGCGGCGATTGAACAGAATCACGATGAGCGTGGCATCATCTGGCCCGAGCCCATTGCGCCATTCCGGGTCGTGCTGGTCCCGATCAACCTCGCGAAGTCGCAACGTGTCCGTGAAACCGCCGATCGCCTTTACGACGAACTCACGCGCGCTGGCATCGATGTGCTGCTCGATGACCGCGACGCGCGCCCCGGCGCCAAGTTCGCGGACGCCGAATTGCTCGGCATCCCGCACCGGATCGTGGTCGGCGAACGCGGCCTCGAGGCCGGCAAGCTCGAGTATCGTCACCGCCGCGCTTCGGAAAGCGAAGAATTGCCGCTCGACGACGCCCTCGCCTTCATCCGCTCCCGCCTCGCGCCAGCCTGAGAGCCGCGCCCGGCGCGGGCGCACGGCGCCCGCCCTCGCGCTGCTTGCGGCGGGCATCGTGGCGCTGGCGACGCCCGCGGCCCGCGCCGACCAGCAGCGCGACGCAGGCCTGCGCAACGTCATACAGCACGCAATCGCGCAGGCGGAGTGTTTCACCGACCGTTACGAGGCGGCCGTGTGGTTCACGATGATGGAACCGCGGCTCGTCAAGCGCGTGCCCGACAAGGCCGAACGCCTCGAGATCCTGCGCACCGTGTTCTGCGAGGCGCACCGCAAGGGCGAGATGCGCCTGCCGCCCGGCCTCGTGATGGCGGTCATCGACATCGAAAGCCGCTTCAACCGCTGGGCCGTATCGTCGGCGGGCGCCGTGGGCCTCATGCAGATCATGCCCTTCTGGCCCGAGAAACTCGGCATGCGACGCCACCAGCTGACGCAGGTCGGCCCCAACATCCGCATGGGTTGCGCGATCCTGCGCTACTACCTCAAGTACGAAAGCAGGAACGTGCAAAAAGCGCTCGCACGCTACAACGGCAGCGTGGGCCGGCGCGACTACTCGGATCTCGTGCTCGGCAGCTGGAGCCGCTGGAACGGCGCGGACGACCTCGGGCTGGCCGCCTCGGCCACGGCTCAGCCGGTACCGAAACCCGCGGGGCGCTGATCGGGCGCCAGCTCGATTTCGATCACCTCGATCGCCGTCACCTTCGATGCGGCGGACCCCGTCCACAGCGCCTCGAGATAACTCGCCACCGCGTCCTTCGCACCGCAGGCGAGTACTTCGACCCGGCCATCGGGCAGGTTGTGCGCATGGCCCGTGATGCCGAGTGCCACGGCGCGACGCGCCACCGTGGCCCGGTAGAACACGCCCTGCACCCGCCCTGAAACGAAACACTTGCGCGCGATCACGGTGCTGGATTCTACAATGCGAGGATGAGCGAAATACTGGTCCTCTACTACTCGCGGCACGGCTCCACCGCGGAACTCGCGCGCCACGTGTGCCGCGGCGTCGAAAGCGTGGCGGGTGCCGTCGCCCGCTTGCGCACCGTGCCGCCCGTCAGCGCGGAGAGCGAGGGGCCGGCAAGACCGGTACCGGACAGTGGCGCGGCGTACGCCACGCTCGCGGACCTGCGCGAGACGCACGGCCTCGTGCTCGGCAGCCCGACACGCTTTGGCAACATGGCGGCGCCGCTCAAGTACTTCCTCGATGGCACCTCGAGCCTGTGGCTCGACGGCGGACTTGCGGGCAAGCCGGCCGGCGTGTTCACTTCCACCCAGACGCAGCACGGCGGGCAGGAGACGACGCTCCTATCCATGATGCTGCCGCTCATCCACCACGGCATGTACCTCGTCGGGATTCCCTACACCGAGCGGGCATTGACGACGACCCGCACCGGCGGCTCACCCTACGGCGCCTCGCATGTCGCCGGCCACGACGCGGGTGCGCAGCTTTCCGAAGACGAGAAGCACCTCGCCCAGGTGCTCGGCCGGCGCGTCGCGGAGCTTGCGGTGCATCTCGCGGCGCGTACTTGACATTGCGGCGCAGCGGCTGGAGATTCCCGGGGCACCCTTTCGAACTCCAATAATCAATAGCCGGCCAGGGGGAAGCCGATGTCCTACGAATACAACGCCTCCAATGGCCGCTTCGAGATCGCCAATCCCTACCGGCTCGAGAACATCGCGCTGTTCTCCTGCGGCGCCATCGCCACGTGCACGGCGCTCTACGTGTTGCTGGGCGCGCGCGCCGGCATTGCGTCGGCGGCACCGGACGCGCTGCGCGGCGTGGTCGTCGGCGTACTGCTGCTCGCCGCGGGTCTCGGTTTCCTTGGCAAGGCGTTCTCGCAGCTGCGCTACTACTTCGGCCGGGGCCGGCCGCACAACCTTTCCAATCCCGACATGCCGGCGACGCGCGACGACCGCGCCCGCGCGGCCTGGCTGAAGGAAAACCTGCGCCAGAATGCCCTGCAATACGCCGAGCCGCAGGGGCCGATCAGCGGCCTGCTGCACCACCTGATTCCCAACCTGATCTTCGCGCCGCGCCTGGTGCGCTGGGCGGCGGAAGCACAATGCTTCAATGCGCTGTACACGATCGCGCTGCTGCTGTGCATCCTGATGGGGTGGATGCTCTACCCCGAAGGTTCCGCGACCGACTGGATCGCGGTGGCGGTGGCGATTGCCCTGGCGCCCGCGCTGCGCCGCAATTTCGCCGCTGGCAATACGAACTCCTCGCTGCTCGCGCATGCGCCCGCGAGCAAGTGGACGGTGATCCTGATTGCGGTCATCCCGATCCTCGGGCCCCCGCTGCTCGCCAGGGTCGCCACCGCGCTGCCGGACATCAGCGCCTTTCACATCGCCCGCACGGTAGGTATCTGCTTCGTCATCCTGCTTGTCGCGCAGGCGCTGTTCTTCTCCGCCCTGCTGCGGCAGTTGCCGCCGCAACCGGCCATCAACATGTCGTGCGAACAGCGCGCGGTCAGCTTCAACGGCCACCCGGGCAAGGTGTTCGAAGAGCTGCTGCGCCTGCTGCAGAGCCGCTGGACCGAAACGATCCCGAACCGCGACTACCTCACCGTGCGGCCACCGGACGTTTTCTCCGGACAATCGGGATCCTTCACGGCGGAAGCGCTGCAGGAAACACAGCCAGTTCCGGCGGCCATTGTCGACGGCGGCGGCTCGATCGCAGACGCGGCCACCGATCCGCGCATCCGTTCGATCTCGGCCTTGTTGTTGCTGGCCACTACGGCTTTCATCGCCGGCACGATCGCCGCCGTGACATCGCGACTGGGCGCGGACCACACGCTGGCTGCCCAGTTCGTGTCGGCCAACATCCTCGCCGTCGTGCTGTTCCTCGCGGCCCTGTACGCTTTTCGCAGCGCGCACCTGCTGCTCGGTCGCGTGGATTTCGACTCGACGCTGCTGTGGGTGGAGTTCGCCGGCACCTACGAGGAAGCCGAGGTCAACATCGGCAACCAGTTCTCCACCGCGCTCAGCACGTCGAAGAAGGTCATCAACGTCGAGACGATGACGATGCGCGTCTGGGTCGCCGAACTGACCTCGGTGATCCTGCACAAGGACGGCATCCGCGACCTGATCGGCATGCGCGGGCGGCCGGACCTCGCCAGCTACTACGCTGATCACCTGACGGCCTTTGCGCAGCAGATGACGGCCGTCGTGGCACCCGGCAGCCAGGCCGACCGGGCACGCATCGGCGCCATTGGCCAGATCCAGCAGGAATCCGGCCTGCTGCCTGGGGGCGCCACCGGACTGCTCGGTACCGCGACAACCGGCGCGACAGTGTCACCGCGCAGCCTGCCGCCAACCGCCGCCGCACCGCCGCGCGAGCCCTTGAAGGGCGGCTTCTGCGTGAGCTGCGGAGCGGCCCTGGCGCCGGCTGCACGATTCTGCGGCGAGTGTGGCGTGAAGGCCTGAGCCGACCCGCCGCCCGCAGCGTGTCGTGAAGCTCGCGGCGCGGCTGGCTGCGCGCGCTTGACTCGGGCGACGGGCGACGGGCTACGGGCCACGGGCCACGGGCAAGAGGCGTCGCGCGGCGGGCCAGAGGCGCGGTGTCATGCGGCGACGAGCGTTGAGAGCGCCGACGGGGCGGCGGATGAAGCGAGGCGACCGCAACGCTTCCGATTCAGGCCACATCATGCGCCGAGCGCCGCCGCCCCGAGGGAACGCCGCCGCAGGCGGCGCGCTCGGTCCGCGAGGAGCCGCATGACACCGCGCCTCTGGCCCGTAGCCCGCCGCCCGTTGCCCGTCGCCCGCCGCCCACAGCGCGCTTCACCCCCCGAGCACCTCGCGCACGAACGGCACCGTGAGCCGCCGCTGCGCCGCGAGCGCGGCATCGTCGAGCGTGTCGAGCAACCCGTAGAGCGTCTGCATGTCGCGCGGAAAACGGCGCTGCAGGAAACGCACGGTTTCTTCCGGCAGCTCGACGCCGCGCAGCCGCGCGCGCAGTCGCAGGGCCTCGAGGCGCCCGGTTTCATCGAGCGGCTGCAGGGCGAACACGGGCGCCGCGGCGAAGCGCGAGGCAATGTCGCGCAACGACCAGCCGAGCGCACCGGGCGGCCCGTTCGCAGCCACGATCAGTCGTGCGCCACGTTCCTCGATGTCGCGGTAAAGCCGAAAGAGCGCCTCGTCCCAGGGCCTGCGCCCTGCCACGGCCTGCACGTCGTCGAGGCACACGCAGTCGAGGTCGCGCCAACCGTCGAGCACGGCAGCGTCTCCCAACACGAATTCGGCAAGCGGCAGGTAGGCGGCCCGTGCGTCCCCCGCCGCGCGCGCGCACGCCGCCTGCAGCAGGTGCGTCTTGCCCGAACCGGTGAGGCCATGCAGCCAGAGGCAGCCGGCTTGTTCGCCGCCCGCCATGGCGGCCACGTGGCGCACGGCCTCGGCACTCCCGCCGGCGACGAAGCTCGCGAAGCTCGCGCGGTCCCGCAATCGCACCCCGAGCGGCAGCTGGTGCACGTCAGGCGCGCGGCGCCGCGGCCAGCTGCCAGGCGCGCTGCACGAAGCGCCGGACATAGTCCCAGCCGGAGACCAGGGTGGTGACGAGCGTCAGCAGCGACAGGGCCTCGATGATCTCCCACGGCGGCATGCCGCTCGCCGCGCGCAGCATCGCGAGCACGAGCACGATGATCTGCAGCAGCGTATTGACCTTGCTGACGATGGTGGGCCGGCCGTTCAGCGGCCCGAACCACAGCCGGTAGATGCTCGCGCCGACGCCGATCATGACGTCGCGCGCCACTGCCGCGGCGGTCAGCCAGACCGGCACGAGCCCGATCCAGGTGGCGTAGACGAATACGAAGACGAGCAGGATCTTGTCGGCGAGCGGATCGAGGAAACGCCCCAGTTGAGACGTCCACCCGTAGCGCTTGGCGAGCCAGCCGTCGAGGCCGTCGCTGATGGCGGCCACCGTGAAGAGCGCGAGCGCAAGGTCCGCACGGTCGCGGGCGAGCAGCGCGATGATCGGCCAGGTGAGCGCGATGCGCGCGAGGCAGATGATGTTCGGCAGGTGCCGCACGGAGGCGCGCGGACTCAGGGCAACCAGGACAGCGAGAGGACGCCCGGCATCGCGGCACTCGCCGCCGGGACGAGCCGCGCCTGGCCGGCGAGCGCGGCAGCAAGCGATTCGCCCGAGCCCGCCGTCGTCACGCGAAACCTCGCGGTGTCACCCACCGTCTCCTCGAGCGCGACGCGCCTGACGCCGCCCACCGCCGCGAGTGCGCGCGAAACGCCGGCATAGTCCGCGAGGCTGCGGACTCCCGCGACCAGGACGACCAGGTCGTTGTCACTGGCTGCGACCGGTGCATCGCCCACGCGCACCAGGGCATCGACCGTCGCATCGACCGCGGCGCCGGGCGCCCCCGACCAGCTCTCGGCGAGATCCGGCGAAGTCAGCGTCCAGTGCCAGGCCGGCGATGGTCCACCCTCGACGCGGCCGACCAGCACCGCCTCGGCGCCGAGCCGTTGCACGGCAGGCAACAGCATCTCGCGCGTCGCAAGCGTCGCGGAGCCCATCAGCGTCGCGGCCGGCACGATGGAGAGCGGCAAGCCGCGAACGCCGGCCGCGGCTTCAACCTGCGTGCGCGCTGCCTCCAGCGTGGCGCTGTCCACCGCGGCATCGAATACGACGAGCGTCAGCGGCCGCTCGGCGGGCCAGACCGAGCGGCCCGCGGCCAGGATCGCGCTTTCGACCGCGCTGCCATTGAAAACCACGTCCGTGCGGCCGCCCTCGCCCGGACGGCTCGAGCGCACGTAGCGCTGCGCATCGTTCACCAGGGCTGCCAGGGATGGATCCGAGGCCGCGTCTCGCCGGCCCGTGGCGCGCACGAGTGCGGCGCGCATGGCGGCCGGCGCGACCTGCGCCGCCGTCGGCTCGCGCACGGTCACCTCGTAGACCCGCACGGCGCGCGCCGCATCCGCCGTGGAGAGGGCGGTGAGCAGCACAAGGATCCCGACGTACCGGAAGGCGGCATGCATGTCGGCTATTATAGCGGCATGCCTTCTCCTCCCACGCCGGTCACGTACCGGGATGCCGGCGTCGACATCGACGCCGGCGATGAACTCGTCGAGCGCATCAAGCCGCTCGTGCGCCGCACCCAGCGCCGTGAGGTACTGGGCGGCATCGGCGGTTTCGGCGCGCTCGTCGAAGTGCCGCTCGACCGTTATGTCCGCCCCGTGCTCGTGTCGGGCACCGACGGGGTCGGCACGAAGCTGCGCCTGGCGATCGAGACGGGGCGCCACGACACGATCGGCATCGACCTCGTCGCGATGTGCGCCAACGACGTCGTGGTGCAGGGTGCCGAACCGCTTTTTTTCCTCGATTACTACGCGACCGGCAAGCTGCGGGTCGAAGTGGCCGCCGCGGTGATCCGCGGCATCGCCGAGGGCTGCCTGCAGGCGGGCGCGGCGCTCGTCGGCGGCGAAACAGCCGAAATGCCCGGCATGTATGCGGGCGACGACTACGACCTCGCGGGTTTCTGCGTCGGCATCGTCGAGAAGGATTCGATCATCGACGGCCGGCGCGTGGCCGAGGGCGATGCCGTGATCGGCCTCGCTTCGTCCGGCGCGCATTCGAACGGCTATTCGCTCATCCGCAAGCTCGTGGGCCTCGCGGGCGCCACGGCCGCGACGGAACTCGACGGCAAGCCGCTCTTCGAGCGGCTGCTCGCCCCGACGCGCATCTACGTGCGCGCCCTCCTCGAACTCGCGCGTCGCCTGCCGGTGCACGGCCTCGCGCACATCACCGGCGGCGGCCTCACCGACAACATCCCGCGCACACTGCCCGCGGGCCTCGAAGTGCTGCTGTCGCGCCGCGCGTGGCATCGCGATCCGCTGTTCGACTGGCTGCAGCGCACCGGCAGCCTGCCCGACGCCGAGATGTACCGCACGTTCAACTGCGGCATCGGCATGGTCGTGATCGTCGCGCAGCAGGACGCCGAATCCGCGCTCGCGCTACTGCGGGCCCGGGGCGAGATCGCCACCGTGATCGGCCGCGTACGCCGCGGCGAGGCCGGGGTCGTGATCGAGGCATGAACCCGCACCGGCCCTCGCTCGCGATCCTGATTTCGGGCCGGGGCAGCAACATGCTCGCCATCGCGGGCGCCTGTGCCCGTGGCGACATCGACGCCCGCGTCGCGTGCGTCGCCTCCGACCGGCCCGATGCGGCGGGCCTCGGCGCCGCAAGCGCCCTCGGCATCGAGACTTTTGCGCTGGCGCTTTCGGCCCATGGCTCCCGCGAGGCATTCGAGGACGCGCTCGGCGAGCGCCTCGACGCGGCGCGACCCGATCTCGTGGTGCTCGCGGGTTTCATGCGCATCCTCGGGCCGCGCTTCGTCGCGCGCTACCGGGGCCGCATGCTGAACATCCATCCGTCGCTGCTGCCGAAATTCAAGGGCCTGCATACGCACCGGCGTGCGCTCGAGGCGCGCGAGGCCCTGCACGGCTGCTCGATCCACTACGTCACCGACGAGCTCGACGGCGGACCCGTGGTGCTGCAGGGCCGGATCAGGATCCGGGCGGGCGAAGACGAGGCGTCCCTTTCAGCGCGCGTTCAGGCGATCGAACACATCCTGTATCCGCGCGCGATCGGCTGGATCGCGGCCGGGCGCCTCGGATGGCGCGATGGCCGGCCGTGGCTCGACGGCCGCGGGCTCGACACGCCGGTCGTGGAGGACTTCGATGGGATCGACACACCTTAGTTGGCGTAGATGGGTCGTGGCCGTCGCCGCACCGTGCCTGCTGCCGGTGGCGCAGGCCGCGGACTGGACGCCGACGCCCTTCCAGGCGACCTACACCGTGCAATGGAAGGGGATGACGGCCGGCACGTCGAAGCTCGAGTTGCGGCGCACGGGCGCCGACACCTGGCGCTACGACTCGCGCAACCTCGCGCGCGGCTTGTTCCGCCTCGCCATTCCCGACGCGGTGACCCAGTCGTCGGAACTGCGCTTTGCCGCTGGCCGCACGCAGCCGCTGGAATTTCGTGGCGACGACGGTGGCCCGGCCACGGACCGCGACGTCACGCTGCATTTCGACTGGCCGCAAGGTCGCGTGACGGGCACCGCCGAGAACCGGCCGGTGGACCTCGCCCTCGAGGCGGGCGTGCAGGATCCGATGTCCATCCAGATCGCACAGATGCACGCAGCTGCCACGGGGAAGGTGCCGGTGCGGTTGCATGCCGTCGACAAGGACAGGATCAAGGAATACGACTTCACACGCGTGGGGCCGCAGAAGCTCACGACGGAGCTCGGGGAACTCGACACGGTCGTCTTCGAAAGCCGCCGGCCGGGTTCGAGCCGCGTGATCCGCCTGTGGATGGCGCCGTCGTTCGACTACCTGCCCGTGCGCGCCGAGCGCCGCAAGGGCGAAAAGCTCGAGTTCACGATGGCGATCCGCGAATTCCGGCGCGACTGACGCCGCCCCGCCGCCTTCAGGTCTTCGGCAGCGTGACCCCGCGCTGTCCCTGGTACTTGCCGCCGCGGTCCTTGTAGGACGTCTCGCAGACCTCGTCCGATTCGAAGAACAGCATCTGCGCGACGCCCTCGTTCGCGTAGATCCTGGCGGGCAGCGGCGTCGTGTTCGAGAACTCGAGCGTCACGTGGCCCTCCCACTCGGGCTCGAGCGGGGTCACGTTCACGATGATGCCGCAGCGTGCATACGTGCTCTTGCCGAGGCACACGACCAGCGTGCTGCGCGGGATGCGGAAATACTCGACCGTGCGCGCGAGCGCGAAGGAATTCGGCGGGATGATGCAGACATCCGCCCGCATGTCGACGAAACTCTTGGCGTCGAAGGCCTTCGGGTCGACGATGGTGGAGTTGATGTTGGTGAACACCTTGAATTCATCCGAGCAGCGCACGTCGTAGCCATAGCTCGAGGTGCCGTAGGAAACGATCCTGCGGCCTTCCGCCTCGCGCACCTGGCCCGGTTCGAACGGCTCGATCATGCCGCGCTCGCGCGCCATGCGGCGGATCCACTTGTCGGCCTTGATGCTCATCCTCAGGTCTCCTCGACCACGATCTGCGGAACGGCAGGGGTGCTGTCGATGGCGCGCAGCGCCAGCGCGGCGGCCGTGCGACGCGCCATCGCGAGGTAGGCGGCGGCCCGTGGCGTGTCGGGCGAGGCGACCACCGTGGGTCGCCCGCCATCGGCTTCTTCGCGCACGCGCGCGTCGAGCGGCAGGCGGCCGAGCAGCGCGACGCCATACTCGCGCGCCATCTCGTCCCCGCCCCCCGCGCCGAAGATGGCCTCGCTGTGGCCGCAGTTCGAACAGACATGCAGGCTCATGTTCTCGACGATGCCGAGCACCGGCACCGCCACCTTCTCGAACATCTTCAGCCCCTTGCGAGCGTCCGCCACCGCGATGTGCTGTGGCGTCGTCACGATCACGGCACCCGCCACCGGAACCCGCTGCGCGAGCGTCAGCTGGATGTCCCCGGTCCCCGGCGGCATGTCCACCACGAGGTAATCGAGCTGGCCCCAGTCGGTGTCGCCGAGCAGTTGCGTGAGCGCCTGCGTCACCATCGGCCCGCGCCACACCATCGGCTGCTCCGCATCGATCAGGAAACCGATCGACATCGCGGCGAGGCCGTGGTTCTCGAGCGGCCGGATGCGCTTGCCACCCGCCAGCTCGGGACGCCGGCCGCCGAGGCCGAGCATCAAAGGCAGGCTCGGGCCGTAGATGTCCGCATCGAGGATACCGACGCGCGCGCCCTGCGCTGCCCAGGCGAGCGCGAGGTTGACCGCGACCGTGGACTTGCCGACGCCGCCCTTGCCCGAAGCCACGGCAACCACGTTAGCGACGCCGGCCATCGGCTTGAGCCGTGGCTGCACGGCATGCGCGCGGATATCGGCGGCGACTTCGAGTTCGAGCGGCGTGCGGATGCCGGCCGCGGCCAGGTGTGCCGCCAGCAGTGGCTGCAGTTCGTGCGCGTAACCGCCGACCGGAAATCCGAAGCGCAGGCGCACCCGGGCGCGGCCCGCTTCGAGGGTCGCGCGTTCCACGGCACCGAGTCGCTCGAGGCTCGCGCCCGATGCAGGATCGACGAAACCGGCAAGCCCCGCGGCCAGGGCGGCATTTTCAGGATTGACCATCGAGGGTTCCAGGGTGCCGGGCGGCACGTATCGCGTGATTCTAGCGAAAATTGCCGTCTGTTCCGACCGCTGGCACGATGCTCGCATGGAGCGGTGTGGCATACTCGGACCCCGACGGGGTCCCTCCGAATCGAGGCACGGGCAGATTGACATGCGTGACTGGCAAGGTGCGGCGACGCGCCGCCCGGAGAAGGGCTGAATGAGCTTTTTCTCGGGCCTGCGTGCCGATCGCCTGATCACGCAGATCATCTCGACCAAGGATCCGCAGGATCCCGAGACCCAGAAGGCCGCTGCCCGCCTGAAATCGATGGGCGGTCCCGCGATCGAGCCGCTGTTCGCGGCGCTCGCGGACGCCGACAAGAACGCGACCGTGGTCTTCGTCGACATCCTCACGGCGGTCGTCAACGCGAAAACCTTCCCGGCCTTCGCCCGCGGCCTGGTCGAAGGCGGCCCGCGTGTCGTGGCGGGCATCTCCTGGGCCCTGTCCAGCAGTCGCGCCTACCCGCCGCACCTGCTGCTCGAGGCACTGTCGCTCGAGGGCGCCTCGAAATCGGCGCTGATCGACATCATCTCGGCGCAGAAGCAGCGCTTCAGCGTGCGCGAACTGCTGACCGCCGCGTACGCGCAGGAACCGAACGAGAAGGCGGCCCTCTTTCGGATCATCAACGAAGTCGCCGACGCCGCCTCGATCCCGGAGCTCGTCGGGCGCCTGCAGGGCAAGGACCCGATCGCGCGCCTGCACCTGCTCAACATCCTCGCGCGCTTCAACACCCCCGCCGTGCAGAGCGCGCTGCAGGACCAGTTGAAGGACAACAACAAGCTGGTGCGCGCCGCGGCGCTTGCGGCGCTCCACAAGATGGACGGCCCCGTCGACATCGCGCGCGTCTGCGAGATGCTGCGCGATCCCGAGATCGACGTGCAGAACAAGGCCATCGACGTCGTCATCAAGGTGAACGACCCCGACACGATCAAATACCTCGTGCCGGTGCTGAAGGACGAAAACGAGTACGCGCGGCGTGCGGCGGTCGAGGTATTGAACGAGGTCGGCACCGCGAAATCGATCAAGTTCCTGCTCGATGCCATCAAGGACGACGACTGGTGGGTGCGCAGCCGCGCCGCCGACGCGCTCGGCAAGATCGGCGGGCCGAAGGTCGTCGACGCGGTGCTGCAGCTCATCAAGGACGACGACGAGGACATCCGCCGCGCGGCGATCGAGATCCTGAACCAGACGAAGGACGAACGGGCGGTGGCGCACCTGATCGAAGCGACCCGCGACACCGACTGGTGGGTCAGCGAACGCGCGGTCGATGCGCTGGCCGAAATCGGCAGCAAGCGCGCAGTGCCACGCCTCGTGGAAATGCTGGGCTCCGGCGCGGCCCGTTCGGTGCCCGTGGCGATCCGCGCGCTCGCGAAACTCGGCGACCACAAGGTCATCGAATCGCTGCTGCCTTTCCTCGCGCGACCCGAGAAGGAAATCCGCGTCGAGGCGATGACGACTCTCGCCAAGCTCGCGGACGAACGGCGGGCCGAGGCGATCCGCGCGCAACTGCAGGCACAGTCGGCGCTGCCCGACGTGACCATTGCCCAGGCCGCCCACCAGGCGCTGCTCGAGCTCGACCATCGCCTCGGCTCGATCGCAGGCAGCGGCAACCGCACCCTGAGCGCCACGCCGATCCCGGGCGGGACGAGCGCGCCGGGCGCATCGCAGCCGCGCCCCGCGGCGGCGACCGCCACGACGCCCCGGCCGGCCGAGGCCGCGCGCACGCTGCTGATGTCGGAAGCCGAAGTGGCGCAGGTCGTGCGGCAGGCCGAGGCGAGCACGCAGCAGAAGCTCGACATCTCGACGCTCAACCCGGGCGACGTGATCGAGGGTCGCTACAAGTACATCGAGCGCATCGGCCGCGGTGCCTTCGGCACCGTGCTGCTGATGGAAGACACCGTCGTCGACGAGCGGCTGATCCTCAAGTTCCTGAACCCGAACGTGGCGCAGGACGAGGAGATCATGAAGCGTTTCGTGCACGAACTGCGCTACTCGCGCAAGATCACGCACCACAACGTCATCCGCATCTACGACTTCCTCTACATCCAGGGGCTGTACGCCATTTCGATGGAGTACTTCCCCTCGCACACGCTCGGCGCGGAGATCGTCGGCGAGAAACCGATGGACCTGAAGCGCGCGATCGGCTTTGCGATCGACATCTGCACCGGCATGACCGTGGCGCATCAGGTCGGCGTCGTGCACCGCGACCTGAAGCCCGCGAACCTGCTGATCAACAATGACGGGTTGCTGAAGATCGTCGATTTCGGCGTCGCCGCCGCCCAGCGCGAGGGCGACACGCAGCTGACCAAGACCGGCTACGTGATCGGTTCGCCGAAATACATGGCGCCCGAGCAGATCCTCGGCAAGAAGGTCGACCAGCGTGCCGACGTGTACGCACTCGGCGTGATCACCTACGAGATGCTCACGGGTGTGCCCCCCTACTCGCGCGGCGATCACATGTCGGTGATGTACCAGCACGTGCAGGGCAAGGCGCGTACCCCCCGGGACGTCAATCCGGCCTTGCCGGACGGCCTCTCGGAGGTCGTGATGCAGGCGATGTCCGTCGACAAGACCAAGCGCTTCCAGACCATGGACGAGTTGAAGGCAGCCCTGTCACGATTCCGGTGACCGCTGTAGACTTCGTGCGGTCGGTCAAGATTTTCGGCGTTACCCGTTGATCTGACAGCCTTTCCGGGCTATTCAGGCGACGCTGGATCGACCATTTTCCGCAGCGGGGAGAGCTTGTGGCGCGCATCGACGCCTTCCTGAAACTGGGCATGCAGCAGGGCTGTTCCGACCTGCACCTCGCGGTCGGCGTGCCGCCGATGCTGCGCATGAACGGCGACCTGATGCCGATCAAGTTCCGCGAGCTGCGCGACGCCGAGCTCGAGAGTTACGTGACCGAGATCCTGACGCGGTCGCAGGGCGAACATTTCGCCCAGGGCCACGACCTCGACTTCTCCTATGTATCGACGGACGGCGGGCGCTTTCGCGTCAACGTCTACCGCAAGGACACGGGCGTCGGCGCGGCGTTTCGCGCGATCCCGACCGACATACCGACGATCGACCGGCTGGCCCTGCCGCCGATCGTCAGGAAACTGTGCGACTACCACCAGGGCATGATCCTCGTGACCGGCTCGACCGGCACGGGCAAGTCGACCACCCTCGCCGCGATGATCGACCTGCTGAACACCACGCGCAAACTCAACATCGTGAGCCTCGAGGATCCGATCGAGTTCGTGCACCGGAGCAAGCAGAGCCAGGTGATCCAGCGCGAGCTCGGCACGCACATCCCGACTTTCGCCGAAGGCGTGCGCGCCGCGATGCGCGAGGACCCCGACGTGATCCTGGTCGGCGAACTGCGCGACGCCGAGACGATCTCGATGGCGATGACCGCGGCGGAGACGGGCCATCTCGTGCTCGGCACGCTGCACACGACCAGCGCGACGAAGACCATCGACCGCGTGATCGACGCGCTGCCCGTCGAGGAGCGCGAGCAGACCAAGAGCTTCCTTGCGCAGAGCCTGCTTGCGGTGGTGACCCAGGTGCTCGTGAAAGGCACGGAGAACCGCGGCCGCCGCGCGATCTGCGAAGTGATGGTCATGACCAAGGCGATCGCGAAGCTGATCCAGTCGGACCAGACCCACCAGTTGCCGAGCCAGCTGCAGACCGGGCGCGACCAGGGCATGCAGCTGCTCGACCAGGCGCTGCTCGCCGCCGTGACGGCGCGCGAGATCGACCCGGACGACGCCTACAACTATGCCTCGGACAAGCGCCTCTTCCAGAAGTACGTGACCGACACGAGCATGCTGCCGAAGCTCGAGGCGCCGGCGCCCGCGGCGGGCGCCGGCTGAGGGTCGCGGCATGGCACGCATCGACGAATACCTCGGCGAGATCCTCGATCGCAAGGGCTCCGACCTGCACTTCATCGCCGGCGACCCGCCCCGCATCCGGCTCTATGGCGACCTGTCGCCGCTGCGGCCCGACCGGCTCGACGCCGCGACGGCCAGGGAAGTGCTCTACGAGATCATGCCGCGCAAGGCGATCGACCGCTTCGAGGCCAAGGACGGCGCCGACTTCGCCTACACCCTGCCCGGCCGCGGCCGCTTTCGCGTCAACGTGCTGCGGCACCTGAATGGCGTGGGAGCGGTGTTTCGCGCGATTCCGTCGAAGGCGCTGACGCTCGACGAATTGAACCTCCCGCAGTCGGTGCGCCAGCTGTGCCGCGCCAACAACGGCCTGATCCTCGTGACCGGCAAGACCGGCTCCGGCAAGTCGACGACGCTCGCCGCGATGATCGACGACATCAACCGGCGCGAGAAAGGGCACATCCTCACGGTCGAGGACCCGATCGAATTCGTGCACGAGCGCCGGAACTGCCTGATCAGCCAGCGCGAGATCGGCGTGCACGCCGCGAGTTTTGCCTCCGCGCTGCACTCGGCCCTGCGTGAAGATCCCGACGTGATCCTCGTCGGCGAGTTGCGTGACCTCGAGACGATGAGCATCGCCGTGACCGCCGCCGAGATGGGCATCCTCGTGATGGGCACGCTGCACACGAACGGCGCGGCGCCGACCGTCGATCGCATGGTCAACGCGTTTCCCGCCGACAAGCAGTCGCACGTGCGCACGATGCTCTCGACCAGCCTGCGCGGCGTGATTTCCCAGCAGCTGCTGCAGCGGGCCGACCGGAACGGGCGCGTCGCCGCGCTCGAGGTCCTGGTCAACACCCCGGCCGTCTCGAACCTCATCCGCCAGGGCAAGCTCGACCAACTCGAAACCGTGATGCAATCCGGCGCGCAGGCCGGCATGCGCACCATGGACAGCGCGATCGAGCAGCTGCTGAAGGAGCGGCAGGTCAGCGGCAAGGAGGCCTACAAGAAGGGCATCAACAAGGCGAAATTCGAGCCGGTGAAGGACCAGGGGTAGGAGGGCGACGGGCCCCGGGCAACGGGCGGGGGGGGCCAGATGGAGCGCGGGTCGCCGGCCTTACGCTGTAAGCTATTCGCCCTTTTCGACCAGCGTCCGCAATGCGAAAAATACTCGTTACCAGCGCCCTGCCCTATGCGAACGGGCCCCTGCACCTCGGCCACATCATCGAGGCCGTGCAGACGGACATCTGGGTCCGGCTGCAGAAGATGCTGGGCCATGATTGCCTCTACGTCTGCGCGGAGGACGCCCACGGCACGCCGATCATGATCCGCGCGCAGGGCGAAGGCGTGACGCCCGAGGCGCTGATCGCGAGGGTGGCGACCGAACACGCACGCGACTATGCCGGCTTCCTGATCGGGCACGATCAGTTCCACAGCACCCATTCGCCGGAAAACCGCGAGATCGCGGGGGCCATGTATGCGCGGCTGCGGGACGCAGGGCACATCGCGCGCCGCCCGGTGCGCCAGGCCTACGATGCAACCGCCGGCATGTTCCTGCCCGATCGCTACGTGAAAGGCGGTTGCCCGAAATGCGGCGCGCCCGACCAGTACGGGGACTCCTGCGAAAACTGCGGCGCGACCTACTCGCCCGCCGACCTCGTCAATCCGCTGTCGACGGTGACCGGCAGCGTGCCGGTCTGGCGCGAGTCCGATCACCTGTTCTTCCGGCTGGGCGCCTTCGAGGCCATGCTGCGCGAGTGGCTCGCCACCGACGCGCTGCAGCCGGGTGTGCGCGCGAAGCTCGAGGAATGGTTCGACGCGGGGCTCAAGGACTGGGACATCTCGCGCGACCATCCCTATTTCGGCTTCGAGATCCCGGGCGAACCCGGCAAGTACTTCTACGTGTGGTTCGACGCACCGATCGGCTACCTCGCGAGCCTGCGGGCGTTGTGCGAGCGCACCGGCCGCGATTTCGACGAATACCTGCAACCGGGCAGCCCCACGGAGCTCTACCATTTCATCGGCAAGGACATCAGCTATTTCCACACGCTGTTCTGGCCGGCGGTGCTGCAGGGAGCCGGCTACCGCAAGCCGACCGCGGTGTTCGTGCATGGCTTCCTGACCGTCAACGGGCAGAAGATGTCGAAGTCGCGCGGCACCTTCATCACCGCGCGCCGCTACCTCGATCACCTGCCCGCCGAACCGCTGCGTTACTACTTCGCCGCGAAGCTCGGCCCGGACCTCGACGACATCGACCTCAACCTCGATGACCTCGTCGCGCGGGTCAATTCCGACGTCGTCGGCAAGCTCGTCAACATCGCGAGCCGCTGCGCGGGTTTCGTGGCCAGGGCGGGCGGCCGGCTCGCGGCGGCCTTGCCGGACCCGGCGCTCTACGAAGAGCTCGCCGGCGCGCGCGGGCGCATCGCCGCGCTCTTCGACGCGCGCGACTACGCCGCGGCGATCCGCGAGATCATGCTGCTCGCCGATCGGGCGAACCAGTACGTCGATCACCACAAGCCCTGGGCCGTGGCCAAGGATCCGGCGCGCGCGGCGGAAACGCTCGCGATCGCAACCCAGGGCGTGAACCTGTTCCGCGTGCTGATGACCTTCCTCGCACCGGTGCTGCCGCGCATCGCGGAGGAGGCGGGCCGCTTCCTCGGCGTGCCGCTCGATCGCTGGGACGCCGTGGCGACCCCGCTCCTCGACGTCCCGATCAACGGGTTTCAGCCGCTCGCGACGCGCCTCGAGCGGAAGAACATCGACGCGATGCTCGCGGCCGACGCGCCCGCCCCGGTGCAGTCGGCACCGGCCGCCGCGGCGGGCATGGCGGACATCAAGGACTTCGCGAAACTCGACCTGCGCGTCGCGAAAGTGGCCAGCGCGTCGGCCGTGGAGGGTTCTGACAAACTGCTGCGGCTCGAGCTCGACCTCGGCGAGCGCCGCTGCACGGTGTTCTCCGGCATCCGTTCGGCCTACGAACCCGCGCAGCTCGAGGGCCGCCTCGTGCTGATGGTCGCCAACCTCGCGCCGCGCAAGATGCGCTTCGGCACCTCGGAGGGCATGGTGCTCTGCGCGAGCGGCCGGGACGACAGCCAGGGCCTGTTCCTCCTGTCCCCTGACAGCGGTGCGGTGCCCGGCATGAAAGTGACGTGACGCGGGCCGACGCGATCGACGCGCTGCTGCCCCAGACCCAGTGCACGCGCTGCGGTTACGAGGGCTGCCGGCCCTACGCCGAAGCCATCGCGGCCGGCGAGGCCCCGATCAACCAGTGCCCGCCCGGCGGTGCCCGCACCATCGACGCCCTCGCGCGCCTGCTCGATCGTCCGCCGCTGCCACTCAATCCCGACCACGGCGTGGAACTGCCCGAACGCGTGGCGTTCATCGACGAAGCGCGCTGCATCGGCTGTGCCCGCTGCCTGCCTCCCTGCCCCGTCGACGCCATCGTGGGCGCGGGCCGCCACCTGCACACGATCGTCGCCGGCCTGTGCACGGGCTGCGAGCTGTGCGTCGCCCCGTGCCCGGTCGACTGCATCTCGATGGTGCCACGGCCCATGGCCTCGCCCCTGCCGCCCGCCGCGGACGCGAACCGGCGGCGTTACCTCGCGCGCAATGCGCGCCTCGCCCGTCTCACCGGGGAGCGCGCGGCGCTGCTCAGCGCGCGCAAGGACCTCGCGCAGTGAGCGCGAAAGCCGCCGCGAAGGCTTACGCACCGATGACGGCGGCACGGCGCCGGGCCATATTCGGGCGCCTGCAGGCGGCGAACCCGCATCCGGCGACGGAGCTCGAATATTCGACGCCGTTCGAGCTGCTCGTCGCGGTCATCCTCTCCGCGCAGGCGACCGACAGGAGCGTGAATGCGGCGACCCGCAAGCTCTATCCGATGGCCAACACGCCCGCGGCGATCCTCGCGCTCGGCGTCGAGGGGCTGTCACGGCATATCCGCACCATCGGGCTCTTCAACTCCAAGGCGAAGCACATCATCGAGACCTGCGGCCTGTTGCTCGAACGGCACGGGGGCGAAGTGCCGCGTGAGCGCGCGGCACTCGAGGCGCTGCCGGGCGTCGGGCGCAAGACGGCCAACGTGATCCTGAACACCGCTTTCGGCGAGCCGACGATCGCGGTCGACACGCACATCTTCAGGGTCGCGAACCGCACGGGCCTCGCCGTCGGCCGCACGCCCCGCGAGGTCGAGGACATCCTCGTTGCCACGACCCCCGCCGAGTTCGCGCGCGACGCGCACCACTGGCTGATCCTGCACGGGCGATACGTGTGCACGGCGCGCAAGCCCGATTGCGCGCACTGCCCGATCGCGCGTTACTGCGACTTGCGCGGGATATAAAGATCGGTCAGCGTGCCTTCGAAGGCCTCGGCCGAGAGGCCGACCGACTCGGACAGCGTCGGGTGCGGGTGCACGGTGAGCGCGATATCCGCGGCATCCGCGCCCATCTCGATCGCGAGGGCGATCTCCGCGATCAGCTCGCCGGCATTGGGCCCGACGATGCCCCCGCCCAGCAACCGGTGCGAAACGGGATCGAACAGCAGCTTCGTGAATCCTTCCTCGCGCGCCATCGAGAGCGAACGCCCGCTCGCGACCCACGGGAAATTGCCCTTCCTGAAGGCGATACCGCGCGCGGCCGCGTCCGCTTCGGTGAGCCCGGCCCACGCGATCTCCGGGTCGGTGTACGCGACCGACGGGATCACGCGCGCATCGAACGCGCGCTTCTCGCCGGCGGCCACCTCGGCCGCCACTTTCGCCTCGTGCGTCGCCTTGTGCGCCAGCATCGGCTGGCCGACGATATCTCCGATCGCGAAGATGTGCGGCATGCTGGTGCGCATCTGCCGGTCCACGGTGACGAAACCGCGCCCGTCGACCGCAACACCGGCGGCGTCGGCGCCGATGCCCTTGCCGTTCGGCACGCGCCCGACCGCAATCAGCACGCGGTCGTAGAGTTCGTTCGCGGGCGCATCGGGGCCTTCGAATGTCACGCGGATGCCGGCCTCCTCCGCCGTCATCGCCGTCACCTTCGTGCCGAGCAGGATGCGCTCGTAGCGCCCACGCAGCCGCTTCTCGAGCGGCCGCACGAGGTCGGGGTCGGCGCCTGGCATCAACTGCTTCGTCAGCTCCACGACGCTCACCTTCGAACCGAGCGCTGCATAGACGCAGGCCATTTCGAGGCCGATGATGCCGCCGCCGACGACCAGCAGGCGCGCCGGGATGTCCGTGACTTCGAGCGCGCCGCTCGAATCCATGATGCGCGGATCGGAGGGCGCGAACGGCAGGCGCATCGGCTCGGAGCCGGCCGCGACGATGCACTGCTCGAAATGGATGCGCTCGCTCGCGCCGTCCTCGCGGGTCACTTCGAGGAGGTGCGGACCGACGAACCGCCCGTTGCCGCGGACGATCCCGACCTTGCGCTGCTTCGCGAGCATGGAGAGGCCGTTGGTCAGGCGCCGCACGACGCTCGCCTTCCACATGCGCAGCTTGTCGAGTTCGATGCGGGGTGCGCCGAAGGACACGCCATGGGCCGCCATGGCCGCCGCGTCCTCGACGACCTTCGCCGCATGCAGCAGGGCCTTCGACGGAATGCAGCCCACGTTGAGGCAGACGCCACCGAGCATCGGCCAGCGTTCCACGAGCGTCACGGCGAGCCCGAGGTCCGCCGCGCGAAACGCCGCGGTGTAGCCCCCGGGACCCGCGCCCAGCACCAGCAACTGTGCATGGCGGTCGGCCTCCGCATCCTCGGGCAGGCCGGAGAGTTGCAACAGCACCTTCGTCTTCAGCGACTCCTCGGCTGCCGGCGGCGGCGCGTCCGTCCGGTCGCTGGCGCGGCGGCCGTCCGCCGCGGGCTTCGGGGCCACCGCGGCGGCTCCGGTGTCGAGCCGCGCGATGATCGAACCGGCCGAGACCCGGTCGTCCTTGCGCACGGTGAGTTCGACCAGCGTGCCCGCCAGCGGGCTTGGCACATCCATGGTCGCCTTGTCCGTCTCGAGCGTGACGAGCGGCGTATCGACCTCGATGCGGTCGCCGACCGAGACCAGGACATCGATGACGGGAACATCCGCATGGCCCCCGAGATCGGGGACGACGACGTCGCTGATGCTCACGGAACGGCCTCGAGCAGGGCCTGCGGATCCGCGAGCTGCGCGGCGAGGTAGGTGGTGAAGCGCGCGGCGTCCGCGCCGTCGATCACGCGATGATCGTAGGACAGCGACAGCGGCAGCATGAGGCGCGGCACGAAGCCGCCTTCGCGATACACCGGCTGCTGGCTGGCGCGCGACACGCCGAGGATCGCCACTTCAGGCGCATTGATGATCGGGGTGAATGCGGTGCCGCCGATGCCGCCCAGGCTCGAGATCGTGAAACTGCCGCCCTGCATCTCGGTGGCCGGCAGCTTGCCCTCGCGCGCCTTCGCGGACAGCTCCGCGAGCGCGCGGGCGATCTCGTAGACGTCCTTGCGGTCGGCGTCACGCACCACCGGCACGAGCAGCCCGTTCGGCGTGTCGGCCGCGAAACCGACGTGGAAATACTTCTTGTAGACGAGGTTCTGGCGCGACTCGTCGAGCGACGTGTTGAATTGCGGGAAATGCTGCAGCGTGCGCACGCAGGCACGCACGATGAACGCGAGCGGCGTGAGCTTGACGCCCGACTTCGCGGCCTTCGCTTTCAGCTGCTCGCGCGTCGCCTCGAGTTCGGTGATGTCGGCCTGGTCGAATTGCGTGACGTGCGGCAGGTTGACCCACGAGGCGTGCAGGCGCGCGCTCGAGATCTTCTGGATGCGGCCGAGCGGCTTCACCTCGATGGCACCGAACGCCGCATGGTCGACCACCGGCACGGCCGGCCAGCCTGCGCCGCCCATGGAGGCCCCGCCCGACGGCGCCCCGCCGCCGAGCGCCTGCTTCACGAAGGCCTTGACGTCATCCGCCGTGATGCGGCCCTTGGAGCCGCTGCCCCGCACGCGCCCGAGATCGACACCGAGTTCGCGCGCGAGCTTGCGCACCGAAGGGCTGGCGTACGCCCTCGAAAAACCGGCTTCGTCGATCGGTGCCGGCGCGGCCGACGCGTCGGGGCGGGCCGGCTCCGGCACGGGCGGCGCGGCCGGGGCCGGGGCAGCGGCCGGGGCAGCGGCCGTCGTCGCACCGGCGGGCGCGGGCGCGGGCACGGGCGGCGCGACATCGGGCGCCTTCGCCGCGGCAGGTGCCGATGCGGCCTGCGCCGCACGCACCGTGACGACCAGGTCGCCGGGGCTGACGCTGCCGCCCTTCGCCACGTGCACGGTCTCGATGACGCCCGCCGCGGTCGCCGGCACGTCCATCGTCGCCTTCTCGGTTTCAAGCGTCGCGAGCGGCGTTTCCACCTGCACGGCATCGCCCGGCTTCACGAGCACGTCGATCACCGTGACGTCCTTGAAGTCGCCCATGTCGGGCACGCGCATTTCGATGAGCTGGGTCATGCGGCGCTCATGTCGTGAGCGGGTCCGGCTTGTCGACGTCGATGCCGTACTTCGCGATCGCGGCGGCCGGCGTCGCCCGGTCCACCTTGCCCTCGTCCGCGAGCGCCTTCAGGGCCGCCAGCACGATGAAGTGGCGATCCACCTCGAAGTGCTTGCGCAACTGCGAGCGCGAATCGCTGCGGCCGTAGCCGTCGGTGCCGAGCGTGACGTACTGGCCGCCGATCCACTTGCGGATCTGGTCGGGCACGCTGCGCATGTAGTCGGTAGCCGCAATCACCGGGCCTTCGCGGTCCTTGAAGCACTGCTGCACGTAGGGCACGCGCGGCGCCTCGGCGGGATGCAGCATGTTCCAGCGTTCGCAGTCGAGCGCGTCATGACGCAGCTCGCCGAAGGACGGCGCGGAGAAAACGTCAGCCGGGATACTGAAATCCTTCTCGAGCAGTTCCGCCGCGGCGATCACCTCGCGCAGGATCGTGCCGGACCCGAGCAGCGTCGCGCGCACGCGCCCGCGGCCGCCGATCTGCAGCAGGTAGAGCCCCTTCAGGATGCCCTGCTCCACGCCGCGCGGCATCGGCGGCTGCGCGTAGTTCTCGTTCATCGTCGTGACGTAATAGAACACGTGCTCGTGCTCGACGAACATGCGGCGCAGGCCGTCGTGGATGATCACCGCGAGTTCGTAGGCGTAGCTCGGGTCGTAGGTGACGCAGTTCGGCACCACGCCGAACAGCAGCAGGCTGTGCCCGTCCTGGTGCTGCAGGCCCTCGCCCGCGAGCGTGGTGCGGCCGGCCGTGGCCCCGATCAGGAAGCCGCGCGCCTGCTGGTCGCCCGCCGCCCAGACGAAATCCCCGGCGCGCTGGAAGCCGAACATCGAGTAGTAGATGTAGAACGGCACCATGTTGATGCCGTGGTTCGAGTACGCGGTGCCCGCCGCGATCCACGAGCAGAGCGCGCCCGCCTCGTTGATGCCTTCCTCGAGCATCTGCCCGGTCTTCAGCTCCCGGTAGGACGCGAGCTGCTCGGCGTCCTGCGGCGTGTACAGCTGGCCGACCGACGAATAGATGCCGATCTGGCGGAACAGTCCCTCCATGCCGAAGGTGCGTGCCTCGTCGGGCACGATCGGCACGATGTTCGGGCCGATGTTCTTGTCCTTCAGCAGCGTCGTGAGGATGCGCACCAGGGCCATCGTCGTCGAAATCTCGCGCTCGCCCGTGCCATCGAGCATCGGCTGGAAGGCCTCGAGCGCGGGGATCGTGAGGGGTTGGGCCGCCTCGCGCCGCACCGGCAGGTAACCGCCGTGCACCATGCGCCGCTCGCGCAGGTAGCGCATCTCCTCGCTGTCTTCAGCGGGACGGCAGAACGGCAGGCGCGCGATCTCGTCATCGGAAATCGGGATGTTGAAGCGATCGCGGAACACGCGCAGGTCGTCGTCCGACAGTTTCTTCGCTTGGTGCGTCACCATCTGGCCTTCGGCCGACTTGCCGAGGCCGAAGCCCTTGACCGTCTTGGCGAGGATCACGGTGGGCCGGCCCTTGTGCGCGACCGCCGCCGCATAGGCCGCATACACCTTGCGCGGATCGTGGCCGCCGCGGTTCAGGCGCCAGATCTCCTCGTCGGACATGTTCGCGACCATCGCCTTCAGCTCGGGGAACTTGCCGAAGAAATGCTCGCGCGTGTAGGCGCCGCCCTTTGCCTTGAAATTCTGGTATTCGCCGTCGACGCAGTCTTCCATCACCCGGCGCAGCAGGCCCTTGTTGTCCTTCGCGAGGAGCGGGTCCCAGCGCGAACCCCACAACACCTTCACCACGTTCCAGCCGGCCCCGAGGAACGCCGCCTCGAGTTCCTGGATGATCTTGCCGTTGCCGCGCACCGGCCCGTCGAGCCGCTGCAGGTTGCAGTTGATGACGAAGACGAGGTTGTCGAGCTTCTCCCGCACCGGCATGGTGAGCGCGCCCATCGACTCGGGCTCGTCCATCTCGCCGTCGCCGAGGAACGCCCAGACCTTGCGGTCGGACGGCTTCACGAGGCTGCGGTTCTCGAGGTAGCGCAGGAAGCGCGCCTGGAATATCGCCTGCATGGGCCCGAGGCCCATCGAAACGGTCGGGTACTGCCAGAAATCCGGCATCAGCCACGGATGCGGATAGGACGAAAGCCCGTTGCCCGCCACTTCCTGGCGGAAGTTGCGCAGCTGCTCCTCGGTGAGGCGCCCCTCGACATACGCGCGGGCGTAGATGCCGGGCGATGCGTGGCCCTGGATGAAGATCATGTCGCCGGGGTGGCGTTCCGAGGGCGCACGCCAGAAATGGTTGAACCCCACTTCATAGAGCGTCAGCGCGGATGCGTAGGTGGAAAGATGGCCGCCGTATTCCGATGAGATGCGATTGGCGTGCACGACCATGGCCGCCGCGTTCCAGCGGATGTACGCCTCGACGCGCCGCTCGATGGCGCGGTTGCCCGGATAGTCGGGCTCCTGCCCCGGTGAAATCGTATTGAGATAGGCGGTGTTCGGACGAAACGGCAGATAGGTGCCGGAGCGACGCGCATGGTCGATCATCTTCTCCAGCAGGAAATAGGCGCGCTCCGGTCCGTACGCCTTCAATACCGAGTCGATCGACTCGAGCCACTCGCGTGTCTCGGAAGGATCGACGTCTTCGAACCTGGGAATATCGGTCATCTTGATTTCGGGTCCCGATGATGCAGCGGATGGCTGCCCGCAGCCGTGTGCTAACATGCACGTTGCCGCGTTTCTTCAAGTACTTGCGAAACGCGTGTCATGATCCGTTTTTCGGAAGTAGCGGTCAAGCCAGCGCGTTGCCTTCCCCGACCTCACCCATCGCCGATTTCACGCTTGCGCCGACGCGCGTGACCCGCCGCGCGCTCGACGCGCGCGCGCTCGCGTCGCTCGATGCACTGCTGCTGGTCGCGCCGGCGGGCCTGCGGCGTGCGCCCGCTGTTTTCGATGCCGCGTGGCAACGCTTGCGCGTGCACGGTGCTCCGCAACCGGGTAGCGTGCAGGTCACGCACATCGCCAATGCCCGCGACACGCGCATCATCGCCGGCTTCGCCGGGCGCGCGGACAGTTTCTCCCGGCTCACGCTCGCGGGCACGATGTGCCGGGAACTGGGCGAACGCGCGTGGCAGCGCGTCGGCGTGCTCGCGCTCACCGGCGAGGAGTCGGCCGACATCGACGCGCTGCTCGCCGCACTGCATGCCCATGCGTTCCACCTGCCAGCCTACGGCCTGCGCGAGCGCGACCCGCAGCGGCGCAAGGCGCGCACGCTCGGCGAACTGCGCGTGTTTTCGGCGAGTACGCCGGATCTCGCGCGCGTGAACGCGACGGGCCGCGGCACCAATCTCGCGCGCTGGCTCACGGCCCTGCCGCCGAACAAGCTCGAAGCACCCACCTATCGCCGCGCCATTGCGCAACTCGCGCGCACGCACGGCCTTGGATTTCGCTGGCTCGACGAACGCGCGCTGCGCCGGCTCGGCGCGGGTTGCTTCCTCGCGGTGGCCGCGGGCAATGCCGGGCGCCATGCCGGCATCGCGCACCTCAGCTGGCGGCCGCGTGCACGCCGCGCCGCGCGCGCGCCCGACGTCGCGCTGATCGGCAAGGGCGTGCTGTTCGACACCGGGGGCAACAACCTGAAGCCCCACCGGGGCATGCTCGACATGCATACCGACATGGCGGGCAGCGCGGTGGCACTCGCGACGCTGCTCGCGCTCGCCGAACTGCGCGCACCATTCGCCGCCGACGCCTGGCTCGCCATCACGGAGAATCGCATCGGTCCCGCCGCGTATCGCCCCCAGGACGTGCTGCGCGCCGTGAACGGCCTGACCGTGCAGGTCGTGCACACCGACGCGGAGGGACGCCTCGTGCTGGCCGACACGCTCGCGCTCGCGGGCAGGACGAAGCCGCGGTTCATGCTCGACTTCGCGACCCTGACGGGCACCTGCGAGTACGCGCTCACCGAAAGGATGAGCGGCCTCTTCACCAACAACCCGGCGCTGCTGCCCGCACTCACCGCCGCGGGCGCGCGGAGCGGCGAGCGCGTGTGGAACTTCCCGATGGACCCGGACTACGACAGCGACATCGACAGCCGGGTCGCTGACGTCGCGCAATGCGCCGCCGATGCCAAGGGCGACCATATCCTCGGTGCGCGTTTCCTCTCGCGCTTCGTGCCGCCAGGCACCGCCTGGGCGCACCTCGACCTCTCCTCGGCCGTGCGCAAGGGCGGGCTCGCGCACGTCCCGACCGACATCACGGGTTTCGGCGTGCGCTATGCACTCGAGCTGCTGCTCGGCACGCGCCTCCTCGAGGAATTGCGCCCATGACGACGCGCCTCACGATCCACCGCCCCGACGACTGGCACCTGCACCTGCGGGATGGCGCGGCGCTGGCCGCGGTGCTGCCGCATACGGCGGCGCGCTTCGCGCGCGCCATCGTCATGCCGAACCTCAAGCCGCCCGTGACCACGACCGAGGCGGCGGCGGCCTATCGCGCGCGCATCATGGCGGCCCTGCCCCCGGGCGCGCGCTTCGAACCGCTGATGACACTGTACCTGACCGACCGCACGACACCCGCCGAGGTCGCACGCGCGAAGGCAAGCGGCATCGTGCACGGCTGCAAACTCTACCCCGCGGGCGCCACCACCCACTCCGACGCGGGCGTCACCGACATCCGCCGGCTCGACGAGACGCTCGCGCGCATGGCGGAAGCGGGATTGCCCCTGCAGGTGCACGGCGAAGTGACGTCGGCCGAAGTCGACGTCTTCGATCGCGAAGCGCGTTTCATCGATGCGATCTTCGCGCCGCTCGCCGAGCGCATTCCGGCCTTGCGCATCGTGTTCGAACACATCACGACGCGGGCGGCGGTGCAGTTCGTGCGCGGCGCACGCGCGGGCATCGCCGCGACGATCACCCCGCAGCACCTGCTGCTGGCGCGCAACGCACTGTTCGCCGGCGGCATCCGCCCCCACCTCTACTGCCTGCCGATCCTGAAGACGGAAGACGACCGGCGTGCACTCGTGGACGCGGCGGTGAGCGCCGATCCGCGCTTCTTCCTCGGCACCGACAGCGCGCCCCATGCGCGGCACACCAAGGAGAATGCCTGTGGCTGCGCGGGCATCTATTCCGCCCACGCCGGCATCGAGCTCTACGCCGAGGCCTTCGAGGCCGCGGGTGCACTACCGCGACTCGAGGCGTTCGCGGCTCATTTCGGCGCCGACTTCTACGGCCTGCCGCGCAACACGGAGACGATCACGCTCGTGAAGACAGCCTGGACGGCGCCGGCGGCCTATCCGTTCGGCGACGAGACCCTCGTGCCCTGGCGCGCGGGCGAGGCGCTGGCGTGGCAGCTCGAAGGGAACGGGGCGCGATGAGCCAGATGGCGATGTCACGCCGTTTCCGCGGCTTCCTGCCAGTCGTCGTCGACGTGGAAACCGGCGGCTTCAATTCCGCCACCGACGCGCTGCTCGAAATTTCCGCTGTCATGATCGAGCTGGGTGCGGACGGCGTCCTGCGCCGCGGGGAGAGCCACGCATTCCACGTGCAGCCGTTTGCGGGCTCGAACATCGAAGCGGCGGCACTCGCGGTCACCGGCATCGATCCGCATCATCCGCTGCGGCCCGCCATTCCCGAGCGCGACGCCCTGCAACGGGTCTTCCGCGAAGTGCGTACTGCCATCCGTGCCGCGGATTGCCGGCGCGCCGTGCTCGTCGGCCACAACGCGGCCTTCGACCTCGGCTTCCTCAATGCGGCGGTCGCGCGCACCGACATCAAGCGCAACCCCTTCCATCCCTTCTCGTGCTTCGACACGGCGACCCTCGCCGGTGTCGCGCTGGGCCAGACGGTGCTCGCGAAAGCCGCCGTCGTCGCGAACATCGACTGGGATGCAGGTTCCGCGCATTCCGCGCGCTACGACGCCGAGCGCACGGCCGATCTGTTCTGCCTGATCGCCAACGAGTCGCGGGACAGTTACCTGCGCGCGGAAGAGAGGGCGCGGCTGCTCGGCTGGATCGAGCCGGATACGCCCCCGCCCGCGGAGGATGCGCAGGGATAGGCGCGGCGCGGCGCGGCGTGCGGCGGGCAAGCGGCGCGCTGATTCATCCGCCTCCTCGCGGGTCGATCGCATCGCCTGCGGCGATGTGCCCTCAGGGCGTCGGCGCTCGGCGTGAGATCCCATCGAAACCGGCACCGTCGCGGTCGCCTCGCTCTGACCGGCGCCCCTCGGCGCTCTCCACGCTCGTCCGCGGATGAATCAGCGCGCCGCTTGCCCGCGGCCCGTCGCTCACCAGGGCCAGGGAGGGGCGAGGGGTGACAGGCTGCACGCAGCCGGCGCCGGGTCGGAGCG
>JBFWZQ010000007.1:0-144735 GCA_050185195.1 Steroidobacteraceae bacterium | reverse complement strand
TCGACACCGCCGGCCCCGCACCCGGACCGGACCGGCGCCGGCTGCGTGCAGCCAGTCACCCCTCGCACGCACCTGCCTCTGGTGAGCGGCCGGCCGCGGGCAAGCCGCGCGCTGATTCATCCGCGGACGAGCGTGGAGAGCGCCGAGGGGCGCCGGTCAGAGCGAGGCGACCGCGACGGTGCCGGTTTCGATGCGATCTCACGCCGAGCGCCGGTGCCCCGAGGGGACACTCGCCGCAGGCGATGCGCTCGACCCGCGAGGACGCGGATGAATCAGCGCGCCTCTTGCCCGCCGCCCGCCAGCTCACTCCCCGCCCGCACCACATCCGCCAGCGTGCGGCAGCCGAGCTTTTCCATCATCCG
The DNA here is from genome assembly GCA_050185195.1 of Steroidobacteraceae bacterium. Taxonomy (GTDB): domain Bacteria; phylum Pseudomonadota; class Gammaproteobacteria; order Steroidobacterales; family Steroidobacteraceae; genus CADEFQ01. The sequence continues at coordinate 144,373 of JBFWZQ010000007.1, read as the reverse complement.
GGCCTTGTAGACCTCCACCGTGCGCGGGCTGATCTCGAGCTGCTGCGCGATTTCGCGCAATTGGTTGCCCTGTGCGAGGAGGCGCAGCACGTCGCGCTCGCGCGGTGTCAGGCGCGCGAGCCGCTCGTTCGCCTCGGCGCGCGCGTGGGCGGCGCCGTGCCGCTCTGCGTCGAGTCGGATCGCGTTGCCGAGCACGTCCATCAGCACGGCGTCGTCGACAGGCTTTTCGAGGAAATCGACCGCGCCGTTCATGAGCGCGGCGCGCGCGGTGGCGACGTCGCCGTGGGCGGTCAGCACGATCACCGGCAGCGGAATGCCGCGTGCTTTCAGCTCGGCCTGCAGCGCCAGCCCCGACATGCCCGGCATCTGCAGGTCGGCGAGCAGGCAGCCGCGCCATTCGCTGCGATAGGTGTCGAGGAAATGTTCCGCCGAGGCAAACACCTGGGCCCGCAGCCCGCGCAACGAGATGAGCAGGCTCAACGCATCGCGGATCGCAGCGTCGTCGTCGACGACGAATACGGTGGCTTCAGTCACGCGGCATGTCTCCCGCGAGCGGCAGGCTCAATACGAAGCGCGCGCCGCTCGTTCCGTCGGCCTCCATGTACTCGAGGTCCCCGCCCTGCGCCCGCAGCAGCGAGCGGCTGATCGCCAGGCCGAGCCCCATGCCGGCGGGCTTGGACGTGACGAAGGGCTCGAAGACACGCGCCACGACATCCGCGGCGACGCCGGGGCCCGAGTCCGCCACCGCGAGCCGCACGTGATCGTGCCGGCGTTCGGCCGTGATGTCGATGCGCTTCACGGCGCCTTCCGTCGCGGCCATCGCATCGATCGCGTTTGCGACGAGGTTGTGGAGCACGATCTCGAGTTGCGTCGGATCCGCGGCGACCGGCGGCAGGTCCGCGCCCACGTTGCAGGCAAGTTGCACGCCCGCGCGCCGCAGGCGCTCGTGGAAGGCGGCGTTCACGGTATCGCACAGCGCAGCGAGCGACAGCGGCGCGCATGCGGCTTGGCCGGTGCTGTAGAAGTCGCGCAACCGCCGCAGCACGGCGGAGGCGCGGATCGCCTCGCTCGCGGCCTTGCCCAGCGTTTCGGGCAGGCGCGCATCGCGGGCTTCGCCCGGTGCGGCGAGGATCTCGGCCGCGCGCAGGTAGGACACGAGCGCGGTGATCGGCTGGTTCAGTTCGTGCGTGAGTGCCGAGGCCATTTCGCCGGCCGTCGCGAAGCGCATCGCGCGCGCCAGCGCCTCGTCGCGCTCGCGCAGTTGCGCCTGCGCCCGCTGTCGTTCGCTGACGGTGGCGCCGAGGAGCAGGGCGGTGAGGTTCAGCGTCAGCATCAGGAACTGCAGTTCGAAGAGCGGCGGCGCCGCGCCCACGTCCTTCACCATGAATGCGAGCCCGACCTGGATCGCGAGCGCGCCGACCACGGCGCCCACCACGCCCCAGCGCAGCGCGAGCCAGATCATCGGCACGAAGAGCGGATAGAAGAATCGCAGCGCCTGGTCGGAGAGCACGACGAAGATCATCCACATCGAGAAAGCGAGCACGGCGAGCTGCAGCAGCGCCTCGCGCCAGCGCGCGCGCAGCGCGCCGAGGCCCTTGCGCCACGAGGGCGCCCACAGCAGCAGCGGCGTGAGCGTGAGCACGCCGTTGAAGTCACCGACCCAGTAGCGCGCGACGCCGCCGAGGGCCACGTCTTCGGGCAGCGCGCCCATCGCCAGCATGATCGCGATGAAGCCGACGCCGACGAAGAGCGTAGCTCCGAGGCAGGCGCCGACGAAGCGCGCGGCGTCGCCGGGTGTCGCGACGAGCGCGGCCGGTCCCTTGCGGCGCAGGATCGCGGCGAGGCCCGTATAGGCAATCGCGATCCAGATCGAGGTGGCGATCGCGGCGATGCTGCCGGCCGGGACATCGCGCACGATCACTTCCGACAACAGGGCGGCGAGGGCGACGGCAACGGCGCCGCGCGGGCCTTGCCACACGAGGAAAGCGAGGGCGAGTCCGGTCTGCGGATTCCAGGGCGTGATGCCGAGCTGCAGGACGGGCTGCAGGTAGCTCAGCCAGTCGACGAGGACATACGCGACGATGAAGAGGGCGGCGCGAAGGAGATAGCCAGCGCCGGGCAGGGGGTGCGCCCGGCGCTGACTGGAACCGGCGTCGCCCGGCACGTTCCGGGACCCCGATTCCCCACTCTCTCGATGGGAAAGGCTAGGGGCCGGTGCACCCGGCCGCAATTCGGCGGCCCCCGTACGGGCTTGCCCGTATGCGTCCGCCATGTGCGATCCCGCCCGCGTCAGGGCGGCGCCAGCGCCTCGGCCCGCTGGGCCGCGTCCTGCGCCTCGACGTTGCGTCCCCGCGCGCGCAGCGCATCGGCGATCAGGCGCCAGGCGCCCGACTGTTCGCGCGGGGCGCCGGCGGCCAGCGCGAGGGCGCGCCGGCCCATGTTCTCCGCCTGCCGCGCGTCTCCGCCCGCGAGCCGGGTGCGGCCCATCTCGATCCAGACGAGCGGGTTGTCCGGCTCGATGCGCAGCGCGCGTTCGAGTGTTGCCGCGGCCGCGTCGAAATCACCCCTGGCCGTCGCTCCGCGCGCCTGCGTGACGAGCGCGTTGGTCGCGGTACCCAGTCGGTACGATTTCGGCGGGGGCGGCGGCACGGGCGCCGGAGTCGGCACCGGGATGGGTACGGGCAGTTCCGCGCCGGCCCCCGGCTGGCCCGGCACTGGCCGCTCGCCGCCGGTCGACGGCGCGGGGCCCGGTGCAGGCGAATACGGCGGCGTGGCGCAGCCAGAGAGCACGAGCGCGAGGACGAGGGGCAGCAGCAGGCTGGCACGGAACACCATCAGCGGATGATGCCACGGACCCAATCCAGGATGCCGGATGGCGGTGCGCAACCGGCCATGAACGGCGTCGGCGCGCCGCGCGGCACGGCCACGATCACTTCGTCCTGCGAGCAGCCCGTCGTCACGCGCAGGCCCGAGGGGTAGTCGACCGGCATGTCCTCGAGCGATTCGGGCATGGGGGGCTGCCAGGAGGTGGTGTCGAGCGCCGACATGATCTTCTGCCACACGTGCAACGAGCCGCCCGAGCCGGTGACGCCAGTGGGCCGGTTGTCGTCGTAGCCGATCCACACGACGGCGAGGTGGCTGCCCGAAAAACCCGCGAACCAGCTGTCGCGCAGGTCGGAAGAACTGCCCGTCTTGCCGGCGACGACGAGGCCGCGCGGCAGGCGTGCCGCCGCCGCACGCCCGGTGCCGCGCGAGATCACGTAGGTCATCATGCGATCGACCTGGTACACCGCGTCGGGCGCGGCCACCGGGGCAATGCGCACCGGATAGGCGCCGATGCGCTCGCCGCGCTCGTCGATGACGGCGCGCACGGCGCGCAGCGGCACGTGGAAGCCGCCGTTCGCGAGCCCGTTGTAGAGTTGCGCGACATCGATCGGCGGCAGGTCCACCGCGCCGAGCAGCAGCGACGGCAGCGGCCGCGGCGCCGATTCGAGCCCGAAGCGCGTGAACATCTGCGCGACCTTGGGCACGCCGACGTCGAGGCCGAGGTGCACCGTCGCGAGGTTCAGCGACTCGCTGAGCGCGCGCACCATCGACACCGGCCCGTTCGCATTGCGCGAGAAGTTCTGCGGCTGCCAGACCTTGCCCTTCGAGAGCGGCACGTCGATCGGGGTGTCGTCGAGCATGCTCGTCGCGTTCCAGCGTCCCGTTTCGATCGCCCCGAGGTACACGAAGGGTTTCACCAGCGAGCCGATCGGGCGCGCGCCCGCGAGTGCGCGGTTGAAGCCGTCGAAATTGACATTGCGACCGCCGACCATCGCGATCACCTCGCCGCTCTGCGGCAGCGTGACGATCGCCGCGCCCTCGAGCCCCGCCTTGCCGGCCGGCGGCTTGCGCGCGAGGTCGAGGCGGGTGAGTTCGCCCTCGATGGCCTTCTCCGCGGCGATCTGCGCGCGCGGATCGAAACTCGTGAAGACGCTGAGCCCGGCCTCGGTGAGATCGGCTTCCTTGTAGTCGCGACGCAGCGTCTGGCGCACGAAGTCGAGATACGCCGGGAAGTAGCCGCCCGAGGGTCGCGCGGCGATGCCGAGCGGCTTCTGCGCTGCCGCCTCGGCCTGCTCCGCAGGGACGATCTGCTGCTGCGCGAGGATGCGCAGCACGAGGTTGCGCCGCTCGAGTGCACGCGCCGGATGGCGGCGCGGGTCGTAGTACGGCGGCCCGCGCACGATCGCCACGAGCAGCGCGAGTTCCGGCAGGTCGATCTCGTCGAGCGGCTTGCCGAACCAGAACTGGCTCGCGAGCCCGAAGCCGTGGATCGCGCGATCGCCCTGCTGGCCGAGGTAGATCTCGTTGATGTACGCGGTCATCAGGTCGCGCTTGTCGTAGCGGGCCTCGAGCGCGAGCGCCATCATCGCTTCCTCGAGCTTGCGGCCGAGCGTGCGGCGCCCGTCGAGGAAGTAGCTCTTGACGAGTTGTTGCGTGAGTGTGCTGCCGCCCTGTTCGACCCGGCCGGCGCGCAGGTTCACCCACATCGCGCGCGCGATCGCCTCGAGGTCGACGCCGTGGTGCGTGGCGAACTTGCGGTCCTCCACCGCCTTGATCGCCGCCGGCAGCAGCGGCGGCACCTCGTCGGGCGTCAGCACGATCCGGTCCTCGCCGTGGATCGGGAAGATGCTGCCGATCAGTTGCGGATCGAGCCGGAAAACCGGGATGTCGTCGTTGCGCGCGTCGCGCACGCTCACCACCGCGCCGTTTTCGATCGTGACGGCGACGACCTGCGCGGGGCGCTGCTCGTCCGCGAAGCGCACCTCCCGCACGGCGATCTCGAAGCGCCCGCGCCGGCGCCGATACGTGCCGGGACGCGCGAGCGTGGGCGTTTCGCGGTAGTGCAGGCGCGCCAGCTCGGCCGTGAGGTCGGCCGGTGAAAAGGGCAGGCCCGCGTACAGCTCGAGCGGCGCCGCATAGACCTTGGCCGGCAGGGTCCAGCGCCGGCCCTCGAACTGCTGCGCCACTTCACGGTCGTAATAGAACAGGGCCGCCACGAACACGAGCGCCGCGGCGGCCGCGAGCGCTGCAGCCGCGACCGCGCACCGCCGCAGCCACTTCTTCGTCCGTGCCTTCATGCAGCCATGTTAATGAAAGCCGGCCCGCACGTAGGACCCGAATGTGAGATAGAACGAGCGATCGCCCGTGTCGGCGTAGCCGAAGCCGAAGCGCAGGGGCCCGAGCGGCAGCGGCACGCCGACGAACACGCTGCCCGCCTTGATCAGGTCGCGGCCCGCGATGTCGTCGAAGTCGTCCCAGACATTGCCTGCTTCCGCGCTCACGCCGACATAGAGCGGCATCTGGATCAGCGATTCGCTCGCGCCGACGCGGCGGTAGTAGGTCAGGCGCGCAAACACCATCTGGTTGCCGAACAGCTCGTTCTCGCCGAAGCCGGACAGGTTGGTGAGGCCGCCGAGGTTTGCGCCGGTGCTGTAGGAGTCGATGTTGTCGGTCGAGACCGATGCGCGTGCGCCGATGGTGAAGGTGTTGCGTCCGATGCTCATCGCCTGGTCCCACGAGAGCCGCGCGAGGTCGCCGCGCTCGTGTGCACCGAGGGCTTCGCCAAAGCGGCCGTAACTCGCCTCGAGGCGCGCGCCGCGCGTCGGGAATGCAACGCTGTCGAGGTCGTCGTAGAGGAACTGGAGCTCGAGGCCCGCGATGTCCGCTCGTTGGCTTTCCGGCAGGAACGGATCGCCGATGAGCCGCTTGGCGCGATCATGCAGCCGCGACGCCGCGAGTGCGATGCGCGTGTTCTCGCCGAAATCGCGACCGAAGCGCAGTTCCCCGCCCGAGGATTCGACCCGGTAGCGGGCCACTTCGTCGTGGCCGAGGCGCAGGGGCTGGCTGAGCGCGAGGTACTGCAGTTGCGGGGCGACGAACCAGCGGCCGAGCCGGCCGAAGGGCGCATAGAACTCCGAGGTGAGGCCGCCCTGGCGGCCGAGCTGCAGCAGGTTGCGCCATTCGGCGCCGGTCGAGCTGAGCCCCGTCATGCGCAGCTCGGCGTTCAACTGGTAGTCGTCGTGGCCCTTGAAGTCGTCCTCGAACTGCAGGCCGAAGCGCAGGTAGTTCGGTCCCCAGGCCTTGTCGACCGGGCGCACGATCAGCCCGTACTCACCCTCGTGCTCCTCGAGCCGGTAGTCGATGCGCTGGTAGGTGCCGGCGCCGAAGGCGCGGTCGATCTGCTCCGACACCGCGTCGAAGCTGAACGGCTTGTCTTCCTGCATGCCGAGCCGGTCGCGCACGAGCCCCGCGGTGCGACTGGTGTCGCTGCGCACGTCGACGAATGCGATGCGCGGATTGCCGATCGGCTGGCGCAGGTGCGCCGTGCGCCACGCCGCGAACGCTTCGGGACTGACGGCGAGATGCCGCAGCGCGTCCGCCTGTGCCAGCGCCGCGGCCTCGCCCGCGTGCACGGCGGCGCCGACCTTCTCGAAGTCGAGTGAGGCGATGCCGGGCATGTCGGGCTTCAGGACGATGTCGTTTGCCGTCAGCGTCGCGAGCACGCGCGCACTCTCGCGATCGACGAGGCCCGACAGGGACTGCATCAGCACCGAAACCGGCGAGCCGAGTTCCGCCGCCGACAGCAGGGGCTGGCTGACATTGACGACGATCAGCCGGTCGGCGCCCATCGCGCGCGCGACGTCAGCCGGGATGTTGTTCGTCACCATGCCATCGACGAGCAGGCGGCCGTCGTGCCGCACCGGCGCAAAAACACCGGGAATCGCCGCGCTCGCGAGCACGGCGAGGGTGAGGTCGCCCTCGCCGAACACCACTTCCTGCGCCTCGGTGATATCAGTGGCGACGCAGCGAAACGGGATCGGCAGGTCGTCGAAGCGGATGTACTCGCGGCTCTGCACCAGCAGCCGCCGCAGCACGAGGTTCAGCTTCTGCCCGATCACGATGCTGGGCGGCAGCTTCAGCCCGTGCTTGCCGAGGCCGACCTCCTGCGGGATCAGTTGCGCGCGGTCGAGCTCCTTTTCGCGCATCGGCAGCGTGTCGCGCGAAGCGCCGTCGCGAAAGACGCTGCCCCAGTCCATCTCGTGGAGGATCTGCTCGATTTCGTCGACCGTATAACCCGAGGCGTACAGGGCGCCGATGATGGCGCCCATGCTGGTGCCGGCGATGTAGTCGACCGGGATGTGCTCGCGCTCGAGCGCGCGCAGCACGCCGATGTGCGCCGCGCCGCGCGCGCCGCCGCCGCCGAGCACGAGGCCGATCTTCTCGCGCGCCTGCGCGATCGGGCCGACGAGTAGCAGGGCCAGCGTGGCGGCGGCCAGCGGCCCTCGCCACGGGGTTCGATGCCGCATGGTTCACCTCCGCGGCAAGCCTAGCGTATCGTGCGCGCACCGGAGGAATTCAATGGTCGACACGCGGATCGAAGGGCTCGAGATGAAAGTGGCGCACCTCGAGCGTGCGCTGCAGGAACTGAGCGACGAGCTCGCGCGCCAGCAACGCGACCTCGCCGAGCTGCGCGCGCGCAACCAGCAGCTCGCCCAGCAGCTCGCGGCCGCGCACGACTCGACCGCGGCGTCGGCCACCGCGATCGAGGTGCCGCCGCACTATTGAGCGGCGAGCTTCGCGTCGATCTCGCGTACGCGGGCGACGGAGGGGCGCTGGTTCCAGCGCTCGGTGTAGCCCTTGAAGGGCGCCTCGGTGGGCAACAGGCCGAAGGCGATCATCCAGGTGAGCGCGGTGCCCCACAAGACGTCGGCGGCCGTGAAGCGATCGCCCAGTATCCACGGGCCCTTGGCGAGCTGCCCCTTCAGGGTTGCGATCGTCGTGTCGACGTCGCCGTAGGGCATCGTCGAGGCCTGGCCCGGCTCGCGCTTCAGCGCGCGATCGACCATCGCGGGCTCGAACGAGGAACCATAGAACACGAGCCAGCGCAGGTAGGGGCCGCGCAGCGGGTCGCCGATCGCGGGCGCGAGCTTCGCCTGCGGCCAGAGGTCCGCGAGGTAGATGTAGATGGCGCCCTGCTCGGTGACGATCGCCTCGCCGTGCTTCACCGCGGGGACTTTCCCCATGGGGTTGATCGCGAGGTACGGGGCCTCGCGCTGCTCTCCGCCCTTCATGTCGAGTGCCTTCAGCTCGTAGGGCATGCCGAGCTCTTCCAGCAGGTTGAGTGCCCCCGTCGAGCGGGTGTTCGGCGAGTGATAGAGGGTCACGACGTCATCTGGCATCGTCAACTCCGGCCTGGGCAGGTGGGTAATCCCGCGATAATGCGGCCTGGGGCATGCTGCACGCCATGCGACCTGCCGCGTGGATCGTACTTTATTGCTGCCCGATCGTCGCCGCCGCCGCGGTGGGCGAGGGGACCGGGCGGATCACCGCCTATCCGGGCGCTTTCTTCGCGCGCGTGCAGCCCTATTCGGCCTTCGACATGCTCGCGGTGCTGCCCGGTTTTGCCTTCAGCGAGGGCGACGCCGACGTGCGCGGTTTCGCCGGCGCCGGCGGGAACGTGTTGATCGACGGCAGCCGGCCGGCGAGCAAGCAAGAGACGCTCGAGGCGCTCCTGCGGCGCATCCCCGCGGCCACGGTCGATCGCATCGAGGTCATTCGTGCCGGCGCGCCGGGCATCGACATGCAGGGCGAGGCGGTGCTCGCCAACGTGGTGCGCGTGCGCGGCGCGCAGGCCCGCGGTTCGGCGGAGGCTGGCCTGGGTGCGTTCCAGCGCGGCTACCTGGCGCCGCGCGTCGCGGGCGAGTACTCGCGCGAGAGCGGCGCGCGCCGCTACGAGCTTTCTGGTGCGCTGTACCGCACCTGGGACGACGAACACGGCGTCGGGGATCGGCCGCGCGTGGCGCCGGACGGCACCGTGTTGCGCGATCCCGTTTATCGCCAGTACGAAGGCTCGAAGATCGGCGAACTCGCGGGCGCCCTCGAAACGCCGCTCGCCGGGGGCGCGCTGCGCACCAACGTCGCCTGGCAGCGCGAGCGCTTCGCCGCGGACATCCGCAGCGACGACATCGGCGCAGAGTTCAAGGACGACCGGCGCACGGAGCTCGGCCTGCGCTACGACCGCCGGCTCGGCGAGCGGCTCGAATTCGGGGCGTACGCCCTCCGGCGCGACAGCGACGACGACGAGGGCGAGCGCGAACTCGACATGGCGAGCGGCGACACGGAACTGTTTCGCAATCTCGAACGATCGAGCGAAACGATCCTGCGCGGCACGCTGCGACGTGCCAGCGGCCGCTGGACGCTCGAGGGCAGCCTCGAGGGCGCCCTGAACGTGCTCGACAGCCACACATCGCTTGTCGAGAACGGCATCGCGGCGCCGCTGCCGACGCCCGACGTGCGCGTGGAGGAGCGGCGCGTCGAAGCGTCGCTGCTCGCGATCTGGCGCCCCGCGCCGGCGTGGACGCTGGAGGCCGGGTCGCGCTTTGAGCGCTCGGAGCTCGAACAAAGCGGCGATCACGCGTCGACGAAGTCTTTCATCTACCCGAAGCCGCGCGCCCTGCTGTCGTGGTCCCCGGGCGGGGGCGATCGCTGGCGTCTGCTGCTCGAGCGCGAGGTGGGGCAGCTCGACTTCGGTGATTTCGCGAGCTCGGCATCGCTCTCGGCCGGTACCGTGACGGCGGGCAATCCCGACCTCGAGCCCGACCGGACCTGGCGCCTCGAGCTCGCGTGGGAGCGACACTTCATGGACGGGGCAGGTGCGCTCGTGCTGAGCGCGCGGCACGAGCGCATCGACGATCTCGTCGACCGCATTCCCGTGACGGGACCGGATGGCACGTTCGACGCGGTCGGCAACATCGGTTCGGGCCGGCGCAACGAACTGGAGGTCGACCTCGACCTGCCGCTCGATCGCTTCCGCATCGCAGGCGGGCTGCTGAAGTTCCAGGGCGTGTGGAGGCGGGGCCGCACCCTCGATCCCGCCACGGGCCGGTCCCGCGAGATCTCCGAGGATGAGCCCTTCGAGGCCGCGGCACATTTCACGCAGCAAGTGCCGGCGTGGCAGAGCCGATGGGGCCTCGATGTCCGCTTTGCGAGCCGGGAAACCGAGTACCAATTCGACCAGGTGAAGACCGACCGGCTGGGCGCGCGCCTCGATGCCTTCCTCGAAATGCGTCCCGCCGCGGGCTGGTTCGTGCGCCTCTACGCGAAGAACCTCACCGACCGGGCGGCGACGCGCCGACGGGAAATCTTCGCAGGCATGCGTGGCAGCGCGCCGCTCGAATACATCGAGACGCGCACGCTGCGGATCGGGCCGTACGTGGAGCTGACGGTGCGCAAGACCTTCGGCGAGTGACACGCGGCGTGTGGCACAATCGCGGCCCGCCCGCGATGGAGTGCCTGCGATGCGCCGAGTCCTGCCCGCGCTGTGCGCGCTATTGACGTTTGCGACATGGGGTGCCCGCGCCGACGAGGCGCCGCGCGGACCGCTGTCCGACGAAGTCGTGCCGCAGCGGTACGAGCTCACCTTCAATATCGACCCGCGCCAGGGTGCGTTCAGCGGCAATGCGCGCATCGAGGTGAAGATTGCGGCGCCGACGCGGCGCATCTGGCTGCACGGGCGCGGGCTGCGGGTCACCTCCGCCACGTTGCGCACCGGCGGTCGCACGCTCGCGCTCGCGTACTCGGAAGTGGACGCGCTGCGCGGCGTGGCGCGCCTCGATGCGGCCGAGCCGATCCCGGCGGGTGCGGCCACGTTGCGCATCGTCTATGCCGCGGACTTCCAGCAGGGCGTATCCGGCATCGGGCGCATCGTGCGCGGCGATGAGTCCTACGCCTACACGCAGATGCAGCCGCTCGATGCGCGCCGCGCCTTCCCCGGCTTCGACGACCCGCGGTTCAAGACGCCGTTCACGGTGATCGTCGTTGCGCGCGAGGGCGATCGGGTGATCGCGAATGCCCCGCTCGCCGCGCAGCGCTCGATCGGCGGGGGGCTCGTGCGCCACGAGTTCGCGCCGACGCCGCCGCTGCCCACTTACCTGCTGGCGCTCGCCGTCGGGCCGCTCGACGTCGTGCAGGGCAAGGCGATCCCGGCCCAAGGCCTGAAGCGCGCGCCGATCCCGCTGCGCGGCGTCGCCACGCGTGGCCAGGGCCCGAAGTTCGCCTACGCGCTCGAGCACACGCCGGAAATCGTGCTCGCGCTCGAGGACTACTTCGGCATCCCCTATCCGTACGGGAAGCTCGACCAGGTCGCCTCGCCGGCCTTGCGGGGCGCGATGGAAAACGCGGGCGCCGTCTTCTACGGCGACGGCCTGCTGCTCCTCGGCAACGACCCGCCGCCCGCGCAACTGCGCGGCTTTTTCGCGGTGGCTTCCCATGAACTCGCGCACCAGTGGTTCGGCGATCTCGTCACACCCGCCTGGTGGGACGACATCTGGCTGAACGAATCCTTCGCGCAATGGATGGGCCTCAAGACCGCGCACCAGCTACGGCCCGACCTCGTGCCGGCCACTTCGCTCACCGAGGAGATGCTGGCGGCGATGGACACGGATTCGCGCAGCATCGGGCGCCCGATCCGCCAGCCGATCGACGACAACACGCGCGTCGCGAGCGCCTTCGACGGCATCACCTACAGCAAGGGCGCCGGCGTGCTGACGATGATGGAGTCCTACATGGGGCCCGAGCGCTTCCAGCGCGGCGTGCGCGCCCATCTCGCGGCCCATGAGTTCGGCACCGCGACGGCGAACGATTTCTTCGCGGCGATGGCGCGTGCGGCGGGGGATCCCGCGGTCATCGACGCCTTTCGCTCTTTCGTCGAGCAGCCCGGCCTGCCGCTCGTCACCCTCGCGCGGCGCGCGGACGGCCAGCTCGCGATTGCGCAGTCGCGCTACGCACCGGTCGGGTCGACGATCGAACAGGGCCAGCGCTGGAAGATCCCGCTTTGCATCCGCTTCTATGGCGAGCGCGGCGAGCGCAAGCGCTGCACGCTGATGCAGGGTGGGACGGCGACCCTCGCAGTGCCCGGCGACATCGGCGCGATCGAAGCCGTCATGCCGAACGCCGACGGCGCGGGTTACTACCGCTTCGCGCTCGATGCCCGTGATGCGGCGGCGCTGCTGGCGCGCGGCGCGAGCCTGCCGGACCGCGAAGCGCTCGTGCTTGCCGACAGCATCAAGGGCGGCTTCGCGGCCGGCCGCATCCAGCTCGCGACCTACCTCGATGCGATGGCCGCGCTCGCCACGCATCCGAACCGGCAGGTCTCGACGTTGCTCGGCCTCGATCTCGTCGACCTCATGAACCGCATGGCCGACGAGCCGCAGCGGGCGGCCCTGCGTCGCCGGCTCGGCGACGTGTACGCGCCGCGCCTTGCGGCGATCGGCGCATCGCTCGATGCGAAGCGCAACGCGACCGATGCCGCCGACGTGCAACTGCTGCGGCGATCGTTGCTCGACATCGTCGCGCTCGGGGCCCGCGATCCGCAGCTGCGCGCGCAGCTCGCGGCCGCAGCCGCGAGCTCACTGAAGGACCCCGCCTCGATCGACAGCGGGTTGCGCGATCGCGTGTGGGCGGTGGGCGTGCAGGAGCAGGTGCCCGGGGTCGTCGACGCGATGGTCGCGGCTGTGCGCAGCGACGATGCGCTCGCGCGCAGCCAGGCGGCCTTCGCGCTCGGATCGGCGGACGACCCGGACGTCGGCGCCATCGTGCAGAAGATCGCGCTCGACCCGGCGGTGCCCATCGGCGAAGTGTTCGGGGCGCTGTCACTCGCAGTGCGGCAGCCCGCACTGCGACGAGCCACCTGGGACTGGGTGCGACAGAACTTCGAAGCGCTGGGCGCGCGCGCCTCGGTCTTCGCCAAGCCGTTCCTGTTGCAACTCGGCGGGCAGTTCTGCGACCCGGCCGCGCAGGCGCAAGTGAGGGACTTCGGCGAAGCGAAGGTCCGCGAAATCGGTGCCGGCGAACTCGAGGTCGGCCGCACCGTCGAGTCGATCGGGCTCTGCGCGGCACTGAAAGCGGCGCACGGGGCGGAGTTCGAGGCGCTCGTCGCACGTTGAGCGTGGCGCGTAGCGCGGCGCACGCGTCGCGACCATGCGGCGGGATCTTCGTCTCCTCTCGGGTCGGGCGCGCCGTCTGCGACTGCGTACCCTCGGGGCGGTGGCGCTCGGCGTGAGAGCAGGGCGGCAGCAGGGCCATCGGCGGTCGCCTCGCTCTGACCACCGCCCCTCGGCGCCCTCCACGTTCGTCGACGAAGTTCCCGCCACGTTGGCGCGACAGGTGTGGCGGGCTGTGCGCGGCGGGCCACGCGCTACGGGCTACGGGCCAGGCGCGTTTGCCAGCAAAGCTGAGCGCAGCCCTGTGGCACCCGCTCGCAAGCTCGGGGACGTTTCGCGGCGGCAGGGCGAAATCTTCGCCGACGAACGTGGAGAGCGCCGAGATGTGACGGTCAGAGCGAGGCGACTGATGCGGGTTCTGCTTCTGCAACTCCCATGCGCCGAGCGCCGTCGCATCGAGGGAACGCCGTCGCAGACGGCGCGCTCGACCCGAGAGGAGGGGAAGATTTCGCCCTGCCGCCGCGGACCGCCTTAGATAGCGAGCAACTCCCCCACTGCCCGGTGCGCTTGGTCGATCGCCGCGTGCGCGTAGGCGGCCCATTCCGAGTCGGAGCTCGCAAACGCGATGCTGCCGAAGCGGGCGCGCGCGATCTCGTAAGGCTCGGGGCCCTTGCGCGGCGGGTCGAACAGCGGGTTGTCGCCGCCCGAGTAGCCATGGCCCCAGCGGTTCACCGTGATCGCGGCGATGTCGCGATCGGCGTCGAAGCCGCTCGCTCCCACGATGCGCGTGAGCTCGTCGCGCGCCTCGCTCTCGAAGCGCTCGAACGGCGTCGCGATGAGTTGGCCGCGGGCCTGGCGCAGCGCGTCGCGCGGATCGAGCCCCGGCGTGAGTGGCACGGTCGGCACGTGCACGAGGTGCAGCAGCATCGGTTCGTCGGGTGAGCGCGGGCAGCGATAGTCGCCGAGGCTCACCGGGTAGTCGAGCTTGATGCGCGAGTAGAAGCCGATCGCGTTCGTGACTTCGTGCACGCCGCGCGCGACCCAGGGCTTCCAGTTGCGCACCGCGACGTTGACGTACACGAGCGGCATCTTGACGTTGAGCGCCAGCGCCTCGCGCTGCGCTTCGGGCAGGCCAGGCATCACGTAGGGGTCCATCGAGTGGTAGCAGGCCATGACGACGTGCTTCGCGCTCGCGCCGCGCACGACGCCCTCCTGCACATAGGTGACGTCGACCGTCTGCGCATCCCGCTGGCGAACCTGCGCCGCGGTGCTGTTGAGCTTCAGGCGCACGAGCGCACCGGCGCGGTCGAGGCGCGAGTAGTCGAATGGCGCGAGCACGATGTCTTCCATGCCGCGCCCCGGTGCCACGCCCGCGACCAGCGAGCGCACGAGCAGGCGTGCGATCGAGGCGTTGCCGTCCGGGAAGTGGTGGATGTAGGGATCGTCCATCTCGGCGTTGTCGGCGCCGTCGCCGAGGCCGAGGCCATCGAAACCAGGATAGCCGGACTCGCGCGCCCAGCCCGCGGGCACTGCGTCGATGCCGCTCGCGAAGAAGTCGTGCGAGCGGTCCTGGAAGGTGTCGGCGACCTGCGCATCGAAACCCCACACCTTCGTGATCCAGTCGCGGTAGCTCGTGTGCTCGAGTGCGGCCTCCTTCTGCGCGCGCGACTTGCCAGCGAGCGGATCGCGCTTCGAAGTGTAGAGCTCGACGATCTGCCGCTTCGCGGTGTCCGACACGGGGAAGTCCGCGACGAATTCGGCGATGGGGCGCGCGTTCATGCGATCCGGCGGGATGTCGTCGGCGACCATGCGCGTCGGGTCGCCGGTGACGAGCCGATCGACGCCAAAACTTTCTTTCTTGAAGAGGATGCCGCGCGACAGGCCGAGCCCCGGGTAGAGCGAACGATCGAACGCGGTCTCGAAACGGTCGATGTCGACGCCGAGCCCGCGCAGCAGGCCGAGCGCCTCCTTGCTGTAGAGGGAGTGGGGCGACTGCAGCGACTCGCTGCCGCCGTAGCCGATCAGCTTGCGGCCGTCGATCTCGAACTCGTTGCGCTGCGCGTGGCCGCCGAAATCGTCGCCCGCCTCGAGCAGCAGGATGCGCGCGTTCGGCTTCTCGCGGCGATAGAACCAGGCCGCCGCGAGCCCGCTGATGCCAGCGCCGACGACGATGAGGTCGTAGCGTTCGTCGAAGGAGACCCCCGCGGTATCGAATGCACGGCCGTCGCGCAGCGCATGGGCAACCGTGAAGCTGCCGGGCGCGGAGCCGCGAAAGCCCTGCGCGGCGGGCGGGTAGGGCGCGGCGGTGATCGACAGGGCGAACAGATCGGCCGGCGAGAGGCCCGCAACGATCGAGAGCGCAGCGCCGTTCAGGAAATCGCGGCGGGTGATGTCGGATGGCATGTGTTCCCCCGGGGCTGGAGCCCGTATCGCTGCGTTTTCACCCTTATAATCCCGGCAAAGCGCCCCGTCCACGGGGCCACGGGGGGCGACTTGAGTAATGCATCTCGCTGCTGCGGCAACGCCCTGGCTGTGCTCTTCCGGATGACGTCTTTTCCGCTCGGCGCCGAAGAGACAGCGCCCGAAACCGACCTCGGCAAGGCAGCCTGATGCGCGAACGGCGGCGGCACACGGGTGCCCTGGAGAATTTCTTCGAGCTCGTGAGCCGCCTGCCGTGGTGGGTCAATGTGCTGTGCGCGATCGGCGCGTACTTCGCGCTGCGCGAGGTCGAAGGACCGCAGCCCCTGCGTACCGCGGCGGCCTTCGGCCGGATCATCCTGCCGTTGTTCTTTCTCGCGGCGGCAGGGATCAACCTGCTCCGCAGGCAGTCCCGCAGCCGAAAAGCCCGTCGAGATCCGGATTGATCGCGTGTGTCATCAGCGCTCGCGGGTCACGAGCGTCCGCGCTGGTTCGAGCGGCAGTTCCTGGTCGCGGAGCGTCTCGAACGGGTTTACATCCGTGGGCGTGGCGAGCGAGACACTGTCAATGACGTGCGCTGCCCCGGTGCCGGCGGCAATCGACGCGAACACGAGGCCGACGACCGACTGGCACGCCGCGGCGTAGCGCGTGATCGTTGCGATGTCGGGCACGGGCCCAGCCGCCGCTTCGAGACGCGACACGAAACCCTTGTCCCAGCCTGCCGCCTCGGCGACCTGCGTCTGCGTGCGACCGGCCTGCGTGCGCAGGCGCACGAGCGCAAGCGCGACATTCCGCTTCGGTTCGCTCGCCTCCCACGCGCGGCGAAAGCCGGGACGCGCATCGAGGAGTTCCTGGCGGAAAGCATCGAGCGATCGCAAGTCCTTGGCGGTCATGACAGGTCCTCCGCGCTCAAACGAGCGTGTCCACCGCGACCCCAAGTGCCGTGGCACAGGCCGCCGCACACGCATCCCTGCTGGGCGCTCGTCGGTCATTCAACAGTGCCGCGACCACCAGTTCGCGCTCGATCGTGTCGAATGACGCCACCACCCACGGCGCCGGCGTCGCCGTTTCAATCACGAATATCTCGTGGCGCCCGTTCAACAGCGCAAGCGGTCGGCGTCCATCCGACACGGTGTGTCCCCACACCCCACATGCATGAAAAAACTCTTCCATGGCGGTGTCATCGATCTCACGCCGCAGCGCCAGCGTGATCGCGTCCACTTTCCCTGGCAGCACCGGAGTCGCCGGATTCATACCCTGCGCCAAGTTGATTTCCGAGTCAACTGCTGTCCCTATTCGACGACAAGGAGCTGATCTCGCGGGGAAGCAGCCAGCCGCCCGTCGGCGATAATGCCCCCATGCAATGGCTCTGGCTATCGATCGCGATCATTGCCACCGTGGGCTACCACGTCGTGCTCAAGGTCACGCCTGCGGGCGTGAACCCGTTCCTGTCGCTCGCGATCACCTACGCGGGCGTCACGGCGATCTTCATGCTCGCCTACCTGCTCACGCCCGCCGCCGTGCCGCTGCGCACGGCACTGCCGCAGGTGAACTGGACTGCACTCGCGCTCGCCGTGACGATCTCGGGGCTCGATGTCGGCTTCCTGCTCCTCTATCGCAGCGGTTTCGACGTGAGCCTCGGCCAGGTCGTCACGCAATCGGCCGCGGCGCTCGTGCTGCTGCTGCTCGGCGTCGCGCTCTTCAACGAGAAGATTTCGCTCGTGAACGCGGGTGGGATCCTGCTCTGTGTCGTCGGGCTGTGGATGGTATTTCGGCGGTGAGGCGGCTGCAGGCAGCTCGATCTCAGCGAGTGGCCGTCTTCCGTGTTTCCCCGCTCACGAGCAGCAGCGGCTTCAGGTCGTCGATGAGAGTGTCCGGAATGGCCTGGATGCGCTTCAGGTCCTCCACGCTCGCGTAGGGTCGATGCTCGATGATCAGGCGTGCACGGGCAGGGCCGATGCCGGGTAGCGACTGCAGTTGCTCTGTTGTTGCGGTGTTGACGTTGACGAGCAACGAGCCTTCGCTCGGCGGGCCGCTGCCAAAGAGTGGCAGCGCATCGCGCGCAATCCAGACTGCGCCTGAAAGCACGGCGATGGCGGATGCGGCGATGGGCAGCCAGATGGCCCACTTGATTCGCCGCCACCAGGGGCGCGGGGTCAAGTCGGGAAACTGCAGGCGAGGATCGCCGCTGGTTGGCAGTTCGTCTAAACCCTTCAATCGCACGCGCAGCCTCCCCACTTGCAAAGTCTGATACTACGCTCAGTGTGCATCGGAGGCCGTCTCGGCGAGCTGCAGAGACAGGAACGTGTCGAGCAATTCGACGATCGTGCGTAGCGGTGCCGGATAGGGTATCGACCAGCATTCCCGACAGGAGCGGATGCTCGCAGCTTGCGCGTTACTGCTCCTTGGCTGGCGGCATGGCCAGGGAAAATACCAGCGCCCTCAGTTCCTTGAATTGCCGCCTGGAGTCGGCGTCCAGTATGACAATGGATTTCTCGAGTGCATCGAGTTTGCGGGCGAGCTGCGCGTTGGCCATCAACTCCGTGCGCAACTCGACGAAAGCTCGCACCACGTAGACACTCATTTCGACGGCACGCGGGCTGTTGAGAATGGTGGCAGCCATCACGGCACCATGCTCCGTGAAGGCCAATGGCGGATACTTTCGATGTTGCCCGCGACCACTCTTTAAGATCGCAAATTGCGATCTTAAAGGCGTAAGCTCCTGATTCGTAAAGCGCAGAAGAAAGTCTTCAGGAAAGCGGCTCGCATTCCGCCGTACCTGCTCGTTCAGCCTGTGGAACTTCTCGGCGATTTCCGTGGCCATTGCAGCAGCCTGCGCTGACGCAGGCTGGTTGCGCATAACGCATTTGCGGTGGCTTCGTGCAGATTTGGCGCCGCATCCGGGATCGACCGGGTCCACCCGCCCAGCAACGGAACGCCTGGGCTATGGCCGCGGCGCGTTCTGCCCGTACGTCAGCCCGAACACGGTGTCCGTCAGCCAGCGCCTGAAGCCCTCATTGTCGGTGAACTGCTTGAAGAGTTCGGTGTCGTCCTTGAGCACCGCCATCATGACGCGCCCCAGCGCCTTGTCATGCTCGATGCGCGCGTTCTGTTTGTCGGAATTCTGCCGCGCGTTCTGATACGCCTTGTCCGCCGCGACACGGCTCGGGATGTCCTCGGTGATGAGCTGGTGCACGCGGTCGGCGTCGCTCCACGGAATGTTGCCGAACTGGTCGTTGAAGGTTTTGAGGATGTTCGACAGGCGATCCAGTTCGGGCTCGGGCTTGTGGCCGCCGCCCGTGGTCGGCATCGGCTCGATCTCCGCGTCGGCGTCGGGGAGCTGTATCCGGATCGCCGCCTGCTTCTCCACCCGGTAGCTGTCCATGTCGATCGCCTCGAGGATCCCCTTCGAGAGGTCTTCCTCGACGGGCGCCGGCAGCTTCGGCACGAGGAAGGTGAGGAAGATCGACAGCTTCTCCCACGCAGCGTGCGTGTACGGCAGGATCGATGAGAGAAATCCGTAGGCGCGCAGGAAGGTCTTGGCTTTGCCTTTGAAATCTACCTGCGCGTCCTCGTCGAGCCGCTCCCGGTAGTCGGCGACGCAGGCGTCGAGAATGGGATCGAGCCGGTCGCGGTCGGCGCCGCCCAGATAGAGCGTCGCGAATTCGTCGACCTGCGTCGGGGCGTACACCTGGTAGCCGTCGAGTGCGGCCTTCAGGTCGTGCAGTTTGTCGGGATCGGTCTCCTCGGCCAGGATCGTGGTGCGGTAGTAGTCGGCGAAGGAAGCCTGGATCGTGTCCGCGTCGTTCAGAAAATCAAGCACGAACACGTCGTGCTTCTTCGGGTGGGCGCGGTTGAGCCGTGAGAGCGTCTGCACCGCCTTGACGCCCGAGAGCATCTTGTCCACGTACATCGTGTGCAGCAGCGGCTCATCGTAGCCGGTCTGGAACTTGTCGGCGCAGATGAGGAACCGGTAGGGGTCCTGCTGGATTTTGTCCGCGATCTGGCTCGATGGAAAGCCGTTGAGCGACGCCTCGGTCACCTTCACCCCGCCGTACTCGTGCTCGCCCGAGAACGCCACGATCGCCTTGTAGCGGCTCTTGCGCTCGGCAAGATAGTCGCGGATCGCGTGGAAATACTGGATCGCACGCTCGATGCCGCTCGTCACCACCATCGCGCGCGCCTCGCCGCCGATCTTGTTGAGCGCCAGCACCTGCTCGTGGAAGTGGTCCGCCATGATCTCGGCCTTGAGCCGGATCGCGTGCTCGTGGCTCTCGACATAGCGGCGCAGCTTCTTTTTCGCGCGCTTGGTGTCGAACTCGGGGTCTCCCGCCACCTTCTTGACGAGCTTGTAGTAGCTCTCGACGGGCGTGTAGTACTTCAGCACGTCGAGGATGAAGTTCTCCTCGATCGCCTGCTTCATCGTGTAGCTGTGGAACGGCCGGTGCTTCACCGTGCCATCGGCCTGCGGCTCGGGCGAGCCGAAAATCTCGAGTGTCCTGTTCTTGGGCGTGGCGGTGAAGGCGAAGTAGCTGGCGTTCGGCAGCAGCTTCTTTGATTCCATCAAACGGTTGATCTTGTCTTCGAGCGTCTCGTCGTCCTCCCCGGCGCCTGCCACCGAGAGTGCCTGCGACAGCGCGGCGGAGGTGCGTCCGCCCTGGCTCGAGTGCGCCTCGTCGATCACGATCGCGAAGCGCCGCCCGCGATGCTCGCTGCCGATCTCATCGAGGATGAACGGAAATTTCTGCACCGTGGAGATGATGATCTTCTTCCCCTCGGCGAGAAATTTGCGCAGGTCGCCCGAATGCTCGGCGTGCCCGACTGTGGCACCCACCTGCGCGAACTGCTTGATGGTGTCCCGGATCTGCTGGTCGAGGATCTTGCGGTCGGTGACGACGATGATCGAATCGAAGGCCGCGGCGCCGTCTCTTGCGAGGCCGATGAGCTGGTGGGCGAGCCAGGCAATGGAGTTCGACTTGCCGCTGCCCGCCGAGTGCTGGATGAGATACCGCCGGCCCGCACCGTGCGCCCGCGCATCGGCGAGCAGTCGCCGCACCACGTCGAGCTGGTGGAATCGCGGCCAGATCTGCACGGCCTTCCTCTTCCCCGTCTTCTCGTCCTTCGTCGCGACGATCTGGGCGTAGTTCTCGAGGATGTCGGTCAGGCCGTCGCGCGTGAGGATGCGCTTCCAAAGGAAATCGGTCTTGACCCCGTTCGGGTTGGGCGGGTTGCCCGCGCCGTCGTTCCAGCCCTGGTTGAAGGGGAGGAACCACGAGTCCTTGCCTTTCAGATGCGTGCAGAAGCGCACCTCGTGGTCGTCCACCGCGAAGTGCGCCACGCAACGCCCGAACTCGAAGAGCTTCTCGCGCGGGTCGCGGTCGCGATGGTACTGCTCGACGGCGTCGCTGACGGTCTGCTTCGTCAGGCTGTTCTTCAGCTCGAAAGTGGCGACCGGCAGGCCGTTGATGAAGAGGCCGAGGTCGAGCGCGCGCTGCGCCTCGTCGCGGCTGTAGCGCAATTGGCGCGTGACGCCGAAGCGATTGGCGGCATAGCGCTCGGCCGCCTTCGCATTGCCCGGCGAGGGCGTGCCGTAGAAAAGATCGAGGTGATGCGCCCCATGCTTGATCCCGTGGCGCAGCACGTTGATGGTGCCGCGCTTCGTGATCTCGCCCTGGAGGCGCGCGAGGAACTTGCGCCGCGTCGGGCCTTCGCGGTCGAGGTCGAGCGCCTCGGCGGCCTCGGGCTGCGTCTCGCGCAGGAAAGCCGCGAGTTGCGCGAGGTCGACGCAGTACTCGCGGTCGTAGTCCTCCGCACGACCGCAGATCCATCGCGGCGGGTAGGCGGCGGGCCGCTCGCCCACGGTGTTGATTGGCACCTTTCCCGGATCGCAGGCGGAGCCGGTGAGCGCGGTGCAGATCAGCCGCTCGAGGCCGCGCTCGGTGGTGTCGGTGGTCACGCTTCGGCCTCTTCCGCTACGGCGTCGGCGTCGTTGTCGGCGCCATCCTCTGTGTCGCCGTCGGCATCAGGCTCATCTCGCGATTCAGGCTCGTCGGTTTCGGGTGGCAACTTCGCAGCCGCTTCACGCACGTCGAGCTTGCCGGTGACGACGTCGGCGATCAGGCGGGTGCGGTACTCGCGGAGAAGGTCGATCTCCTTCTTTATCCGATCAAGGGCTGCCCCTTCATGCATGGTTCTCTCATCAATCCACTCCACTATGCGAGCCTGCTCAGGCTGTGGCGGAAAGGCCGTGGGAATCGAGTAGAAATCCTTTGTGTACAGTGGGCTCATGCCTTCAGTGACACCGTATACCGTCATTGAGAATGAATCTCGATAGGATCGCGTGTGAAACAACAACTCAAAGTACCGACTAACGACGTTCCGACCGGGCTTGAAAACTGTGTAATTCGGTGTAATCAAACCTCGCACCCTAGCAGCCCAGAAGACCCCCAAGTGCGCCTTGTACTTGTTCAGCACAAGGTCCCCGGGCTCGCAGACCTGAAATCGATCTAGGCTGGAAGCTTGCGTCGAGTTCTCTTTCATCTCGTCTGTTGGAAGGAGGCCGTGTCTCTGTGTAACCGACAGTTTGACTTCGTCGCCCCGGAGATCCCGGCGCGCTACTGCGCGAAATAGGTAGCGCGCCGGCACCACCTCCCAATGCTCTGGCACATCCCCGAGCCACTCCACGCCGGAAGGCTTGAGGCGGACGTTGGGGTCGAGGCCGCAGGTGACGGCGCGGTGGATGATGGCCTGCTTCTGCTCCTCCAGCAGCTTGATCAGCTTCTGCTTGGCGCGGATGTAGCGCCGGATCCGCGTGTCCGCACGTTCGAGGAAGCGGACGATGGCGGCTTGCTCGCCTTCAGGCGGCACCAATACCGGCATGCGTTTGATGTCGCCGAAATCGAGATTCTGCCGCAGCCCAGAGCCGAACCCGTAGATGATCTTCAGCAGATCATAGGCATTGAGATACTGATAGCCGAATTCGTTCAAGACCAACGGCCGTGTCTCCAGACACATGTATGCCGAAGTGATGATGCCCCGATCACGTGCGTGACCTACTCGCAGACTGGTGCGGTCATTCTGCAGGTCCGTGGTGCGAACGATGATGTTGCCCGGCTCGACGATCTGATAAGTCTCGAACGACTCCGGCACCAAGCCACGCAATTTCTCAGGCGCTTTGACAATGATCTTGCCGTAGCTCAATGAAAGTACGGCCGACTCGACCATGCCTGCGTTCTTGACCTGTCGTGGTCTGAATACGGCAAATGCCGGTGACACCTGCCAATGCGCCGGCACCCTCCCCAACCACGGCACACCGGAGTCCTTCATCGCGGGATAGGGCGTGAGTCCATCGATCATCACAGCGTCTCGAACCTGCGATTGATCTTGAAGGCGACGCGCCTGCGGCGTGATGGAATTTCGCTGGGTGGACATCTGCCTACGCCTCGATACCCTTGATCCTGGCATCATGGCTCGCCAGCCGTCCCTGCACGGCGCGAATGCCATAGTGGAAGGTCAGCGCCGCCGCTGGCCACTGGCGCAGCTCGCTGCCATCGATCGTCTGCTTGCCGAACTGGCTGCGTGTCGTTGCCCACGCCTCCGCAAGCCGGTTGTTCCGCACGAATCTCGTCAGCCCCTTGAGCATCTCGGGCTTGCTGGCGTACCGGTCGCTCCACTTGATCTCGAGCGCCATGACGGGCTTCAGCGAGGGCGACGATTCCACCAGGTCGACTTCGCTGTCATCCGTGCCCCAGCGCGCATAGTTGAGTCGCGCGTCCTCGTGGAAGCGCTGCGCGAACAGCGCCGTTTCCACCAGGTGCCCGAACTCCGCGTCATCCGGACGCCGCGCGCCGAACAGGCCCGTGTACATCGCGGAGTTCGTCAGGTACACCTTGAAATGGCGTTCACGCTGGTAGCGCCGGCCGTCCTGATCGACGCGAAACACGCGCTTGAGCAGGAAGGCCGCTTCCAGGTATTCGATGTACCGCTGGATCGTCTGCTTGCCGACGCCACTGCGCTGCGAGAGCTGTTCGAACGACACCTCTTCGGCGGTGTTGAACGCCAGCAGGGTGAACAGCGAATTGAGCTCCTGGATGTCCTTGATGCCATAGAGCTGCGGCAGGTCGCGCAGCAGCACCTTGTCCACGATGTCGGATTTGACGAAGCGTTCGGGGTTGTCACGCACCGCGGGCGACAGCGCGAGTTCCGGGTAGCCGCCGAAATTGACGTACTCGACGAACTGCTCGTTCAGGCGTCCAATGTCGTCCAGCACGTACAGGCCGGACCGCTCCTCGCGGATCGCAGGCGTCTCCGGCCGCAGCTGCAGGTATTCGGAGAAGGTCAGCGGCGGCAGGAGGAAATCGGTGAAGCGTCCGGCGCCCGACTCGGTGCTCTGGCGCTTGAGCGCCGCAGCGGCCGATCCCGACACCAGGATGCGCAGGTCGGTGCGATGATCGACCAGGGCCTTGAGGTATTTCTCCCAATCCTTGTGCGACTGGATTTCGTCGAAGAAAAGATAGCGCGTGCCTTCTCCGGCAGGTGCCACCGCTTCGATCTGCCGCACGAGCGCTTCCAGGGATTGCCCGTGCAGCAGCGGATGGTCCATTTCCACGTAGCCGATGCGTTGCCCCGCCACGCCTGATTCGAGCAGGCGCGCAATCAGGTGGCGAATCAGGATGGTCTTGCCCACGCGGCGCGGCCCGAGGAGAACCACCGCGCGGCGCAGGCCCGTGTCGAGCATGAGCTGCCGAACTGGCTCGAGATAGGCGCGCGGACGCAGCGCCGCGGTCGCCTCGTCCACGCGACGGCTCTGCCACCACGGGTTCAGGCGCTTAAGATGCTCCGCAATCTGTTGATTTGAAACATCTTTCATCGTGAAACGGCACTAAGACCAGTTAACTATGCTTAACTCTATCACGCACTGCCCGACCCGATGATCTCGCCGAGCAGCCCCTCGGTCTCCCTCTCGAGCGCAAGGATGTCCGCCCGGATCTCCTCGAGCGTCCGCAGCGGCTGCGGCTTGTAGAAGTAGCGCGTGAAGCTGATCTCGTAGCCGGTCTTCACGCTGTCCGGCACGTACCAGGCGTCCGCGGCGTGCGGCAGGACCTCGCGGCGCAGGAACGCCTCGATGCCGCCGTCTTCGAGCAGCGGCACCTGTTCGGTGTCGCGCAGGTCGGGGTCGGGTTCGTACTCGACCACCACCGGCTTGCCGCCGATCCGCATCTCGACGAGTCCCCGCAGCGGGTCGGGTGCCGTGCCCTTCTTGTGGATCTTCCGGATGACCGGCGGCGCGTCGTCGGCGCGTACTGCGCTTTCCTTCAGCGCCTTGATCTCCTTGGGGCTGTAGGCGCGCTCGGCGTCGATGTCTTTCAGGCGCAGCGGGCGCTCCACGGTGACTTTCCAGTAGCCGAGCGCGGCATTCGGGAAGATCTTCGATTGCTCGCTCTCCTTGAAATCGATGAACGTGTCGCAGATGCGCTGGATGTCCTCGGCCGAGAGTTCGCAGTTCTTCTTGCCGAGGTTCTTGCGTAGCGGCTTGTACCAGCTCGTCGCGTCGATGAGTTGCACGCGGCCCTTGCGATGCCCGGGCTTGCGGTTCGTGAGCACCCAGATGTAGGTCGCGATGCCGGTGTTGTAGAACATGTTGAGCGGCAGCGCGACGATCGCCTCGAGCCAATCGTTCTCGATGATCCAGCGACGGATGTTGCTCTCGCCCTGGCCAGCGTCGCCGGTGAAGAGCGAGCTGCCATTGTGCACCTGGGCGATGCGGCTGCCGAGAGCCGTGTCGCGCTTCATCTTCGAGAGCATGTTCGCGAGAAACAGCATCTGGCCGTCGCTCGAGCGCGTGACGAGCGAGTATTCCGGGTCGCCCGCGTGCTCGATCAGGAAGCGCGGATCCTTGAGCCCGTCCTTGCCGCCCATGCGCTCGAGGTCGCTCTTCCAGCTCTTGCCGTAGGGCGGGTTGGAGAGCATGAAGTCGAATTCGTGTGACGGAAAGGCGTCGTTGGCGAGCGTCGAGTGCTCCGGCCCGCCGACGATGTTGTCCGCGGCGTCGCCCTCGCCCTTGAGCAGCAGGTCCGCCTTGCAGATGGCGTAGGTCTCGGCGTTGATTTCCTGTCCGTAGAGGTGCGTGGCGACCTGCTTGCCGTGTGCGGCAGCGAGTTCCTTGAGCGTGTCTTCGGCCACGGTGAGCATGCCGCCCGTGCCGCAGGCGCCGTCGTAGAGGAGGTAAGTGCCCGAGCCGATCTCGTCGGCGACCGGCAGGAAGATCAGTTTCGCCATGAGCTTCACGGCGTCGCGTGGCGTCCAGTGCTCGCCCGCTTCTTCGTTGTTCTCCTCGTTGAAGCGGCGCACGAGCTCCTCGAACACCGTGCCCATACCGTGGTTGTCGAGTCCCCTCGGGCTCAAGTCGATGTCGGGCGAGAGGAGCTTCTCGATCAGCGTGCCGAGCGCGTCGGCCTTGGAAAGCCGCGGGATCTGGTTGCGGAATTCGAAGTTCTCGAGGATGTCCTGCACATTCGGCGAGAAGCCGTCGAGGTAGGCCTCGAAATCGGCCTTGAGTTGCTGCTGGCTGGCGCGGGCCCTGAGGTCGCGCAGCGTGAACTTCGAGGTGTTGTAGAACGCCTGGCCGGCCGCCTGCCGCAGCGCCTGATCCTGGTTCGTGATCTTCGCCTTGTCGAGCGAGGCTTTCATGTCGAGCACGGCCTGCTTGGTCGGCTCGAGCACGGCATCGAGCCGGCGCAGCACGGTCATCGGCAGGATCACGTCGCGATATTTGCCGCGCACGTACAGGTCGCGCAGGACATCGTCGGCGATGCCCCAGATGAAGTTGGCGATCCAGTTGAGTTGTTGGGGTTCCATCAATGCGTCTGAATTTCGATCTCGGCGCGAGCGCGGGCAAACAGGAATCGATGAGGCTGGGTGCCCCGGGTCATGACGGCGATTTCCCCCAATGGCTTGTACGGCGAACCGTACCAGATTTCCCTGCCGGCGCAGAGACTTGGGCGGGGTTTGGATGATCGGATTCACGAGTTTGGGGCAGCCAACTGCGTGTGCGCTGCATTTGGCCTCTATTCCACCACTTATGGCGTTGGGCAGTCGGCTGGCGTCGGGGCACAGTGCATGGCCATGATGATTCGCGGGTGAGGGTTCGTTTCTACATCGATCCTTCGACAGGTCAGCCGCACATCTACAAGCACGACGTCGCGGAGTTCGAAGTTGAGGAGGTGCTTGTGCACCCAGGCGAAGATCGCGTTGGTGGGGAAGGCGCGCGGGTGGCCACAGGCCGGACTGCCACGGGGCGCCTCCTGCGAGTGATCTATGTCCCGGATCAAGAGCCAGGAAGCGTATCTGTCATTACGGCTTACGGCCTTCGGGGCAAGCCTGCATTGGCCTATCGGCGCCGCAGGCGCAATATGCGCCCATGAAGCAGGGCAAGTTTCCGCCGGGCTGGGACGAGCAACGCGTTAAGCGCGTGCTCAGCCACTATGAGTCCCAGACTGAAGAGGAGGCGGTTGCCGAAGACGAGGCGGCTCGGGAAGACGCATCACGAACGATGATGGCGGTTCCGACCGAATTGGTCCCTGAAGTTCGCGAGCTGATTGCCAGGCACAAGAAACGCGCTTAGCGAGCGAATTCTGGCCAGGAGAAGCAGTGGTCGGCGCTCGATGTCGCGCCGGCCGCGCGCCTCGGGCGCTACCAGCTCACCCTCACGCGTCGAGCTGATAGGTCACGTTCGTCCCGCTCACCTGCACGACCCCGCGCCGCTGCAGCGCTTCGACGAGCGCCTGAACTTCGCGCTCGGCCCCGCTCTTCACGAACCGCGCCTTCAGCGTACTCGCGAGCGTCTTGAGCTTGCGCGGGCGCGAGTTCTTGAGGTTGCGCAGGTGCACGATCACGTTGGCGAGCGGATCCGTTTCGGCGCGCGGTGCGGGCGCGGCTTTTTGCGGCGCAGGCCGCTGCGGGGTGGGGCGCGGCGGCGCCACTTTCTGCGGCGCCGGTGCCTTGAGCGCCGGGATGTCGTCGAGCGAGCCTGAGCGGCGGCAGCGCACGCCGGTCTCGTTCAGGTGTTTGATGAGCACGTCGTAGTCGCGGTCCTTCGAGAGGATGTGGAACTGCGCGTCGGGGTGCTGCGTGGCGAGCCGGCCGATGTAGTAGGCGATGTGCAGGTCGAGCGCGTTGCGGCCGGTGCCTGCGATCTGCACGTATTCGGCCTGCGTGCCGAGCGATTGCACGGTCTGCGCGAGGTCGAAGGGCACCTTCGACTGCTGGCTGCCGACGAACACCCGCAGGTGCACCGGCTTGCCGCGCAGCGTCGCGAGGCTCTTTGGTTGTACATTCTCGAAGTCGATGAGCACGTAGGTGTTTGCCATGGCACAGACAGTAGCAGATCGGCACGAGGGCGGCTGCCGTTGCGGGCGCGTTCGCTACCGCGTGAACGGAGCGCCGCGCGAGCGCTTCTTCTGCCACTGCGAGAGCTGTCGCCGCTCGCGCCGCGGTATCACTTGTGGGTGGGCGACCAGTTGCCGTGGATCACCCTCGCCGCGGACCTGCCGCGCTACGCCACGACCCGCGAAGCGGCGCAGGAGAGCTGACCAGGACGCCAGCTCGACTCAGAGGTCGGTGTACTTGCGTGCGCTGCCACGCGCCTTCTCGACCGGGTATTTCTTCGCATTGAGCGCGATCTTGTCGCGCGCGGCAGCGGCGAGGTCGACGTCGAGTTTGTCGGCGAGGCGGACGAGATAGAGCAGTACGTCGGCGAGCTCTTCGCGCACTTTCGCGGGATCACTCGCCTTTTCGCTCCATTGGTAGTGCTCGAGCAATTCCGCCGCCTCGACGGCGAGCGCCGCGGCGAGGTTCTTCGGCGAGTGGAACTGATTCCAGTCCCGTGCGTCGGCGAACTCGCGCAGCGCATCGCGCAAGGCGAGGAGGGGGTCGGTGGCGGGGGCTGTCATGACGGGCAACGTAGCAGAATTCCGCTGGGACGGGATTCCGCGCGATCGCACGCGATTTGGCGCTGTATGATGCGCTCGTAGGCATCAATGTCCCGTCCGACAAGGCGCGGGCGGTGGTGGATGCCATGGAGCGCGACATGGGGACTAGCCTGGCCACCAAGTCGGACTTGCAGATGCTGCAGCAGCAGCTTTCGGCCAGGATCGACTTGCTCGAGCAACGCCTTGATTCGACGAGGCTGTCCATCGAGAAAGACATGGAGCTCCTTCGAACCTCGTTGACTGTTCGACTCGGTTCCATGCTGATGGTGGCCATTGGGCTCCTCTTCGCCGCCCTCAAGCTCACCTGACGGCGCGCTCCCTACTTCACCAGCCGGATCTGCATCTCCCGGCGCTTGAAATCGAGTACCAAAGTGTCGAGCACGCCGAGCACGTCCATGCCGAGCATGATCGCGGGCTCGTCGGTGAGCCGCCAGTATTTGAAGATGTAGAGGTCGACGAAGGTCATGTGCGCGTTGCTCACCTGCACGTCGCCGAGGTAGATCGGCGGCACGCGGCTCGTCGGGCCTTCCTGCACGTCGCCCGTCACGCCGATCAGCTTGTCCTGTTTTTCGTCGAGCCGCCGTCGCGCGATGATCGCCTCGCGCAGCGCGAGGTTGCCGGTCGTCTGCTGCGCGCCAGTGTCGATGATCGCCTTCACTTCGATGCGCCCGACGATGGCCCGCACGCTCGGGACATGGCCGCGGATCAGCCGGATCGGCAGCACCGTGAAGCCGCCGGGCGCGCGCCGGTTCTTCGAGCGGGCGATTTCGATGCGGTCCTTGCGAAACTCGATGAGGATGCGCCGGTCCTTGAGCCCGCGCGCGGCAAGCACGCCCTCCGCGCCACCGAAGGCGTCCTGCACGACGAGCAACTTTGCCGGCTCCACGGTGAAGTCACCGACCTCGATGCTCTCGACATCGACGAGCGGCACCTGCGCCTCGCCCGTCATGCCGCGCAGGAGCACGGTGGGCGCCGTCGCCACCGGCAGGCCGAGGCGCGCCGCGGCTTCGGTCGTCACGGCCGATCGGGTCGCGCCCGTGTCGAGCACGAGCCGCAGCGGTCCCTGGCCGTTCACGTACACCGGCGCCCACACCCGCCCGATGCGATCGCGCAGCGTGGGCGCGACGTAGCGGGGCTCGGGCGCCGCGATGATGACTTCTTCCAGCGCCTGGGCGCGCGCACCCGTTGCGGCCAGCAACGCGAGGGCGCATCCCGTGAGTGCGCGTATCGGGCCCATGGTGTACGCCTCCGCGGGCCAGTATAAATGGCCGCATGGCATGGCTCACCAAGTCCCGCTTCATGGCGGGCCGGCAGTGCACGAAACGCCTGTGGTTCGAAGTCAACGAACCGCTCGACGCCCGCGCGCCGGACAGCATGCCCTTGCGCCAGGGCCGCGCCTTCGACGAATTCGTGCGCGCGTTCTGGCCGGGCAAGGTGATTTCACGGGGGCGCGGCATGCCCGCGGCCATTGCGGAGACCACGCGCGTGCTCGCCGCGGGCGGTGCGCCGGTGCTGCACCAGGCGGCGGTGCGCCACGGGGATTTCGCCGTCATCGCCGACGTGCTGCGCCACGATCGCGGCGCCGCCGAGCTCATCGAGATCAAGGCGTCGACGGGCGTGAAGCCCGAACACGTGCCCGATGCCGCGTTCCAGGCGCTCGTGATGCGTAGCGCGCGCGTGCCCGTCGATCGGGTGTTGCTCGGTCATGTGAACAACCAGTTCACGCTCGAGCGTGCCGGCGAGTTCGAGGGCCTGCTCCGCGAGGAGGACATCACCGCGCAGGTCGAGGCGCTGCTGCCAGTGCTCGGCGAGCAGGCCGTGGCGCTGCAACGGGTGATGTCGCTGCGCGCGGCACCGGACATCGCGATGGGTCCGCATTGCAGGGTGCCCTACGACTGTCCGTTCATCGGGCGCTGTTCGCAGGGCGCACCGCCCGCGGACCTGTCGGCGCACCGCGACGAGCGGGTGCGCGCCGGCATCGTCGTTTTCGACCGCGACGCGGCGGCGGCGGTGCGCGAGGCACCGTATCCGCGCAGTTACCTCGATTTCGAGACGATTGCCTACGCGGTGCCGGAGGTCGTGGGCACGCGACCGTACGAACAGCTGCCGTTCCAGTGGTCGCTGCACGTCGAGCAGGCGTCGGGCGAGGTGGCGCACGCCGAGTACCTCGCGATCGACGCCTTCGGGGACTTCGCGGCGCTTGCACAAGCGCTCCTCGGGGCAGTGCCGCGCGAGGGCGCGGTGTTCGCGTACAACGCCGGCTTCGAAGCGCGTGCGCTCGAGTTGCTGGCCCGCCTCGCGCCTGCGCACGCCACCGGCTTGCGTGCGCTCGCGGCGCGGTTGACCGACCTGCTGCCTATCACGCGGCGCGCGTACTACCACCCCGACATGCAGGGCTCGTGGTCACTCAAGGCCGTGATCCCGACGATTGCGCCCGATCTCGCCTACGGCGCGCTCGGCGAAGTGCAGGAAGGGGAGGCAGCCCAGCTCGCGTTCCTCGAACTGCGCGAGGCGGGTGTCGATGCGGGCCGTCGCGCGGTACTCGCCCAGGCCATGCTCGATTATTGCCGCCAGGACACCTGGGCGCTGGTGCGGCTCGCGCGCTTCCTCGCGAGCGGGTCGCCCTAGCTCATTTCGAGTACAGGACGGTCAGGGAATAGCCGGCGTGCAGGTTGCAGGCCTGCTTGGGGATGCGGTCCCGCGCACGCTGCCCGGTGCACACCATCGTGCCATCGAGCTGGGTCTGGCCCCGTTCGATCGTGCGCCGTGCCACGCCGGCGAGGTCGAAGCGCCCGTCGCAATCGGACCAGGGGCAGGGAAACTCGAAGTACGCCCGGGCAGGCGGATGCAGCACGAAAGTCTGCGGCGCGGGCGCGGACTCGGTCGCTTCGACGAACGTGAGCTCGAGCCGGATATGTTCGACCGTCGGAAATGCATTGCGCACGGTCTCGCTGGCCGCGCGGTCGCGCAGGGACTGTTCGCGGCGTTCCTTGCGCGCGGCGCCGGGTGCGCCGGGCTTGGCGCGGGCATTCTTCACGGCGTCTCGATGGTCCCGGGTGGAGGTGTTTCCGGAGGGGCAGTCCCCTCGGGCGGCTGTTCCTGCGCGTTGCGCGCCATGCGGCGCTGTTCCTTCTCGAGCTGGCGGGCTTTCTTGTCCCGCTCCCTCTGCAGCTTCTGATGGCGAAAATTGGGCTTTGCCAAGCAAGTCTCCGGATGATCTGGGGCTGCGCCAGAGCGATGGGAATGGGCCGTCCCCGGTTCGTGGGAGGCGCGCGGATGCAGTGGATCCGCTCCCCAGCCTACCGCACTGGGGCGCGGGCTGCTTGGCTTTCAGCCGGGCCGCGCGGTCAGCGCCGGTGAATGACCTCGACGACATCGCCCACGCGCAGCGTTCCGGGCTGCAGCACGGTGGCGTTCTCGCCGAACGTGACGCCCTTGAACTCGCGGCTCCAGCGCAGTTTCTTCAGCGTGGGCAGCGGCTCGACGCCGCGCGCGCCCGACTCCTGGTCGGTGGTCGTCACGATGCAGCGGGTGCTCGGCTTGGCGAGGCGCAACTCGACGCGGCCAATGCGCAGCCGGTCGATGCGGTCTTCTTCGAACGGCGCGAGGCCCGCAAGGACGATGTTCGGTCGAAAGCGTGTCATCGGCAGCGGTGCTTCCCCGGGCGCCGCGCCCGAGGCGGCGATGGCGGCATTGATCGCCGCGAGTGAGGCGCTTTGCGTGACGAGTATCGGGTAGGCGTCGGGGAACCGCACCGGCGCGTGGTCGTCGCGCGCAAACTGCGGGTTTGCATGTCGCACCCCGTCGTCCGGGAAGCGCACGAGCCGCAAGGGCCGGCCGACCGCCGACGAGAACCACGCGGCGGCCTCGTCGCCCTGGTCGTCCGCGGCGCACGTGTCCTTCCAGATGCGCACCGTGCACCGCTCGCCGCGGGCGGCCAGCGGCAGGCGCAGGGCGCTGCGACCCGGGGCGTTGACCGTGAGTGTCTGCGCGCCGGCATCGATGGACGGGGCGAGGGTCGCGAGCACCGCATCGGTGCGTTGCGTGACGAACTGGCCGTTCGGGTCGACGAGCATCCATTCGCGATCGTGCCGCAGGCCCGAGTGCAGGAGCTCGGTGCTTTCGCACTCGACCCGGTGGCAGCCCTTGATCGGATAGCAGGCGAGCGACTCGATGCGAACTGCCAAAGCTGCCACACTCCCCGTATCGTCCCGCCGCCATCGTAGCCCAAACCATGAAACTCATCGGCATGTTCGATTCGCCGTTCGTACGGCGCGTGGCGATAACGCTTCGGCACTACGGCATGCCGTTCGAGCACCTCGGCTGGTCGGTCGGGCGCGATTTCGCGCGCATCCGGCAATACAGTCCGCTCGGGCGCGTGCCCACGCTCGTGCTCGACGACGGCGAGGTGCTGGCCGAGTCGGCCGCGATCCTCGACAGCCTCGATGAAATGGCCGGCACGGCGCGCTCGCTGATGCCCGCGCACGGCGCCGATCGGCGGCGGGCGCTGCAGCTCGTCGCGCTGGCGGTGGGTGCGGCCGACAAGGGACGCGAGCAGATCTACGAGTCGGCCTTCCGTCCGCCGGAGAAGCGCCACGAACCCTGGGTCGAGCGTTGCCGGTCGCAGATGCACGGCGCCCTGGCGGCGCTGGACACGGCCTGCGCCGCGCGCGGCGAGGGTGCCTGGCTCGTGGGCGATCGCCTGACGCAGGCCGACATCAGCGCGGCGGTGGTCACGACCTTCCTCGTGGAAATGCCCGCGGTGGCACTCGATGCCGCCGCCTATCCGGCGCTCGGCGCCCTCGTGGCCCGCTGCGAGGCGCTGGCGGAGTTTCGCGCGACCTATGCGCCGCCGTCCGCGCCGAAAGGCTAGGGTGCAGGCGCCCTAATCGCGGCGCTTCAGCGCTTCGACTTCGGCGCGCAGGGCGCGCACCTCCGCCTCGAGCCGATCGAGCCGATCGTCCGCCACGGGTGGCGGTGCGGGGGCGTGCGCCGGCGCCAGCGCGATTTCATCGAGGGGCGCTGCCTCGACAGGGCCCGTGAAAAGCTGTGCCCAGCAGGCGTCGCGCCGACCCGGCTCGCGCGCGAGGCGCGCGACGACGGCACCCGCTTCGCGCATCGCGAGGGCCTGAAGGGCCGCCTCGATCTCCCCCACGTCCGCGAGCGTGGCCATGCGCGGAACGCGGCCCCGCAGTTCGCCAGGTGTCTGCGGTCCGCGCAGCAGCAGTTCGCACACGATGCCGAGTTCCACCGGCGTGAACTTCAGCGTGCCGTACTCGGTGTTGCAGAAGTTCTGCTGGTACTTCTGCACGCGGCTGCCGAAGCCCGAGCGCTCGATCACATAGTGCTTGCGCGACAGGGCATCGAGCGTGCGCTGCACTTCGCCTTCGTCGAGGGCGAGCACGGGATCACGGTTGCTCTTCTGGTTGCAGGCGTTCACCAGCGCGTTGAGCGACAGCGGGTACTGGTCGGGCGTGGTCACCTGCTTTTCGATCAGGCAGCCGATGACGCGGGCTTCGTGGGGGGTGAGTTCGATTTTCATGTGAGCCACTGCGAGAGGGCGAACAGTATATAGAGGGTGCCGCCGACGAAGAGCGCGAGTCCCAGGCGCGAGCGCCAAGTCACCCGGCGCGACACCTCGGTTTCGCTGCCGCTCGAGACGAGCAGGGGTCGGTCGTCATCCGGGCTGCGAAGCCGATAACCGATATGCGCGTCCGGCGCCGCCGCCGCATCCGCCGTCGCGTGTTCGAGTGCCGCGCGGCGGGCGCGCTCCCATTCCGCGGCGTCGATGCGCCCGTCGCGGTTGCCATCGAAGCGCTCGAGCAGCTTCGCCTGGTTGCGCTTCCAGACGCGCAGCAGTTCGACCGGCGCGCCTTCCGGCACCGCCGGCCGGCGCACGAGGAAGCCGAGGGCGTAGAGGGGGTCGCCGTCGTGGATGCGCCAGATCTTGTGGCGCCGCGTCGAGCTGGCCTTCACCACGATGTCGGGGTCCTGCTCCTCGTCGATCTTCGCTTCGCCCGGCACGATCAGGCACGAGCCCGTGCCGTCCTCGAGCGACAGGGGTTCGGTGCTCGCCGCGCGGCTTTCCACTTCCCATTGCCGGTTGCGGCTCAGCAGGCTGCGCTTCTCGGTCACGAGCTTGTACCAGAGGCATTCCACGAACTGGATCGGGTCCCTCACGGGCGCGCCGCCGGCGCCCCGCGCCGTGCCGACCAGTTCCACGTAACCCTTCGCGGCCGAGGCGATGCGCGAGGTGGCGATGCCTGCCATGAGGTTTGCGGCGCGCATGTTCCGTCGCCACATCAGGTAGCCGCTGACCGCCGCGATCGCGGCGAACGCGAACGCTTCGGTGTCGTCAACCATCGCCGTAGGCCAGCAGTTCGGCGGGCCGGAAGCCGAACCAGCCGGCCAGCAAGCGCGCCGGAAAGCGCTCCACGGTCACGTTGTTGATGCGCACGCTCTCGTTGTAGAACTCGCGCCGGTCTGCGATGGCCGTCTCGAGGTCCGACAGGCGTGCCTGCAAGGCGCCGAACTGCGTATTGGCCTTGAGGTCCGGGTAGGCCTCCGCGGTCGCGGCGATCAGCGCCAGCTCCGCGCGCAACGCGCCTTCCGCGCGCCCGACGGCGCTCGCGCTCGCACGCTGCTGCGCGGCGATGGCCGCCGCCCGCGCGCTCGTGAGGCGCGCGAGCAGGCCCGCCTCGAACTGCGTGTACTGGCGACAGGCCTCGACCAGTTTCGGGATCTCGTCATGGCGCTGCTTCAGCAGCACGCCGATGTTGGCCCAGGCCTTGCCCACGTTGTGCCTGACGAGCACGAGCTGGTTGTAGAGCGCCGCGGCGTAGACGCCCGCCACGAACAGCAGCAGGAGGAGCGCGTAGCCGGTCATGCGGATCAGGCGTTGAAGAGCGCCTTCACGCTGACGTCGGCCTTCTCGGCGTCGGTGAATTCGAGGAGTTTCGCCGGCTTGAAGGCAAACAGGCCCGCGACGATCGAGGCGGGAAACTGCTCGAGGGTCGCGTTGTTGATGTTGACGCTTTCGTTGTAGAGCTCGCGACGATCGGAGATGCCGGTCTCGAGTGCGCTGATGCGCGATTGCAGTTGCTGGAAGGACGCGTTCGCCTTGAGGTCGGGGTAGGCCTCGGCCACCGCGAAGAGCTTGCCGAGTTGCGCCCGCAGGCCGCCCTCGGCGGCGCTCACGCCCGGGACATTGCCCGCTTCGCGCGCGGCGTACACGGCATTGCGCGCCTGCATCACCTGCTCGAGTGTTTCCTGCTCGTACTGCATGTACTGGCGGCAGGTGTCGACGAGCTTCGGCAGTTCGTCGTGCCGCTGCTTCAGCAGCACGTCGATGTTGGACCAGGCGGTCGCCACGCGATGCTTCAGCGCGACCAGCCGGTTGTAGAGGTCGATGCCGCCGAGCGCGACGGCCGCGACGATGGCGACGAAGACGAGTGTTCCCAGCATTTCGTCTACTCCCTGATGGCCTGGTACACGAGCCCACGCAGCGTTTCGAAATCCTTGATGCCGCTCGGCGGTATCACCTGCGTCTGGTACACGACGAGCAGGTCTTCCTTCGGGTCGACCCAATAATACGTGTTGTACGCGCCGCCCCAGCCGTAATCGCCCAGGCTGCCCGGCAGGCCCCGCCGGCCGAGGTCGGTGGCGATCTCGAAGCCGAGTCCCCAGCCGCGGCCGGGGCGATCGGGGATCGGGCCGGTGAAGTCGGCCGTCATCAGTTCGACTGTCTTGCGCGACAGCAGGCGCTGGCCGTCGAGCGTGCCGCCGTTCAGCATCATCTGCAGGAAGCGCGCGTAGTCGCCCGCGGTCGACAGCAGGCCGCCGCCGCCCGAGAACGCCTTGCGTGGCCCGTCGACGTAGAGGCCCTGGCCGATGCCGACACCCGGATCCGGCGCGAGCTCGAGTCCGCCACCTTCCTTCGGCGACCACACCTTCGCGAGGCGCGCGCGCTTCGCGGGCGGCAGGTAGAAGCAGGTGTCGACCATGCCGAGCGGCTCGAACAGCCGCTCGCGCAGGAAGCGGTCGAGCGACTGGCCCGTGACGCGCTCGATCACGACGCCGAGCACGTCGATCGAGTAGCCGTACACCCACTTTTCGCCGGGTTGCGACTCGAGCGGCAGCGTGCCCATGCGGGCCACGATATCGGCCATCGGTTCATCACGATCCGCGAAGTACCACTTCTGGATGCCGGCGGCCTTCCAGCGATCCGCGCCGATGCCGACGCCGTAGCCGAGCCCCGAGGTGTGCGTGAGCAGGTCGCGGATCGTGATTTCGCGCTTGGCCGGGACGATCTTGTAGCCCTCGCCGTCGGGTTCGGCGACGACTGGCTTCGCGAACTGCGGGATGAACTTGCTGAGCGGGTCGGAGAGCGCGATCCGCCCTTCCTCCACCAGCAGCATGATGCCGGTGCTCGTGAGCGCCTTCGACTGCGAGGCGATGCGGAAGATCGTGTCCGGGTGCGACTCGCCGAACGCCAGTTCGTACGCGAGCTTGCCGTGTCGTGCGACCAGCACGACGCCGCCCGGCAGCTCACGCCGCTCGACATAGCCCTGCATCGCCGTGGCGATGCGCGTGAGGCGCGCGGGGTCGAGTCCGACGGATTCGGGGGTCGCCCGCGGCAAGGCGTCGCCGCGCGCGAGCGCCGGCGGTGATGCCAGCAGCAGTGCCGCGATCAGCGCCGTGCCGGCCCCGAGCGCGAGCCGACGTGAGTAGCCCGCCCATCCGATCGAAATCATGCGCATGTACTCCCCCGTTCCTGCATTGAAAGCTGCATCAGCACCACGTCGAGCCAGCGGCCGAACTTGAAGCCGACGTTGCGGAATGTGCCGACCTGCACGAAGCCGAGCTGGCGATGCAGGCCGATCGAACCCACGTTCTCCGCATCGCCGATCACGGCGAGCATCTCCCGCAGGCCGCGCGCTTCGCAGGCCGGGATCAGCGCGCGCATGAGCGCGAGGCCCGCGCCCCGCCGCTGGCTGTCGGGCGCGACGTAGACCGAGTTCTCGCAGGTGTGGCGGTAGGCGGGCCGGGCCCGGAACTCGCTCGCGTAGGCAAAGCCGAGCACGCGGGAGCCGTCCAGCGCGACGAGAAACGGGTAGCGGGCCTCTTCGGCGACGTGCCGGAACCGCGCGGTCATTTCCCCGAGCGACGGCGCCTCGAGCTCGAAGCTCGCGGTGCCGGTCAGGACATGGTGGCCGTAGATCGCCTGCACGGCCGGCAAGTCTGCCAGCGTGCAGGCGCGCACCTGCATCAGCCGACGGCCTTGACCGCGCTGATCAGCTCGGCGGCCGCCTTCTGGCCGTCGCCGTACAGCATGCGCGTGTTGTCGAGGTAGAAGAGCGCGTTCTCGATGCCCGAGAAGCCGGCGCCCTGGCCGCGCTTCACCACGATGCAGTTCTTCGCCTTGTCGGCATTCAGGATCGGCATGCCGTAGATCGGGCTCGACTTGTCGTTGCGCGCGACGGGGTTGACGACGTCGTTCGCGCCGATGATCAGCGCCACGTCGGCCGTCTCGAACTCCGCGTTGATTTCGTCGAGGTCGGCGATCAGGTCGTAGGGCACGCCGGCCTCGGCGAGCAGCACGTTCATGTGGCCGGGCATGCGGCCGGCGACCGGGTGGATCGCGAATTTCACGGTGACGCCGCGGTCGATCAGCAGTTGCGCGAGCTCCCAGACCTTGTGCTGGGCCTGCGCGACCGCCATGCCGTAACCCGGCACGACGATCACCTTGCTCGCAAACGCCATCATCACGCCGACGTCCGTGGCCTCGATCGGCTTCATGCTGCCCGTGACCTCGCCGCTCGCGGCCCCGCCGCTGTCGCCGAAGCCCGAGAAGAGCACGTTGCCGAGCGAGCGGTTCATCGCCCGCGCCATCAGCTGCGTGAGCAGGGTGCCGGCCGAGCCGACCACCGTGCCCGCGATGATCATCGCCGCGTTGCCGAGCACGAAGCCCTCGAAGGCCACCGCGAGTCCGGTCAGCGCGTTGTAGAGCGAGATCACGACCGGCATGTCGGCGCCGCCGATCGGCAGCGTCATGGTCAGGCCGAGCACCAGCGCAACCACGAAGAACGCGGTGATGATCGCAGGCGAGGCGTTCAGCTGCAGCGCAATCAGGCCGCCGAGCACCAGGGCGCCGACGAGCAGGGCGAGGTTGAATACCTGCTGGCCGCCGAAGCGGAACGAGCGCTTGATGAGGCCCTGCAGCTTGCCGAACGCGATCGCGCTGCCGCTGAACGACACCGCGCCGATCAGGCCGCCGATCACGGCGAGGATCATCGTCACGAGGCCGTGCGCGTCGCCCTTGTAGAGTTCGACTGCGGCAATCGCCGCCGCCGCGCCGCCGCCCATGCCGTTGTAGAGCGCGATCATCTGCGGCATGTCGGTCATCGCGACGCGCTTGCCGCTCCACCACGCGATCAACGATCCGACGACGACCGCGGCGATGATCAGCGGGTAGTTCGTCATCCCCGGGTACAGGAAGGTGACGAGCACGGCGAGCAGCATGCCGGCGCCGGCCCACAGGATGCCGCTGCGCGCGGACACCGGCGAGCTCATGCGCTTCAGGCCCATGATGAACAGGAACGCGGTGAGCAGGTAGCTGCCCTGGATCAGCGCTTCCGCGGAGAGGAGGCCCTGCATGTCAGTGCGCTCCCTTCGAGCCGCCGGCCTGCTTCGCGCCGCTAGACTTGAACATCTCGAGCATGCGCTCGGTCACGACGTAACCGCCGACCGCATTGCCCGCGGCCAGCAGCACGCCGATGAAGCCGATCGTCTTCTCGAGCGGCGTCACCGCGTTGCCGAGCGCCACCATCGCGCCGACCAGCACGATGCCGTGCACGAAGTTCGAGCCCGACATCAGCGGCGTGTGCAGGATGACGGGCACGCGGGCGATGACCTCGTAACCCGTGAAGGCCGCGAGCATGAAAATGTACAGCGCTACGATACCCGTCATGCGATGTTCTTCCTGGTGGCTTCATGCTTCACCGCCCCGTCATGGGTCAGGCAGGACTGCGCGAAGACTTCGTCGTTCCAATCGATGTTCAGCTCGCCGCCCTTGAGGGCGGGCGAGAGGAAATTGAACAAGTTGCGCGCGTACATCTCGCTCGCGTTGTAGGCGAGCTGCGCGGGCAGGTTCACCGGGCCGATCACCTTCACGCCCTGGTGCACCACGGTCTCGCCGGCGCGCGTCAACTCGCAGTTGCCGCCCTGTTCGGCGGCGATGTCGACGACGACCGAGCCGGCGCGCATGCGTTCGACGGCGGCGCGCGCGACGATCTTCGGCGCCGGACGGCCCGGCACCGAGGCCGTGGTGATCACGGCGTCGGCCGCGGCGATGCGCGCATCGAGCACTTCCTGCTGCTTCGCCTTCTCCTCGGCGGTGAGCTCGCGGGCGTAGCCGCCACTGCCTTCGGCGGAAACGCCGACATCGACGAACTTCGCGCCGAGGGACTTCACCTGCTCCTTCGTCGCGCTGCGCACGTCATAGGCTTCGACGACCGCACCGAGCCGGCGCGCGGTGGCGATCGCCTGCAGGCCCGCGACGCCCGCGCCGATCACGAGCACCTGCGACGGCCGGATCGTGCCGGCGGCCGTGGTGAGCATCGGCATGAATTTCTGCAGGTGGTCCGCGGCGATCAGTACCGCCTTGTAACCGGCGATCGCGGCCTGCGAGGACAGGGCGTCCATCGACTGCGCGCGCGAGATGCGCGGCACGAATTCCATCGCGAAATGCGTGATGCGCGCATCGCGCAGCGCCTTCACTTCGGCCTGCTTCGCGTGCGCCTGCGCGTAGCCGACGACGACCGCGCCGGCCTTCAGTGCGCCGATCTGCGCGAGCGACAGCGGCTGCACGGTCAGCAGGATGTCGGCCGCCGCCAGCACGGCTTGCGGGCTGTCGGCCCATTCCACCTGCTTGTAGAGCGAGTCGGGGAACTGCGCGGCGACACCGGCGCCGCGCTCGATGAGCACGCGCGCGCCGAGCGACGCGAACTTCGCGGCGACCTCGGGAACGAGGCTCACACGCGCTTCCTGGGGGGTGCCTTCGCGCAGCACCCCGATCGTGACCGGCATATCCCTTGGCTCCCTGTGGCGGGCAAAGCGTGGGTTATCGGCCACGCTGTGCGAAATATCCCGAAG
The DNA here is from genome assembly GCA_050185195.1 of Steroidobacteraceae bacterium. Lineage (GTDB taxonomy): Bacteria > Pseudomonadota > Gammaproteobacteria > Steroidobacterales > Steroidobacteraceae > CADEFQ01. The sequence continues at coordinate 103,827 of JBFWZQ010000007.1, read as the reverse complement.
AATTAGTGTCTTGCGGCGTTGAATTGTTGCATAAACCTGCCTAATCTAACAATGCAATGGACGGCATCGATCTCGACAGCGCGGATCGGGGTTCCCTCCACGATCTGCGCATCGTCGCGAGCCCGCAAGGCAGCTCGCTCTCCCAGCTTGTGCTTCGCACCGACGTGTCGGGCATGCCGCTCGAGTGGATCGACTACAAGGAAGCGGCGCGGCTCTATCACCAGGAGCAGGTCGCCTACACCTGCGGTCGCTCGATCTTCCGGCTGTGCGGTGGCACGAACGCGCGCACCGGCGAGCGCACCATCCTCGACGTGAACTCCATCGTCGCGACGGTCGGCCACACGGGCAATCCGGGCAACACGCGCCACGACTACGTGCCGCCGCTCAACAACCAGACACTGTTTCGTCGCGACGCGTTCCTGTGCCTGTACTGCGCGCAGCGGTTTCCCACCCGCGAGCTGTCGCGCGACCATATCCGGCCGTTCAGCCAGGGCGGCAAGGACATCTGGACGAACGTGGTCACGGCCTGCCGCCGCTGCAACAACCTGAAGGCGTCGCGCACGCCCGAGCAGGCGCGCATGCAGCTGGTGGCCGTGCCGTTCACGCCGACCTACGCCGAGTACATCTTCCTGAAGGGCCGGCGCGTGCTCGCGGACCAGATGGAATACCTGCTGGCGCACTTCCCGCGCCACTCGCCGCTGCATGAGCGGATCAAGCGGCTGAGGGCGTAGGGGCGGCGGGTTGCCCGCTACGGGCTACGGGCTACGGGCCAGAGGCGCTGGCTATGTATGCTCTTGGGCAGGGCGGCGTAGCCGGGCGACGTTCCTGGCCCTAAGCTCGTTGCCCACCGCCCCGAGGCCCCATTCATGCTTTTCCTCGTCGACGCTTCCGTTTACGTCTTTCGCGCCTACTACTCGATGCCGCCCGACATGGCGGACGGTGAAGGCAACCCGACCCATGCGACCTTCGGTTTCGCGCGATTCCTCGGCGACCTGATCGAGCGGGTGAAGCCCGAGTACCTCGCAGTTGCCTTCGACGAGAGCCTCACGTCCTCGTTTCGCAACCGGCTCTATCCCGCGTACAAGGCCAACCGCGACCCGGCGCCGGCCGACCTGCTGTGGCAGTTCGCGCGCTGCCGCGAGTTCTGCGAGTTCGCGGGCATCCGCCATTTCTCGAGCAACGAGTACGAGGCCGACGACATCATCGGCACGCTCGCCGCGCGCGGGCGTGCGGCGGGGTTGCCGGTCACGGTGGTCACGCGCGACAAGGACATGGCGCAGCTCGTGCACGAGGGCGACGTCTACTGGGACTACGCGGCCAACGAGCGCTTCCGGTACCACGAGATCGCGGAGCGCTTCGGTTGCGCCCCCGAGCGCTTCGTCGACTATCTCGCGCTCACCGGCGACAGCGTCGACAACATCCCCGGCGTGCCGGGCGTGGGGCCGAAAACCGCGGCGGCGATCATGCGGGAGTTCGCCTCGCTCGACGCGCTGTACGCCGATCTCGAGCGGGCGCGCACGCTACCGATCCGGGGAGCGGCGAAGTTGCCCGAGAAACTGCTGCAGCACCGCGACGCCGCGTATCTCGCCCGACAGTTGACGGCCATCGCCTGCGACATGCCGCTCGAGGTGGACCACGCGGCGCTGCGTCCCCGCGCACCCGACATGGGGGCGCTCACCACGTTCTTCGACCGGCTCGGCTTCGGCCCGATGCTGCGCCGGCAGGCCGAGCGGCTCGCCGCTATGGCAGGCTGACCTTGCCGGCGATGTTCGATGTCCGGACTTCGCCGCTGCCGTCGTTGCCGAGCGTGAAATCGCCGCCGACGTCATTGACGAGGATGTCGCCCGAGCCGTCGGAGCCGATCACGACGTTGCCCTTGACCTCGCGGATGCGGATGTCGCCGGAGCCGTCGCTGCCGACCTCGACATTGCCGTCGACTTTGTCGATGTTGATGTCGCCGGAACCATCGAAGGTGACCGTGATATCGCCGCGCGCGCCGATCACGCTGATGTCGCCCGAGCTGTCCTTGATCTCGGCGCTGCCGACGTCGCGGATCCGGATGTCGCCCGAGCTGTCGTCGAGCACGAGGCTTTCGACGCCGTGGATTTCAGTGTCGCCGCTCGAGTCGCGCACTTCGAGCGGCAGGTTCGGCGGCAGGGCGATACCGACCGCGAGGTTTGCGTAGGCGTTGCCGATCATGACGGTCGAGCCCTTGCGGGCGCCCGCGTCGATATGGACGACGTCGCCTTCGCGGCGCACTTCCACCTGCAGCCCGTCGAGCAGCGCCTGCGTGGAAGCGCAGGCGTTGCCCGTGGCGACGATCCGCTGCGCATCGGCCTTCGCGACGATCGAGAGGCCGCCGAGGCCCGCGTTGACGACCACTTTCGCGACGCCTGCGAGGTCGGCCGATCCTTCCCGCTGTGCCTTGAAGGCGCAGTCGGCGCGGGCCGCAGCCGCGCCAGCGGCAACCGCCACGAGGGCCAGTACTCCGATGATCCGCATGGTTCTCTCCCTGTGCACGCCCGCGGGGACGGCTATCCCACCATTGGATGCGCGCTGCGCCCCGGGGGTTGCTACGCTATGGGCGACCGACCGAGGGGTATCGCCGTGAGTGACAAGAATATCCGGTCCGTTCTCACCGAGGAACGCCAGTTCGCACCGCCCGCCGATTTCGCCGCGCGGGCCCGCGTCAAGGCTGCCGATCTCGCGGCGCTGCGGGCGCGCGCTGCGGCCGATCCGGCTGCATTCTGGGCCGACCTCGCCCGCAGCGAGCTCGTCTGGGACCGCCCGTTCACGCAGACCCTGGATGCCTCGCGCGCGCCCCACTACCGCTGGTTCGCCGACGGGCAGCTCAATGTCTCGGTCAACTGCCTCGATCGCCACCTCGAGACGCGCGGCCACAAGACGGCGCTGGTCTTCGAAGGCGAGCCGGGGGATACGCGGCGGCTGTCCTATCGCGAATTGCATGCCGAGGTGTGCCGGCTCGCCAATGCGATGAAGCGCCTGGGCGTCGGCCACGGCGATCGCGTCGTGATCTACATGCCGCTCATTCCCGAGTCGATCGTCGCGATGCACGCCTGCGCACGCCTCGGCGCGATCCATTCGGTGGTGTTCGGCGGCTTCTCCTCCGTCGCGCTGAAGGATCGCATCGAGGATGCCGGCGCGAAGCTCGTGATCACCGCCGACGGCGGCCATCGTGGCGGCCACGTCATCGCGCTGAAGGAAGCGACCGACAAGGCGCTCGCCGCAGGCTGTCCCTCGATCGAACATGTGATCGTCTGCCGGCGCGTCGGCCAGCCCGTCGCGATGCGCCCGGGGCGCGACCTGTGGTGGCACGACATCGTGGAAGGTGAGTCGCCCGTGTGCGATCCCGTGCCGGTCGATGCGGAGCACCCGCTCTTCCTGCTCTACACCTCCGGGTCGACCGGCAAGCCGAAGGGCATCCAGCATTCGAGCGCGGGCTTTCTCCTCGGTGCGAAGGTCACCACGCAATGGGTGTTCGACCTGCGCGAGGACGACGTGTTCTGGTGCACGGCGGATGTCGGTTGGGTCACGGGCCACAGCTACAACGCCTACGGGCCGCTGGCCGCGGGCACCACGATCGTGATGTACGAGGGTGCGCCCACGATTCCCGATGGCGGGCGTTTCTGGAGCCTCTGCGAGAAGCACGGGGTCACGATCTTCTATACGGCGCCGACCGCGATCCGCGCGCTGATGAAGCTCGGCGACGAAATCCCCGCGCGTCATGACCTGTCGAAGATCCGCCTGCTCGGCACGGTGGGCGAGCCGATCAACCCGGAGGCGTGGATGTGGTATCACCGCGTGATCGGGCGCGGGCGCTGCCCGATCGTCGATACGTGGTGGCAGACGGAAACGGGCGCCACCATGATCAGCCCGCTGCCGGGTGTCACGGCGACCAAGCCCGGCTCCTGCACGCAGCCGCTGCCCGGCATCGAGGCCGACATCGTCGATGAAGACGGCCGCCCCGTCACGCGACCCGATGCGGGTGGCTACCTCGTGATCAAGCGGCCGTGGCCGTTCATGCTGCGCACGATCTGGGGCGACGACGCGCGCTATCGCTCGACGTACTGGGCGAAGTTCAAGGATCGCTACTATGTCGCCGGCGACAGCGCCCACCGCGATGCCGACGGTTATTTCTGGATCATGGGGCGCATCGACGACGTACTGAACGTCGCGGGGCATCGGCTCGGCACGATGGAGATCGAGTCGGCGCTCGTCGCGCACCCCCGTGTCGCGGAGGCGGCGGTGGTGGGCCGGCCGCACGAGATCAAGGGCGAGTCGGTGTTCGCCTTCGTGGTGTGCCGCGGCCCGCGGCCCACGGGCGACACCGGCAAGTTCGTCGCCGAGTTGCGCGACTGGGTGACGCAGCAGCTTGGCGCGATCGCGCGGCCCGACGACATCCGTTTCGCAGACAACCTGCCGAAGACCCGCTCCGGCAAGATCATGCGCCGCCTGTTGCGCGCCATCGCGCGCGGCGAGGAGATCACGCAGGACATCTCGACGCTCGAAAACCCCGGGATCGTCGACCAGCTGCGCGGGGTGGAGATGGCGGCGGGCGGCGGGCGACGGGCTACGGGCAAGAAGCGCGCGGCGGGCAGTGCGCGGCGCGCCACGGGCAAGAAGAAGGCGGCGGGCGGCGGGCGACGGGCTGCGGGCAAGAAAAAGGCGACGGGCAAGAAGCGCGTTGTCGCGCGGAAGCGGCCGGTTAGTCGGGTCAAGGCCGGGACCAAAACCAAGGTGAAAGCCAAGGCAAAAGCCAAAGCCAGGCGCAGGGTCCGCCGTTGATTCAATGACTTGACGGGCGAATGAGAATCATTAGCATATACGGATGCCTGTCGATGTGGGGGTCCCCCGGTTCACGCGCGTAGTGCTGGCCGACGGGCCGTGCTGCGAACTCGCCCGCCTCGACTTCGTGCTCGAACGCATCGGTGGGGCGCTCGGCAATCTGCCGCCTGCACAACGCCACGACCTGGCCCGCGCGCTGCTCGCGATGGCAGTCGCTTATATTGGCGGGCATGAGCCTGCAGCCGTTTCACCTGGCGATTCCGGTCCATGACCTGGCCACCGCGCGCGCTTTCTACGGTGTGTTGTTCGGTTGCGCCGAGGGGCGCAGCTCCGACGAATGGGTGGATTTCGATTTCTTCGGCCATCAGCTCGTCGCGCATCTCGATCCCGCAGCGGGCGCGAAGCCCGCGCATCACAATGCCGTCGACGGGCATGACGTGCCGGTGCCGCATTTCGGCGTGGTGCTTGCGTGGCCGGACTGGGAGGCCCTCGCCGATCGGCTGCGCGCGGCCGGCACGCGCTTCGTGATCGAGCCCGGTATCCGCTTTCGCGGCCGCGTCGGCGAACAGGCGACCATGTTCCTCCACGACCCCTCGGGCAACGCGCTCGAGTTCAAGGCGTTCCGCGATCCCTCGACACTGTTCGCAAGGTGAGGGCGCCGGCGAGCGCCGCGACGAGCGAGCCGAAGAGGATGCCGACCTTTGCGCCGTTGAACAGGTTGGGCGCAGCACTCTCGTAGGCAAGCGAAGCGATGAAGATGCTCATCGTGAAGCCGATGCCGGCGAGCATCGCCACGGCGAGGATGCGGAGCCACGTTACCTGCGGCGGCAAGCGCGCGCCGCCGAGCGTCGTGGCGACCCAGGTGCCGAGCGTGACGCCGAGCGTCTTGCCCGCGACGAGCCCGACGCCAATCCCGAGCGGCACCGGGCCGAGCCATTCCCGCGGCGAAGTGCCCGCCAGCGTGATGCCGGCATTCAGCAAGGCAAAGAGCGGCAGCACGCCGAAGCTGACCCAGGGATCGAGCGCGTGTTCCGCGCGATCCGCCGGGCTGTCGTGGCGCAGGCGTGAAACGGGCAGCGCGAACGCCGTGATCACGCCCGCCAGGGTCGCGTGCACACCGCTCTTCAGTACGCAGAACCAGAGCACGAGTCCGGCGATGACGTAGGGGGCGATGTTCTCCACGCGCAGGCGGTTCAGCAGCACGAGCGCGGTGAGCGGCGCGAGCGCGGCGAGCAGCATCGGGGGCGACAGGCTCTCGGTGTAGAAGAGCGCGATGATGAGGATCGACCCCAGGTCGTCGATGACCGCGACCGCCGTCAGGAATACGAACAGCGCGGGCGGCGCCCGCGGCGCGGCGAGCTTCAGCACCACGAGCGAGAACGCGATATCGGTGGCACAGGGAATGGCCCAGCCGCGCAGCGCCAGGGCATCGCCCGAAGCAATGCCGACTGTCGCAACGAAGATCAGCGCTGGCACCAGCATGCCGCCGGCGGCCGCGAATGCCGGCAGCAGCGCCTGGCGCAGGCTCGCGAGCGAGCCATGCGCGAGTTCGCGCTTGACCTCGACACCGACCAGCAGGAAGAACACCGCCATCAGGCCGTCGTTGACGAAGAGCACGAGCGGCTTTTCGATGCCGACGGGGCCGATTCGCAGCGCCGTCGGCAACGCGGCGAGTTGCCGATAGGCTTCCGCCCACGGCGAGTTGGCCCACAGGACCGCGACGGCCGCCATGGCGAGCATCAGCAGTCCCGAGCGCAGGCCCTGGTCGCGCGGCCCGAGCTCACCGGGCGCGCGCGTGCCCGTCACGAAGGGCTGTCCCGCAGGGCGAGTGCCACGAGCCGGCGCGCGAGCCGCTCGCGCCAGCCCTTCGGGGCGGCGAGGCCCATGCGCGCGAGCGCTTCGTGCATGTCGGTCCCGGCCGGCTGGCGCAGCGCCGCGGCGAGCGCGCGCAGTCGGCCACTGCGCGTTGCCGTGCGTCGGGCGAGCGCGCCGAGGGCCTTCGCCAGCCGGATCTCGAGCTGCGTCAGGTCCGTGCCGAACGGGTAGTCGCTGAAGAGGCCGGCCTGGCGCGGGCCCGCGAAGGCCCGGTCGAGGCGCTCCGGCGTGTTGCCCTGCCGCGCGGCAGGGATCCGGTAGTCGCGTGCGATCTTGCCGGCCGCCTGCGCCTGTGCGAGCAGCGCGGGCTGGAAGCGTGAATCGGCGATGTCGAGCAGCCGCGCGATCGTCTCGGCATCCGTCGCACTGCGCAGGTCCGCAACACCGTACTCGGTGACGACGAGGTCGCGCAGGTGGCGCGGCACGGTCGCCTGCCCGTAGTTCCACACGATGTTCGAGGTCACCCGGCCCGTTTTCTCGCGCGTCGCGCGCAGGCACATGACCGCGCGGGCGCCGGGCAGGGCGTGCGCCATCGACACGAAGTTGTACTGGCCGCCGACGCCGCTCACGACGCGACCGTCCTCGAGCGTATCGGAGACCGCCGCGCCAAGCAGCGTCACCATCATCGCGGTATTGACGAAGCGGGCGTCGCGGCGTTGCAGGCAGCGCAGCTCGTAGTCGGCGCCGTAGAGCTGGTTGACGAAACCGACGCCGCACATGTCGATGCGGCGCCGCTCCCGCTCCGGCATGTCGCGCAGTTTCGCGTAGAAGCCGCGCGGACCGAGGAAGAACGCCGCATGTGCGACGACACCGCCCTGTAGCTCCCGGCCGAGGCAGTGGGTGGCGATCGCAAGGCGCGACGCCGCGTCGCCCAGGTCGGCCGTGATCCAGCCGCCTTCCGGGCCGCGGATCTGCCCATCGCGGTAGCGCGTGTCGGCACGAAACACGCCGCAGCGGCGCAATTCATCGAAGGTCGCCGCATCGAGGTGACGGGCGACGCCTGCGTCGACCAGCGCCTCGAGGACGGTGGCATCGAAACGCTCTTCGATGCGGCCCTGCGCGAGCAGCCGCATCAGCGGCAGCGACGGGTACGCGTGCCGCCGCAGGATGCCGGTGCGCAGCAGGTCGAGCATCTGGTCGACAAGCATCTCGCTGCATGCGTAGAGCCCCTGGCGAAAGGGCGCCGTGTCGGGGCCGCTGCCGCCGAGCGCCTCGAGCGCGGCGCGCCATGGCCCGTTCTGCTGGTGGCGCAGCAGCAGCGCGTACACCAGGGCGTCGCCGAGTTCGCCGATCCCGATCTGCAGCGTGCCGCCGTCGCGCACGAGCGCGCTGGCGTGCATCGCGATCGCATGGTCGACCGTGCGCAGCGGCAGGTTCGGCGGGCAGTAGAGTTCGTAGTCGTAGCGCGGGTGATCGATCAGGTAGTCGATGTGCCGCGCGTCGACGCAGGCGCTGCCGAACATGAAGGGCAGGCGGGGATGCACCGCGCCGATCAGCACGATGTCGCGGCCGGCGGCGCGTGCCGCGTCGATTTGCGGCAGCAGGTCGACCGTGACGTCGGGATTCGATCCGAGGGAGTACTCCGCCTCGCCCGCCACGGTGCGTTTCGCGACGAGCTGCGCGATCACGTTCGCGCCGCGCGCGAGGAAGTCGCGCGCAACGTGCGTGTAGTTGGCCGAGAGGTAGTGCTGCTGCGCTTCGTCGACACCGAGCCAGGCGCCGGGTTCGAAGAAGAACTCGATCACTTCGATGTTGGGCGGCAGCGTGCCGGCCCTGGCCGCGAGGACGTAGTCGAGTTCCGGGTAGTCGGCGAACACTCGCTCGACGATCGGTTCGAGCAGGCGGCGCTCGAGGTCGTTGCGCGCCCGCGGCCGCGCGAGCGACAGCGCCGTCAGGATCGTGAGGCGCAGCGTGGGATCGCGCGCGGCGCGGCGGTAGAACTCGTTGGCGACGAGGTTCGGCTTGCCGATGCCGAGCGGCAGCCCGAGCACGACGGACCAGGACACGGTGACGGCATCGTCGACAAAATCGGTCGAGCGCATCTCGCCCTGTCCCACGCCGTAGTCGAGGCGCTTGATCGGCAGGTCGCCGGCGATCCGCCAGCCCACTGCGGCACCGGCCGTGGGCGCCAGGGTGAACGGGAGGGCGACTTCACGTGCGGTGTCGCGGATCGTCAGGGTGCCCGTGCCCTCGTAGCGGCCCTCGGCCGTGCGCTTGAAGTGGCTCGCCTCGAAGCTTGCCCGGGGAAATTTCTTCACGTCGAAGAGATCCGACGAGCGCAGCGCCGAGTCGCGGTCTTTGTCCTGCGTGTCGATCGAACCGGTATCGACCACCACCGACAGCCGGGTCGGGATGCCGTCCGCGGCCGTCACGAGCTGCACCGTGAACTGGCCGAAGGCGCCGCTGGTGGCGGCACCCGCCTGCCTGAAACGGAACTCGAGGCGGCCGCTCGCGGCGCTGCCCGTCCACGTGCCCGCACCGGGTGCCGCGGCGAGCGCGTCGCCCAGGCCACTGCCACCGGCGACCAGCAGGCCGGCCACGATGGGGACGCGCGCGAACGGCAGCATGCGCCGCAACACCGAATCCCGGTTGATGAAGTGGTGCTTGAGCGCCGCCAGCAGGTGCAGCGTCGCGACTCCGCCCAGCGTGAACGCGAGGATCTCGTGCGCTTCGTGTGCGATATCGAAGGTGGCCTCGCTCGGGGCGACGAGATCGGGCAACTGGAAGAGGCCGAACCACGACACCGGGAAGTTCTTCGCCGAGGACATGATCCAGCCCGCGAGCGGCACGGCGAACAGCAGCGCGTAGAGGAGCGCATGGGCAGCGCGCGCCCCGAGCTTTTCCCAGCCGGCCATGCCGGCCGGCATCCCGGGGCTGCGATTGGCCGCGCGCCACAGCAGGCGCAATGTCGCGAGCACGAGGATGGTGATGCCGACCGACTTGTGGCGTGCGAGCACGGCGAGCTTCTGCATGCCGAGAGGCAGATCTTCGGCGATGAAGGCCAGCACGAACTGCGTGACCACGAGCACCACGATGGCCCAGTGGAAGAACTTGGCGACCGAGCCCCAGCGTTCCAGGGTGTTGCGGATCGGCATATGCTCGGCTCCGTGGGAGGTCAGAACGGCCAGTCTAGCAAGGTGGCGATGGGGGCGGCGATGCTCGCCGCGCTGTGCCTGGCCGGTTGCCCCGCGGCGCGACGCGCGGCGCCGCCGTCCGCGCCCGGCACGCCCCCCGTGGGCGCGGCGCCGCCCGCGGCGGGTGCCACCCGCTATCGGGTAGTCAGCGACGAATCATCGGTGATCGTGCTGGCGTACCGGGGCGGCGCGCTGGCGTCCCTCGGGCACAACCACGTGATCGCATCGAAGGCGCTCACGGGCGTGATCGACCTGCGCGAGCCGCTCACCGCGAGCGGTTTCGAACTTCGCCTGCCCGTTGCCACGTTCACGGTCGATGATGCGCCGCTGCGCAGCGGACGCGGTCCCGAATTCGCGCCGGCCGTGCCCGAGTCGGCCCGGGAGGGCACCCGCCGCAACATGCTCGGAGAGGCGCTGCTCGATGCCGGGCGCTTTCCGCAGATCGTCGCGCACGCCGTTGCGCTCACCGGCGGGCCGCGCCGCTTCGAGGCCCGCGTCGAACTCGAGGTGCGCGGCGAGCGCCACGTGATCGAGGCGCCCGTGCAGGTCGACCGGCACGGTGCCGATCGCCTGCGCGTCACCGCGCGCTTCCCCGTCACGCAGGGCGCGCTCGGGCTTGCGCCCTACAGCGTGATGCTCGGCGCGCTGCGGGTCGAGGATCGACTCGACGTCGAGGTCGATCTCAGCGCGCGCCGAGTTCCCTGAGCACACCGTCCGCGTGGTACACGTCCTGCAACGCCGCGCGGATGATCGCGGGGTGCACGGCGATGGCGCGGTTCTTCGCGTTGTCGAACCAGTAGTTGCCCGAGATCGAATGGATGTTGCCGTCGAACATCAGGCCGACGAGGCGGCCTTGCGCGTCGATCAGCGCGCTGCCCGAATTGCCGCCGACGATGTCGCTGGTCGTCGAGATGCAGAACGGGGTCTGCATGTCGAGCGAGGCGCGCGCCTGCTGCCAACTATCCGGAATGCGGAAGGGCGTGTTGCCCGTGGCACGCGCGAACGCCGTTTCGAGGCGCGTGAAGGGTGCGATGTCCCGGCCCGCCTCGTTCCAGCCGGCCACCGTGCCGTAGTTGAGGCGCAGCGTGAAGGTCGCGTCGGGATAGACGTTCGTGCCGTAGGCCTTGAAGCGGGCCGCCGCGATCTTCTCCGACGCGGCCGCGATCGGGGCCTCGACCTCGTCCTCGTAGCGCTTGCGCACCGCGCGCGAGGGCGCGTCGATCGCGAGCGCGAGCTGGATCATCGGGTCGGATGACGCGGCAATGGCCGCGGCGCCGCCGTCCCAGAGCTGCTGGCGCACGGCGGGGTCGGCGAGCCTGGTGCCCGCGATGAGCCGCGCGGCGAGGCCGTCCGGCGAATCCTTGGCGAGCAGCTGGCGCACGACGGGGTGGTCGGGGCCGAGCCACTCGCGCATCCGCTCGAGCGAAAACGACAGCGTCAGGTTCTCGAGTTCGGGATACACGGGAACGTCCGCGAGCGTCTGCTGGGCGACGCGCGGCAGTGCGGCCTCCGTGTATTCGCGCAGCCGTTCCGTGTTCGGCTTGCCCCGTTCGGCGGCGGCGCGCACGAGCGTGCGCGCGTAGCGGAAGGTGGCGCTGTTGAAGCCGCCGGCGCCCTCGAGGAACAGGTACGGCAGGTAAAGGCCACGCTCGATGCCGGTGGCGCGCGCGATGTCGGCCCAGGGGTCGCCGAACGTCGGGTCGCCCGCCATCTTCGCGCGCAGTGCCTCCTCGGCCGCGCCCTTGCCCGCGAGCAGTGCGTCTTCGTGCAGGGCGTCGAGCAGCTTGCGCCGCACCTTGATGCCGTTCTCGAGCGAATTGAGCGGCGCCTCGACGATCCGCGCCGCGGCCTCGCCCGTCTTGCCGAACTCGATGTAGCGACCGCGCAGCTCGGAGTAGCGCAGCAGCCAGTTCGGCCACGCGACATCACGCTGGAACTCGAGTTCGGCCCGCGTCTCGAGGCGTGCGGTCGAGCCCGGATGGCCGGAGACGAACACGAGTTCGCCCGCCTGCGGGCCCGCGAAGCGGATCGGCAGATGGTCGGGCGTCTTCGCGGGCCTGCCGTTCTCGTAGGCGCGCAGCAGCGAGAAGTCGAGCGACCAGCGCGGGAACTGGAAGTTGTCCGGGTCGCCGCCGAACGAGGCGATGTCGGCCTCCGGCGCGAGCACGAGGCGCACGTCGTCGTAGCGCTTGTACTTGTAGAGGAAATACTGGCCGCCCTGGTAGAGCGTGACGCTCTCGCACTTGAGCTTCGATTCCTGCTCGCAGGCCTGTTCGAGCCGGGTCAGCGCCTGCTTGCGCGCGTCGTTCGCCGCAGCCTGGTCGAGTCCGGCGGCCGCCGCCGTCACCCTGGCCGTGATGTCTTCCATCGCCTGCAGCACGTCGGCGACTTGCGTCGCGCAGCGCAGTTCCTCGCGGCGGTTGCGCGACACGAATCCCGTCTGCACGTAGCTGGCCTCCTTCGAGGACAGCTCGGCGAGGCAGGCCTCGACGCAGTGGTGGTTCGTGAGGATGAGGCCGTCGGGCGAGACGAAGGACGCGGTGCAGTTCGACAGCCGGATCGTGCTGCGGCGGACCCGGTCGAGCCAGGCGCCGTCGATGGTCGCGCCGTATTTCTCCTTCACGGCGGTGGCGGGAAAGTTGTCGAACGTCCACATGCCTTCGTCGGCGAGCGTGGGGAGTGCGGCACCGAGCAGCAGGGCGAACAGGGCTTTGCGCATGACGGCCTCGGGGAAACGTGAGGCCAGCGATTCTAGCGGGGATGGGATTGTCCCGTGGGCGGCGGACACCGTGGGCACACGCGGCTGCGACGAAACGAGGCCTGGATCAGGCAGGCGCCAGCAGGATCGCGAGCCCCTCGGGGCTCTCGACGAGCGCGTAACGCGCGGGATCGAGAGTGGACGGCAGTTCCGCGGCGAACGGCACGTCGAGCGCGGTGAGGCATGCGCGGCGATCGGCGGTATCCGCGGTCGTGAAGACGAGCAGCGGTCGGTCGCAGAACCGCGGTGCATGGCAGGCGAGGTTCAGGTCATCGCTCGTGAGCGGCAGGCGGCGCCAGGGCAGGCCATCCGCGGGCGAGTCCCATTCATCCAGCGCGACGAATCCGAAGGTTTCCCATTGTCGCCGCGCCGCCGCGAAATCCCGTGCGGGTACGCTGTACTCCATGAAATCCCCGCACAGGGACGGTTGGTCGCGATCGCGTCCGGACGGCGAGAAGGTGCGCGCCTCGAGCACGGTGACCATGTGTCCCGTCGGGTCGCGAAACCCGACCTCGTTGAAGACCTCGTCGCCGGTGCGGCGAAAGGCGATCTGCGCGCCCGCGGCTTCGATCGCCGCGATGTGCCGGGCGATGCCGGCGCGCACGAATGTCAGCGACGGCGACGCGAACCGGTAATGGTGCAGGCCGATCGCGAGGCGTCCGTCGGTGAGCACGCCGTAGGGATGGCCCCAGGTGTCGTTCGCCACGCACTGCGTGAAGCCGAGCCGCTCGTAGAACTCCACCGACGCGCGGATGTCGTCCGTCGCCACCGACAGCTCGAGGAACCGGCCGAGCAGCGGCGAGCCGTGGGTGGTCAGGTGTTCGATACCACGCGAGGGAAGCCACCGGCCGCGCGCGCCGCGGCGGCGCCGATCCAGCCGCGCGTGTGCGCGACGGCGAGGCGGCCGAGCGCCTGGACCTGTTCGGGGCGCGCGTTGAGCGCCGGCACGTAGTCGAGGCGCGTGCCGCCGACGCGCAGGAAGCGCGCGCGATCGTCGACGGCGATCTCATCGAGCGTCTCGAGGCAGTCGATCGCGAAACCGGGACAGGCGACCGTGACCGAGTGCACGCCCCGCGCGGGCAGCGCTTCGAGCACTTCCTCGGTGTAGGGCCGCAGCCAGCGGCCGCCACCGAAACGCGACTGGAACGCGACGCTCCACTCGCCATCGTGCAGCTGCAGGGCCTCGGCGAGCCGCCGTGCCGTCGCGTGGCAGCGATAGTGATAGGGATCGCCCTTCTCGCAGTAGGCGCTCGGCACGCCGTGCCACGAGAGCAGCAGGTGGCCGGTGCGGCCGTGCGCGGCCCAGTGCGCGGCGATGCTCGCGCGCAGCGCCTCGATGTGATCGGGATCGTCGTGGTAGTCGGTGACGTAGCGCACTTCGGGCGCCCAGCGCAGGCTGCCGAGCACCTGCCCCACCTTGTCGATCACGGCGCCGGTCGTCACGCCGCAGTACTGCGGAAAGAGCGGCAGCACGAGCAGCCGGCGCGCGCCCCCGTGGACAAGCTGGCGCATCGCGTCATCGACGGAAGGGCTCGAGTAGAGCATGCCGATCGCGACGCTGACCGGTGCGGCGAGCCGCTGCGCGAGCTCGTGCTCGAGGCCCGTGCGCAACGCTTCGGACAGGTGCAGCAGCGGCGAGCGGCCCGCGTCGAACATCTCGCGATAGCGGCGCTGGCTGCGCAGCGGGCGAAACGGCAGGATGGCGCCGTGCAGGATCGGCAGCCACAGCCAGCGTGGCAGCTCGACCACCCGGGGGTCGGACAGCAGGCCGCGCAGGAATCGGCGGATGTCGCGCGCCGAGGGCGAATCCGGCGAGCCGGAATTGACGAGCAGCACGCCGATGCGCTCGCTGCCATCGTGCGGCAAGTCCGGCGTGCCTAGGTACTGCGGCATGGGATCCTCGCGTCAGGCGACGCCGCCGACGCAGACGTACTTCAGTTCGGTGTAATCGAGTATGCCGTACTTCGAGCCTTCGCGGCCGAAGCCCGACTCCTTCATGCCGCCAAACGGCGCCACTTCGGTGGAGATGATGCCCGTGTTGACGCCGACGATGCCGTACTCGAGGCCTTCCTGCACGCGCCAGGAGCGCGCGAGGTCGCGCGTATAAAAGTACGCGGCGAGGCCGAACTCGGTGTCGTTCGCCATCGCGAGCGCCTCGGCCTCGGTCCCGAAGCGAAAGAGCGGCGCGACGGGCCCGAATGTCTCCTCGCGCGCGACCATCATCTTCGGCGTCACGTTCGTGAGGATGGTCGGCTGGAAGAACGTGCCGCCGAGCGCGTGGCGCTGGCCCCCGAAGGCTACCCGCGCCCCGTTCGCGACCGCGTCGTTGATGTGCTCCTCGATCTTCGCGAGCGCCTTCGCATCGATCAACGGTCCCTGGTCGGTGGCGCCCTTCAGCCCGTCGCCCACCCGCAGCCGCGCGACGGCCTCGGTGAGTTTCGCGGTGAAGGCGTCGTAGACGCCGTCCTGCACCAGCAGCCGGTTCGCGCACACGCAAGTCTGGCCGGTGTTGCGATACTTGCTCGCGATGGCGCCCTGCACGGCGGCGTCGAGGTCGGCGTCGTCGAACACGATGAAGGGTGCGTTGCCGCCGAGTTCGAGCGAGAGTTTCTTCAGCGTGGCCGCGCTCTGCAGCATCAGCTTCTTGCCGATGGCGGTCGAGCCCGTGAAGGTGAGCTTGCGCACGATCGGGTTCGAGGTCATCTCGCCGCCAATTTCGGTGGCGCTGCCGGTGAGGACGCTGAACACGCCGGCCGGCACGCCCGCGCGCGCGGCGAGCTCGGCCAGCGCGAAGGCCGAATAGGGCGTCTGCGTGGCAGGCTTGCACACGAAAGTGCAACCCGCGGCGAGCGCGGGACCCGCCTTGCGCGTGATCATCGCCGACGGGAAATTCCACGGCGTGATGGCGGCGACGACACCAACCGGCTGGCGCAGCACGAGCAGGCGCTTGTCGGGCTGGTGGCCCGGGATCACGTCGCCATAGAGGCGCTTGGCTTCCTCGCCGAACCACTCGAGGAACGACGCCGCGTAGGCGATCTCGCCCTTCGACTCCGCGAGCGGCTTGCCCTGCTCGGCGGTCATCAGGGTCGCGAGGTCGTCCTGGTTCGCGAGCATCAGCTCGCTCCAGCGACGCAGGATGTTGCCGCGGTCCTTCGCGGTGCGCGCGGCCCATGCCGGGAACGCACGCGCGGCCGCCTCGATCGCACGCCGTGTTTCCGCCGTGCCGGCATTCGGCACCGTGCCGAGCCTGTCGCCGGTGGCCGGGTTCGTGACATCGAGCACGCCGCCCGAATCCGCGCCCGTCCACTGGCCGTCGATATGGCACTGCTGCCGAAGCAGCGACGTGTCTTGCAGTTTCATGGCGGGATCCTCGATGGTCAGCCGACGAACTCGGCGAAGAAAGCGAGCGTGCGCTCGCGCGCGACCTGCGCGCTCGGCGCGTCGTACTGCGGGCGATCGGCATTGCCGAAGGCGTGGTCCGCCGGATACGCGTGGAACACGCCGGCCGGATGCGCGGCCCGGATCGCCGCGACGGTCGCGGGCGGCAGGCTCGTGTCGCGCTCGCCGAAGTGGTAGATGACGGGGCACTTCGGCGCCTCGTCGAGGAACTTCGGGATGCTGGACCCGTAGTAACTGGCGGCGGCGGCGACCGGCAGCCGGCACGCCGCGACATAGGCGATGGTGCCGCCCCAGCAGTAGCCCACGATGCCGACCTTGCCGGAGCCCTTCACCACGTTGATCGCGGCGCCCACGTCGGCGAGGAACTGCTCCTTGCCCACCTGCTTCATGTAGCCGAGGCCTTCCTGCGTCGTCTCGGCGCTGTAGCCGAGCTCGATGCCGCGGCGCACGCGATCGAAGAGGGCAGGCGCGATGGCGGTGTAGCCCTGCGCGGCATAGTCGTCGGCGACCGCACGGATGCTGCGGTTCACGCCGAAGATTTCCTGGATCACGACCACGGCGCCGCGGGGCCTCGCCTGCGGGGCCGCGACATAGGCCTGGAATTCGTGGCCGTCGCGGGCCATCAGCGTCGTGAAATTACCCATGCCGGCAAGGATATCGCGGTCAGGCAGCCCGGGCCACGCGCTGGTCGATCGCGCCGAAAATGCTGCGCCCCGCCGCATCGAACATCTCGATGCGCACGCGATCGCCGAAACGCAGGAACGGCGTCTTCGGCCGCCCGTCCGCGAGGAGCTCGAGGGTGCGCTTTTCCGCGAGGCAGCTCGAGCCGCGGCTGCGATCGTAGTTCGACACCGTGCCCGAACCCACGATGGCGCCCGCGCCGAGGCGCCGGGTGCGCGCCGCATGCGCCACGAGCTGCGGGAAGCTGAAGGTCATGTCGACGCCCGCATCGGGCGCGCCGAACAATGCATCATTGATGTGGCTTACGAGCGGCAGGTGGACCTTGCCGTCGCGCCAGGCGTCGCCGAGTTCATCGGGCGTGACGGCGACCGGGGAGAATGCGGTCGCAGGCTTCGACTGGTAGAAGCCGAAGCCCTTGGCGAGCTCGCCCGGGATGAGGTTGCGCAGCGACCAGTCGTTGACGAGCGCGAGCAGCCGGATGTGGCCCGCCGCTGCCTCCGCCGTCGTACCCATGGGCACGTCGCCGACGATCACCGCGACCTCGGCCTCGAGATCGATGCCGAAGTCCTCGCTCGCGAACGGCGCGTCGTCGGTCGGGCCGAGCAGGTCGTCCGCGCCGCCCTGGTAGACGAGCGGGTCGGTCCAGAACGACGCGGGCATCTCCGCGCCGCGCGCCTTGCGCACGAGTTCCACGTGGTTCACGTAGGCGCTGCCGTCGACCCAGTGGTGGGCGCGCGGCAGCGGCGCCGCGCAGGCGCGCGCATCGAAGGGTTTCGCCGCTGCAACGGTGCCCGCCTCGAGGCGGGCCGCAAGCGCTGCAAGCTGCGGCGCAGTCGTTGCCCATTCGTCGAGCGCGGCCTGCATCGTCGCTGCGATGCCGTCAGCGACGACGCAGCGCGTGAGGTCACCGCTGACGACGGCCAGGCGGCCGTCACGGCCGCTTTTCAGGCTCGCCAGCTTCACGTGGCCGGGCGCTCGAGGATGGCCGTCACGCCCATGCCGCCGGCCGTGCAGATCGAGATGAGGCCCCGGCGCGCCTGCGGGTTTTCCGCGAGCATCTTCGCGAGTGTCGCCACGATGCGCGTGCCGGTCGCGGCGAACGGATGGCCGATCGCGACGCTGCCGCCTTTCAGGTTCAGTTTCGTGCGATCGATGCGGCCGAGCGGTTGCGCGAGCCCGAGCCGCTCACGGCAGAAATCCGCCGACTCCCAGGCCGCGAGCGTGCACAGCACCTGTGCTTCAAAGGCTTCGTGGATCTCGTAGAAATCGAAGTCCTGCAGCGTGAGCCCCGCGTCGTGCAGCATCGCGGGCACGGCGTAGGCGGGCGCCATCAGCAGGCCCTCGTGTCCGCCCACGTAGTCGACCGCCCAGGCCTTGCCGTAGGTGAGCCACGCGAGCACGGGCAGTCCGCGCGCCTTCGCCCAGTCTTCCGAGGCGAGCAGCACGGCCGAGGCGCCGTCGGTGAGCGGCGTGCTGTTGCCCGCCGTGAGCGTGCCGGCGGCGCTGCGATCGAAGGAGGGCTTCAGCTTCGCGAGCTGCTCGAGCGAGGTGTCGGGGCGGATGTTGTTGTCCGTCGCGAGCCCTTCATAGTCGACGGCGAGGTCGCCGTAGAAGCCCGCCTTCCAGGCCGCGGCGGCCTTCAGGTGGCTGTCGAGCGCAAGCTGGTCCTGTGCCTCGCGCGGGATGCCCCACGTCTTCGCCATCTGCTCGCAATGTTCGCCCATCGACAGGCCCGTGCGCGGTTCCACCACGGCCGGCATCACCGGCTTGAAGTCGCGCGGGCGCAGGCCGAGGAACGGCGCGATGCGCGCACCGAGGCTGCGGCCCCGGTAGCTGCGCAGCAGCTTCTGCTGGTAGGAGCGCGGGTAGACGATCGGCACGTCGCTCACCGAGTCGACGCCGCCGGCGATGCCGGCATCGATCTGCCCGAGCGCGATCTTGTTGGCGACGAGGATCGCGGCCTCGAGGCTCGTGCCGCAGGCGCGCTGGATGTCGAGCCCCGGCGTGTGCGGGTCGAGGCCGCTCGACAGCACGCATTCGCGCACGAGGTTGAAGTCCTTCGCGTGCTTGATCGTGGCGCCAGCGACCACGTCGCCGAGGCGCACTCCCGCGAGGCCGTATTTCGCGACCATGGCGCGCAGCACGGCGCCCAACATGTCCTGGTTGCCGACTGACGCGTAGGCGCCATGCGCCCTCGCGAACGGGATGCGCTGGCCGCCGAGGACGGCGACGCGCCTGATGGCTGTTCCGGCGAGCATATGCGGATAGAATGCCACGCCCTCCGCCCCCCCAGCCAATCCCGATGCCGCCACGCCTGCCGCCAGCCCGTGCGGATGCCGCCGCGATCGCGCAGCTTGCCCTGCCGCTGCTCATCAACAACCTCGCCACGGCCGGCATGGTCACCGCCGACACCGTCATGGCGGGCTGGCTCGGCGCGCGCGATCTCGCGGCGGTCGCGGTCGGGGCGAACTACGTGTCGTTCTTCCACCTCGGGGCCCTCGGCCTCCTGATGGCGTTGTCGCCGACGGTCGCGCATGCGTACGGCGCCGGGCGCGAGGGCGAAGTCGGCAGTTTCACGCGCAATGCGCTGTGGCTGGCGCTCGCGATGGCGGCCCTGACCTGCACCGCGCTGCTGTTCGCGAAGCCCGTGCTGCTCGCGATCTCGATTCCGCCGGATGTCGCGGACCTCGCCGCGCGTTACGTGCGCGCCGTCGCGTTCGGCATTCCCGCGATGTTCGCGTTCCTCGCGATGCGCTTCTCGAGCGAGGGGATCGGCTGGACGCGACCCGTCATGTACACGGCGTTGCTCGGTTTCACGGCCAACGTCGCGGGCAACTACCTGTTCATGTACGGCCACTTCGGCCTGCCGGCGCTCGGCGCGGTCGGCTGCGGCGTCGGCACGGCGCTCGCGAGCTGGACCGTATTCGCCTTCATGTGGTGTTACATGCGCCGCCACCGCCGGTATGCACCGTTCGCACCGCTGCGGCGCTTCGAGGCGCCGAACCGGGCGCGCCTGCGCGAGATCCTCGCGCTCGGCCTGCCGATCAGCGGCAGCGTGCTCGCGGAGGGCGGGCTGTTCGCGTCGGCGGGGCTGATGCTCGGGGCGTTCGGATCCACCGTGCTCGCCGCGCACGCGATCGCGATCAACTACGGCTCGCTGATGTTCATGATCCCGCTGTCGCTGCACTCGGCCACGACGATCCACGTGGGGCATCGCCTCGGGCGCGGCGATGCGGTGGCGGGGCGCCGGGCCGGCTGGGTCGGCATGGCGCTCTGCGTCGCGATCATGGTGGCCTCGGCGCTCGTGCTGCTCGGGGTGCGACGGTACGTGGCGGGCGCCTACACCGGGGACGCACAAGTGCTCGCGCTCGCGACACACCTGCTCGCCTTCGTCGCCGCCTTCCAGGTGGCCGACGGGCTGCAGGTGGGCGCGGCTGGCGCACTGCGCGGCTTCAAGGATGCGCGCGTGCCGATGGTGCTGAGCGTCGTCGCGTACTGGCTCGTCGGCTTCCCGCTCGCCTACGGTTTCGGTGTCGTGCTGGGGCTGGGCGCGGGCGCGGTGTGGACGGGCCTCATCGCCGGCCTCTTCGTCGCCGCCGCGCTGCTTTCGTGGCGTTATGCCTTCATTTCGCGGCGCGCGGTCGCCGTTCAGGGAAACTCGAGCAGGAAATAGCGGTCGCAGCCGTGGTGACCCGTCGCGCCGAGCGGGCCCGGCAAAGGCTTGAAGCCGGCACGGCGATAGAGTTTCTGCGCGGCGTCCATGCCAGTGAGCGTTTCGAGGTAGCAGGCGCCGTAGCCGTAGCCGCGCGCGACCGCGAGGCAGCGCGCCAGCAGGCGCGCACCGAGGCCGAGGCCGCGCGCTTGCGGCAGGAAATACATCTTGCGCAGTTCGCAGGTGCGAAACGGGCCGCCGTCGAGCGGTGCGATACCGCCGCCGCCGATGACGCGGCCGGCCGCCTCGACGACGAAATAGGCCGCGCGCGCGCGCCGGTAGGCGCCGCTCATCGCGTCCACCTCCGGATCGGCGATCGCGAAGCCCGGCCCGCAGGCGCCGAAGGACGGCATCACGGTGCGGACGATCGCCGCGATCGCCGCGTCATCCGCGGCTTGCGCGGCGCGCAATTCGAATGTGGCCGTCGTGTCGTTCAAGGATTGCCTTTGGGGGCACCGCGATAGCCGTAGCCGAGGGTTTCGATCCCGGTGACCTCGCCGTCTTCGATCGTCACGCGACGCATCAGCTTGTTCGGGCCGAGATTGTAGGTCCAGGTCTCGATGCGCACCTCGAGGTAGCCGGCCCCGGCGACCCGCACGGGGCGACCGTAGTACCAGACTACGGGTGGGCGCAGCACATGGCGCTCCTGCACCTCGGCTGGCGCGCCGCACCAGGCCGTGACCTCGCCCCGGGTCGTGCCTTCGACGACGAGGCGGTTGCCGCAGCGCAGGCTGTCGGCCCGGGCCGCGGGCACGCAGGCGAACGCGAGCAGGAGCAGGGCGCAGCGGCGCATCATGCCGGCCACGGTACCGCGTGGTACCTGAACCGACAATGACCGGCCATACTCGGGTGCACGATGTTGCCGTTGCCCTGGCTTGCCGCCGCCCTGGCGGTGGTGGCGCCGCTGAACGACGCCGAACTCGCCCGCGTACTCGACGGGGAGGTGGTGGTCGCGACGGAAGCGGCCGATGCCACGGACGGGGAGGCACGGGGCGCGCGCGCGGCCATCCGGATCGCCGCGCCGCCCGCGCGGGTATTTTCCGTCATGACGTCGTGTCGCGAGGCGCTGCGCTTCGTGCCGCGCCTCGAGTCCTGCCGGGTGCTCGAATCGGCCCCCGATGGCAGCCATGAACTGATCGAGCAGGTGGTCAACCTGCGCTGGTACCTGCCGCGGATCCGCTTCGTGTTCCGGGCCGACTATCGCCCGCCCCGCGAAGTGCGCATCAGCAACGTGAGCGGCGGCCTGCGCGAGCACGAAGGCCGCTGGACACTCGTGCCGCTCGACGGGGGCGCCGCGACGCTGGTCGTCTATCGGGTGCGGGTCGTGCCGCGCTACCCCGTGCCGCAGTGGCTGATCCTCGCCACCCTCAGGCGCGACTTGCCGGATACCCTGCGGGCGCTGGCGGCGCGCTGCGCCGGACCGGCGTGATTGCGCTCGCGCCGGGCGGCGCGGCAAGATGATCGCCATGATGGCCCGGCATTTCGACAGTTTCCGCGAGTTCTACCCGTTCTACCTCGGGGAACACCGCAATCCCGTGTCGCGCCGGCTGCACGTGTTCGGCACCCTCGCGATGCTCGCGATCATCGCGCTGGCCGTCGCGACCCGGCAATGGCGGCTGCTGCCCGCCGGCGTCGTCGTCGGCTATGCCTGCGCGTGGGTCGGCCATTTCGTCTTCGAGAAGAACCGGCCCGCGACCTTCCGCCACCCCCTCTATAGCCTGCGCGGCGATTTCACGATGCTGCGCGACGTGCTCCTGCGCCGCAGGCCCTGGTAGCCCGGTGCCCACGCCTGCCATCGACCGCGGCTACGAGCGGCGCCTCGCCCTGCTCGTCAACGGGGGCGGCGCGCCGCTGCTGCGGGGCGGCCTGCGCGGCGTGGAGAAGGAGTCGCTGCGCGTCACGCCGGACGGCCGCATCGCCACGACCCCGCATCCGCGCGCGCTCGGCTCCGCGCTGACGAACGGACAGTTCACCACCGATTATTCGGAGGCGCTGATCGAACTCGTCACGCCGACCTTCACGACGAACTGGGAGCTGCTGCAGTACCTGTGCGACATGCACCAGTTCGTCTATCGGCACCTCGGCGACGAGCGGCTCTGGGCGACCTCGATGCCCTGTCGCATCGACGGCGACGCGTCGATCCCGATCGCGCAGTACGGCAGCTCGCACATCGGGCGCATGAAGACCGTGTATCGCGAGGGACTCGGCCTGCGCTACGGGCGCGTGATGCAGGCGATCTCGGGCGTGCATTTCAACTATTCGTTCCCGGAAGCGTTCTGGGAACCCTACGCGGCGTTGCATGGGCGCGGCGACGGCAGCGCACTGCGCTCCGCGGCCTACTTCGACCTGCTGCGCAACTACCGGCGCCACGGCTGGATCGTGTTGTATCTTTTCGGGGTGTCGCCGGCGGTCTGCAATTCCTTCCTGCGCGTGCGCGGCGAGACGCTGTCCGCGCATTCGAAGGGCACGGCGTACGAGCCGTATGCCACCTCGCTGCGCATGAGCGACCTCGGCTACCGCAACCGCAAGCAGGCGGGCGTGTCGGTGTCCGTCAACAGCCTCGACGAATACGTGCGCGACCTGTCCCGCGCGATCGACACGCCCTATCCACCCTACGAGGCGCTCGGCGTGCAGGTCGACGGGCAGTGGCGCCAGCTCAACGCCAACCTGCTGCAGATCGAGAACGAGTACTACAGCAACATCCGGCCGAAGCGCGTGGCGCGTTCGGGCGAGCGGCCGACGAAGGCGCTGCGCCGCGGCGGCGTCGAATACGTCGAAGTGCGCGCGCTCGATGTCAGCGCCTTCGACCCGGTGGGCGTGAACCAGGTGAAGATGCGCTTCCTCGAAGCCTTCCTCGCCCTGTGCCTGCTGCGCGAGAGCCCGCCGATCGGCGACGACGAGCAGGAAGCGCTCGATCGCAACCACGTGCTCGTCGCGCGTCGCGGCCGCGAGCCGGGCCTCATGCTGCAACGGGACGGGCGGCCGGTGGCGCTCGCCGACTGGGCCGCCGAGCTGCTCGACGGCATGACCGGCCCCTGCGAAATCCTCGACGCGGGCGACCCGGCGCGCCCCTATTCGCAAGCCCTTGCCGTGCAGGGGGAAAAACTGCGCGACGTGGCGCGCACGCCGTCGGCGCGGATGCTGGATGAGCTCGCGACGACGGGAGAGTCCTTTTTCGATCTCGCGCAGCGCATGTCGAGTGCGCACAAGGCTTATTTCCTCGAGTTGTACCCCCCCAATACGGCGCGGCTGGACGAATTCCAGGAAGGCGCCCGGGAGTCGATCGCCCGGCAGCAGGCGATCGAGGCGGCTGACAGCGGCAGCTTCGCGGCCTACCTCGCCCGGTATTTCGAGAACTAGCTCACAGAATTCGCCTAAAGTGCTGATTTGACATATCCGAGGGGTCATTTGGCGCCCCCCTGCCTCGGGGAAAGTACTAGAATCGTCGCCGCTGACAGACAGAACGATTCAGGGACGAGACCCCCCAACCGATGAAAACAACAAAGCCCCACGGGGCTGACGAATTCGCTTCCTCCGCGCTTGTCGCCGCCAACGAACCGACGATGCCCGCCGTTGCGCCGAAGGAACGCGCGCAACCCCCGGGAACGAGCCGCGGCTGGGATCCCTACGACGTGTGGCGCACCCGGGTAAAGACGCCGCGCGAGACCGACACTCCCTCGCTCTGACGCCGCGTGTCCACGGCGACGCAACCGCAAGAGGGTGAGTCGCTCGTAGCCCGCACGCTGCGCACGGGTTTTCCCTGGCTGCGTTTTCCCGCCGAACTCGAGCAGGAGTTCGTCGCGGAATATCGCCTGTCGCGCCGCCGCCTCGTGCGCATCGGCGTGTGCCTTGCACTCGCCACGATCGTCGGACTGGCGATCCTCGATCGCGCGCTCATCGGCGTCGATGCGCACGGCGTGCCGGACGCAATCCGCTTCGGCGTGCACATCCCGCTCGTGATCGTCGCCATCGTGCTCAGCTCGCGGCGTCTTTACCGCTGGTACTGGCCGTTCGTGCACACCTTCGCGCCGCTCTACGGCCTCGCGACGGTGGTGCTCGCGGTGCATGCCGCGGGCGCGCTGACGTCGTTCATCTATGCGCGCCTCATCATCGCCATCTTCTTCTTCTATTTCATGCTCGGCCTGTCCTTCAAGGCCGCGGTGCGCACGAACCTGGTGACGCTCGCGGGGTTCGTCGCCGCCGCGATGGCCAGCGGCATGACCCCGCAGTTCGCGATCTACCTCTCGTTCCTGCTCGTCTGCGCGAACCTGTACGCCGGCGCCGGCTGCTACGCACTCGAGCACGCCAATCGCGTCGCCTTCCTCGACCGGCGCCTGCTGCGCGAAGTCGCGACGCACGACGGGCTCACCAGGCTGTTGAACCGCGCGGCGCTCGAAAGCGAAATCCACCGCATCTGGCAGCAGGCGATCCGCGACCGCGACGTCGTCACGGCCGTGATGATCGACATCGATCATTTCAAGGCCTACAACGACCGCTACGGGCACCAGGCGGGCGATCGCTGCCTGCGCGATGTCGCGCAGGCGATCCGCCGCGCCGCGGGCTCGCGGCCGCACGATTGTGTCGCGCGCTACGGCGGCGAGGAGATGATCGCGATCCTGCCGGGCGCCGATCGCGACGGCGGCGAACAGGTCGCGCGTGCGATGCTCGCCGAAGTCGCGCAGCTCGCGATCCCGCACGACCGTTCGCTCACGCAACCGCATGTCACGGTGAGCATCGGCGTCGCGTCATTGCGGCCCACGCGCGATTCGTCGCACGACCTCATCGTGCGCATCGCCGACCGCGCGCTCTATCTCGCGAAGGAGCAGGGCCGCAACCGGCACGCGGTGCTCGACGAAGCGGATCTCGGCGAGGCGACCGTGGTGCTCGCCGCGCGGGAGTTGCGCACGGCGGGGTGAGCGTCGTTGGCGCGCCGCTTCAGCCGAGGATTGCCTCGAACTCCGCGCCCGGAACCGGCCGGCCGAGCAGGAACCCCTGGAACGCATCGCAGCGTTGCTCCATGAGCAGCTTCCATTGCGCCTCGGTCTCCACCCCCTCGGCGATCACCTCGAGCCCGAGCCCGTGGCCGATGCCGATGATGCTCTGCGTGACCATCGTGTCGTTCGGGTCGTCGGGCAGCCGCGCGACGAAGGACTGGTCGATCTTGAGCTGGTCCAGCGGCAGGCGCGACAGGTAGGCCAGCGACGAATAGCCGGTGCCGAAGTCGTCGAGTGCGATGCGGATGCCGAGCGCGCGCAGCTCGGTGAGCCTGGCCGTCGCCGCCGACAGGTCGCCCATGATCATCGATTCGGTCACTTCGAGCTTCAGGCGCCAGGGGTCGGCGCCCGTCTGCGCCAGCGCGGCGCGCACGCCGTCGACGAACCCGGGCTGGGTGAACTGGCGCGCGCTGACGTTGACGGCCAGTGACAGGCGCCTCGCCAGCGGATGCTGCGCCCAGTCGGCGAGCTGCCCGCAGGCGCGTCGCAGGACCCAGTCGCCGAGTGGCACGATTAGGCCGCTCTCCTCCGCGATCGGGATGAACACACCCGGTGAAACGGGCTGGCCGTCCGGGCGCGTCCAGCGCAGCAGCGCTTCCGCCCCGACGATGGCGCCGCGCCGGTCGAACTGCGCCTGCAGGTGCAGGTGCAGGCTGTCCTGCGCGATTGCAAGGCGCAGGTCCTGGATCATCGCTTCGCGCTGCACGAGTTCAGCCTGCATGGCCGGTTCGTAGCGAAAGACTTCGTCGCGCCCGGCCGCCTTGGCGCGATACATCGCCAGTTCCGCCTCGCGCAACACCAGGTCGGGCGAGTTCGGGCCCGGCGCGAGTTCGGTCCAGCCGATGCTGACCGACAGGGTCACGGGCGTCTCGTCGCCGAGGTCGAAGGGTTCCTGCAGCGCCCGGCGCAGCCGGTCCGCGGCCTGCTGCGCGCGATCCGCCCGCAAGGTCGCTCCCTCGCCCTCGCCGGGCAGCAGCCAGGCGAACGTGCCGCCATTGAACCGGCAGAGCATGTCCTCCCCGGCCATCAGGCCGCGTGCGCGGCGTGCCACGAGGATCAGGAGTCGGTCGCCGGCGGCGTGCCCGCGCAGGTCGTTGACCGACTTGAACCGATCGAGGTCGAACAGCAGCAGCGCCCCGCCGCGAAAACCGTTCGCACCGAGCAACTGCGAGAGGTGGCCGAGCAGGAAGTTGCGGTTGGGCAAGTCGGTCAGCGCATCGAAATAGGTCATCTGGTCGACCCGGGCGCGAGCATCGCGCTCATTGGTGAGATCGACCATCGCGAGCACGTAGTTCGAAACCTGGCCCGCCTTATCCAGCACGGCCGACAGGGTGCTGCGCACCACCCGCGACTGCCCCGGGTTCACGCGGACCCAGCGTTCGCCCTGCCAGATGCCCCGGTCGCGCACCCGCTCGAACAGGTCCTCCAGGGGTGCCTGGTCGTGGACAGGCGAGCCGAGCAGTGCCGACGATCGGCCGATGACCTCGTGGGGCTGAAAGCCGGTGAGCAAGGTGAAGGCCTCGTTGACCCGCTGGATCGTGCCGTCGGGAGCCAGCACCAGCAGCGCGTCCTGGCTCTCGAAGGCGACGGCCGCGAGGCGCAGTTCGTCCTGCGCGTGCTTGCGCGCCGTCATGTCCTGCACGTAGACGAGGGCGGTGTGCGGGTTGCCATCGGCGTCGTTGAACACCGAGCAGTCGAGCAGCACCGGGAAGCGCCTCCCGTCGCGCGTGACGTGCTCGCTTTCCACGATCAGGTGGGCCTGGCGCTCCTCGGGCGAGCCGGCATTCGCGGTTTCCCTGGCGACCTGCTCGTCCGCATACAGCGCGTCGATCGGCATGCCGGCCATTTCCTCCACGGTATAACCGTGGTCGCGGGCGAAGGCCGGGTTGACCTCGATGATGCGCCGGGTGCGCAGGTCGCAGATCTCCACGCCGAATGCGGCGTGCCGGAAGGCGTGCGCCCAGAGGTGCGCGCGTTCCTCGACCTGCAGGCGTGCCGTGATGTCGCGGCCCACGCTCAGTACGCCGCGCACCGAACCGTCGGGGGCGTACAGCGGCACCTTGACGATTTCGACCTGTCGGGTTCCGCCGCCTGCCTGGGCGAACGGGAAGAGGACGGTGCGCGGCCGTTCGTGCCGCATCACGTCCTCGTCCCACCCGCGGATCATCGCGGCCGTCTGCGCGTCGAACAGTTGCGCGTCCGTGGCCCCAAGCAGTTGCTCGCGACTGAACGGGAACAGGCCGCTCGTGCGGTCGTTGCATTCGAGGTGCACGCCGGCGCGGTCCTTCACCCACATGCCGTCGGGGCTCGCGTCGAACAACGCCCGCAGCTTGCCCTGCTCCTCGCGCAGGGCGTGCGTATGGCGGGCCACGGTCCGGCGCAGCAGCCAGACCCACAGCAGCATCAGCGCGATGACGACGGCAGCGGCCGCGAGCACGATCTGGGCAGTGCGCAGGTAGGGCCGCAGCACGAACGGCTGCTCGAGCCATTGTTCGTGCAGCAGCGCCCGCTCGGCCGGCGTGACCTGCGCCATGCCCTGCTCCACGACCTGCAGCAGGGGGCCGTCGCCCTTGCGCACTGCGCGATGCAGCTCGCCGGTGAACAGCACGAACGCCTGGCTGAACCGGTCGAGCGCCGATTCACGATACAAGTAGTAGCTGGCGGCGTTTTCGTCCATGCAGAAGATGCGCAGGTCGTCGTGCAGCGCCGCCTGGATGATGTCCTGGTAGTCGGGATAGAAACGCAGGTCCGTAAAGCCCGCTGCCCGCAGTTTCTCCGCGCAGGCATCCTCGCGCTGCACGCCGACGGGAAAGCCGCGCAGCGACGCCACGTCGCGCACGCCGCGAATGCGGCGATCCACGTAGACGCCGTTCGGGACCGAGGCGTAGGGCTCGCTGAAATCGAACTGCGCCTCGCGCGAGGGCGTGTGGTAGATCAGGTCGAGGATGTCGGCGCGCCCGTCGCGCAGGTTCTGCATGGCGGCGGCCCAGCCCGTCGGCATGAACTCGACGCGGATGCCGGTGTGGGCTTCGAACAGGCGCCACATGTCCGCTTCATAACCGCGCACCGCGCCGTCCGCGTCCACGAAGATGTAGGGTGGGTAGCTGCCGTCGGAGGCCACGCGGATGAGTTTCGGCGCGGCGGGGTCGGCCGGGGCCGCCGCCGAAGCGAGGGCGCACAGCGCCCAGAACACACAGGCGCAGGCCGCGCGCCGTGTCGCCCGGCCCGCTACCCCCTTCCCGCCTGCCGCCAGTCCCTGCATGCCGATGGGCCCCCATAGCGGCTGTTCCAGCCGCTACCGCATTGCATCATGCCACTAGCGGTCGCGGTAGATCGAAATCTCCCGTTGTCCGCTCGAGGAGCGCGCGCCGCGGAACATGCCCTCGCTGTTGAAGCTCATCACGATCTGCCCGTCGGCGCCGACCGCGATGATGCCGCCTTCGCCGCCCATCTTCGCGAGGCGGTCCATCACCACCGCGTCGGCGGCCGCCTGCAGCGTCGCGCCGCCGTAGGCGACGCGCGCGCAGATGTCGTGCGCCACGGCCGTGCGGATGAAGAACTCGCCGTGGCCGGTCGCCGAGACCGCGCCACTGCGGTTGTCTGCGTAGGTGCCCGCGCCGATGATCGGTGTGTCGCCGACGCGGCCGTAACGCTTGCCGGTCATGCCACCCGTCGAGGTGGCGGCGGCGAGATTGCCCGCGCTGTCGCGGGCGACGGCGCCCACGGTGCCGAGCGCGGACAATTCGTTGGCGGGGCGCGTGTCGCCGACCAGCACGCGGCGCAACTGCGCCTTGCGTATCTCCGTCCTGAAGTAGTCGTTCGGCACGAGTTCGAGGCCGCGTGCGTGCGCGAACTCCTCGGCGCCCGCGCCGATCAGCATCACGTGGGGCGAGTGCTCCATCACGGCGCGCGCGAGCCCGATCGGGTTGCGCACGTGCGAGACGCCCGCGATCGCGCCGGCCGCGAGGCCCCGGCCTTCCATGATCGACGCGTCGAGCTCAACCGTGCCCTCGTGGGTAAGCACCGCGCCGCGGCCGGCGTTGAAGAGGGGGTCGTCCTCGAGTATCCGCACCGCGGCGGTGACCGCATCGAGGCTGCTGCCCCCGCGGTCGAGCACCGCGAAGCCGGCGTCGAGCGCCGCTGCGAGGCCGGCCCGGTAGGCGCTTTCCTGCCCGGGGGTCATGTCGGCGCGCGGCAGCGTGCCGGCGCCCCCGTGGATGGCGATGGAGTGCATGGGTAAGAGTTTACCGAGGCGCGACAGTCGGCGCTTCCCGCGGCTATCATCGGGCGGGCCCGCCCTGGCCGCCCGCCAGCGCCGCGGGCACCGTTCCCAACAGCTATTCAGGCAGGTTTCGTGGCCATCCGGGAAAAACGCATTCGCAGCCTGCTGGTCGCGAATCGGGGCGAGATCGCGATCCGCGTCATGCGGGCCGCCACCGAGCTCGGCATTCGCACCATCGCGATCTATTCGCGCGAGGACCGCTTCTCGTTGCACCGGACCAAGGCGGACGAGGCCTACCTCGTCGGTCGCGGCAAGGGGCCGGTGGAGGCGTACCTCGACATCGAGGACGTGTTGCGCATCGCGCGCGAGGCGCACGCCGACGCGATCCATCCCGGCTACGGTTTCCTGTCCGAGAACCCGGACTTCGCGGAGGCCTGCGAACGCGATGGCGTGATCTTCGTCGGACCCACCCCCGCGATCATGCGTACGCTCGGCAACAAGGTTTCCGCGCGCAACGCGGCGGTCGCGGCGGGCGTGCCCGTGATGCCGGCGACGCCGCCGCTGCCCGCGGACATCGAGACTGCGCAGGCGCTCGCGCGCGAGGTGGGCTACCCGGTCATGCTCAAGGCGAGCTGGGGCGGGGGCGGTCGCGGCATGCGCATCATCGAGAGCGACGCGCAACTCGCCGAGCTGCTGCCGGTCGCGCGGCGCGAGGCACAGGCGGCGTTCGGCAACGACGAGGTCTACCTCGAGAAGCTGGTGCGCCACGCGCGCCACCTCGAGGTGCAGATCCTCGGCGACCGCCACGGCAACCTCGTGCACCTCTTCGAGCGCGACTGCACCGTGCAGCGGCGCAACCAGAAGGTGGTCGAACGGGCGCCGGCCGTGTTCCTGTCCGATGCGCAGCGTGCCGCGCTGTGCGAAGCGGGGCTCGCGATCGGGCGGGCGGTGCAGTACCTGAACGCCGGCACCGTCGAGTTCCTGCAGGACGCGGACAGCGGCCGGTTCTATTTCATCGAGGTGAACCCGCGCATCCAGGTCGAGCACACCGTGACCGAATGCGCGACGGGCATCGACATCGTCAAGGCGCAGATCCACATCGCCGCGGGTGCGCGCATCGGCACGCCGGAGAGCGGCGTGCCACCCCAGGACGGGATCCGGGTGATGGCGCATGCCCTGCAATGCCGCATCACGACCGAAGACCCCGAGAACGGTTTCATCCCGGACTACGGCCGGGTCACGGCCTATCGCAGCCCCGCGGGCTTCGGCATCCGGCTCGATGCGGGCACCGCCTACACGGGCGCCATCATCACGCGCTCCTACGACTCGCTGCTCGTCAAGGTGACGGCCTGGGCGCCCACGGCGGAAGAGACCTCGGCGCGCATGCACCGCGCGCTGTGGGAGTTTCGCATCCGCGGCGTCGTCACGAACCTGCGCTTCCTCGACCAGGTGATCACGCATCCGGCGTTCGCGACGGGCGAGTACACCACCCGCTTCATCGACACGACGCCGGAGCTGTTCCGCTTTCCGCGCAAGCGCGACCGTGCGACGCGCATGCTCACCTACCTCGCCGAGACCATCGTCAACGGCAATCCCGAGACGAAAGCGCGCCCGCGCCCCGCGCGGCTCGGGCTCGCGCGGCTGCCGAAGGTGGCGCTCAAGCCGGCGCCGCCCGCGGGCACGAAGCAGAAGCTCGACGAGCTCGGGCCCGAGAAATTCGCGCAGTGGATGCTTGCCGAGCGGCGCGTGCTGCTGACCGACACCACGATGCGCGATGCGCACCAGTCGCTGCTCGCGACGCGCATGCGCACGATCGACATGGCGGCGATCGCCCCGTATTACGCGCAGCTGTTGCCGCAGCTGTTCTCGGTGGAATGCTGGGGCGGCGCCACCTTCGACGTCGCGATGCGCTTCCTGAAGGAAGACCCGTGGGAACGCCTCGCGCAGTTTCGCGAGGGGATGCCGAACCTGCTGCTGCAGATGCTGCTGCGCTCGGCGAACGCGGTCGGTTATGCGAACTATCCGGACAACGTCGTCCGTTACTTCGTGCGGCAGGCCGCGAACAGCGGCGTCGACGTGTTCCGCGTGTTCGATTCGCTCAACTGGGTGGAGAACATGCGCGTCGCGATGGATGCGGTGCGCGAGAGCGGCCGGCTGTGCGAAGCGGCGATCTGCTACACGGGCAATCTTTCCGATCCGCGCGAGAAGAAATACACGCTCGACTACTACGTGAAGCTCGCGCGCGAACTCAAGGCCGCGGGCGCGCACATCATCGGCATCAAGGACATGGCGGGCCTGTGCCGCCCGGCGGCGGCGCGTGCCCTCGTCACGGCACTCAAGGCCGAGACCGGCCTGCCGCTGCATTTCCACACGCATGACACCAGCGGCATCTCGGCCGCCAGCGTGCTCGCGGCCGCGGAGGCCGGCTGCGATGCCATCGACGGCGCGATCGATGCGATGAGCGGGCTCACCTCGCAGCCGAACCTCGGCTCGATCGCCGAGGCGCTGCGCCACGGCGAACGCGACCCCGGCATCGACACGGCGAACCTGCGCAAGCTCTCGTCTTACTGGGAACAGGTGCGCCAGGGTTACGCCGCCTTCGAGAGCGACATCCGCTCGGGCGCCTCCGAGGTCTATGTGCACGGCATGCCGGGCGGGCAGTACACGAACCTGCGCGAGCAGGCGCGCGCCCTTGGCATCGACGAGGCCCGCTGGCCGGAAGTCGCGCAGGCCTATGCCGACGTCAACGAGATGTTCGGCGACATCGTGAAGGTGACGCCGACCTCGAAGGTCGTCGGCGACATGGCGATCATGATGGTCACGAGCGGGCTCAGCCGCGCGCAGGTCGAGGACCCGGCGACGCAGATCGCGTTCCCGGAGTCCGTCGTGCAGCTGATGCGCGGCGACATCGGCCAGCCCGTGGGCGGCTTCCCGAAGGCGCTGCAGGCGAAGGTGCTGAACGGCGCCGCGCCGCTCACCGTGAGGCCCGGCGAGGTGCTGCCGCCGGTCGACCTCGAGGCGACCCGCCGCGAGGTCGCACGGAAGATCGGCCACGAAGTCACCGACGGCCAGCTCGCGTCCTACCTCATGTACCCGCGCGTGTTCCTCGACTACGCGAAGGATCGCGCCGCGTACGGCGACATGGGCCGCCTGCCGACGCCGGCCTTCTTCTACGGCATGGAGCCGGGGCAGGAGATCAGCATCGACCTCGAGCGCGGCAAGACGCTGATCGTCACCTACGTCGCCGTGAGCGAGGCGCACGACGACGGCACGCGCACCGTATTCTTCGAGTTGAACGGCCAGCCCCGCGCGGTGCGGATCGCCGACCGGAGCCAGGTGGCGCGCCGCCCGCCGCAGCGCAAGGCCGAGCCCGGCAATCCGAAACACGTCGGTGCGCCGATGCCGGGCAGTGTCGCAACCGTCGCCGTCGCGGTCGGCCAGCAGGTCGCGCGCGGCGATGTCGTCGTGACGCTCGAGGCGATGAAGATGGAAACGGCCGTGCGGGCCGAGCAGGACGGTCAGGTCGCCGAAGTGCTGGCGCGCCCGGGCCTGGCCGTCGACGCGAAGGACCTGCTCGTCGTCATCGGCTGAGCGGCGCGGGCCGCGAGCGCGAGCGCGAGCGCGACGAGCAGCATTGCCGGGAAACTGCCGCCTCCACCGCCGCCGCTGCTGGCGTCGCTGGTGGGAGGGGGTGGCGGTGGCGGCGTGACCGGCCCGCCGCCCGGCGGGGCCGTGACCGTGAGGAGCGCGCTCGCGGCGTTGTTCGCACCCTCGGGATCGATCGCGGCCGTGAGCGCCACCGCCGTGACCGTGAAGGCGCCGCTCGCGTCGGCCCGTACGGTCAGGCGCACCGTGCGGGTGTCGCCCACCGCGATCAGCTGCGGGTCGCAGGCAATGCTGTTCGCGCTCACCGTGCAGGCGAGGCCGCCCGCATCGACGGCGGTGACCGCAAGTCCCGTGGGCACATCGATCGACAGGCGCGCGTCGGAGGTGACGCTCGGCCCCTTGTTCGCCACCGTGACCGTGTAACGCGCTTCGGCCCCCGTCGCGAGGCTGGCGGGCGCCACGCTCACGGACGTCGCGAGATCGGCGAGCGGCGCCGTCGCGATTTCGACCGACGCGGTGTCGTTGGCGGGTGCACCGTCGTCGAATGCCATCACGTCGGCGAAGAGCGTTTCGGTGCCGATGACATTCCCGGTGAGCGACAGCGTGAGGGTGCGCGCGGCGCCGGAGGGCAGTGTGCCGAGGCTGCAGCTCGCCTGGCTGCCGCTCACCGTGCAGGTGCCGCCCGCGGCATTCACCGCTTCGAGCGTCGAGCCCGCCGGGATGGCGAAGCGCGCGAGGGTCGACGCGGCGTCGCGCGTGCCCAGCGAACGCACGTTGAAGGTGAGTGAGTAGTTGACGCCGATGCCGTGGCGAGCGACCGCGACCGGCGCGACGATCTCGACGTCGACCTGGTCGACGGCGGTGAGGCACTGGGCGGCCGCGACCCGCCGCGCGATCTCGCCGAGGCTGCACTGCGAGAACTGCGAATTGGCCGTCGACAGGGTCGGCGCCATCAGGAAGGCGTTCGGGTTCGTCGCCGCACAGGCCTTGCCGGCCTCCCCGTCGTGCGGCGCGCCGAAGTTGTGGCCGATCTCGTGCGCGGCGACGAGCGACACGAGCGCGGCGCTCAGTTTGCCCGGGCGCGCTTCGGTCAGGCTGGCCGATTGCAGCGAGCAGACCGTGTCGAGGTAGGCGATGCCGACGGTGGTGTCGTCGAGCTCGCGACCGGTCATCAGGTGCGTGAGGCCGAGGCGTTGCGAGGCGATGGTGGTGCGGCGATAGCCGGCGAGCTGCTGCAGCAGGTCGGGCGCGGCCGTCGCGGTGAAGGGATCCTGATCGGTCGTGTAGACGAACGCCGTGCCCACGTGGATGCGGATGCCCACCTGCGCGGCAAAGATGCCGTCGACGGCGTTCAGGCGCGCGAGCAGGAAGTCGATCGTCGCGGCGCCATGGGCCTGGTAGAGCTCGTAGTCGGCGACCGCCGCGACATCGAGCTGGCGGTCGGCGACCGTCGCGGCAAGCGGCGCGAGTTCGGCGCCGAGGGCCTTGTAGAGGGCCAGCGCGCTCGTCGGCTTGCCGTCGGCCACGACGCCGCAACTGACCGCCTGCGGATCGACCAGCGCGTCGGCCAGGCGGTACACGACCGTGCCGGCGCTCGGCGGCGTGAGCGCCGCGTCCGCGAGCGCCGCGATCTCGCCCGCGGGTTCGACCGCGTAGATCTCGCGGCCATCCGCGATCAGCCCGCTGAGTCCCCGGCGGGTGCGCGTGAGGCGCGCCCAGGAGCCCGGCAGGCCCGCGATGCGGCCCTCGAGCACCGCGAGATCGGGACGTGTTGCGGGAATGGCGGCCGCGAGGCGCGGGTTCGTCTCGAGCTGCAGGTCGAAGCGCTTGCCGAAGGCCTCGAAGGAAAGTTCCTCGCGCGGGGTGCCCTGCACGTGCCTCGCCTGCAGTGCGCGGGCCGGCTCGAGGTACAGGATGCGGGCCGGCTCGCGCGCCTGCGCCCACGGGGCGACGAACGCGAACGCCAGCGCGATGCCCCAGCCGAAAACCTTCCCCCCGCTAGTCATGCGGGCGGATTATCGCCTGTCCGCCGCACCCCGTGGGATTCAGGCGACACAATCCCGCAGCGGCCGCGTTATGTCCCCGAGGCGCGCGGGATCGGGGCGGACGCGCGCGGCGACGAGCTTGCGTGCCGCCATCTGGTCCCGCGGGGCATTGATCGTATCGACCGCGATCAGCTCGCCGTCGCGCAGGTAGCAGGCCGAAAAACTGCGGGCCGCCGGGTCGCCGCGCAGGACCACGCGGTCGTGGCCCTGCGAGAGGCCGACGATGATCAGCTTCAGGTCGTATTGGTCCGACCAGAACCACGGCGTCCTGTCGTGCGCGGTCGCGACGCCCAGCAGGTTGAGCGCAGCGCTCGTCGCCTGTTCGAATGCATTGTCGACGGACTCGAGCCGCAGGCGCCGCCCGTAGCGCGCGCTCGGGTGGTTGGTGCAGTCGCCGGCGGCGAGGACGTGCGGGTCGGACGTGCGGCACTGTTCGTCGACGACGATGCCGTTGTCGCAGGCGAGCCCGGCGGCGCGCGCGAGTTCGTCGACCGGCGTGACGCCGACCCCGACGATCACGACGTCGGCGGGGTGCACGCTGCCGTCGGTGCAGTGCACGGCGCGCACGCGCGAGTCGCCCGCGAAGGCCGCGAGGCCCGCCTGCAGCCGCACGTGCACGCCGTGGCGCGCATGCTCGGCTTCGTAGAAGCGCGAGACCGGCTCGCACACCACGCGGTTCATGACACGATCCGCGAGCTCGATCACCGTGACCTCGAGGCCCAGTTCGCGCAGCACCGCCGCGGTCTCGAGGCCGATGTAACCGCCGCCGACGATCACCGCGCGCCGGCCGGGCTGCACCCCGGCGCGGATCGCGTCGACGTCGGCGACCGTGCGCAGCGTATGCACGCCGGGCAGTTCGGCGCCCGGTGCCGCCACCTTGCGCGCGCGGCTGCCGGTGGCGAGCAGCAGTGCGTCGTAGGCGATGGTGCTGCCGTCGTCGAGGGTGATCGCGCGCGTGCCGCGATCGAGGCGCACGGCGCGCCGGCCGAGGTGCAGGCGCACGGCGTGTTCGTCGTAGAACGCCTGGTGCCGGAACAACAGCCGATCCCGCGCGAGGCTGCCCGCGAGGAATTTCTTGGAAAGCGGCGGGCGCTGGTAGGG
Organism: Steroidobacteraceae bacterium; assembly: GCA_050185195.1. Taxonomy (GTDB): domain Bacteria; phylum Pseudomonadota; class Gammaproteobacteria; order Steroidobacterales; family Steroidobacteraceae; genus CADEFQ01. The sequence continues at coordinate 67,494 of JBFWZQ010000007.1, read as the reverse complement.
CAGCATCGGCTCCTCGCCGATGACGGTGAGGGTGCCCGCAAAACCCTTGCGACGCAGCGTCTCGACGGCCTGCGCGGCCGCCTGTCCCGCGCCAACGATCACGATGTTTTCGGGCATGTCGGCTGAAGCATACTGGGTGCACGGGGCAGACCCAAACGCACCAATCGCGGGCACGCCGCCGCGGGTGTTGCGCTAGAATGGTGCGCGGCGCGGGGCCGTGCGCCGCGCCACGCGCCGAAAGCACCGGATTTCGTGCATGCGGGGCACTGGCACGAAAGCTGCTAGTCACGCCAGCCGAGGAACATCGACGGGAGTGAGTGCATGAAACTGGTCACCGCCATCATCAAACCCTTCAAGCTCGACGACGTGCGCGCCGCGCTGTCCGAGATCGGCGTGTCGGGCATGACCGTCACCGAGGTGAAGGGCTTCGGCCGCCAGCGCGGCCACACCGAGCTCTATCGCGGCGCCGAGTATGTCGTCGACTTCGTGCCGAAGACCCGCATCGAGGTGGCGGTCAGCGACGATCGTGTCGACCAGGTGGTCGACGCGATCCTCAAGGCCGCCAAGACCGGCAAGGTCGGCGACGGCAAGATATTCATCACCGGCATCGATCGCGTGGTGCGCATCCGCACCGGCGAGACCGACGATTCCGCCCTCTGACGATGGCCGAAGGCGCGCCCGACCCTGACGCGCTCGCGCGCGCCGTCGACGTCCTCCAGATCGATACGGCCCGCCGGCACATTTTCCTGTGCGTCGGCGGCAAGTGCGCGGACAAGGAGCTGCAGCTTGCGGCCTGGGCGTTCCTCAAGCGGCGGCTGAAGGAGCTCGGCCTCGCCGACCGCCCGCACGGTGTCCTGCGCACGAAGGCCGATTGCCTGCGCGTGTGCGTCGGCGGGCCGATCGCCGTCGTGTATCCGGAAGGCGTCTGGTACCGGGAGTGCACGATCCCGAACCTCGAACGCATCATCCAGGAGCACCTGCTCGGCGGGCGCGTCGTCGAGGCACTGCGCATCGCGGCGACGGGCAAGTCCGCGTAGACTTTCGCCATGGCGAAGGCAATCCTGATGCGTGAGGCGGGTGGACCCGAGGTGCTGCGCCTCGAAGAGGTGGCAGTGCCGGCGCCCGCCGTGGGCGAGGTGCAGGTCCGGCATACCGCGATCGGCCTCAATTTCATCGACGTCTACGATCGCACCGGCCTGTATCCGGTGGCCCTGCCTGCGGTCCCGGGTCGCGAGGCGGCCGGTGTCGTCATGGCGATCGGTCGCAAGGTCAAGGGCCTGCGCGTCGGCGATCGGGTGGCCTATGCGTTGCCGGCCCCGGGTGCCTACTGCGAGTTGCGCAACGTCGCAGCCGCGCGGCTCGTCAGGCTGCCGAAGGGCGTGAAAGAAGAGACCGCCGCGGCCATCATGCTGAAGGGCCTCACGGCGCACTATCTCCTGCGGCGCACGTATCGCGTGAAGAAAGGCGACTGGGTGCTCGTGCATGCCGCCGCGGGCGGCGTCGGGCTGCTGCTCACGCAGTGGGCGCGCGCGCTCGGTGCACGCGTGATCGGGGTCGTCGGCAGCGCGGAGAAAGCCCTGCTCGCGAAAAAGCACGGCTGTCACCACACGCTGATTTCCGGGCGCGACGAAATCGTCGCCGGCGTCAAGGCGCTCACGAAGGGCGCGGGCGTGCACGTCGTCTACGATTCGGTCGGCAAGGACACCTTCCTCGAGTCGCTCGACTGCCTGCGGCCGCTCGGCATGATGGTGACCTACGGCAATGCGTCGGGCCCGCCGCCCGCGATCTCGCCGCTCGAACTCGCGAAGCGCGGCTCGCTCTTCCTCACCCGGCCTTCGCTCTTTGCCTACATCGCCGCGCCCGCGGACCTCGCCGCCGCCGCGCGCGAGCTCTTCGGCATGGTGGTGAAGAAGAAACTGCGCGTGCGCATCGGCCAGCGTTACGCACTCGCGGACGCGGCGCAGGCGCATCGCGACCTCGAGGCGCGGCGTACCACCGGATCGACGGTACTCGTGCCGTGACGCGCGGCGCGGCGGCGTGGGCGGTGCTCGCGCTGACCGGCCTTGCGCTCTTCGGCAACTACTACGTCTACGACTCGATCGGCCCGCTCGCCGAGCAACTCTCCCGGCAGCTCGGCTACTCCGACACGCAGATCGGCACGCTGAACGCGATCTACAGCGTGCCGAACATCGTGCTGGTGTTCGTCGGCGGGATCCTCGTCGACCGCTACGGCCCCGGGCTCGTCACCTTCTGGTCTTCGCTGGTGTGCCTCGCGGGCGCGGTGCTGACCGCGATCGGCATGCCGTTTGCGCTGATGGCCGCCGGCCGACTGCTGTTCGGCATCGGCGCCGAGACCATGATCGTCGCCACGATCGTCGCGCTCGGCATCTGGTTCGCGGGCCGCCAGCTCGCGTTCGCGATGGCCCTGTCGATCAGCTTCGCGCGCGTGGGATCCTACGCCGTCGACGTCTCGCCGGTGTGGGCGCCGCAGGCCTACGCGTCGGGATGGCAGGCGCCGCTGTCGCTCGCGGCCGTCATCATGCTCGTCGGCGTCGTCGCCGCGCTCGCCTACTGGCGCCTCGAAGCCACCGCGGCCGCGCGCGGCCTGCAGGTGCTCGGCCTCTCGCGCGAGCGGATCGTGCTCTCGAAGCTCGCGCAGTTCAGCCGCGGCTACTGGTACGTGCTGGCGCTGTGCGTACTCTTCTATTCGGTGATCTTCGCGTTTCGCAGCACCTTCTCGATCAAGTACTTCCAGCACACGGGCGGGCTTTCGCTCGAGGCGGCGAGCGTGCTCAACAGCTACGTGTTCCTCGCCGCGGTGTTCGCGACACCGCTCTTCGGCTGGATGAACGACCGCGTCGGCCGCCACGGCCTGCTGCTGACGCTCGGTGCGGCGCTGCTTGCCGCGGCGTTCGTGGTGCTCGGCGCGACGGACCTTTCCCCCGGCGTCAGCACGGCGCTGATCGGGGTCGCCTTCTCGCTCGTGCCCGCGGTCCTGTGGCCGGCGGTCACGCTGCTCGAGCCGCCGCAGCGGCTCGGCACGGCGTACGGCTTCATGACGATGGTGCAGAACATCGGCATGGCGGGTGCGAACTTCACGGCGGGCGCGCTCAACGATGCGAACGGCGCGGGCGCCGAAAATCCCGCGGGCTACCTGCCGATGATCGAGTTCTTCGGCGTGCTGTCGCTGCTTGCGGTGGTGTTCGCCGTGCTTTTCTGGCGCTACCGGTCGAAGAGCACGACCTGACGCACGGCCTCGCCGCGTGCGAGTCGGTCGAAGCCGGCATTGAGACCATCGAGCGCGAGCCGGTGCGAGAGCAGCCGGCCGACCGGTAGCCGGCCCGCGCGATACCAGTCGATGTAACGCGGGATGTCGCGCGCCGGGACCGCGCCGCCGAGATAGCTGCCCTTGATCGTGCGTTCTTCCGCCACGAGGCCGGCGTGCGGCACCGGGAACGTCGCCTGCGGGTGCGGCAGGCCCGCCGTGACCGTCGTGCCGCCGCGCCGCGTGATCGCGTACGCGAGCGCGAGCGCCTTCGCCGACCCGGCCATTTCGAAGGCGTAGTCGACACCGCCGCGCGTCAGTTCGCGCGCCTTCTCCACGGTATCCGGGTCGGCGGCGTCCAGTGCGTGCGTCGCGCCGAGCTCGCGTGCGAGGGCGAGTTTTGCGGGCGAGAGGTCGATCGCCAGCAGTTCCCGCGCGCCCTGCGTGCGTGCGCCGAGCAGCGCCGCGAGGCCGACGCCGCCGAGCCCGACCACGGCGGCACGGCTGCCGGCGCGCAACTGCGCGGTGTTGACCACGGCGCCGACGCCCGTGAGCACGGCGCAGCCGAAGAGGGCCGCTTCCTCGAACGGCAGGTCGCGATCGACGCGCACCAGCGAGCGGCGCGACACGACCGCGTGGTCCGCGAATGCCGAGACGCCGAGATGATGCAGGACATCGGTGCCGCCCCGATGCAGGCGCCGCCCGCCGCCCGGCAGCGTGCCGGCCGCATTGCTCGCGGCGCCCGGCTCGCACAGCGCCGGACGCCCGCCGCTGCAGGGCTCGCAGGCGCCGCAGCCAGGCACGAAGGTCGTGACCACGTGGTCGCCGATCGCGAGATCCGTGACACCCTCGCCGAGCGCCTCGACGACGCCTGCCGCCTCATGGCCGAGCGCCATCGGCAGCGGGCGCGGCCGGTTGCCGTCGATCACAGAGAGGTCGGAATGGCACAGCCCCGCGGCGCGGATCGCCACCAGCACCTCGCCCGCGCCGGGCGGGTCGAGGTCGAGCTCCGCGATCGAAAGGGGGTGCGAGGTCGCATACGGCGGGGGCAAACCCATGGCATCGAGCACGGCGGCGCGCGTCTTCATCGTTACAATTGTGGCATGAGCGACCCATCCGCCCGCACCGCGCCGCCCGTCCGCGCGCAGTTCCCGGCCTTCCGTGCGATCGCGACGCGCTGGATGGACAACGACCACTATGGGCACGTCAACAACGTCGCGTACTACTCGTACTTCGACACGGCTGTGAACGGCTGGTTGATCGAGACGTGCGGCGTCGACATCCGCACGCTGCCAGCGATCGGCCTCGTGGTGGAGACCGGCTGCCGCTACTTCAGGCCGCTGTCATTCCCCGATTCGCTCGAAGTCGGTCTCGCGATCGAGCGCCTCGGCGCAAGCAGCATTGCCTATCGCCTGGCGATCTTCCGCCACGGCGACGATGAAGCTGCCGCCGCGGGCCGGTTCGTACACGTCTACGTGGATGCGAAGTCGCGGCGGCCGACAGAGGTGCCCGCAGCGATCCGCAGCGCTGCGAACGCTCTCCTTCTGGCCCGCAGCCCGTAGCCCGCAGCCGTCAGCCGTCAGCCGTATCTATCTGGCCGAAAGAGCCCGATCGGTACCGCAGGCTCGCGGCCAGCGATGAGGTCTGAAATGATCCGCCCCGTCGCCGGCGCGAGGCTCACGCCCATCATCGAGTGGCCGGTCGCGAACAGCACGTTGTCGGCGCGCAGGGTGCGGCCGATGTAGGGCATGCCGTCGGGCGGGCAGGGCCGCAGGCCGGCCCAGGGCGTGATGCCCGCGAAATCGGCCGGGCCGAACTGCGGGTAGTAACGCGGGATCGCCTCGAGCATCGCGGCGATGCGCCGCGGGTCGATCGAGCGGTCGAGCCCGCACAGTTCCATCGTGCCCGCGAAGCGCAGGCCCGAACCCATCGGTGTCACCGCGATGCGTGCCTCGTTCAGGATCGCGCCCGCAAAGGGCCGCACGCGCGGCTGCTCGAGCGTGAAACTGTAGCCCTTGCCGGCCATCAGGGGCAGCGGCAGGTCGATCGCGCGCGCGAGTGCTGCGGACCACATGCCGCCCGCAATGACGAATTCGTCGCCCCCGACTTCACCTTCGGGCGTGACCGCCGCGGCGACACGCGCGCCCGCGCGCCTGAGTCCCGTCACTTCGGTGTGCCAGTGCAACTCCACGCCCGCCTCGGCGAGGCCCGCGACCAGCGTCGCGACCACGCGCTGCGGCACGGTCTGCGCGTCGAGCGGGTACCGCACGGCGCCGGCAATCGCCATGTCGAGGCCGGGTTCGAGCGCGGCGGCGGCGTCCCGATCGAGGATCTCGGCCGGGACTCCCAGGCGCTGGGCGAGCTTCGCGGCCTCCTGCTCTTCCCGCAGCGCATGGGCGTTGCGGCAGAGGATCAGCATGCCGCGCTCCGCGAGCGGCACGCCCTGCGGCCACAGCAGCGTGAGCGCTTCGTAACCGCGCCGGCCGAGCAGCGCGAGGTCGCGCAGCGCCGGGGCGGCGAGCGCGACGCGGGACGCGCGCGCCGCGCGCAGGAACTGCCAGCACCAGCGCAGGTACTCCGGGTCGAGGCGCGGTGCGACGCGCAGCGGGCTCGTGGGGTCCATGAGCGAGCGCAGGCCGAGTTTCACGGATCCGGGCGAGGCGAGCGGCACGAGGTGGCTCGGCACGATCATGCCGGCATTGCCGAGCGAGCAGCGATCGCCGTCCGGGGCGCCGCGATCGAGCAGGACCACGCGATGTCCGTCCTGCGCGGCATACCACGCGGCGGCGAGGCCCGCGATGCCGCCGCCGATCACGACGACGCGGCGCGACGGGGGCAGGCGAGCGCTCACCGCGGCGCCCGCCCGGTCATGGCGCGAGCCGGATGCCGTGTGGGTGCGGGTCGGTCGGATCGACGACCAGCATCGACTCGGCCGTTACCCAGGCCTGGCCGGTGATCGTCGGGATGACGCGGTCCCCCGCGCGTTCGTAGCGCGCCTCGAATACGCTGTCCGTGATGCTCACCTGGCGCCACACGGCGCCCGGTGCCAGCCGGCCGTCGGCGGCGAGGCAGGCCACCTTCGCGCTCGTGCCCGTGCCGCAGGGCGAGCGGTCGTAGGCGCCTCCCGGGCACAGCACGAAGTTGCATTTTTCATCGGACAGTTCGACGTGGTCGATCTCCGCGCCGCCGGCGCCGGTGACCCCCGCGCGCACGAGGGCGCGCTTCACGCGCTCGCAGAAATCGCCGAGTGCGGCCGCGCGCGCCAGCTCGAGCGCCTGGCCGTGGTCCTCGCAGACGAAAAACCAGTTGCCGCCCCATGCGACATCGCCCGTGATCCAGCCGTGGCCGTCGACTTCGACGCGCACGCCGTGCGCGTGCCGGAAGGCGGGCACGTTGCGCACCGACACCGTGTTCGCGTCGTGCAGGGTCGTGGTGACGATGCCCACCGGGGTCTCGATGCGGTGCTCGCCGAGCGCCAGGCGGCCGAGCCAGGCGAGCGTGACCACCGTGCCGATGGTGCCGTGGCCGCACATGCCGAGATAGCCCGCGTTGTCGAAGAACACGACGCCGGCCGCGCATGCGGGGTCCATGGGTGGCTGGAGCAGCGCCCCCACCAGTGCCTCGGAGCCGCGTGGTTCGCCGACGACGGTCGTGCGAAAGCCGTCGTGACGGTGGCGCAACTCGGCGACGCGTTGCGCGAGCGTGCCGTGCAACACCGGTCCGCCGTCGATCACGACGCGCGTCGGCTCGCCGCCGGTGTGCGAATCGACGACGTGGATTTCCATCGGCGACCGGTCAGCGCGCGCGCGACCGCGGCCCGCGCGCCTTCGGCGCGGGGGGCTTGCCAGGCGCGGCCGGCGGCTTCGGCCGGCCCTCGAGCCCGGCGTGGATGACCTTCAGGATGCGCCGGCGCTCCTCGTGGACGAGCACGCGGCGCGGCGCGCGCACCCATTCGGCGCCGAGACCGGCTTCCTGGATCGCGAGCTTGATGTACTGCACGAACTTCACGTGCGTGTCGAGGTGCGCGAGCGGCGTGAACCAGCGATAGAGCGGCAGCGCCGCGTCGATTTCGCGCGCCACGGCCAGGTCCCACAGGCGCTGGTTCTCCTCCGGAAAGGCGAGGCCGATGCCGGCGATCCAGCCGTCGGCGCCCAGCACCGCGCTCTCGAGCGCGAGGTCGTCGACGCCCGCGAACAGCACGTAGCGGTCGCCGACCGCGTTGCGCAGGTCGGTGAGGCGGCGCACGTCGCCCGAGGATTCCTTGATCGCGACGAGGTTCGACACCTCGGCGAGTTCGGCGAACATCGCGGGCGTGATGTCGACGTGGTAGGCGAGCGGATTGTTGTAGCAGATGATCGGCAGCTGGGTCGCGCGTGCCACGTCGCGATAGTGCAACATCGTTTCGCGCGCGTCGGCGCGGTAGATCATGGCCGGCAGCAGCATGAGGCCGTCGGCGCCGATGCGTTCCATGTCGCGTGCGTATTGTTTCGCCGCCGCGGTGCTCGTTTCCACCACGGTGGCGACGACGGGCACGCGCCCCGCGGCGGCCTCGAGCGCCGCCGAGACGACACGCCGTTTCTCCTCCGGCGTGAGCGCGGCGTTCTCGCCGAGCGAGCCGAGCATCACGAGGCCCGAGGCGCCGCTCGCGATCATCCGCTCGATGTGGCGGCCGGTCGCGTCGAGGTCGAGCGACTCGTCGCGATGGAACTGCGTGGTCATCGCCGGGAACACGTCGCGCCAGGGGATCGTCATGGGGCTACCTCACGAGGCGCAGGCTGCGACCGGTCCGGCCGACGCCGAGTGCACCGCTGCGCACGACCTCGAGCGCTTCGCTGTGCTGCGCAAGGCCGGTGATGAACTCGTTGATCTCGGCCTCGCTCGCGGTGAGCTCGACGACGAACCCGTCGGGCGCGGGGTCGAGCACCCGCCCGCCCGCGCGCACGACGTAGCCGCGCACGGCGTCGGTGTCCCCGGGAGCGAGGCGCAGCTTGAGCAGCGCCAGCTCGCGCTCGATGTGCTCGCCGTCCGTCAGGTCTTCAACCGCCACGACGTCGATCAGCTTCAGGAGCTGGTTCGCGATCTGGTGCAGCACGGCGTCCGAGCCGCGCGTGACGAGCGTGATGCGCGAAACCGTGGGGTCGTCGGTCGCGGCGACCGAGAGCGACTCGATGTTGTAGTTGCGGGTGGAGAAGAGGCCGGCGACGCGCGTAAGCGCGCCCGCCTCGTTCTGCAGGAGGATCGCGATGATATGACGCATGGATTTCCGGCAATCAGGAGCGCCCATGAGAATACACCGGACGGCCGCGGCAGCGGTGCGGATTTGCGCGCCGCCGGCAAGCTGCTAGTCTTTCAGGTCCCCCTTGCGACGAGTGAAACGACCCCCGATGAGTGACACGGTCATCATGCCCCGCCCGCCGACCCATCCGCTGGCCGGACAGTCCATGACGGGGGCGCAGATGATCGTGCAGGTCATCGCCGACGAGGGGACTTCCGCGATCTTCGGCTACAGCGGCGGGGCGATCCTGCCGACCTACGACGCCGTGTTCCTCTACAACGAGGCACAGCAGCGCGACGGTGGGCGCCAGGTCCCGCTGATCGTGCCGGCGAACGAGCAGGGCGCCGGCTTCATGGCGGCGGGTTACGCGCGCTCGAGCGGCCGGGTCGGGGTCGCGCTCGTGACCTCGGGCCCCGGCGCCACCAACACCGTCACCCCGATCCGCGACTGCATGGCTGACTCGGTGCCGATCGTCGTGATCTGCGGCCAGGTGCCCACGGCGGCGATCGGTTCGGACGCGTTCCAGGAAGCGCCCGTCGCCTCGATCATGGGCGCCGTCGCGAAGCACGTGTTCCTCGTGACCGATCCCGCGAAGCTCGAGGCCACCGTGCGCACCGCGTTCGAGGTCGCCCGCACCGGCCGTCCCGGGCCCGTGGTGATCGACGTGCCGAAGGACGTGCAGAACTGGCAGGGCGTGTATTGCGGCCACGGCACGCTGCCGATACCGGGTTATCGCCGGCGCATGGGCCAGTCGGCTGCGTGTGCGCTGGCGGAACCCGATGCCGCGCGTTTCTTCGAGCTGCTGGCGGCGGCGAAGCGTCCGCTCGTCTATGCCGGTGGCGGCGTCGTCAACGGCGGGGCCTCGGCGGCGTTGCGCGAATTCGCCGCGGCGTTCGATGTCCCGGTGGTCACGACCCTGATGGGCATCGGCGCGATGGATACCGCCGATCCGCTGTGCCTGCGCATGCTCGGCATGCACGGCGCGGCGTTTGCGAACTACGCCGTCGAGGACTGCGATTTCCTGATCGCGGTCGGCGCGCGCTTCGACGACCGGGTCGCCGGCGATCCGCAGCGTTTCGCCGCCAACGCGCGGGCGATTGCGCAGTTCGATATCGACCGCGCGGAAATCGACAAGGTCAAGCGCGTGCAGTGGAGCCACGTCGGTCCGCTGTGCGAGGCGCTCGTGGCCCTCACGGCGGCCGGTCGGCGCCTCGGCGTGCAGGCGGACCACGCCCCGTGGCGCGCCGAGCTCGGCGAACTGCGCCGCGTGCACGCGATGAACTACGACCGCGAGAGCCCGCTGATCCAGCCGTATTACGTGATCGAGGAGATCGCACGCCTCACGCGGGGCACCGCCATCGTGTCGACGGGCGTCGGGCAGCACCAGATGTGGGCCGCCCAGTATTGCGAGTTCCGCGAGCCCCGCCAGTGGCTCACGTCCGGCAGCATGGGGACCATGGGCTTCGGGCTGCCCGCAGCCATCGGCGCGCAGGTCGCGAATCCAGGCCGCCTCGTGATCGACATCGACGGCGACGCGAGCGTGCGCATGAACATCGGCGAGCTCGAGACCGCGACCACCTACGGCCTGCCGGTCAAGGTCATCGTGCTGAACAATTTCGGCGATGGCATGGTCAAGCAGTGGCAGAAGCTCTTCTTCAAGGGGCGGCTGTCGGCGAGCGACAAGTCGCTGCACAAGAAGGATTTCGTGAAGGCCGCGCAGGCCGACGGCTTCGGCTACGCGGTGCGCCTCGATCGCAAGGCCGACGTGCCGCGCGTGATCGGCGAGTTCCTCGCCCACGAGGGGCCTGCTTTCCTCGAGGTGGTGATCGATCCGGACGCCGGCGTCTACCCGATGGTCGGTCCCGGGCAGTCCTATGACAAAATGATCACCGGCGAATTCATCGTGTCGAGGAATGCCATGCCGGCAACGGCCCCGGCCGCGCCGGATCCGTCCGAAATGTTCTGAGGGGCCTGTCCTGAAATACCTGCATACGATGGTGCGCGTCTCGGACCTCGCGGCGTCGTTGCGTTTCTATTGCGATGGCCTCGGGCTCAGGGAAATACGGCGCAAGGAAGAGCCGCGGGGCCGTTACACGCTCGTGTTCCTCGCCGCCCCCGGCGACGAGGACGCGCAGGTCGAGCTGACGCACAACTGGGACCCCGAGGCGTACACGGGCGGGCGCAACTTCGGCCATCTCGCCTATGCGGTCGACGACATCTACGCGGCATGCGCGCGCCTGGCCGCGCTCGGCGTGACGATCAACCGCCCGCCGCGCGACGGGCGCATGGCGTTCGTGCGTTCGCCGGACGGCATTTCGATCGAGCTGTTGCAGCGGGGCGACGCGCGTGCGCCCGCCGAGCCGTGGGCGTCCCTGCCGAACTCGGGCGCGTGGTGACGCGCGCGCCATGCCCGACAAGCGCGCACGCCTTGCAGGGCTGCTGATCGCAGCCGGATTCGCCGCGCTCACGTTCGTCCTGTGGGCGATGATGAATCGCCCGACGCCCGAGCCGCCCTGGCCGGCGCGCATCCAGGGCTTCGCATTTTCGCCGTTCGCGCAGGGCGAGGATCCGGCCCTGCAGCGCATGCCGACGGAGGCGAGGATCGACAGCGACCTCGCGCTGCTGTCCGGCAAGACGAACGCCGTGCGCACCTACAGCACGCTCGGACCGCTCGGCGCCGTGCCGCGACTCGCCGAGAAGCACGACATCAACGTCGCGCTCGGTGCCTGGGTCGACTCGAACCGCGTGTCGAACGAACGCGAGCTCGACGGCGCGATCTCGCTTGCGCGCACCCACCACAACGTCGTGCGCGTGCTGGTAGGCAACGAAGTCGTGCTGCGCGGCGACGTGCCGCTCGACGAGATGTACGCGTACCTCGATCGGGCGCGCGCGGCGATCCGCCAGCCGGTCGGCACGGCCGAACCCTGGCATGTCTGGCTCGCGAATCCCGGGTTGGCCGAGCACGTGGATTTCATCGCGATCCACCTGCTGCCCTACTGGGAAGGCGTGCCGGTCGACCAGGCGGTCGGGTTTTCCGTGCAGCGCTACGAGCAGGTGCGGGCGCGGTTTCCGGGCAAGCCGATCATCATCGGCGAGGTCGGCTGGCCCAGCAACGGCCGCACGCGCGAGGGCGCGGTCGCCTCGATGGCCAACGAGGCGCTGTTCCTGCGCCGCTTCCTGCAGCGCGCGGAGTCGGAAGGTTACATCTACTACCTGATGGAAGCCTTCGACCAGCCGTGGAAGGCCACCTTCGAAGGGGCGGTCGGCGCGTACTGGGGCATCTACGACGTCGATCGCCAGCCGAAGTTCGAGTTCACCGCGCCGATCGTGCGGGTGCCGCAGTGGCAGGTGCTCGCCACCGTGTCCGTGCTCGTCGCGCTCTTCATCCTGGCGCTGCTGTACCTCAACAGCGCGACGCTCAGGAAGCGCGGCCGCAGTTTCCTCGCGGTGATCGTCTTTCCCACCGCGACCATCGCGGTCTGGGTGTTCTACCAGTTCACGCAGCAGTATTTCACGGCGACGAGCGTGATCGTCGGCGTGCTGCTCTGCGTCGGCATGATCGGCGTGATCGCCGTGCTGCTCGCCGAGGCGCACGAATGGGCCGAGGCGCAATGGGTCGTGGGGCGGCGGCGGCTTGCCGCGCAGTTGCTGCTCGAGGGCGGCGATGCACGACCCAAGGTGTCGATCCACGTGCCGGCGTACAACGAGCCGCCCGACATGCTGATCGAGACGCTGGACGCGCTCGCGCGGCTCGACTACCCGGACTTCGAAGTGCTCGTGATCGACAACAACACGAAGGACGAGGCCGTGTGGCGCCCGGTGGAGGCGCACTGCGCCGCGCTCGGCCCGCGCTTCCGGTTCTTCCATGTCGCGCCGCTCGCGGGCTTCAAGGCCGGCGCGCTCAATTTCGCGCTCGCGCACACGGCGCCCGACGCGGAAGTGGTCGCCGTGATCGACAGCGACTATGTCGTCGATCCAGCCTGGCTCGCCGACCTCGCACCCTGTTTCGCGAACCGCCACGTCGGCATCGTGCAGGCCCCGCAGGACTATCGCGACGGCGCCGAGAATGCCTTCAAGGCCATGTGCCACGCGGAATACCGCGGCTTCTTCCAGATCGGCATGGTGACGCGCAACGAGCGCAACGCGATCATCCAGCACGGCACCATGACGATGGTGCGCCGCTCGCTGCTCGGCACCGTCGGCGGTTGGGCCGAGTGGTGCATCACCGAGGACGCCGAACTGGGATTGCGGGTGTTCGAGGCCGGCTATGAAGCCGTCTATACGCCGAAGTCCTACGGTCGTGGCCTGATTCCCGACACCTTCATCGACTTCAAGAAGCAGCGCTTCCGCTGGGCCTACGGTGCCATGCAGATCCTGAAGGAGCACGCGCAACTGCTCTTCTCGGGCGGTGGCGTGCTGACGACGGGCCAGCGCTACCACTTCATCGCCGGCTGGCTGCCCTGGGTCGCCGACGGCTTCAACGTGCTGTTCAATATCGCCGCGCTCGGCTGGTCGGCCGCGATGGTGTATGCGCCGGGGCGGGTCGACCCGCCGCTCGCCATGTTCGCGGTGCTGCCGTTGTCGCTCTTCACTTTCAAGCTGGCGAAGCTGCTGCACCTGTACCAGGCCCGGGTCGGCGCGGGCTGGCGCCAGACCTTCGCGGCGGCGATCGCCGGGCTCGCGCTCTCGCACACGATCGGCCTCGCGGTCGTGAAGGGGCTCTTCACCCGCAACGAGCCTTTCTTCAGGACGCCGAAGCAGGCGGCGAAACACCGCGTGCGCACGGCGCTCAATGCCGCGCGCGAGGAAGCGCTGCTCATGCTCGCGCTGTGGCTCTGTGCGTGGGGCGTCGCGCACACGCCGCAGATGGACAGCCCCGACCGGCTCGCGTGGATCGTCGTGCTGATGATCCAGTCGGTGCCCTATGCGGCGACGATCATCACCTCGCTCGTGAGCGCGTTTGCGTTGCCTGCGCGCCTGATGGGCGGGGATCGTGCGTGGCGGCTCAGTCCGGGATGACCGCCGTCGCCTCGATCTCGACCTTCGCCCGATCCTCCATCAGCGCGCGCACCTCGACGGCGGTCATCGCCGCGTTGTAGGCGCCGATCACCTCGCGGAACGCGCGACCGACCTCCTTGCCGGCGGCAAGGTACTCCTGCTTGTCCGTCACGTACCAGGTCATGCGCACGATGTGCTCCGGACGCGCGCCCGCTACGCCCAGCACCGCGACGATGTTCTGCAGCGCGAGCCGCACCTGGTCGGCGAAGTCGTCGCTCGGGAAGCGGCCCTCGGCATCCCAGCCGATCATGCCGGCGACGAAAACCTGGCGGCCGCTCGCGGCGACGCCGTTCGAATAACCCTTCGGCCGCTGCCAGCCGGGGGGAAGCAGCACTTGCATGGTCAATTCGCTCCCTGGTTCGATTCGGTGAAGCGGGCGATCGCCGCGCGCAGGTCGGGCGGGATCTCCACCGCCCGGTGGAGGTCGAGCGACGTGGTGACGATGACCTGGCGCATCGTCACGCGCATGTCGCCTTGCGCGCCGTGGCAGGCGAGCTGCAGCGTCATCGAGCGCGTCCCGAGCTTCTCGAGCCGCAGCGACAGCGCCACGCGATCGCCCATCGAGCTGATCGCCTTGAAGTCGGCCTCGATGTGCACGCTCGGCAGGCCGATGCGGCGGCCGATGATCAGCTTGCGGTAGCCGATGCCGAGGCCGTCCTCGATCCAGTCCTCGACGAGGCCGTTGAACATCACGAAGTACTGCGGGAAAAAGACGATGCCCGCCGGATCGCAATCGGAGAAACGGACCAGCCGCTCGCGCGTGAAGACACCCATCTCAGCGCCGCTCCCGGAGGAGCTCGCGCGCGATGATCAATTGCTGCACTTCGGTCGCGCCCTCGTAGATGCGCAGGGCGCGGATTTCGCGGTACAGCCGCTCGACCGGCATTTCGCTGACGACGCCAAGTCCGCCCCACATCTGCAGCGCGGCGTCGATCACCTGCTGCGCGCCTTCGGTGGCGGCGAGCTTCGCCATGGCGGCTTCCTTCGTGACGGCCTGTCCCTGGTCGCGTTGCCATGCGGCGCGGTAGGTCAGCAGCGCGGCCGACTCGAGGGTGGTCGCCATCTGCGCAAGCTTCGCCTGCGTGAGCTGGAAGTCGGCGAGCGTCTGGTTGAACAGGCGGCGCGTCGTGGCGCGCTGCAATGCCTCGTCGAGCGCGCGGCGCGCAAAGCCGAGCGCCGCGGCGGCCACGGACGTGCGGAACACGTCGAGCGTGCGCATCGCGACCTTGAAGCCCTCGCCTGCGGCGCCGATGCGCTGCGCCGCCGGGATGCGGCAGTTCGTGAAGCGCAGGCGCGCGAGCGGGTGTGGCGCGATCACCTCGATGCGTTCGGCGATCCCGAAGCCCTCGGTATCGGCGTCGACGATGAAAGCCGAGATGCCGCGTGACCCCGGCGCTTCCCCGCTGCGCGCGAACACCACGTAGAAGTCGGCGATGCCGCCGTTCGAAATCCAGGTCTTCTCGCCGTCGAGCACGTAGTGATCGCCTTCGGCGCGCGCCGCGCAGGCCATCGCGGCGACATCGGAGCCCGCATCGGGTTCCGAGAGCGCGAAGGCCGCGATGGCCTCGCCGCCCGCCACCCGCGGCAGGTAGCGCTGCTTCTGCGCCGCACTGCCGGCAAGGCTGATCGCGCCCGAGCCGAGCCCCTGCATCGCGAAGGCGAAATCGGCGAGGCCCGAATGGCGCGCCAGCGTTTCGCGGATGAGGCAGATCGTGCGCGTGTCGATCGTGTCGCCCACCGCATGCTGCAGCCAGCCGGCCGCCCCCAGTTTCGCCACGAGCGCGCGGCACTGCGCATCGACGTCGCCGGCGTGCGCCTCGGGCACATGCGCCCGTGCCCACGCCTCGAGGTCGCGGGCGAGGTCACGATGTCGCGCGTCGAAGAACGGCCAGACGAGGTGCCTGAAGTCGCTCATCAGTTGCCCTCGAACTGCGGCCGGCGCTTGGCGACGAAGGCTTCATAGGCGCGGGTGAAGTCGCCCGTCATCATGCAGATCGCCTGCGCCTGCGCTTCGGCCTCGATCGCCTGCTCGATGTTCATCGCCCATTCCTGGTGCAGCATCGTCTTCGTGATGCCGTTGGCAAAGGTCGGCCCGGCCGCGAGCTCGTGCGCGAGCTTCGTGGCCTCACCCAGCAGTGCTGCCGGTTCGCACAGCCGGTTGAGCCAGCCCCAGCGCTCCCCTTCCTCGCCCGGCAGCGATCGGCCGGTGAACAACAGTTCGCTCGCGCGCCCCTGGCCGACGATGCGCGGCAGCATCGCGCAGGCGCCCATGTCGCAGCCGGCGAGCCCGACCCGGTTGAAAAGGAATGCGGTCTTGCTGCGCGCCGTGCCGACGCGCAGGTCGCTCGCCATCGCGATGATCGCGCCGGCACCGGCGCACACGCCGTCGATGGCCGCGACGATCGGTTGCGGACAGGCGCGCATCGCCTTCACGAGGTCGCCGGTCATGCGGGTGAACAGCAGCAGTTCGGGCGCCTTCAGCCGCACGAGCGGCCCGATGATCTCGTGCACGTCGCCGCCGGAGCAGAAGTTCTCGCCGGCCCCGGTCACGACGACGGCGTGTACGTCAGCGGCATATTTTAGCCGGCCGAACAGGTCGCGCAGTTCGGCGTAGGACTCGAAGGTGAGCGGGTTCTTGCGTTCCGGCCGATCGAGCGTGAGCGTGCCCACGCGACCCTCCACCGACCAGGCGAAGTGGCGCGCCCGGTAGTCGGCCGCGGTGGTTCGATTGCCGGCCGCGAGGGCCGGGTCCAGGCGTTCATCGCTCATGCGTCACCCTCGTTCCGGTCGAGTTGCACCAGTTGCACGCGCAGCGTGCCGAGCATCTGGTGCAGCTGTTGCATCGTCCGCTCGTCGAGCCCGCCGAACAACTCGAGGATCCAGGCCTCGTGCGCGCGCGCCATCGCCTCGAACGCGCGCCGCCCCTTCGGTGTCAGCGCGACGAGCCAGGTGCGCCGATCGGCGGGGTCGCTGCGGCGCTGGACCAGCTCTTCCCGCTCGAGCTCGTCGGTGAGGCCGGTGATGTTGCCGCCGGTCACCATGAGCTGGCGCGACAGCTCCTTCATCTTCAGCCCATCGCGGTGGCGGAAAAGCTGCGCGAGGTAGTCGAAGCGCGCCAGCGAAATGCCGAACTGCGCGCGCAGTCGGCGCTGGATCCGCGTCTCGATCTGCGCCGTGCAGGCGAACAGGCGCAGCCACAGCTTGAGGGCCACATGGTCGTCGGCGCGTGCACGCGCCTCGGGGCCGAGTTCCTGCGCTTCGTGCAGCAGCGCGCGGCTCGGGTCCGCCTTCATGTCACTTCCCCGCCGCAGACGGCGATCGACTGCCCGGTGACCGAAGCGGCGCCGTCGCCGCACAGCCACAGCACCGCATCGGCCACTTCCCGCGGCGCGACGACGCGGCCCTGCGGATTGCCGGCCACGAACTGCGCGCGTGCGTCCTGCTCGCTGCGCCCGGTCTTCGCCATGACGTTGGCGATGCCCTCGCGCAGCAGGTCCGTGTCGGTGTAGCCGGGACAGACCGCGTTGACCGTGACCGGCTGGCGCGCCAGCTCGGCCGCCAGCGCGCGCGTGAGGCCGACCACGCCGTGCTTGGCCGCGACATAGGCGGCGACATATCCGTAGCCCTTGAGGCCAGCCGTGCTCGCGATGTTGACGATGCGGCCCCATTTCGCCTGCAGCATCTGCGGCAGCGCCGCCTGCGCACACAGGAAGCTGCCGGTGAGGTTCACGGCGAGCATGCGGTTCCACAGCTCGAGCGATGTCTTCGCGAACGGCATGCTCTGCGCCTGGCCGGCATTGTTGACGAGGATCGCCACCGGGCCGAAGCGCACGCGCGCTTCGCTGAAGGCGGCGGCGATCGCGGCGGCATCGGTCACGTCGACGACGACGACCTGCGCCTGCGCCGGCAGCTCGCCCGCCACCGCCTGCAGCGCCTCGCGCCCGCGGCCGAGCAGGCTGACCTGCGCGCCGGCCTGTGCCAGCGCGTGCGCCACCGCGGCGCCGATGCCGCGCGCCGCGCCGGTGACCAGTGCGTGACGACCCTGCAGTCCCATGCTCAACCCCCTTGCGCCTGGCTGGCCTGCACCGCGCGCTCGCGCTCGAGATTGCGCTCGAGCTGCGACTTCGCGGCGCGATACTGCCGGGGCCACGCGAGATCGAGGTAACCGATCTTCGCCGCCTCGAGCAGCGTCCACGCGGGATTCGCCAGGTGCGGCCGCGCCACGGCGCACAGGTCGGCACGGCCCGCGGCGATGATCGAGTTGACGTGGTCCGCCTCGGAAATGGCGCCGACGGCGATCGTCGGGATGCCCGCCTCGTTGCGGACACGGTCGGCGAACGGTGTCTGGAACATGCGGCCATACACGGGTCGCTCGAGCTTGCTGACCTGCCCCGAGGAGCAGTCGATGAGGTCGGCGCCGGCGGCCTTGAAGGCGTGCGCGATCTCGACGGCGTCGTCGGGCGTGATGCCGCCTTCGACCCAGTCGTGCGAGGAGATGCGCACCGACATCGGCAGGTGCTGCGGCCAGGCGGCGCGCACGGCGCCGAAGACTTCGAGCGGATAGCGCAGGCGGTTCGCGAGCGTCCCGCCGTACTCGTCCGTGCGCTGGTTGGTCAGCGGCGAGATGAACGACGACAGCAGGTAGCCGTGGGCGCAGTGCAGCTCGAGCCAGTCGAAGCCGGCCTCGGCGGCGAGGCGGGTGCTGTGCACGAAGTCGTCGCGCACGCGGTCCATGTCGGCGCGTGTCATCGCGCGCGACCACTGGCTCACCCCGTCGAGGTACTGCTGCGGCGAGGCCGAAAGCAGCGGCCAGTTGCCCGCGGGCAGCGGCTCGTCGATGCCTTCCCACGCCACCCGCGTCGAACCCTTCGCGCCCGCGTGACCGAGCTGCATCGCGACCTTCGCGTCGCAGTTCGCGTGGATGAAACGCACGATGCGCTGCCAGCCCTCGCGCTGCGCGTCGTTCCACAGGCCGGGGCAGCCGGGCGTGATGCGCGCGTCGGGAGTGACGCAGGTCATCTCGGCGACCACCAGTCCGGCGCCGCCGAGCGCGCGTGCGCCGAGGTGCACGAGGTGATAGTCGTCCGGCAACCCGTCGACGCAGGAGTACTGCGCCATCGGCGAGACGACGATGCGGTTCTTCAGGGTGACGGCGCGCGCCCGAAACGGCGTGAACATCGGCGGGATCGGCGCCTGCGTTGGCTGGCGCGTCACGCCGGCGCACTCGGCGATCCAGTCCTCGTACTGCTCGACGTAGCGCCTGTCACGCAGGCGCAGGTTTTCGTGGCTGATGCGCTGGCTGCGTGTCAGCAACGAATAGGCGAACTGCGCCGGGGGCAGGCCGGCATACCGGCTGACATGCTCGAACCACTCCGTCGAATTGCGCGCCGCGTTCTGGATCCGCAGCACCTCGACCGATCGCACTGCCTCGTAATCCTGCAGCGCCGCGGCGAGGTCCCGGGGATGCCGGCCGATCGATCGCGCGAGGTCGATCGCGTCCTCGAGCGCGAGCTTGGTGCCGGAGCCGATCGAGAAATGGGCCGTGTGCGCCGCATCGCCCATCAGCACCACCGGCGCGCGGCCGTTGTGGTGCACCCAGGTCTTGCAGATGACACGCGGGAACTTGATCCATTGCGCGGAGCCGCGCAGGTGCGTGGCGTTGCTGCGTAGCGCGTGGCCGTCGAGGTACTTGGCAAAGAGGCGCTCGCAGAACGCGATGGCTTCTTCTTTTTCCATCCGGTCGAGGCCGGCCTTGAGCCAGGCCTCTTCCGGCGCCTCGACGATGAACGTCGAGGTTTGATTGTCGTAGCGGTAGGCGTGGGCCTGGAACCAGCCGTGTTCCGTTTCCTCGAACGCGAACGTGAACGCCTCGAACAGCTTCGAGGTGCCGAGCCAGACGAAGCGGCAGCGGCGCACGTCGATGTCGGGCTGGTAGGTGGCGGCGTATTTCGCGCGAAAGCGGCTGTTCAGGCCGTCACTCGCGATGATCAGGTCGGCGTCGGGGTACTGCCCGTCGTCCTGCACGTCCGTCTCGAACACGAGCCTGACGCCCAGCTCCTCGCAGCGCGCCTGCAGGATGTTCAACAGCCGCTTGCGGCCGATGCCGCAGAAGCCGTGGCCGCTCGAGCGGATCCGGTGGCCGCGGATGTTGACCTCGATGTCGTCCCAGTGGTTGAACGAGTCGAGGATTTCCGCCGCGGTCTTCGGGTCGGCGGCCTGCAGGTTGCCGAGCGTCTGGTCGGAGAACACGACACCCCAGCCGAAGGTGTCGTAGGGCCGGTTGCGCTCGACCACGGTGATGTCGTGCGCCGGGTCCTGCAGCTTCATCAGCAGCGCGAAGTACAGGCCGGCCGGCCCACCACCGATGCAGGTGATCTTCATCGACGCTCCCCGGCGACCGGCTGAACGGTCGCCCCTAAATGATTTACTACTAAATCATATTAGGCCCGGGCCCGCCGGCTGGCAAGCAGCCGGCGGATTACTTCATCGTCGGCATGACGAACTCGGCGGTGCCCGCGCCGCTCGTCGGCCAGCGCGCCGTCACGGTCTTCAGGCGCGTGTAGAAGCGCACCCCTTCCGGGCCGTGCACGTGCGTGTCGCCGAACAGCGAGCGCTTCCAGCCGCCGAAGCTGTGGAAGGCCATCGGCACCGGGATCGGGATGTTCACGCCCACCATGCCAGCCGCCACGCCGTGCGCGAACTCGCGCGCCGCGCGGCCGTCGTTCGTGAAGATCGAGGTGCCGTTGCCGAACTCGTGGGCGTTCACGAGATCGAGCGCCTCGGCGAGGCTGCCCGCCCGCACGATCGCGAGCACCGGCCCGAAGATCTCCTCGCGGTAGATGCGCATTTCGCGCCCGACGCGGTCGAACAGCGAGGGCCCGAGGAAGAAGCCGCGCGGCGCGTTCGACACGGCATGCTGGCGCCCGTCGACGACGAGGCTTGCGCCCTCGGCGACGCCGATGTCGAGATAACCGCGCACCTTGTCGCGGTGTTCGCGCGTGACGAGCGGGCCCATCTCGACGCCGGGCTCGACGCCCGGGCCGACGCGCAGCGTCGCGAGCTTGGCCTGCAGCGACGCGATCAGCGGTTCGGCGATGCCGCCGACGGTGACCGCGACCGAAATCGCCATGCAGCGCTCGCCGGCCGAGCCGTAGGCGGCACCGAGCAGTGCGTTCGCCGCGAGCTCGACGTCGGCGTCCGGCATCACGACCATGTGGTTCTTCGCGCCGCCGAGCGCCTGCACGCGCTTGCCGTGCTGCGAGGCGGTGCGATGGATGTGCTCGGCGACCGGCGTCGAGCCCACGAAGGTGATCGCGGCGACGTCCGGGTGGGAGAGCAGCGTCTCGACGGCCTCGCGATCGCCGTTCACCACGTTGAACACGCCCGCCGGCAGGCCCGCTTCCGCGAGGAGCTCCGCGAGGCGCAGCGGGCAGGACGGGTCCTTCTCCGAGGGTTTCAGCACGAAGGTGTTGCCACAGGCGATCGCCACCGGGAACATCCACAGCGGCACCATCGCCGGGAAGTTGAACGGCGTGATGCCCGCGCACACGCCGAGCGGCTGGCGCAACGACCAGCTGTCGATGCCGGCACCCACGTTCTCGCTGAACTCGCCCTTCAGCAGCTGCGGGATGCCGCAGGCGAACTCCACGACCTCCAGCCCGCGCGTCACTTCGCCGTGCGCGTCGGACAGCACCTTGCCGTGCTCGAGCGTGATCAGGCGCGCGAGCTCGTCATGGTGACGCTCGATCAGTTCCTTGAAGCGAAACAGGATGCGCGCACGCTTGAGCGGCGGGGTGGCGGCCCAGCCCGGCGCCGCATCCCTGGCGGCCGCGATGGCGGCGGCCGTTTCGGCGGCGCTCGCGAAGGCGACGCGTGCGCGTTCTTCGCCGGTCGCGGGGTCGAAGACCGTGCCGCGGCGAGCGCCCGCGGCCGCCGCAACGGGCCGGCCGCCGATGTGGTGGCCGAGCTCGAGGGGAGCAGGGACGGGGCGGGAATCGGCGACTGCGGTGATCATGCTGGTAGACCTTTGGGGTGTAGACGATTGGCTGTCACCGCGTGCCTGCCTGGCTGCGGCGCGCCACGTTGTACCGGAACTCCTCGACGGGCTGGCCGCCGGCATCGTCCGGCGTCGAGAGGAGCCGCGCGGTGGCGCGATCGCCGTCGATGGAGACGTGCGCGAATCCCCATACCATGCCGCGGGAAAAGAGCGAGCGCAACTCGGGGTTGGCAGCCTGCTGTCGCGCGGCGAAGGCGCCATTCGATGGGCGCTGCTTGGCGGCGGCGCCGGAGACGACCTGCAGCAGCGGCGGCACGTGTGCGCCGGGAAGCGCGCGCGTGCAATCGTCGAGATGCATTTCGAGCGTGTGTTCATGGCCCGCGAGGTACATGTCGGCGTAGCGGCACAGAGTCGGCAGGATCAGGCTGCGCAGCGCGCGCGCCTGGGCGAATTTGCTGCCGGCGGTCGACCAGAGCGGGTGATGGCCCACGACGATCTTCCAGCGCGCGGTCGACGTCGCGAGCGCGCGCTCGAGCCACGCGACCCGGTCGTGCTCGATCCCGGCCTGCTGCTCTGCGCCGACGGCCGGCCCGTCGCGTTCCGGCAGCAGGATTTCGCTGCCATCCCAGTCGACGGCCGTCTCCGGCACGACGACCCGGGCGAGCAGCAACTCGGTGTCGATCACGAAGAGTTCGACTTGCCCTTGCAGGCCGGGCGGTATCACGCGATAGAAGAACCCGTCCATGTAGAACGGCGGGCTGGCTTCGAGGTAATGCAGTTCGGCAAGCGCGCCAGCCCGCGAAGTCTTCCAGTCATGGTTGCCGAGCGCGGCGTAGATTCGAAAGCCGGGCGCGATCTCGCCGAAGCGACCGTAGGGCGCTTCGAACACCGCGCGAAACCGCGTCGCGTCGTCGCGCCCATCCACGCCAGCCGTGGCGCCTTCGGGATAGATGTTGTCGCCGAGCATCGCCGCGAAGCGGCAGTCCCGGTTCGCGCAATAGGCTCGCATCGCCGATGCGACCGGCAGTGCGCCACTCGCGGCGACCACACGACCGTCGGACAGCGTGTGCGGCGGCGCAGCGGCGAACTCCCCCGGTGCGCGCCGGTCCTCGCGCCACTCGGCACGCTCGTGGGCAAGGTAGGCCGCGACATCCTGCTGGACATCGTCGGGGTCGAGATAGTCGTAGTGATAACCGCTGTCGCCGAAAGCCAGGAAACCGAAAGCAGCGGTGCCGGGTTTTCGGTTATTCGGTTGTGGGGCCGCGCAGCCCGCGAGCAGCGCGACGGCCAGGAGCGACAAGCCGCGCAGGCGTGCGTTGCTGCTTGCGGCAGGACGCGTCGCGTCGTTCATGTGGCAGCGTACTTGCGTGCAATCATCGCGTGAACGTCCGCCACTGGACGGCGGATCGGGCCTTCCGCTTCCATCTTGAGGCTCGTGACGGCCGCCGCCCAGATCGTGGCTTCGCCGGGCGATCCGGTGAGCCGGCGCGCAAGATAGGAGCCGACGCAGGTATCGCCGCGTCCGCTGCGACCCCGCAAGGGCTCGGGGTGGAACGAGGCGGCGTACTCGCTCCCTTCGGCGAGCACCAGCACGCCATCGCGGTGTGTCAGCACGATCTCGCGCGGTCCCTGCGCCGCGAGCATTGCCGCCGCACGATGGATGTCGGCGGTGCCGGTCAGGAACTCGGCTTCGACGGCATCCGTCTTGAGCACGTCGACGAGTGCAAGCACGGCGCGCTGCTCGGGCCAGGGCGCGTAGTGCAAGCGGCCGTCGGCGCCCACGACGCGCACATAACCCTGCACGTCGAGCCCGATGAGGCCGCCCTTCGCCTTGAGCGCCTGCAGCACCTCGAGCGACACCTCGCCGCGGACCGACGCACTCACGAGCCACGCGCGTGCGTCCACGCCCCCGATGTCCGCGGGCTCGAACGCATCCGCTACAGCGGCGACCGTGAGGACACGCTCGTCGACATTGTCGGTCGGGTACTCGAGGCGCATCAGGGTCGACGCGCGGGATTCCCGGATCACCACCTGCACGCCCGCCTCGGTGAGCAGGCGGGTGCTGCCGCGGTCCTCGGCGGCGAGGCGCGTGATCGCGGCAACTTCGAGGCCCGCGAGGCGTGCAGCGTGGGCGGCGTAACTGTAGCCGCCGCCGTCGACGTAGCGGGTGCCCGCCTTCGACACGATCGTGTCCTTCGTGTAGGCGCCGAGGGTGGCGAAATCGCAGCGGGTGGAAATGGCCAAGGGGGTGCTCCGGGGAGTTGAAGGGGTCAATCGCGCAGCCGCACGCGCCACAGCGTGGCGGCGAGCAACATCGAGACGACGGACGAGCCGATCCAGAACAGCGTGACAGGCCCGAAGTCGTAGTGGCGCACGCCGTCCGCGGATATCGCCATGCCACGCTCGATCAGGTGGCCGCTGACGTTTTCCTGGATCGCCGCGCCGATGTAGCTGAAGATGCCAATCAGGCCCATCGCCGCGCCCGCGACGCGCTTGGGCGATATGTCGACGGCAAAGAGGCCACCCAGCGAGGTGACGAGGCCGTTCAGCCCGAGGCCGTAGAGGATGAAGGCCGCGAACAGCACCGCCGGCGTGCCCGGCCCATAGAAAAGCAGCGCAAGTCCCGCGATTTCCGCGAACGCGAACAGCAGGTTGACGGGCGGACGGCGGGCGCCGAAGCACTTGTCGGACAAGTACCCGAAAGCGAGGCAACCGGCGATGCCCGCGAAGGTGTTCACCATCAGGAAGCTGCCGGCCTCGACGAGCGAGAAGCCGTGCGTTTCCTGCAGGTAGAGCACGCCCCAGCTGTTGATCGCATAGCGCGAGACATAGATGCTCGCGCTCGCGAGCGCGAGCACCCATACGGCGGGAATCTTCAGGATCGACAGCTGCGTACGAAAGACGCCGGCCTGCGATTTCGCGCTGCCGTCCTGCTGCCAGCGATCGTTGCGCCAGTCGGCCACCGTGGGCAGGCCGAGTGTGCGCGGGCGGTCCTGCACCAGCCAGTACATCAGCCCCGCAATCAGCACGCACAGCAAGCCCGGCCCCCAGAAGCCGAAGCGCCAGCCGAACGCCGCGACGAGACCGCCGACCGCGACGAAAGTGAGTCCTTCGCCGATCGAATGGGCGGTGCTCCAGATGCCGTAGAAGCGACCGCGTTCGCGATTGCTGAACCAGTTCGTCATCGCGACGACGCCGGCCGGGGCGCCGAAGCTCTGGAACCAGCCGTTCATGCCCCACAGCAGCGCCGAGACGGCCACGACGGTGGAGAAACCCATGCCGATGTTGAGCAGTGCGGACATGAGCACGGCCAGGGCAAAGAACAGCTTCATGTTCGCGTGATCGGCGAGGAAACCGTTGACGAGCTTGCCGACGGCGTAGGTATAGAAGAGCGCGGAACCGATGAGGCCGAGGTCTGTCGGCGAGAAGATGCCGGCATCGATCAGCGGTTTCTTGACGACCGAAAGCGCGAGGCGGCAGGTGTACGCCACGCCGTAACCGAGCGTGATCGCCAGCATGACGCGGAAGCGGTGGCGCCGGTACAGCGCGTCGATGCGCGCGCGGTCCGCAAGCAGCGGGGCGTCGGGGCCCGTCACGAAGCGGTGCAGCAGCCCCTTCAAGTCGCATCCTTCGGCAGGGTATGAAACGCCATTTCTATTATGATACAGTGTTAGAAAATATTTTCTACCGTGGAATCCCGCCCATGCGCAAGCCACTCGCCTTCGCTATCTGTGCCCTCGCGACAGCCGCGTGCGGCAGCCAGCCGCCCGCCGCCCCCGCGGCACCGCCGGCGACGCCGCCGACGGTCGTGGCCGCCGCGCGCGCGGAGACCGCGGCGAGCCCGCAGAACGATGGCAATGACGTGGCGTTCTGGCTGAATCCCGCCGACGCCGCGCGCAGCCTCGTGCTCGGCACGGGCGGGACCGCGGGCCTCGAGCTGTTCGATTTCGGCGGCAGTCGCGTCGGGGCGTTCACGACGCTGGAGCCCGATTTCGTCGCCGTCACCTACGGCTTCCCGCTCGGCGCGGCGGCGTCCGGGGACGCCACTGCAGGCCTCGTGGTGGTGGCCGATCGGGCGAGCGGTGCGCTGGTCGCGCTCGCGATCGATCCGGCGACGCTCGCGGTGCGCCGTGTGTCGCCAGAACCCATGCGCGTGCAGGGGGAAGTCACGGGGCTCTGCACCTATCGCAGCCCCGACACGGGGCAGCACTACGCCTTCGCAACGGTCGAAGGCGTCGTGCAGCAATGGCAACTGGTCGCGCAACAGGGCGTGGTGCGGGGGCGGCTCGTGCGCAGCATCCCGGTCGGCGTCGGCGCGGGCTACTGCGCGGTCGACGACGCGAGCCGCACGCTGTTCGTCGCGGAAGAGAAAGTGGGCATCTGGCGTTTTGCGGCCGAGCCCGAGACGGATGCCGAGCGGGAAGCCGTCGACCTCGTCGCGCCCAACGGGCACATCGAGAAGGAAGTGAAGGGACTCGGCGTCTATCGCGCCGACGCGTCGAGCGCCTACCTGCTAGCGGCGGATATCGCCGCGGCGCGGTACAACGTGTACGCAGTCGGGGATGGCAGGCTGCTTGGCAGTTTCCGCATCGGCGCCGCGACGACAATCGACGAAGTCGGCGAAAGCGAAGGACTCGCCGCAGTAGCTTTCCCCCTGGCCGGCTCGAAAGGCGGGCTCGTTGCCACGTTCGATGAAGAAAATGACGATGGCGGCGGCAACATCAAGCTGGCCGCCTGGGACGACATTGCAGCCGGCCTCGGGCTCGCGAGCGCCACGGGCATCGATCCTCGCGAGCCGCCTGCGCCGACCGCGCGCACGGTCATGCCGGTGGCGGAGACCGTGCCGACCGGTACCTATGGCGACGCCGCCGACGATCCGGCGATCTGGGTGCATCCCACGGATCCGGGGAAATCACTCGTCATCGGCACCAACAAGAAGCGGGGTCTCGACGTCTACGACCTCACTGGTCGGCGGTTGCAGTCGCTGCCCGACGGTCGCATGAACAACGTCGACCTGCGCGAGGGTTTCGTGCTTGGTGGCAAGCCGGTGGCGCTCGTTGCCGCCTCGAACCGCACCACCCAGGGCATCGCGCTCTATCGTGTCGACGCCGCGGCGCGCCGGCTGGTGGACGTGGCCGACGGCGTGATCGCAACCGGGCTTACGGATCCCTACGGCCTGTGCATGTACCGCAGCGCGAAGAGTGGCGATACGTACGTCTTCGTGAACGACAACGAGGACACGGGCACGATGAAGCAGTGGCGACTCGTCGCGGCGGGCAACAAGGTGCGCGCGGAAGCGGTGCGCAGTTTCAAGGTCGGCTCGCTCACGGAAGGCTGCGTCGCCGACGATGCGACAGGTGCGCTGTATGTGTCCGAAGAGGACGTTGCGGTGTGGCGCTATTCCGCCGAGCCGGACGGTGGCGATGCGCGCCGCGCCATAGGCAAGGTGGGCCCAGGCGCCCTCACCGATGACGCCGAGGGCATCAGCCTTTGGGCCGGTCCGAATGGCACCGGCTATCTCGTGCTTTCGAACCAGGGCGCCGACAACTATGCCGTGTTCCGTCGCGAGGGCGACAATGCTTTCGTCGGCTTCTTTTCCGTCGTCGCGAACGACGCCCTCGGCATCGATGGCGCCTCCGAGACCGACGGCCTCGACGTCACGAGCGCGCCGCTCGGTCCGAAGTTTCCGCATGGCCTCCTCGTCGTGCAGGACGGGCGCAACATCACGCCGAGCGAGTCGCAGAACTTCAAGTTCGTGTCGTGGGAGGCGGTGGAGCGGGCGTTGGGATTGCACTGAGAGGCGCGCGGCGGGCAAGCGGCGCGCTGATTCATCCGCGTCCTCGCGGGTCGAGCGCATCGCCTGTGGCGATGTGCCCTCGGGGCGCCGGCGCTCGGCGTGAGATCAACACGCAATCGGAACCGCCGCAGTCGCCTCGCTCTGACCGGCGCCCCTCGGCGCCCTCCACGCTCGTCCGCGGATGACAGCGCGCGGCTTGCCCACGGCCAGTCACTCACCTGGGCCAGGTAGGGTAGCTGGCGGCACGCAACCTGCGCCCGGCGTCCATCGTTCTATCAGCTTCTGACGACCCCATGCGCCGGGCGCTGCCGCGACGAGGGCACCGCCGCAGGCGGCGCTCGACCCGTGAGGAACCGCAGGTCCCGCTCCCGCTCCGGCCCGCCGACTTTTGCACGCAGCACGCCGCCCGCCACCCCTACACCGACATCTTTCCCTTCCAGCTCACCACGCCATTGACCAGTTCCTCCGGCGTCAGCCGTAGCGGTTCCCAGGGTCGCAGCCCCCATTCGTCGAACAGCGTAAAAGAAAGGGTTGGGGACGGCGCCGCGGTGAAGTGCAACATGCCGAAGTTCGCGCCGCCTGCATACACGTTGCGCAGGCGCAGCTCGGGCTGCTGCGTGATCCAGGACGTGGCGGGCGATTGCGCGAGCGGCGAGCTCACGAGGTCGTAGAAATCGTAGCCGCCGCGCGCGGACCACGGAATGCAATTCAGTTCGCCAACGTGGCTGTCGCCCGACAGGCACACGACGCCGCCGATCCGCTCGTCGCGGATGAAGTCGAACAGGGCGTCGCGCTCGGTGCGAAAGGCCGCCCAGGTATCGCCCGCAATGCCATCGGCCATGGACCAGCCGCTGCCACATACGAGCAGCTTGAACGGTGCGCGGCTGGCGCGCAGTTGCTCGCGCAGCCAGGCATTCTGCGCGGGCCCGAGGAAGTGCTTGCCGGGACCGTCCGGCGCGTCGTTCGGAGACCGGTAGTAACGCCCGTCGAGCATGAAGAAGTCGATGCCGCCGAACTGCTTGGCGAAGAACACCCCCGGTGCATCGGGCAATCCGTACGCAGGATTGGCCCAGTAGTTGCGGAAGGTCGCGAGCGAGGCGTCCTTGTAAGGAGACGTCCCGTCGCTGTTGTTGTAGCCGAAATCGTGGTCGTCCCAGATCGCGAGTTGCGGCACCGAACGGATCAGCGGTTGCAGCGAATGTACTTCGCGCTGGCGGCGATACTCGTCGGCAATCGCTTCCGGCGCCTCCGAGTCCGCGTACACGTTGTCACCGAGCCAGAGGAACAGGTCAGGCGACTCGCGCACGACCACGTCGAAGATGCGCTGCACCCGGTCGCGCGCAATGCGCGCGCAGGAGCCGAATGCGACCCGGAAGTCGGCGGTGCTCGCCGGCGCGGTGTGGGTGGGGAGCGGCACGGACTGGTAGCGATCGACGATGCCGTCGACGAGTACCCGGTACCAGTAACGCGTGGCCGGCTCGAGGCCGTCGATGCGCACGGCGGCGGTGAAATCGCCCGCAGTGCTGGTCGGCACCTCGATGCTCCGTTGCGGCTTCGTGAACTCGCGATCGATCGAGTACTCCACCGACACCGGATAGGGCCCGTTGGCGCGCCCCCAGATCGTGAGATGGTGCGGCCCGGTATCGCCCACCATCGGGCCCTGCAGCAGGCGTGGATAACCGCGCGGCGCGCCGTACGCCTGCCACGGCAGGAGCGCGAGCCCCGCGCCGCTCGCCGCAGTCCCGAGCAAACGGCGCCGCAAAGCGTCGGTCATCGTGCCTCCCGGTCAAACAACGGCAACGCGACGCGGGCGAGGTATGCGTGTGCGCGGTGCGCCTGCACCGACGGGATGGCGATAGCCGGATCCTGCTCGGCTTCGACGACCAGCCAGCCTGCGTAGCCGGCGTGGGCAATCGGGCCAAGGACGGCGGCATAGTCCACGCAGCCGTCGCCAGGCACCGCGAACACCCCTGCCAGGACGGCGTCGAGGAAGCTCGTGTCGCGATTGAGCACCCGGGCGAGTACCGTGGGCCGTACGTCCTTGCAGTGCACGTGTGCAATGCGCGCCGCGTGCTTCGTCGCGATGCGCACGGGGTCCACGCCCGCGAAGGTGAGATGACCGGTGTCGAGCAGCAACTCCACTTCCGGCCCGGTGTGCGCGAGGAGCGCCTCGATATCGGCGCCGGACTGCACCACCGTTCCCATGTGATGGTGATAGGCCATGCGCAGGCCGGCATCACGCATGCGGCGCGCAAGGCTTGTCAGCCGCGCGCCGAATTCGACCCAGCGTTGCGGCGGCAGGTGCGGCCGGCGCGAGAGTCGCGCGCGAAGGTCGCCGTGGATGCAGCCGGTCACTTCGCAGACGACCATCACAGTGGCGCCAAGTGCCTTCAGCAGCGCGAAATGGCCCGCCATTGCCGCAAACTCCGCGTCCTCGTCGCGCTCGAGGAGTCGCAGGCTGTACCAGCCCGAGACGAGCGCGAGATCGTGCCGCGCAAGCACGGCGCGGAGTGCCTGCGGTTCGCGGGGAAACTTGCGCCCGAGTTCGACGCCCGCGAAACCCGCCGCGCGTGCCTCGTCGAGGCAGGTCTCGAGGGCGATCTCGTCGCCGAGACCCGGCAGGTCATCGTTGGTCCAGCCGATGGGGTTCACGCCAAGGCGGATCGTCATGGCTCGTCCAGGTGGCGTTGGTAGTCCGCGTGCGCCTGGCGCACGCGCGGGCTCTCCGAGACTTGTGCGACCGGCACGTTCCACCAGGCGCCGCCCACCACGGTCGAGTGCGCCGGGTCGGTGTCGATCACGACCACCGCGGTGCGCCCGGCCGCAAGCGCGCGTTCGAGCGCGGGACCGAGGGCGGCCAGGTCGTCGGCTTTTTCGGCCAGTGCGCCGAGTGCGCGGGCATGGGCAACGAAATCGACCCTTGGGGCCGCATCGTCGAGCAGGTTGTTGAAAGCATCGCCGCCGCACGCAGCCTGCAGGCGGTTGATGCAACCGAACCCGCGGTTGTCGAGCAGCACGATCGTGAGCTTCAGGCCGAGTGCGATCGAGGTGGCGATCTCCGAGTTCATCATCAGGTAGCTGCCGTCGCCCACCAGTACGACGACGTCGCGATCCGGCTGCGCGAGCTTCACGCCGAGTGCGCCTGCGATCTCGTAGCCCATGCACGAATAGCCGTATTCGACGTGATAGGCGCCCGGGCCGCTCGCGCGCCACAGTTTGTGTAGCTCGCCGGGCAGCCCCCCCGCGGCGCAGACGACCGTGGCGCGTGCGCCGCCCACGCGGTTCGTGACATCGAGGACTTCGGCATCGGATGGTCGCGGTACATCGCGCGCGGCGACCGCCGCGTCGCGCGCTGCATTCCACTCCTCCATGCGCCCCTTCGCCACACCGAGCCAGGAGGTCGTCGGGCGTGCGCCCGCGAGCGCCGCGCCGAGTTCCTCGAGTCCGCGCAGGGCATCGGCCTGCAGCGCCACCGCGCCCCGCTTGGCGACGTCGTGGCGACAGACGTTGAGCGAAAGCAACCGGCTGCCTTCGCGCAGGATCAGCCGGCCCGAGCCGGTCGTGAAATCGGCCAGGCGCGTACCGATCGCGATCACGAGGTCGGCCTCGGCCGCGAGCGCATTCGCGGCGCCCGTGCCCGTGACGCCGATCGAACCGGCGTTGCAGGGGTGATCCCAGGCGAGCGCCCCTTTGCCCGCCTGCGTCTCGCACACGGGGATTGCATGCGCGGTTGCGAAGGCGGCCAGCGCCTCGCAGGCCTCCGCGTAGAGCACGCCGCCGCCCGCCACGATCAGCGGTCGCCGCGCGGCGGCGATCAAGGCCGCCGCGCGCCGCAGCTGGCCGTGATCCGGGCCGGGGCGCGGGCATTCGTGCAACCGCGGCTCGAAGAACGAGGCGGGGTAATCGAAGGCCTCGGCCTGCACGTCCTGCGGCAGCGCGAGCGTTGCCGGCCCGCAGTCCGCGGGATCGGTGAGCACCGACAAGGCCTGCGGCAACGACGCGAGCAACTGGCCGGGGCGCATGATGCGATCCCAGTAGCGTGAGACGGGCCGCAGGCAGTCGTTCGCCGTGATCGTCGGGTCGCCGAAATCCTCGACCTGCTGCAACACCGGGTCGGGCACGCGACCCGCGAAGGTTTCGCCGGGCAGCAACAGTACCGGCAGGCGATTCACGTGCGCGAGCGCCGCCGCGGTGACCATATTGGTGGCGCCGGGTCCGATCGACGTGGTGCACGCCATCATGCGGCGCCGCCGATTCGCTTTCGCAAACGCGATCGCCGCGTGGGCCATGGCCTGCTCATTGTGGGCGCGATAGACCGGCAGTGAGCGGCCCATGCCCTGGAGCGCCTCGCCGAGGCCGGCGACGTTGCCGTGGCCGAAGATGGCGAACAGGCCGGCGAACAGCGGTAGCTCCTCGCCGGCCACGCGCACGCGCTGCGCGGCGAGATGCCGCACCAGTGCCTGCGCCATCGTGAGCCGAAGCTGCTTCATGGCCGCAGGTTACGCCACGCGCCGATCATGCGCTCGTAGCGCGCCGCGACCTCGGCGATGACGGCTTCGTCATCGAGCGCGCCGCGCATCCACTCGCGTGCAGGCTGGCCAAATATGCTGCGGCCGACCGCAAAGCCGCGGCAGATCGGATGCGGCGCAGCCAGCTCGAATGCAGCGCGCAACTGCGATTCGGGTGCGTCGAGCCCGAGCAGCAGGACGCCGTTGCAATGCGGATCGTGCTCCATGATCGCAGCTTCGATGCGTGGCCAGGCCGCGGCAGTCGGCGGCTCGAGCTTCCACCACGCAGGGGACACGCCGAGGTGGTAGAAGCGGCGCAATGTGCGCGCGACCGTCGAGTCGTCGATGGTGTGTCCACGGCCGCTCGCGATGATCTCGAGCAGCAACTCGCGCCCGAGCGCGGTGGCGTCCCGCCACAACTCGACGACGCGATCCTCCTGCGCGAGCCGCAGTTCGAGGGGATCGTCGGGGTGATAGAACACGAGGCACTTGATCGCGTGGCCCGCGGGCCACGCCAGCAGCGGCAGGCCGGTGTGGTTGCGCGGTTCGAACTCGAGGGGTCGCGACCCCGGGACCTCGATCGCGCGGCCGACCCAGTAGCCGGCTCGCGTCATGCGCTGGAGCACGGCTTCGCCGTAGCGATCGTCGACGATCACGCCGAGTCGATCGGAATATGGCACCCGACCCGCGACGCGCTCGACGGCGCCGGCCACGAGCCCCTTGAGTCGATCGATGCGCGCGACCGGCTGGCCGAAGTCCGCAGCGAGCTGCTCGAGCTGGCGCCGGTGGTCGAAGGCGAGCACATAGAGGTCGCGGCGCGGCCGGCGGGTCGTGGTGGAGTCGTGCAGCTGCGCGAGGCGCAGGTCGAGATCCGGGCGCGGCACCACGGCTGCGCGCGCGAGGAAATCCCCGAGTTCCACGCGGCTGGGCATGGCCGGCGCGCAGCCGTGGCGCGACACGACGAGCGCGCCGCATGCATTGCCGAGCGTCGCCGCGTGTCGCCAGTCGGCGCCGGACAGGTGGCCGTGGAGCAGGCCCGCGAGGAACGCGTCGCCGGCACCGAGCGTATTGAGCGGCTCGACCGCAAAGCCTTCGACGGCGATGGGCTCGCCGTCGGGCGGATAGACCGTGCAGCCGGCGGCGCCCCGCTTCACGACGAGCGTGGCATTGCTCGTCGCGCGGATCGCCGCGCCCGCCCGCCCGATGTCCTCGTCGCCGCCGGCGATCCGGATCTCCTCCTCGGTGCCGACGATGAGATCGCATTGGGCGAGCAGCGGTTCGATGCGCGCGGTGACGGCACCCGAAGCGACGAAACGGTTCGCGCCGTCGCCTGCGTTCGTGAGCCCCCACAGGACCGGGCGGTAGTCGATGTCGAACACGACCCGGGTGCCGTGCGTGCGCGCGAGTCCCACCGCCTTCATCACCGCCGCCGCGGTGCCCTCGGAGGACAGGTGCGTGCCGGTGATCGCGAGCAGGCGGCTCGAGGCGATGTAGCCGGCGTCGAAGTCGTCGCCGCAGAGGCCCATGTCGGCGCACTGTTCGCGATAGAAGATATGTGGGTAGTCGTCGCGCCCGCAGATGCCGAGCAGCACGAGCGCGGTCAGGCGCCGTGGGTCGGTTGCAAGGTGGCTGACATCGACACCTGCGCCGGCGAGCACTTCGCGCACGAAACGGCCCATCGGCTCGTCACCGACGCGCGAGAGCATCGAGGATTTCGTCCCGAGGCGTGCGAGGCCGAAGGCGACGTTGGCCGACGAACCGCCGAGGTACTTGGCGAAACTCTGGACCTCCTCGAACCGCCCGCCGAGCTGCTGGCCATAGAGGTCGACGGCAGCGCGCCCGAGGCAGATGACGTCGAGCGGGCGCGCCGGGCGCTCAGTCATGATCGCCCTCGGCGGGCCACCAGAATCGCGCATCCTTCGACATCGTCCAGGCGTGTTCCGCCGCGAAAACGGGCACGGTGTAGGGTGCGCCCGGCAGGTGGCGAATGACCCACGCGTAGTACATGCCGTAACCGGGCGCCGCGCATTGCGCGTGGTCGTGGCCGGCGGGGATGCACACCGTGTCGAACTCGCGCACCTTCACCACGGCGTCACCGAGTTCGGCGTGCCCATAACCCTGTGGTGCGGTGAAGCGGTAGTGGTAGATCTCGGGTTGCGGGTGGTGGTGCGGCGGATAGCTCGACCATCCGCCAGGAAAGGTCACGACCTCGCCGAGTACGAGTTCGACTTCCGCTGGGGAGTTGCGCGTGTCGAAGATGGTGCGCACGAAACGCAGGCTGCGGTCGCGCACCTGCCCCTTGCCGCGTGGTTCGTTCGGCACGTCGCGCGGGCGAAACACACGCGGCGCGAAGCTGCGCGTGTTCCGGCAGTCGTACACCGTGAACTCGCAGGGACCGCTCGCTTGCAGCGCAACCGGCGTGCCGGCCGGCACGTGCAGGCAACTGGCGGATTCGTCGAACAGCGATCCTCGCGATAGCGTGGCTTCGAGGTCGCCGGCCTGCACCCGCACGGAGCCCGCCATCAGCAGCCAGGCCGTCTCGCCCTCGACGGATCCGCGCCAGGCCTCGCCCGCCGCCAGCTTGAGGACGCCGAATCCGAGGCCGCTGGTATTCCCCGGGTCCACCGCCCGGGTAACGGGCGTGAAACCCGCGGCGAAACCCTGCCTGTGGGTCGCGATGTGGTTCACGATTCGACCTCTGTCCACGCGCGCCCTGCGTGCGAGCGTTCGATCGCTTCCATCACGCGCTGCACGCGCGCGCCCTCGTGGAAATCCGGCCAGCCGCCGGTGCCGGAGGCTATCGCGTCGATCACGTTGCGCACTTCGATGGTCTTCAGGTCGTTGTAGCCGAGCCCGTGGCCCGGGGCCGGGCAGAAAGCACGGTAGTGCGGATGGGCCGGGCCCGCGAGGATCGTGCGAAACCCTTCGCGCCCGGCGCGGGCCGGCGTTTCGTACCAACGCAGCTCGTTCATGCGCTCCTGCCCGAACTCGATCGCCCCGCGCGTGCCGAAGACCGCGAAATCGAGGCCGCACTTGCGGCCCGTGGCGACCCGGCTGATCTCGAACGTACCGGGCACGCCGCTCGCGAACTCGAACAGCGCGCGCGCGACGTCCTCGTTCTCGACTGTACGCAGCGCGCCGCTTGCGGGGTCGCGCCGCTGCGGGTGCACGGTCTGCAGCGCACCCTGCACGCGCGCAATGCCGCCCAGCAGGAAATGCGCGAGGTTCACAAGGTGCGAGCCGAGGTCGGCAAGCGCGCCGCTGCCGGCGAGCGCCCGGTCGCAGCGCCAGGTCCACGGCGACCCGGGATCGCTCATGTAGTCTTCCTGGTAGCTGCCGCGAAACGCGTACACCTCGCCGAGTTCGCCGGCCCCGATCATGTCGCGGGCGACGTGCAGCAGCGGGTTGCAGATGTAGTTGAAGCCGATGAGGTGGCGCACGCCGGCGGCATCGGCCGCGGCGGCGAGGGCGGCCGCCTCCCGCGCCGTGTTGGCGAGCGGCTTCTCGCAGTAGACGTGCTTGCCCGCCGCGATCGCGGCGAGCGCCATCTCGCGGTGCAGGTAGTTCGGCGTGCAGATGTCGACGACGTCGACGGCAGGGTCCGCGACGAGTCGGCGCCAGTCTCCGGTGCCGCGCGCAAAGCCGAGTGCCCTGGCGCCACGCTGCGCCGCTTCTTCCGTGTGGTCGGCCAGCAGCTCGCAGACGGGTGCAAACCGCTCCCCGAACACCGCGCCTGCCGCATTGAGCGCAATGGCGTGGGTGCGGCCGATGAAACCGGTGCCGATCAATCCGAACCTGACGCGTGACATGCGTGCCGGGAACTGTCGCCGAAGGAAGCGCGACAATATCGAAATGGAATCAGGATTTCAAGATAGCTTTCGAATGAAAAAACTATTCTAAATGCGCACGGGTGCCCCCGATTCGAGGGAGCGGTGCGCGGCATTGGCGAGCAGCAGCGCCCGGCGGCCGTCCTCGCCGGTGGCAAGCTGGGCGGGCGCGCCTCGCAAGGCCGCGAGGAACTCCTCGAGCTCGTCGCGATAGGCTGCCGCATAGCGCTCGAGGAAGAAGGGCAGGGCGGGTTCGCGCGTGAAACCCGTCGCGCCCGCCGTCTCGACCGTGGTGGCGGGCACGTTGTCGGCGCGCAGCAACCCTTTCGCGCCGAACACTTCGATGCGCTGGTCGTAGCCGTAGGCGCAGCGGCGGCTGTTCGTGATCTGGCAGAGCTTGCCGCCCTGCGTCTCGAGCACGACCACCGCGGTGTCGATGTCGCCGGCCGCGCCGATCGCGGGGTCGATGAGCGCGCTGCCGCGCGCGAACACGGTGACGGGCTCCTCGCCGAGCAGCCAGCGCGCCATGTCGAGGTCGTGGATCATCATGTCGCGAAACAGCCCGCCCGAGCGGGCCACGTACACCAGCGGCGGCGGCGACGGGTCGCGGCTCGTGATGCTGACCACTTCCACGTTGCCGATCTTTCCGGCGGCAATCTCGCGGTGCAGGCGGCGAAACGCCGGATCGAAGCGGCGATTGAAGCCGAGGGCGAGCAGCACGTTCGCCTGCGCCGCGACCGCGAGGCTCGCTTCCGCGCCGGCGATGTCGAGGTCGAGCGGCTTCTCGCAGAAGATCGCCTTGCCGGCCCGCGCACCGGCCTGGATCAGGGCCGCGTGCGTATCGGTCGAACTCGCGACCAGGATCGCGTGCACCGCGGGATCGGCAAGCGCGGCCTCCGTGGTGCTCACCTGCGCGCCGCAGCCTGCCGCGAGGCGTCGTGCGGCGTCGGTCGCGACATCGACGACATGCAGCAGGCGCGTGTCCGCATGAGAGGCGAGGTTGCGGGCGTGGATCTGGCCGATGCGGCCGGCGCCGAACAGCGCAAACCCGTACTGTGCGTTCATTTGGCCTTCTGGTTGCGGCGTTCCACCTGGAACGCATAGCTGATGACGAGCGTCTGCGCGAGGCACAGGGACGCCGTCAGCGAGCGGAACTGGCGCACTTCTGCGTCCTTGGTTTCGAACACGACGTCGGCCTCCCGGGCGACGGGCGACAGCCGCGTGTCGCTGATCGCGAGCACGCGCGCGCCGCGCGCACGCGCCTGCTCGGTGATTTCCGCCGTCTCCTGCGCATAGGGCCGAAAGCTGATTGCGACGAGCAGGTCCTTCGCGCGCACCATGCTGCTTTGTTCGGCCAACATGCCGGCGACGCCGTCGAGCAGGTAGGTGCGCTTGTCGTCGACGTGGCGCAGCGCATAGGCGAGGTAGGACGCCACCGGAAACGAGCGGCGCAACCCGATGATGTAGACGGCCGGTGCTTCGCGGATCAGCGACACCGCCTTCTCGAGGTCGGCGCGGCGGATCGATTCTTTCAGGTGCTCGAGCGCGATGATGTTGCTGTCGGCAAACTCCTGCATCAGGTCGTGCGGCGACAGCACGTCGACTTCGCCGGCGCGCTCGTTGAACTGCCGGATCCGGTCCGCATAGCTCGGGCTCGGCGCGAACGCGAGCAGCTCGTCGCGGAAGAGCTTCTGCATGTCGCTCGCGCCCTCGTAGCCCATCGCCTTCGCGAAGCGCACGACCGTGGAAGGCTGCACCTCGCAGCGCTCCGCGATGACCGCGAGCGTCTGCAAGCCCATGTCGTTCGGGTGATCGAGCACGAACTGCGCCACCTGCTTGAGCCGTGGGCTCAGCCGGTCGTAGCGCCGGACGATTTCGCTGCGCAGCTTTTCGATGTCTTTGGCGGAGGCCATGCAGGGTTTCCATCCCGGGTTTTGCGCGCGATCCTAGCCAGAATGTAAAAAAGATTCCAATCGTCGAACATAAATTCCATCCACGCTGCACCGCGGAAGTCCCTGTCGGGCTGTCCTTTCATGCACTTGTCGTCCACCCGCAGATAGAACAGTTTTTCCATGTATTGCCATTGGCAAAATTCCTGTTCTATACTCGGGGCAAAGTGGAACCCTGATTCCACAGGCAGTGAGGGGTCATTACCGTGCCAGAACATGAATCCACGCATCAGCGATTCCCGGCTGTCGCGGCCGCGGTGGCCGCCACGCTGCTGGGGGCTTTCGCCGCCCGCGCCACGGCGGGCGAAGTCGAGGGTCGCGTCACCGCCGCCGCCACCGGGCGCGCGCTGCCAAATGCGACGGTGCGCATCACCGAGCTGAACCGCGTCACCCGCGCCGATCGTTCGGGGGGCTATCGCTTCACCGATGTGCCAGCCGGCAACTATACGGTCGTTGCCGAGTATGTCGGCTTCGGCAATGTTGCGAACCAGGTCGTGGTGCCCGAAAGCGGCGTCTCGACGGCTCCCTTTGCCCTGGCCGGGGCCGTGACAGCGGCAGGCATCGAGGAGGTGACAGTCACCGGCTATCGGCTCGCGCAGGCGACGGCGCTGCAGGACAAGAAGTCGGCGAAGCTCATCAAGGAGTCGGTCACGGCGGACGACGCCGGCAAGCTGCCCGACCAGAACGCGGGCGACGCGCTCGCGCGCGTGACGGGCGTCGCGGTCACCACCGACCAGGGCGAGGGTCGCTACGTGACGATCCGCGGCATCGACGCGGCACTGAGCAATGTCACGATCGACGGCCAGACGATCGGCTCGCCGGAGGGCGATACGCGCCGGGTGGCGATGGACACGATTCCGTCGAACATCCTCTCGAAACTCGAAGTCATCAAGTCGGTGACCCCTGACCTCGACGGCAATGCCATCGGCGGCACGGTCAACCTCGTCACGCCGAGTGCGTTCGACGACCCGGACGGGCGCTCCTTCTCCGCGACCGCGGATTACGGTTACTCGGACCTCGGCGGCCACCACCCCTGGGGCGCGAGCGCGGCGTGGAGCGGCGTATTCGCCGACGACCGGCTGGGCGTGCTGCTGTCCGCGAGCTATTCGGATCGCGAGTTCAACTCGGAAAACGTGCAGGGCGGGGATCCCTGGACCGACGACGGTGGCGACTACCCGTACCTCATTCCGGACGAGCAGAACATCCGCGACTACCTGATCCGCCGCGTGCGCAAGGGTCTCGTCGCGAACTTCGAGTTTCGCCCGAACGATACGGTGAAGCTGCACTGGCGCAACATCGTCAACCGCTACGAAGACACCGAGACGCAGCCGGAAATCACCTACGACTACCGCAACGGCGACCTCGAGAACGTGACGCCGACCTCGGGGCTCTTCACCGAGGGCGAAGGCCAGCGCGAGAACTCCGAGCGGCTCGAAATCCAGAAGATCCTTTCCTCGACGCTCGGCGGTGAGTTCGAGATCGGCGCCTGGACGCTCAACCTCACCGCCACCTACGGCAAGACGGAACAGGACACGCCCTACGACAACGACTACGTGTTCGAAGCCGACGACGTGTTCCCGATGAGCTACGACATCTCGGACTACTACTGGCGCGTCGATGCGCCCGCCGCGTTCTACGACGCGGCCGGCTACGAGTTCGACAAGGCCGAGCGCGGCCACCAGCTGATCGAGGAGACACTGAAGATCGGCCAGGTCGACCTGCGCCGCGACATCGAATGGGGCGACGGGCGCAGCGGGTTCATCAAGGGCGGCGCGAAGTACATCAGCCGCCGCAATACCTCCGACCAGGACCTGGTGGTGTACGACGGCTTCGACGGCGACGCCGATTTCCTGCTGTCCCAGGTCGCGCACGCCGGCAACCGGGGTTTCTACCGCGGCGTGCGGCCTTACTACACGTTCGGCCCGTACCCGGACTATCGCCTCACGGACCAGTTCTTCCGCGACAACGAGGGCGATTTCGAGGTGAGTGCGGAAGACACCCTCATCGAGTCCTACGGCGTCGACTACTCGGTCAAGGAAGACGTGACGGCCGGCTACCTGATGGCTTCGCTCGACATCGGCAATGCGACTTTCGTCGGTGGCGTGCGCGTGGAGCGCACCGAGACGGACTTCAGTGCCTACGACGTGCAGATCGTCGACGGCGACGCGCAGGACCCGCCGCCGCAGGTGACCGGCACGAAGAACTACACGAACTGGCTGCCGGGCCTGCAGATGACCTGGTCGATCCGCGACGACCTGATCGCGCGCGCGGCGTGGACCAACACGATCGGGCGTCCGTCGTATGAGCAGAACGTGCCGTTTCGCATCTTCGAGATCGAGGAAGACGACCCGGGCGTGTTCGAAGGCGCGATCGAGATGGGCAATGCCGACCTCGACCCGCTCGAATCGACCAACTACGACCTCGCGCTCGAGTGGTACCTGCGGCCGACCGGCATCCTCTCCGGTGGCGTGTTCTACAAGGACATCGACCACCCCATCTTCAAGCGCCTGCAGACGCTGGAGGACGTGACTTTCGAAGGCCGGTTCTATTCCGAACTCGAGACCGAGCAGTCGCAGAACGCCCGCAACGGCAACATCTTTGGCGTCGAGCTCGGCTACCAGCAGCAGTTCAGCATGCTGCCGGGCCTGCTGCGTGGCCTCGGAGTGTCCATCGGCTACACCTGGACCGACAGCGAGTCGGATGCACCGGATCGAACCGCGAAGGTGCCGTTCTTCATGCAGTCCGAACACGTCGGCAACGTGGCCCTCTTCTACGAGCTGTCGGGCCTCGAGCTGCGCCTCGGCTACGCCTATCGCAGCGAATATCTGTACGCACTCGGCGACAATGCGGAGGAAGACCTCTACATCGACACGCACGGCCAGCTCGATTTCAAGGCGAGCTACGACTTCACGAAACAGGTCGGCGCGTTCCTCCAGGTGAACAACATCACGAACGAGCCGCTGCGCTACGTCAGCGGCACGCGCGCACGGCTCGCGGAGAACGAGATCTACTCCTGGAGCATGCTGGCGGGCATCAACATCAAGTTCTGAACGGGGGCGCGGGGCAGCGGTCGCCCGCGCGGGCGGCGACCGCTGCCTGCCGCGGCGCGGTATCCTTCCCCCATGCCCCCGCGCAACCTCCGCGGCATCGCGCTCATGCTCTGCGCGGTGGCCGTTTTCGCGTCGATGGACGCCCTGCTCAAGTTCCTGTCGGCGCACTACCCGCCGCTGCAGGTGAGTGCGCTGCGCGGGTTCGCGTCGCTGCCCTTCATCGCGCTGCCCTACCTGCTGACGGGCCGGGCCGCCCAGCTGTTGGCGCAGCGCCCCGGCATGCACCTGCTGCGCGGCCTCATCATGGTGGTGATCATGATCGGCTTCGTCTATGCGGTGCGCGAGCTGACGCTCGCCGACGCCTATGCGATCTTCCTGTCGGCGCCCCTCATGGTCACGGCGCTCGCGGCGCTGCTGCTCGGCGAGGATGTGGGCTGGCGGCGTTGGCTCGCGATCGGCGTCGGCCTCGTCGGCGCACTGACGATGCTGAGGCCCTCCGGCTCGAGCCTCGTCACCTGGGGCGCCATCGGCGCCTTCGTGTCCGCGTTCGCCTACGCGAGCAACGCGGTCCTGCTGCGCGTGCTGACGCGCACCGATTCGACGGCGAGCGTCGCGCTGTGGTCGATCACGGTGATGGCCGTGGTATCCGCCGCGCTGGCGGTCGCGGTGGACGGCTGGCAGGCCGTGCGCGCGGACCATTGGCTGCAGATCGCGGGCATCGGCCTCGCCGGTGCCATCGCGCAGATGCTGCTGATCGAGGCCTTCCGCTCGGCTCCCGCCTCGGTGATCGCGCCGTTCGAGTACACCGCGCTCTTCTGGGGCATCACGATCGACTGGGTCGTCTGGAGCGCGCTGCCCTCGCTGCGCGTGCTCGTGGGCGGGGCGATCGTCGTCGGCAGCGGCCTCTATATCATCTGGCGCGAGCGCCAGGTTGCGGTGGAGCGGCCGATCGCGGCGCGCACCGCGGCGGACAACCTGCCACCCTGAGGGAAGGTGCAACGATGCAATGCCGATGGTTCGTCCCGCTGGTCATGGTGCTCGCCACCGCGCTGGCCGCGCCGGCGTCGTTCGCGGCGGAGGGGCGGCCGCGGGCGCGCGACCTCGGTATCGCGCCCGGCGTGCTGCAGCCCGGGCCATTCGATGCGATCACCGACGTGGCCGGCGTGAAGGTCGGGCACGTCACGCTGATCGACGGCGAGCACGTGCGCACGGGTGTCACCGCGATCCTGCCGCACGGCGGCAACCTCTTCGAGGACAAGGTGCCGGGCGCGGTGTTCGTCGGCAATGCATTCGGCAAGCTCGCGGGCTCCACGCAAGTGCGGGAACTCGGCACCGTCGAGACGCCGATCGTCCTGACGAACACGCTGGCCGTGGGGCCTGCGGTCGAAGGCGTGGTCAGGTGGACGTTGGCGCAGCCCGGCAACGAGGCGGTGCGCTCGGTGAACGCGCTGGTCGGCGAGACCAACGACGGCACGCTCAACGACATCCGCGGCGGCCACGTCACGCGGGAGCATGTGATCGCCGCGATCCACGCCGCCCGCGCGGGGCCGGTGGAAGAGGGCGCGGTGGGTGCCGGCACCGGCACGGTCGCGTTCGGCTGGAAGGGTGGCATCGGCACGGCTTCGCGCCGCGTGCCGCTGGACGCCAAGACCTGGACCGTGGGCGTCCTCGTGCAGGCAAACTTCGGCGGCCGGCTCACTATCGCGGGCATGCCGGTGTGGCGCGATCTCATGCCGCCGGCAGGCGCGCAGGCCGCGCGTGGCAATGGGGCCGGATCGGCCGACGGCTCCTGCATGATCGTGGTTGCGACCGACGCG
The DNA here is from genome assembly GCA_050185195.1 of Steroidobacteraceae bacterium. Classification (GTDB taxonomy): domain Bacteria; phylum Pseudomonadota; class Gammaproteobacteria; order Steroidobacterales; family Steroidobacteraceae; genus CADEFQ01. The sequence continues at coordinate 24,952 of JBFWZQ010000007.1, read as the reverse complement.
CCGCTCGACGCGCGCAACCTCGAGCGTCTCGCCGCACGGGCGATCTTTGCGATGGCGCGCACCGGCTCCACGTACTCGAACGGCAGTGGCGACTACGCGATCGCGTTCTCGACGGATCGTGCGCCGGGCGCCGTGCTGCCCACCGACGCCATGTCGCCGCTCTTCGAGGCCGTCATGGATGCAACGGAAGAGGCGATCTACGACTCGCTGCTCAAGGCGACGGACATGACGGGCAATGGGCGCACGGTGCGCGCGATCCCCATCGATGCGCTGGCGCCGCTGCTGCCGGCCGGCGCCCGCTAAGCGACACCCTTGCGGCGCGGCTTCGGCTTGGCCAGCTGTGACAGGCGCACGGATTCTGTGTCTCGCTCGACTACTACGACATCGACATCGATGGTGCCGTCGCCACGATTTCCGCACAGGACATCATCAACCGCTGCTTTGCCGGCAATGCGGACCTGTGTCCCCGCATCATCCGCAACCAGGCGGGCGTGATCACCGATGTGATATCGCGCGCGGTCAACCTGTCGAATTACCAGACGAGCGGCTTCGACTTCGAGACCCGCTACAGCCTGCCGCTTTCGAAATGGATCGACGGGGCACCCGGCACCCTCTGCTTCCAGTACCGGCTGCCTTTCGGCGGCGACAGCCGCATTGCGCTGGTCGGCAACGTGGCGAACCTCTTCGACCGCGAGCCGCCGAAGTTGCCGAATGCGGCGCTGTACGATGTCATAGGGCGTTACTACAGCGTGGGGCTGCGCGCAAACTTCTGACTTCAGGCTGGAACCGGGTATCCGGCGAGCACGCGCACCCACGGGCAGGTCCACGCGGACCTGCCCGTGCCGGGACAGGCAATGACCGAGCGGAATCGATCGACATGACCGAGCGTCCACTGCATTCGTGCGAGCCATCGGCTGGCAGGCGCCGCACGTTGCGGGTCGAAGTCGAGCCGCTGCGCCTGAAGTCGCCCTTTCGCATCTCTGGATACACCTTCACGGAGGTGCCCGTCGCGGTGGCCACCCTGCAGGGCGGTGCCGCGCGGGGATGGGGCGAGGCCGCGGGTGTCTACTACCTCGAGGACAGGCCCGCGCAGATCGTCGCCACCCTGGCGGCGCATCGCGATGCCATCGAGGGCGGCATCGATCGCATGGCCCTGCGCGAGCTGTTGCCGGTGGGGGGCGCTCGCAATGCCGTCGATTGCGCGCTGTGGGATCTCGAGGCGAAGCTCGCGGGCCGGTCCGCCTGGCAACTGGCGGGGATCGATCGTCCGGTCGCACGCATCACCACCTTTACGCTCGGCGCGGACGATCCGGCTGTCGTCTCCCAGGGCGCACGGGCGCTGGCCGGCGCGCGCGCGATCAAGCTCAAGCTCGACGGCGACGTGCCGACCGACATCGAAAGGGTCCGCAGCCTGCGCGCGGCGCGTCCCGATGTGTGGCTGGGCGTCGATGCCAACCAGGGCTACACCCTCGACACGCTCGACACCGTCCTTCCGCACCTGGTCGATGCCGGCGTCGAGCTGATCGAACAGCCGTTGCCACGCGGCGGCGAGGCGGATCTCGAAGGACTCGGCTGCCCGATTCCCCTGGCCGCCGACGAAAGCGTGCAGGGGCTTGCGGACGTGGCGGGCCTCGTGGGCCGGTTCGACGTGGTGAACATCAAGCTCGACAAGTGCGGTGGCCTCACCGAGGCGCTGCTGATCGTTGCCGAGGCAAGGCGGCTGGGGCTCCAGGTCATGGTCGGCAACATGCTGGGCTCGAGCCTCGCGATGGCGCCGGCCTTCGTCGTGGCCCAGCTCTGTGACTTCGTCGATCTCGACGGCCCGATCTTCCTTGCCCAGGATCGCGTGCCCGGCGTGCGCTACACCGAGGGCAGCGTCGATTGTCCCGACACGGTCTGGGGTGGCGGGAGGGCATGACGATGCTGGAGTTGCCGCATCCCTACCTGCTGTTTCTCGGCGATACATCGGAGCCGGGCTATGCCAAGACCGCCTTTGGCCTGCGCGACTGGGCCGGCGAGAAGTGCATCGGCGAACTGGCTTGCGCTCCGGGGGCCATCAGCCTCGGCCTGCCGCGGCTGACTCCCGCCGAAGCGCGGGCCCGCGGCGCGCGGGCGATGGTGATCGGCGTTGCCAACACGGGCGGCCGCATCCACGACAGCTGGATGCCCACGCTGCTCGCGGCCCTCGATGCGGGCCTCGACCTGGTGAGCGGCATGCATTCGAAGCTGGCCGACCTGCCCGTGCTCGTCGCGGCAGCCGGGGCCCGCGGCCGGCGCCTGATCGATGTCCGCACACCGCCCGCCAACATTCCGATCGCGACCGGCCGCAAGCGCAGCGGCCGGCGATTGCTCACGGTCGGCACCGACTGCTCGCTCGGCAAGAAGTACACCGCGCTCGCGCTCGCCAAGGCCTTCCAGCGACGCGGCCTGCCGGCGGATTTCCGTGCGAGTGGCCAGACCGGCATCATGATCGCCGGCGCCGGCGCCGGCATGCCGATGGACGCCGTGGTGGCGGACTTCGAGGCGGGTGCGGCCGAAATGCTGTCGCCGGATGCGGCGTCCGATCATTGGGACATCATCGAGGGCCAGGGCTCCGTGTTCCATCCCGCCTATGCGGCGGTGTCGCTTGGCCTCCTGCATGGAAGCCAGCCCGACGTGATCGTCGTGTGCCACGAGCCGGGACGCGCGCACATGCTGGGCCATCCCCTTTACCCGGTACCCTCCGTCGAAGAGACGATTGCCCTCAATATCGCCCTGGGCCGACGCACGAATCCCGCCATCCGCTGCGGTGGCGTGTGTTTCAACACCGCTCGCATGGCGGCGGACGAGGCACGGGAACTGATGGATGAGGAGAGCCGGCGCCTCGCGCTGCCGGTGGCGGACCCGATCCGTGGCGGCGACCAGTTCGATGTCCTGGTCGACAGCTGCCTGCGGGGGGAGAGCCGCCGATGATGGCCGCCCGCGCATGAGCGGTTTCTTCCGGCGCTACCTGCTGCCCGGATTCGTGTTCGAGTCCGCGGTGATCGCCGGCGGTTACGCCACGGGTCGCGAGCTCGTCGAATTCTTCCTGCCCGCGGGACCCTGGGGCGGGCTGCTGGGCATGTTCGTCAGCATGCTCGTGTGGAGCGCGGTGCTGATGGTGAGCTTCGAGCTGGCACGCGTCGCGCAGGCCTACGACTACCGCTCGTTCTTCCGGCTGTTGCTGGGTCGCGGCTGGTTCCTGTTCGAGATCGCGTACCTGCTGCTGGTCGTCATCATCATGGCGGTGATGGGCGCGGCGGCCGGCGAGGTGATCCACAGCCTGCTCGGCTGGCCGAAACTCGCCGGCTCGCTCGGCATGATCCTCGCCACGGGCGCGCTGCTCTTCTACAGCAACGCCTTCATCGAGAAGTTCCTCACGCTGTCGGTGGGCTACCTCTATCTCGTCTATGTCGTGTTCGTCGCCTGGAGCCTGTATGCGTTCGGGGATCGCATAGAGGCCAGCTTCGCGTCCGCGCCGCTGGGCGATGACTGGTTCAGGGCGGGTGTCACGTATGCGGGCTACAACGTCGCGACGATCCCGGCGGTGCTGTTCTGCATCCGCCACCTCACGACGCGCCGCGAGGCGCTGGTGGCCGGGGCCCTCGCCGGTCCCCTCGGCATGCTGCCCGCCGTGCTCTTCTATATCGCGATGATGGGTTACTACCACGAGATCGGCGCCGAGGCGCTGCCCTCGGCCTTCCTGCTGGCTCGCCTGCACGCGCCGTGGTTCGAGTGGGCGTTCCAGCTCGCCGTGCTGCTGACGCTGGTCGACACGGGCGTCGCGCTGCTGCACGCGATCAACGAGCGCGTTGCGAAAGCCTACGAGGAGCGGCGGCGACGGCTGCCGCGTGTCATCCGGCCCGTGCTCGCGACGGCGATCATGGCGCTGTCGGTGTATGCGGCCGGGGCGGTCGGGCTCATCGACCTCATCGCGAAGGGCTACGGGGCGCTGACCTGGGCCTTCATCGCGCTGCTCATCGTGCCGGTGCTGACGGTCGGCCTCTGGCGCATCACCACGCGACGCTGACGCCCTTGGTCTTGAGATAGGGCTCGAGGCCTTCCTTGCCGAACTCGCGGCCCCAGCCCGACTGCTTGTTGCCGCCGAACGGCATCGCCGGATCGAGCGCGGCGTGCATGTTGACGCTCACCTGGCCCGAGTCGATCCTGCGCACCATCTGCATCGCGAGACCGATGTCGCGCGTCCAGACGCTGCCCGAGAGGCCGAAGATCGAGTCGTTCGCTTCGTTCGCAATGCGATCGAGGTCGCCCTCGCCGAAGGCCTGCACGCACAGCACCGGGCCGAAGATCTCGCCTTTCACCGGGGTCATGTGCGGCTGCATGCGCGCGAACACCGTGGGCTCGAAGAAATAGCCGGGGCGGGTCGGCACGCCGCCCCCGCATACGAGCTCGCCGCCTTCCAGCTTGCCGGCCTCGACGAAGCCGCGCACGCGCTCGCGCTGCTCGGCGGAAATGAGCGGCCCGAACTGCGACGCCGGGTCGAGGCCGTGGCCGAGCTGCATCGTGCGCGCGATCTTCGCCACGCCCTCGACGACCCGGTCGTGGATTTTCTCGTGCACGTAGAGGCGCGTGCCCGCCATGCAGTTCTGGCCCTGCAGGAAGAAGCACGCGCGCGCCGCGCCCGGAATCACCTGTTCGAGCGGGGCATCCGCGAACACGATCACCGGCGACTTGCCGCCGAGTTCGAGCGACACCTTCTTGAGGTTGCCGACCGCGGCTTTCACGATGAGCCGACCCACCTCGGTCGAGCCGGTGAAGGCGATCTTGTCGACGCCCGGGTGCGCGGCGAGCGCCGCACCCGCCGTCTCGCCGAAGCCCGTGACGACATTGACGACGCCGTCCGGCACGCCCGCCTCGGCGCACAGTTCCGCCATGCGCAGCGCCGTGAGCGGCGTGAGTTCGGCGGGCTTCAGCACGAGCGTGCAGCCCGCGGCGAGCGCGGGCGCGAGCTTGACCATCAGCATCGGCAGCGGCGCGTTCCACGGCGTGATGGCCCCGACCACGCCGAGCGGCTCGCGCAGCGTGAACGACAGCACCTCGCCCGGCCGCCGGCCCTGCGGTGCGGCCGGGATCGTCGCGCCCTCGATTTTCGTGGGCCAGCCGGCGTAGTAGCGGAAGAAATCCGGCACGACGTGGCGCACCACATATTGCGCGACGGCGAGCGGCTGGCCGTTGTCCAGGACCTCGAGCTCGATGAGTTCCTGCGCATGCTGCTCGACGAGGTCGGCGAGCTTCCACAGCACCTTGCCGCGCTCGGCCGCCGTGAACTTCGCCCACGGTCCCGTGAACGCCGCGCGCGCGGCCGCGACGGCGGCGTCGATGTCGGCGGCCTCGCCGGCTGCGGCGGTGGCGATCTTCTGCCCGGTGCCCGGATCGAAGACATCGAAGTACCGGCCGGACCGCGGCGCGACCCAGCGGCCGCCGATGAAGAGGGTGTGGGCGCGCGCGAGGAAGGCCTGCGCGGCGGTTCCGGGGGAGGGTAGTGCGGCATTCATGGTGGGGATGCTACAGGCCGCGCGCGCGGATGGCTGCGGGCCACGGGCCACGGGCCGCGGGCCAGACCGCGGCTTAGCCGCGTGACGGACGGCCCGCGCACCGCACGGGCTTCTGGCCCGGCGCCCGGTGCCCTAAGCTCGTAGCCCTCAGGTCCACGCGCAGGTGCCTCGATGTCTGCCAATGTCGAAACGCTGACCAATGCTGCCACCCGTGCTGCCAACTGGCGCCTGCACCTCGGCTGGGGCATCGGCACGCTCGGTGCATCGCTCGTGCTCAACGGCTTTTCCTTCCTGGTGCCCTTCTACCTGACCACGGTGCTGGGGATCGGCGCCGCGACGGCCGCCGCGATGTTGTTCGTCGCGAAAGCCTGGGACATCGTCGCGAACCCGGTCATGGGCATCGTCAGCGACCGCACTGCCACGCGCTGGGGTCGGCGCCGGCCCTACCTGTTGCTGGGCGGCCTCGTGACTTCGATCGGCTTTGCCGCCGTGTACGCGCTCGGGCTGGCGCCGTCGCTCTTGCCGCTCCCCTTCATCACTTTCGTGCTCGCGATCGTCGGCACCGGCTACACGATCTTCAACGTGCCCTACATGGCGATGCCGGCCGAGATGCTCGACGATTACAAGGAGCGCACGCGGATGATGTCGTACCGCGTGTTCTTCATCGGCATCGGTACCTTCCTCGCGGGTGGCCTCGCGCAGCGCGTCGCCGAGTGGTACGGCGGTGGCGCGCGCGGTTATGCGGCGATGGGCGCGATCTTCGGCGTGGGCATCCTCGTGTTCATGGTGGCCGCCTTCTTCGGCACGGCCGGGGCACGCTTCACGGTGCGCGAGCGCAAGTCCGTGTCGCTCGGCGAACAATGGCGCACGGGTCTCTCGAACCGGCCGTTCGTCGCCCTGATCGGCACCAAGTTCCTGCAGCTCTTCGGCATGTTCACGAACACGGCGACCGCGATCTTCGTCGTCCGGTTCGTGATCGGCCGCGAGAACCCGGGCGAGTGGATGCTGTGGTTCGTCGCGTGCGCCGGTGTCATGCAGATCGTGACGATTCCGCTGTGGCGCCGGCTCGCCGTGGCGATCGAGAAGCAGCGCACCTACATCCTTGCCACGGCGATCTTCAGCGTGGTGTCGCTCTCCTGGCTGCTTGCAGGCCCGGCGGAGCCGCTGTGGTTCTTCTGCCTGCGCGCCGCGTTGAAGGGCGTCGCGGCCTCGGGCCTGCTGCTGATGGGCCAGTCCATGCTGCCCGACACGATGGAGTACGACTACCGGCGCACCGGCCTGCGGCGCGAGGGCATCTATTCCGCGCTCTACAGCTTCGTCGAGAAAGTCGCCGCGGCGCTCGCGCCGTCGATCCTGTTGCTCGTCTACGCGGCGGTCGGCTTCGTGTCGAAGTCGCCCGTGCAGACACCCGAGGCGATCGCGGGCATCAAGTGGGCGGCGGCGCTGCTGCCGTGCCTTTATTTCGCGCTGTCCATTCCGTGCCTGGCGTTCTATCGCCTGACGGAAGTCACGCTGAAGGACACGCGGCGGGCATGACGGCCGCATTCTGGCGTTCGCATGCGCTGTGGCCGCTCCTGGTGTATATCGCCGCGATGGGCCTGCTCGCCGGGCTGCACCTCGATCTCGCGGTCGCGCAGCGCCTCTACGATGCGGCGGGCGGCGGCTGGCCGGGTCGCGGCGCCTTCTGGGCGGAAGGCCTGGTGCATGCGGGCGGCGGCGTCCTGGTGCGCCTCATCGGGCTTGCCGCGCTGCTCGCCTGGGCCGCGAGCTGGAAAGTCGCGCGGCTCGCGCCGTTTCGGGTGGCACTGCTTTATTTCGTACTCGCCCTCGGGATCACGAACAGCCTCACAGGGTTGCTGAAGCACCTGACGAACATCGACTGCCCGTGGGACCTCGCGGCATTCGGCGGGCGTTTCCCCTATGTCGCCCTCTTCGCCGATCGACCGGATTCACTGCGCCACGCGGCCTGCTTTCCGGGCGCCCATTCGGCCTCGGGGTTCGCACTCGTCGCGTCCTACTTCGTGCTGCGCGACTTCGGGCGCGGCAGGGCGTGGTGTGGCCTCGCGATCGGCCTCGGGCTCGGCGCCGTGTTCGCGCTCGGGCAGGAAGCGCGCGGCGCGCATTTCCTGTCGCACGACCTCACGAGCGCGGGGCTCGCGTGGTTCACGAGCCTCGGGCTCTACGCGGCCTTTCAGAGTTTCAGCACGACCTTGCCGGCATTGCGGCCCGCGAGCTGGTACTCGACGGCGTCCGCCGCGGCCTCGAGCCCCACGAAGGGCGTCGGGTCGACGAGCACGCGCAACTCGCCGCGGTAGTAAAGATCGAGGATGCGCTGCGCGGCATCGGCGAAATACTGCGGGAACGCCGGATTCTGGAACGCGCGGATCGAGGCCGACTTCCAGTAGAGCTTGTGGTAGGCGCGCGGATGGGGCACGTCCTCGACCGGCTTGTCGAAATCGGAAGTGTGGCCGCTCACGATCAACCGGCCGTACATCGCGAGATGGTCGAGGAAGGCATCGAAAATGTCGCCGCCGACCGAGTCGTAGGCGATGTCGAGCCCGCGCGGATACTCGCTCGCCAGCACCTCGCGCAGCGACTCGCTGCGGTAGTTCACGACGCGGTCCGCCCCCAGTTCGCGCAGCAGGGCCGCCTTGTGGTCGGAGCCCGTGAGCGCGATCACGTGGTTGCCGGCGCGTTTCGCGAGCTGCATGACGAACTGCCCGAGGCCGCCCGCGGCGGCCGACACCGCGACGGTCTCGCCGCTTTTCATGTCGGCGATGCGCTCGAGCGCCACCATGGCCGAGACGCCGGAGGCGATCAACGCCAGGATCTCGGGGGATGCCTCGCGCACGCGGGTCGCCTTGCGCACGTCGATGACCTGGTAATCGCGATAGGCGCAGCCGAGTTTCACGGTCGCGACGGCATCGCCGATGCGATAGCCGTCGACGCGCTCGCCGATCGCGACGACCTCGCCGATCGCCTCGACGCCCATGTCGTACGGCGGCACGACATCGACGTAACGCACCGTGTTGCGGCACAGGTTCTGGTCGAAAATCCCGTTCACGCCGGCGTAGCGGTTGCGCACGGCGATTTCACCGGGGCCCGGGTCCCGCCACGGGGCCTCGACGATGCCGATGGAGCTGCGGATCTCGCCCGTCAGGCGCTGGATGACGATCTTGCGGTAAGGCTGCATCATGGGCGCGCGATCATAATCGAAAGCGGTGCGTTTCATGGCGACTGTACTGATCACCGGCGCGAACCGCGGCCTCGGCCTCGAGTTCGCGCACCAATATGCCGCGCGCGGCTGGGACGTCATCGCGTGCGCACGCCACCCCGGCGCGGCGGGCGCCCTCGCGGCGCTGGCGCGCGACAGCGGTGGCCGCGTGGTGGTGGAGGCGCTCGATGTCACCGATGGCGCGAGCGTCGGGGCCGCGGCGCGCCGCCTCGAGGGGCGCGCCATCGACGTGCTGCTGAACAGCGCAGGCACCATGGGCCGCGGCAGCGCCGCGGAGACGGGGTTTCCGACCCAGCGTTTCGGCGAGATCGACTACGCGGACTGGGAGGAAATCTTTCGCGTCAATGTCGAGGGTCCGATGCGAGTCACCGAGGCTTTCGTCGGGCACGTGGCGCGCTCCACCGGCCGGAAGATCGTCGCGGTCTCGAGCGTCGTGGGATCGATCGCGAGCAATACCTCCGGCGGTCTCTACGCCTATCGCGCCAGCAAGGCCGCGCTCAACGCGTACATGAAGTCCCTCGCGATCGACCTCGGCCGCACGCACGGCCTCGTCGTCGCGGTGCTGCACCCGGGCTGGGTGCGCACCGACATGGGCGGCCCGCGCGCGAACATCGACGCCCCCGAGAGTGTCGCGGGCCTCATCGGGGTCATCGACGGGCTCGATGGCGAGCGGGCCGGGCGTTTCTGGCGTTACGACGGCGCCGAGCTGCCGTGGTGATTCACGGCGAGCCGAGTTTCGCGACGTGCGTGCGCGCCAGGCCGGCTGGCGTCGGCACGTAGTCGTGGCGCCGAAACATTTCGTAGGCGGTCTGGTAGTACGCCACGGCGAGTGAGTCGAGCGCCGGGTCGGCAGGCGCGGGGTCGTAGGTGTTCGTTGCCGCGTCATAGCGCAGGTTCTTCACCGACTTGCGCAGGCCGAGGATCGCGAGTTCGCCGTCACGATAGAGGGCGACGTCGTGGTTGTGGCTGAAGAACGCGACGCGGTCCTTCGCGGGGGTATGGCGCACGTCCTGGCCAAAGAACGGCGCGCTGTAGGGCAGGCCCAGCAGCCCGAGCACCGTCGGCGCGACGTCGATCTGCGTGGTGAGCGTCGCAACCTGCCCGGGCGCGATGTGCTTCGGCGAGTAGAACAGCATCGGGATGCGGTAGGTCTTGAGCGGAATGTCTTCGCGGCCGTACACGCGCGCCCCGTGGTCGGCGACGATCACGAACAGCGTGTCGTCGAACCAGCGGTGTTTCGCCGCCTCGCGCAGCAGGTAGGCCTGCGCGTAGTCGGCGTAGCGCACGCCCGACTCGCGGCCGCCGCCCTCGGCCTTCACGCCCGGGATGCCTTCGCGGAAGGTGAAGGGTTTGTGGTTCGAGGTGTTCATGACGATCGCGAAGAACGGCTTGCCGTCCGATGCCAGCGTGTCGAAGCGGCGCAGCGCGAGGTCGTAGAGGTCCTCGTCGGCGACACCCCAGATGTTCTCGAAGCGCACCGGCCCGTCGATCGCACGCCGGTCGGCCACCTCGAAGCCGTTGCCGGCGAAGAAGGCATTCATGTCGTCGAACTGGCCGTAGCCGCCGTAGAAAAAGCTGGTGCTGTAGCCGAGCCCGCGCATCACGCTGCCCCAGGTCGCGATGCCCGCGTTGCCGGGGCGATGCAGGATGGAGGTGGAGGGGATCGGCGGAAAGGACGCCGAGATCGCCTCGAGGCCGCGCACGGTGCGCGTGCCCGAGGCGTACATGTTGGTGAACATCAGGCCCTGCTTCGAGTACGCATCGAAGAACGGCGTCCAGTCGCGATCGCCGCCGTAGGCGCGGCTGAACTCCGCGCCGAAGGATTCGCTCACCACCACGACCACATTCAGCCGGCCGAGGCCGTCGCTGCGCGCCGGGAATGCACGGTCGAGGCCCGCGTCGAGGAAGTGCCCGTCGCCCTGCCCGAGCGCGGCACGTAGCGTGTGCAGGTTGGCCTCGGGCGCGCGCGTCGCATAGTAGGCGTGGTAGTCGATCTCGCTGGTGCGCAGCGCATTGAAGAAGCTGCCCGCGCCGTTGGCGGCGATCTCGTTCGCGACCCGGTTCGCCGAGTAGTCGAAGCTGTCCTTGTCGACGCCCGCGATCGCAATGCCGAGCAGCAGCGCATAGGCGGCGAACACCGCGGAGCGGCCGCGCAGCGTGGTGGACGCATGCGTGCCCGCCAGCAGCGGGCGGCGCAGGACGACCACGGTCGCCACCGACAGCACGGCCGCCAGGGCCGCGACCGTGACGACGGGATACGCGCTCCAGATGTCGCCGACCACCTCGGTCGGATAGAGCAGGTAGTCGACTGATACGAGGTTGAACCGCGCGTCGAACTCCTGGAAGAAGAAATACTCGACCGCCGCCAGGAACGTGAGGCCGAAGAACACGAGTCCGCTCGATACGAGCACGGTGATGCGCATCGGCGCCGAGCGATACACACGATCGGCCAGCAGCCACGCGGCCACGGCGAACGGCGCGAACAGGTACAGCGCCTGCACGGCATCCGCGGCGACGCCCGCGACGAGTGTGCCGAGGAAGCCCACGTCCGTCACGCCGGCGCCGATGCCGAACGACCCCCACAGCGCGGTGCGCAGCAGCAGTCCCGCGACGAGGTACCAGGCGAGAAGGGTGAGCAAGGGTCGAAAGCGCGGCCAGCCGGATTGCCACATGGTCAGAAACTCTTGTGTGTCTTCAGGAGGAACTGCATCGACTTGATGGAGGGGTCGCCATCGAGCGGAAAGGCGAGGTCGACGTGGAGAACGTTGGCGAGCGCCGAGCGGGTATTGCCGAACCGCAGGCCGATTCCGACATCGCGCAGCGTGCCGAGTTCCGGCACGGCCAGCGCGCTGGCGCCCCAGCTGCGGCCGACGTCGGCGAAGATCGCCGCCCCCACGCGCGCGAGGCGCAACGGGTACCAGTCGGTGAAGTAGCGTCCTTCGAGCGTCAGCAGCGCGCGCGAGGAGCCAGCCTGGTAGCGCAGCGGATAGCCGCGCAGGCCGGCGTCGCCGCCGAGCGTCAGTTCGTGGTCGAGATCGAGCGCGCGCCCCGCGTCGGCCGCAAGTCCGACATAGATCACCGTCCGGTCGCTCGCGCGCCAGAAGTAACGCGCGCTCGCGGACAGCAGCGAGTCGCGCAGCCCATCCGCTTCGAGGCGTGCGTCCCAGTGCCCGGCGACGAAGAGGCTCTGGTCGTGCGGCAGGCGAAAGCCGCGGCTGGCGCCGAGCGCCGCCACGAGCCCGTCGCGGCTGGCGCCGAAGGCGGATTGCGACCAGCCGACCTCGGCGCCGAGCCGGGCGCCGAATCGCAGGTCCTCGGTGCGGCCGATCTGGTCGAGGTTGCGCGTCGTGGCGAAGTCGTCCTGCAGCAGCTCGAGCCGCAGGTAGGGATAGGCGAGCGTGCGATCTTCCGGCAGCGGTCCCACGAGCGCGGCATCCGCCGGCCGGAAGCGGGCGCGTTCGTAGCGAAATCCCGCGGTCCAGCGGCGCGCCCAGTCGTTGTGCAGGCCCGGGGACCAGCCGCGCTCGATCCCGAACGCCTGCCGGTCGGCGCGCCAGGCATCGATGCGCGTGCCGAGCGCGTAGCGACTTTCCACCTGCGAGAGGGACTGCGCGGTGAGGCCCGCGCTCCAGCGCGCGTCGAGTGCATAGAAGGGGCGCTCGAGCCCGAGCGACCAGCCGCTGCCATCGTCGCTGTCGGTGAAGGCAGCGTCGCTCGTCCAGCGCGTGCCCCAGACCGCCGGGTCGTGCCAGGCAAGGCCCAGCGACGTGCGATCGACGTCGTCGCGGTAGTCGGCGGACAACTGCTTGCCGCGGCCGAACAGGTTCAGTTCCTCGAGCTCGAAGCCGAGGGCGTTGGTGCCCCCTGAACGGGACAGCGAGAGGCCGGGGTTGGTGGTCCAGACATCGGCCGATCGCACGCTGACGTCGACGACGCCGTCGTGCCACGCGACCGGCCGGATCCGCGGCTCACGCAGGTAGCGCTGGGCACGCAGCGCGCGCTCCGATTCGTCCAGCACACGGCGCGAATAACGATCGCCGCTCGCGAACAGGAGTTGCGCGCGGATGGTCGAGGCGCGCGTCGTGACGTGCAGCCGGTTGGCGGTGCGATAGAGCGGCCCGTCCTCGCGTGGGTCGCTTTCGTCGAAAATCCCCTCGTTCTCGATCGCGATCCGGCCGATGCGCGCGCCGTCCCGTTCGAGCTCGGCGTCCGTCGGCAGCGCATCCGCCCGGGCGGGCGGCGCGAAGGCCGGCAGCGACAGCAGGACGAGCAGGGGGAAGGCGCTACGCATGCACCCCGTTGGACGGTCGCCGGGCGCCATATCAATCGCCGATTGATATTCGCCACCGGGCCTGTCTAACCTCTTGCGGATGCGATCGGACGATCGCGCCCTCGTGGCGCGCCTGCTGGCTGGCGACGAACATGCGTTTCGAAGTTTCTTCGACGGGTATTTCGACCGCCTCTACCGCTTTGCGCTCGCGCGCACGGCGGGGCGTGCCGACCTTGCGGAAGAGGCGGCGCAGCGCGCGCTGTGCCGCGCGGTGCGTGCGCTGTCGCAGTATCGGGGGGAAGCGGCGCTGTTCACGTGGCTCGCGCAGATCTGCCGCAACGAGCTGGCTGACATCGGCGAGGTCGAGCGGCGGCGCGGTGGATTCGAGGAGAGTTTCGATGCCAGCGAGCCGGCCCGGCGCCGCGCGATGGCCGTGGCCACCGGGCTGCCTGCACCCGAGGACAGCGCGCACGACCGCGATGCCGCCCTGGAGCTGCGCCGCGTGCTCGACGGACTCCCCGGGCGCTACGGCGACATGCTGGAGTGGAAGTATCTCGAGGACTGGAGCGTGCAGCAGATCGCGGACGAACTGGGCTCGACCTTCGAGGCGACGCAATCGGCGCTCGCGCGTGCGCGCATCGCCCTGCGATCGGCGCTCGAGGCGCGCGGGCGCGACTGGCATGAGTTCCTGCCATGACTGAAAAAAATGAATGGACGGAAATCGACGAAGCGCGCCTCGAGCGCCTGATGCGCGCGGTGCCGCGCGGCTCGCCGGATCCGGCCGCGCGTGCGCGCGTGTTCGATGCCGTGCAGGCCGAGTGGCGGCGGTCGCTGCCGCAGCCGGCGCAGGCGCGACCGGTGCAGCGCGCGCGCTGGCTGGCGGCCGCGTCGGTGGCAGCGGTTGCGCTCGCGGGCATGTGGTGGTGGCAATCGCCGGCCTCACCGGTCGCGACGGCCGATCGCGCGTTCGGCACCGTCACGGTCGCCGGCGGGCCGCTCGCCACCGGAGCGCGCATCCGGCCCGGCACCTCGCTCGTCACCGCGGCGGACTCCGGTGCGCTGTTGCGCTATTCGCCGGACCTCTCGCTGCGCCTCGACGCGAACACACGGGTCACCCTCACCGATGCGCAGAACCTGCACCTCGCGGGCGGCCGCATCTACGTGGCCGTCGCGCCGGGTGCGGCGGTCCCGTATGTGGTGCACACGGCGGCGGGCGACGTGCGCCACGTGGGGACGCACTACGTGGTCGACGCGCGGGGCGGCGGGCTCGACATCGCCGTGCGCGACGGGACGGTGCGGCTCGATGCGGGTAGCCGGGCCGAGCGCGTCGGCGCGGGCGAAGCCTTGCATGTCGATGCCGGTGGCGCCGTCGTGCGCCGCGCATTCGAGGGCGACACGCCCTGGGCCTGGGTCGACAGGCTGCCTACGCCCATCGTGATCGAAGGCCAGTCGCTCGCCAGCTTCCTGCGCTGGTACGCGGCGGAATCGGGCCGCGAAGTCACGTTTGCAGACGACGCGATCCGCGCGCGCGCGGCGGCGGCGATCCTGCACGGATCCGTCGATGGCCTGCCGCCCGCGGCGGCGCTTGCGATCGTGGTGGCCTCGGTCGACTTGCGGGCCGTCGTTCCGAGGCAGGGTCCGATCGTCATCGGGCCTGCGCTTCACTGATAGCATCACCCGATGCCAAAACCGGCGAGGCGACCCGCGCGCCACTGGGCCCGAAGCGTGCTGCTGTTGCTCTCCGCTGGTGGGCTCCTGCACGCCGCCGATGCCGGCGAGTCGCTCGCCGCCGCGCTCGACCGGCTCGCGCGGTCGGGCCTCAACATCGTCTACAGCACGGCGCTGGTCACTCCCGACATGCGTGTGCTCGTCGCGCCGTCGCCCGGCCCCCCACTCGAGACGGCGCGCGGCCTGCTCGCACCCCACGGGCTCGCGCTCGACCCGGTGCAACCCGGGACCTGGGTCGTCGTGCGCCGCGTCGTCGATCGCGACGCCGCGATCGAGCTGATCGTCGAACGGGCCGATGGCTCGCCGGCCGCTGGTGCACGCATCACCCTGCAGCCCGGCGACCGGCACGCGCGCGCGGATGCGACGGGCAAGGTGCGCTTCGATGCGCTGCCGCCCGGCGTATTTGAAGCGCAGGGCATTGACCAGGCAGGCGCGGCTGCGCGCCTGCGCGGCATTCGCATCCATCGCGGCGAGCACTGGCGCGGCGTGCTGCGACTCGCCGACGGCGACGACGTGCTCGCGGAAGTGAGCGTGCTCGCGAGCCGCTATCGCTTCGACCAGCAATCCAGGCTGGCGCCCGTCGAATTCACGCGCGAGGACCTCGCGGCGCTGCCCGGCATCGACGAGGATGCGCTGCGGGTGACCCGCTTCCTGCCGGGAACGGCTACGAACGGCCTGTCCGCGCGCGCGCATGTGCGGGGCGGGCAAACCGACGAACTCGGCGTGTATTTCGACGGCGTGCCGCTCTTCGAGCCGTTCCACTTCAAGGATTTCCAGGGCCTGCTCGGCATCCTCGACCCCGCGACGATCGGCAAGCTCGATTTCTGGAGCGGCGTGCACCCGGCGCGATACGGTGGGCGCCTCTCGGGCGTGCTCGACATCACGCCGCGCGCCTGGACCGGTGCCGATCACCACGAGATCGGCGCGAGCCTGCTCTACGCGCACGCGCTCTCGCAGGGCCGGCTCGACTCGCAGCCGCTCGAGTGGCTGGTGGCCGCCCGCAAGAGCACGATCGAGGGGATCATGAAACTCGCCGAGGAGCGCTCGGGCCAGCCGGCGTTCCTCGACCTGCTTTCGCGACTGTCCTGGCGCTTCGGGGACGGCAGCGAGATCGCCGCCGGCTGGCTGCTGCTGAACGATGAATTGAGCGCCAACCTGTCGGATGGCACCGGGCGTGCGCACGCGCGCTACCGCGACGGCACCGCCTGGCTGCACGGGACCTGGCGCATCGGCGATGCCGCGGCGCTGCGTGGGGTGGTATCGCGCACCGAACGGCACACCGCGCGCACCGGCACGCTCGCGCGGCCCGGCAGCGGCACGGGCGAGCTGCTCGACCGGCGTTTCATGGATGCCACGACCGCGCGGCTCGAGGCCAGCGCTACCAGCGGGCGCGTCCGCTACACGCTGGGCGCGGAGATGATGGACCACGACGCCGCGTACGAGTATCGCGCCGAGGCGCGGTTCGATCCGCTGCTCGCCGCCGCGCTCGGCCGTCCGGCCGGCGTGCAGCGCGACCTCCTGCTCGACGCGGGCGGCCAGTCCTTCGGTGCCTATGCGTCCGCCGTGATCGCGCTGTCTGATCGCCTCGATGCCGACCTCGGCGTGCGCGAGGATGTGCAGCGTTACCGGCCGACCTTTCGCGATTCGCAGTGGTCGCCGCGGCTCGGGCTCGAATACCGGCCGCGAACCGGCACGACGGCGCGGCTGTCCTGGGGTCGCCTGTCGCAGGCGGAGCGCCCGGACGAACTGCAGGTGACCGACGGCGATCCGGCCTTTCACGCGGTGCAGGCGGCGACACAGACCGTCGGCGCCCTCGAGCAGCGCCTCTCGAACGACGTGTCCCTGCGGGCCGAGGTCTTCGACAAGCGCGTGGATCGCGTGCGGCCAGCCTTCGAGAACCTGCTCGACCCGGTGACGCTGCTGCCCGAAATCGAAGTCGATCGGGTGCAGGTCGCGCCGCAGTCGTCGCGTGCGTACGGCGCGGAGCTCACGCTGCGCTGGGAGCCGCGCCGCACCTGGTCGGCGTGGCTCAGCTACAGCTGGTCGGAAGTCACGGACCGCTTCGGGAACACGCGCGCGCTGCGCACGTGGGACCAGCGGCATTCCGCGGTGACCGGCGTTTCATGGACGCGGGGGCCGTGGCAACTGTCCGGCAACGCGATCTGGCACAGCGGCTGGCGCCGCAACGTGCTCACGGTCGATGCCACGCCGGGCGGTGGCTCGCAGCTATCGCTGGCCCCCCGCAATGCCGGGGCCTGGCCGGACTACTTCTCCCTCGACGCGCGCGCGAGCTGGCAGCGCGCGCTGCCGGTCGGTGCGCTGCAGGTCTTCGTCGAGATCAGCAACGCGACCGATCGCGCCAACGCCTGCTGCACCGAGTACCGCATCGCCGTGCCCGGCGATGCGGCGAGCCTCGGCAGCGAGGTCTCGACCTGGCTGCCGCGCTACGGACTCCTCGGCGTCACCTGGTCTATTCCTTAGCGGTCAGCGCGCGCCGGCGGGTGCGTACTTCGCGAGCCAGTCGTGCACCTCGCGATACCAGAACAGCGAGTTGCCGGGCTTCAGCACCCAGTGGTTCTCGTCGGGGAAGTACACGAGCTTCGAGGGCACGCCCCGGGTCTGCAGCGTATTGAAGAGTTCGATGCCCTGGTTCACCGGCACGCGCTGGTCGAGCTGGCCGTGGATCACGAGGGTCGGCGTGACGAAGTTGCCCGCCGAGGTGTGCGGCGAGTAGCGCGCGAACTCTTCGGGTTTCTCCCAGAAGTTGAAGAAGCGCTCCTTCGATGCGCCGTAGTCCGCGCCGATCTGCGTGAAATTGTCGTAGACCGCCGCGTGCGCGATCAGCGCCTTGAAGGGATGCGGCCGGCCGAGCAGCGTCGCCGCGAGGAAGCCGCCGTAGCTGCCGCCACCCGCCACCAAACGATCGGCGTCGACGAACGGCTGCGCCTCGAGCCACTCGGCCGCCTTGATCGTGTCCTCATAAGGCATCGTGATGCGATCGGGGTTGATCGAGTCGGCGAAGGCCTGGCCGAAGCCGCTCGAGCCGTGGAAGTTGTGCCAGGTGACGATGTAGCCCCAGTTCGCGAAGACGTGCGCGTTCCAGCGGTAGGTCACCGCGTCCTGGATGCCGTTGTGCGGGCCGCCATGCAGCAGCATGTAGACGGGGTACTTCTTCGCGGGATCGAAGCCGGGCGGGTAGATCACCCACATCTGGATGTCGTCGCCGCGCGCGCCCTTGTAGGTGACGCTCTCGACCTTGCCCATCGCGAGGTTCGCGAGCGCGCCGTCGTTGAAGCCGGAAAGTTTCGTGACGACACCTTTTGCCAGGTCGAGCCGCACGAGGGTCGCGGGCTCGGAGAAACCCTGTCGCAGCGCGACCGCCGACTTGCCCGATACCTCGAGGCCCGAGTAGCTGCTCGCACCGGTCACCGCGCGCGGCGCGCCGCCCGCGAGGTCGAACCGGTAGATGCGCGACGTGGCGGCATCGTCGATCTCGCCGTAGATCGACTTCGAGTCGCCTGCCCATACGAGGCCGGCGGCGGAACGGTCCCACTGCTCGGTGAGGCCGCGGGTGGTGCCCGCCTTGCGATCGAGCAACATCAGCCGTTGCGTGTCGGCGTAGAAGCGCGGCGTGCGCTTCTGCGTGTAGGCGAGGTACTTGCCGTCGGGCGAGTACACCGGGTTGCTTTCGTCGGCGATGCTGTCCGCGTTGAGGTTGCGCGCGGGTTTGCAGCCGCAGGCGGGGACCACGATGATGTCGTCGTTCGAATCGATGCCGCTGCGGTCGCGATCGGCGACGAATGCGATCTCCGTGCCGTCGGGCGAGATGTCGTACGACGCCGCGCTGTACTCCTGCTTCGACAGCCAGAATCCCGAGCCGCGCGTGATGGCGGTCGTTTCACCGCCGTCGAGCGCAATCGAGAAGAGGTGCGGCTCGCGATCGTCGAGGAAGTGGTCCCAGTAGGCGATCGGGGCGCGCTCCCACACCTTCGCGCTCGTTTTCGCGTCGGCGCGCTCCTTGAGGCGTTTGCCCTGGTCCTCCCACTTGACGAGGTCCGGCCAGACATCCGCGACGAACGCGAGGTGCTTGCCGTCCGGGAACCACTTGAACGCGCCGGCGCCGACCGGCACGTTCGTCACGCGCCGCGCCTCGCCGCCGTTGACCGCGATGACATACACCTGGCCGTGTTCGTCGTCGCCGCGCTTCGAGATGAAAGCGACCCACTGGCCGTCGGGGCTGAACGCGGGCGCCGTGTCGTTCGCCTTGTCGCTCGTCAACTGGCGCGCGGCGCCACCGGCGGTCGGGATCATCCAGAGATCCGTGCTGCCCTTGTTCGCGTCGAGGTCGTAGCGCGTGACCGGCACCACGGCGAGCGTGCCGTCGGGCGACAGCGTCGGGCTGCCGAGCCGGGCCAGTCCCCACATGGCTTCGGCGGTGTACGGGGTCGTCGCCACGGCAGGGGCGATCAGCGGGCAGCAGGCGAGCAGCGCGGCGAGGCCGCGGATCAGGACGGACATCAGGCTCTCTCCGTTTGCACAGTGGTCGGCGATTGTGCCCCAACCCGGCGCCGGGCGCCGCCCATCTGCGACGAGCGCCGCGTACAATCCGTCCACCCCCTTTGGAGGTCCCCATGCGCATCACGCTCGCGGCAACCGACAGCGAACTCGCTTCCGCCTGGCGTGAGCTGTGCGGGGGGGTGGCCGATGTCTCGGTCCACGAGGGCTCGATCCTCGACCTCGACGTCGATGCGGTCGTGAGCCCCGCGAACAGCTTCGGCTTCATGGAGGGCGGCCTCGACGGCGTGTACCGGCGCTCCTTCGGCGGGCACGTGCAGGAGCGCCTGCAGGCGCTGCTGCGCGCCCAGCACGACGGCGAGTTGCCGGTCGGTCGCGCGGAAATCATCGCGATCGAGCATCCGCGCATCCGCTGGCTGATCGCCGCGCCGACGATGCGCGTGCCGATGGACGTCGCCGGCACCGTGAACCCGTTCCTGGCCGCGCGCGCGGCGCTGCGCCTCGTGAAGCAGGGGCATTTCGCGCCCGGCTCGGGCGGCGATGGCCACGTGGGCCACGCGGTGACCTCGCTTGCGATGCCGGGCCTCGGCACCGGCACGGGCGGCGTGCCGGCGCGCGTGTGCGCCGCGCAGGTGCGCGCCGCGATCGAAGAAGTGCTGCTCGGCCGCGTGCCCCGTTTTCCCGACCTGCGAGCCGCGCTCGCAGCCCATGACTCCCTCGTGCGAGGTTCGTGAATGCCCGTGTCCCTGCTCGATCGTTATTATGCCGTTGCACTGCAAGTCGACTGCGACGGCGTGCATCCCGACCCCGACCGCGCGAGCGCGCGCGCCCGCATGGCCGCGAGCCTCAAGCGCATCGACACCGCCATCGCGGGCGCCAAGCGCTGGGTCGGCGAAGACCTGCGCCTCGTCGTGCTGCCGGAATACATACTCACCGGCCCGCCGTGGGGCGAGGCGATTCCCGCCTGGGCGGACAAGGCGGCGCTCGACGAGGGCGGTCCCGAGTACGAGGCCTTCGCGCAACTCGCGCAGCGCCATGGCGTGCACATCGCGGGCAATGCCTACGAGACCGACACGAACTTCCCGGGCCTCTATTTCCAGGCGTCGTTCGTTTTCGACGACAGCGGGCGACGCGTGCTGCGCTACCGGCGCCTCGTGTCGATGTTCGCGCCGACCCCGCACGACGTGTGGGACCGTTACCTCGAGTTGTACGGCCTCGAAGCCGTGTTCCCGGTCGCGGACACCGCGCTCGGCAAGCTTGCCGCGATCGCGTCCGAGGAAATCCTCTATCCGGAAATCGCGCGCTGCCACGCGATCCGCGGCGCCGAGGTGCTGCTGCATTCGACCGGCGAGATCGCGGCACTCACGCTCACGCCGAAGCAGATCGCGCGGCGCGCCCGTGCGCTCGAGAACCTCGCCTATGTCGTGTCCGCCAACTGCTCGGCGATGCTCGGCATCGACGTGCCGGTCGATTCGAGCAACGGCTTCTCCGACATCATCGACTACCTCGGCAACCAGATGGTGATGGCGGGCCAGGGCGTGTCGATGGTGGCCTACGCGTCGCTCGACCTGGCGGGCCTGCGTGCCTACCGTCGCCGGCCCGGCATGGGCAACCTGCTTGCCCGGCAGGCCCTCGACATGTACGCGGCGAGCTTCGCGGCCGCCAACATCCGCGCGCCGAACGGCCTGCTCGAGAAAGGCAAGGTCGTGATTCCGGATCGCACGTACTTTCGCGAGCGGCAGGCGCGTGCGATCGCGCGGCTCGTCGAGACCGGGGCGGTGAGGGGCTGAGGCGCTGCGCGCGGCGCGTGCGCGCCGCGCGGCTCGGCGGCTACGGGCAGTGGGCTACGGGCAACGGGCCAGAGGCGCGCTCCGCGCGCCGCTGGCCATGACGTCTCAGCAGGTTGTTCCCTCGGAGGGTCTGGCGGGTCTGCAGGGTCGATCCAGGCGTCGCTGGCCCACTACCAGCGCGGCTTTCGCGTGCAGCGAGTCACGACCGAACGGCTCGTCGATCCCGCGGCATCCGCCAAGTGCGCGCCCGGCCCTGCACACCACGCACCACCGCACTGCGCCCTCTGGGAATCAACCGCTTGAAGCGCCGTGGCGAGCCAGCGAATCTGGCCCGTTGCCCGTCGCTCGCCGCCCGCCGCCTCGTCTCAGGCCGCTTTCATCCGCGATTTCAGGAAGGCGCCAAACGCGGCGGTGTATTCCTTGTGCAACGGTCCGGACACCGGGTCGGCTTCGACGGCTTCGTACCAGCGCGTCAGTTTCGGCAGTCCGGCGAACAGGTCGGTCACGCCGAACATCGGCAGCAGCGCGAAGACCACCCAGAAGGTGGGCGCGATGATCGCATCGGCGAACCCCGGGTTCGCGCCGCCCGCCCACGGGCCCGCGCCCATGAATTTCTCGAGGTCGCCGACCGCCTTGCGCAGCGAGGCGAGGCCGGCCTGCACGTCCGCCTCGTTGCGGTTCGCGGGGTTCGCGTTGCGAAAGAGCGCGCCGATGTTCGGCACGACGTAGATATCGACGAGGCGCCCGATCAGGCGCGCCTGCGCGCGGTCCATCGCGCCTTCGGGCAGGAGTTTGCGGCCCGCCTGCGTTTCGTCGATGTACTCGCAGATCACGGTCGATTCGGCGAGGCAGCGGCCGCCGTCCTCGAGCGCCGGCATCTTGCCGAGCGGATTGATCGCCAGGTACTCCGCGGACTTGATGCCCCCACCCGGCGGCGGTGTCAGTTCGAGGTCGCAGCCCTTCCAGCGCAAGGCGAGCAGCGGGCGCACGACATAAGGCGAAGCGAGGGAGCCGTAGAGTTTCATGGGGGTACCTTGTTTGGGCTGGCGGTCACAAGTCGGGGCGGCGATTATCGCTATAGTTCGCGTTCACGGCACGGTCGGCCGTGCAAGGAGCGATCATCGACATGGCGAGGCGCGCGACAGCGGTGGGCGGACTCGATCCGGAGCCGAGCGTACGGCGGGCGTACTTCGAGTGCCGCTACGGCCAGCTCCACGTGCACAACGCGATGCCCGCGGGCGGCGGGTTCGATGAGGCGACGCCGCTGCTCTGCATCCATCGCAGCGCAGCCACGGGGCGCATGTTCGCCGGGCTGATGCGCACGATGGGTCGCGACCGTTCGGTCTATGCGCCGGACCTGCCCGGCAGCGGCGAATCGGACGGGCCGCAAGCCACGGCCGGCTTCGCGGACCAGGCCGCCGCGCTCGACGATTTCCTGCGCGACCTGCGCCTGCGCCGGGTCGACCTGCTGGCGGCCGGTGCGGGCGCCTACGTCGCGACGGAACTCGCGCTCGCGCGCGCCGACCACGTGCGTCGCGTCGCGTTCCTCGACCTGCCTGACCCGGCGGGCGACCAGCGCATCCGCGAGAAGCTGCCGCTGCTCGCGCAGCCCACCCTGCTGCTGCAGGCACGGGACGATCGCGACCTCGAGCAGCCGGCATTCGCCGCCGAGTTGCGCACCTTCCTCAGCGCGTAGCGGCCTGCGGGCGCGCGGCCGCGCGTCCCCACGCAAGCACGGCAACGAACATCACGAGCAGTACCGGGACGCCGACGAGGTTGACGTTGCGCCAGCCGATCGCGGCGATCGCCGCGCCGGCCGCCAGCGAGGCGAGGGCTTGCGAGGTGAAGGTCGCAAAATCGTTGAAACCCTGCGCGCGAAAGCGCTCGGCCGGCGTGTAGGTGCGTGTCAGCAGGGTCGTGCCCGCGACGAACAGCAGGTTCCAGCCGAGCCCCAGCAGGATGAGTCCCGCGAGGTAATGCGTGACGGCGTGGCCCAGCACCGCGGCCACCGCGATGCAGGCCGCCATGCAGGCGACGCCAGCGATCATCATGCGCCCGATGCCGAGCCGCGCGATCAGCCAGCCGCTCACGAGCGACGGCGCGTACATCGCGACGAGGTGCGAAGTGATCACCCATTGCGTCGCGGCGACGCCGTGGCCGTCGATCACGTGCATGCTGATCGGGGTCGCCGTCATGATGAAGCTCATCAGGGCATACGAGGACAATCCCGCGAACAGCGCCACGAGATAGGCGGGCTGGCGCACGATCTCGCCCAGGGGGCGTGGCGTGCCGCCCGTCGCGTGCGCATGCGGATGCGGCGGATCGAGCCACAGCAGCACGCCTGACGACAGGACGAGGAATACCGCCACGGCGACGAAGGACCCCGTGAACTCTGGCCAGCCGCCGAGCAGGCGCAACCACCCGCCGACCTCGGGACCGATGAACGCGGCGACGAGCGTGCCCAGCATCACGTTCGCGACGGCCTTGGGGACGTCGGGCAATCCGACATGTTCGGTCGCCGCGAAACGATACTGCTGCACGAACGCCATGTTCGCGCCGAGCAGGATCGCACCGATGCAGAACGCCACGAAATGGGCATGGGCTACCGCCCAGGCGCAACCCAGCGCGGCCACGCTCGCGGCCAATGCGCTCAGGATGAACACGCGACGGCGCCCGTAACGCTGCATCGACAGCGCCGCCGGGATGGAAGCCAGGGCGACCCCCACGACACCGAGTGAGAGGGGCAGGGTCGCAAGCGCCGGGTTCGGGGCGATGCGCGCCCCGATGATGCCGCCAAAGGCGATCAACACGAAGTTGCCGCAGCCGGCCAGTGCCTGTGCCAGGGCCAGGATCCAGACGCTGCGCATGCCGCCCATCTTATGTCGGATGTTGCGAAGCCGCGAGCGCCGGGGCGCGCTACACTCGCGCGGTCATGGGCGCGCACAAGAAGCCATCCCGGCCGCCTCCGGACCCCGACGCCGAAAGCACAGCGGAACTGCCCGTGCTCGACGACCCGCTTTCGTCCACCGACACATGGGCAGTGGGAATCCTGCCTGCGGGCGAAGATGGCGCTGTTGCCGGGCAACGCAGCGCGCTCGAAGTGGACCTCGGCGCGCTCTCGACGACCCTGCGCGATGTCGAGGAGCGGCTCAGGCGCAATGGCGAACGCCTCGCCTCCATCGAGATCGAACTCGAGAGCACCCGCAGCGAGCGCGATCTTGCCGTGGCCCGGGCGGAAGAAGCGGCTGCCGCGCTCGTCACCGCAACGGGCGCGCTCGATGGCGAACGCCGGCGCGCGGATGAGGCGGCGCGTCGCCTGGAAACGGTGACGCTCGCCACGACCGCGCTCGAGGCGCGTGGCGCGGAACTCGCGGGCGAAGCGGATCGCCTGCGGAGCGAGGCGCGCGGCCTGCGCGAGACGCTCGCCGAGCGTGACATCGCTCTCGCCGATCGAGCCAACATGCTCGCCGCACGCGAGCGTCGGCTCGCCGAGCTCGAGCCCGTCCACGCCCAACGCGGACAGCGGGTCGAACAGCTCGAGCGCGAACGCCAGGACCTCGAGGCGCGCTGCACGCAACTGGGTGTCGACCTCGCGGAGCGTACGACCGCGCTGGCGGCACGCGAAGCGGCCCTCGAGGCGCTGCGCGGCGATCTCGCTTCCGGGGACGAGAATGCGAACGAGGCGCGTGCCGCACTCGCCGCCGCCACGGGCGAAGCGGACCGCCTGCGCAGCGACTTCGCGGCCCAGTCGGAATTGCTGCGCGCGCGCACGGATGAGGCGGCGTCGGCCGCCTTGCAGCTCGTGCAGCGCGAGCGACTCGAAGCCCAGCGTTGCGCGGAGCTCGCGGAACTGCGGGGCGCACTCGCGCTGCACCGTGAG
>JBFWZQ010000006.1:0-159648 GCA_050185195.1 Steroidobacteraceae bacterium | reverse complement strand
CGCTCTCCACGCTCGTCACCGCAGGCCCCGCCCCCGCTCCGGCCCGGCGTCGGCTGCGTGCAGCCAGTCAACCCACGCACGCACCTGGCCCAGGTGAGCGGACGGCCGCGGGCAAGCGGCGCGCTGTTTCATCCGCGGACGAGCGTGGAGAGCGCCGAGGGGCGCCGGTCAGAGCGAGGCGACCGCAGCGGTGCCGATTACGGCTTGATCTCACGCCGAGCGCCGGCGCCTCGAGGGCACAGCGCCGCAGGCGATGCGCTCGACCCGCGAGGACGCGGATGAATCAGCGCACCGCTTGCCCGCCGCCCGCCGCCCGCCGCCCTCAACCCGCCTTCAGGTCCTCGATCAGCGCGCGGCGCGTCTCGTCGGTGACGCCAGTCTCGTGTGCATACTGCGGATGATCCACGCCTGCGCGGAGCGCCGCACCATCGCGCAGTGCGCCGATCATGGCGTCGGTGAGCTCGAAACGCAGGAAGTGCACCGCGGACGTCTTCTCGTCGTTCTCGCGCTCGAGGTCTTCGTCGGCGATCGCGAACACCCGCTCGTGGCCCTGCGCCTGCACCCAGCAGCGGCCCTCGACGCCGCGCAGTTCCGTGAGGCGGCGCGCGCGCTCGACCGGATCGACGAACTCGATGAGCAGCGTGGCCTTCCAGTTGCGGCCGTCGGGAATCAGCGGGTTGTAGGCGGCGAGTTCGTCGGCGATGCCCTCGGCCTCGAAGATGCGCTCCACGCGCAGCATTTCCTGCACCTGGTACTGGATCGTCAGGCGATCCTCGAAGCACCAGGTGGCGTTCGGCCCGACCGCGAGATGGCGCCTCGCCTTGTGGGCGATCACGCGCTCGCGAAACGCAGGGCGCTCGCGCGCGTACTGCTCGAGCGAGAGCAGGTCGGCCGGCGTGAGCGCGTTCACAGGCCGTAAGCCGAGCGCAGCAGGCGCATGGGATGCTCGGGTTCGCGTGCGCCCGGAAGACCGCTCGCGATCTGGTGCCCCGCCATCGGGCAGTCGCTCGAATAATGATCGGCCGCGGCATGCGCCACCCGATCGACCACGGGCTTGCCGATCTTCAGCGAGGCGGCGCGGTATTCCTGCTTGACGGCGTAGGTGCCGTTGTGGCCGGAACACCGCTCGATCACGTCGACTTCGGTGCCCGGCACGAGCCGCAGCAGGTCGCGCGTCTTGAGCCCGATGTTCTGCACGCGCAGGTGGCAGGGCACGTGGTAGCTCACCTTGCCGAGCGGGTGGCTGAAATCGGTGCGCAGCAGGCCCGCCTTGTGGCGCAGCATCAGGTATTCGAACGGATCGAAGATGGCCTTGCTGACGGCCAGCACGTCGGCATCACCCGGGAACATCAGGGGCAGTTCCTGCTTGAACATCAGCACGCACGACGGGATCGGCGCGACGATGTCGTGGCCGGCATCGACGAGTGCCTTGAGCCGGGGGATGTTCGCTTCCTTGTAACGCGCCACCGTTTCGAGGTCGCCGAGTTCGAGCTTCGGCATGCCGCAACACTTCTCGCTTCCCACCACGCTGACCGGGATGCCGTTGTGCGCGAAGACCGCGACGAGATCCTCGGGCAGGTCCGTTTCGTTGCGGTTGCCGTAGCAGGTGACGAAGAGCGCGACCCGGCCGCGTGTCGCTTCGGTCGGTGTCACGACAGGCGAGGCATCGCGGGTGCTGCGCGCGAGCGCGCGAGCGCGCGCCCGCCCGCTGCGCGAATGGTATTTCGGGATCGGCGCCGTGCGATCGACGCCCAGGGTCTTCTCGAGCAGGGCGCGGCCGGTTTTCGTGCCGTTCACCGCGTTCACGACTTCCGCGACAACCGGTATGCCCGCCAGCGCGCCGACGGTGCCCGTCGCGGAAAGCAGCTTGTCACGGAACCGCGTGCCGCCCTGTTTCGCCTTCACCGCCTTGGCGCGCAGCATCAGGTGCGGGAAGTCGATATTGAACGGATGCGGCGGCACGTACGGGCACTTCGTGAGGAAGCACATGTCGCAGAGGTAGCAGTGGTCGACGACGTCCTGGAAGATCCGCTTGTCGACCCCTTCGACCTCGCCGCTGTCGGTCGCATCGACCGCGTCGAACAGCGTCGGGAACGCGTTGCACAGCGCAAAGCAGCGCCGGCAGCCGTGGCAGATGTCGAAGACGCGCTCGAGTTCCTTCTCGAGCGCGGCCTCGTCGTAGAACGCCGGGTTCTGCCAGTCGATCGGGTGGCGCGTGGGCGCCTCGAGGCTCCCCTCGCGCGATCCGGCTCCGTTCGTCACAGCGTGTCGAGGGCCTTCTGGAAGCGATTCGCGTGCGAGCGTTCCGCCTTCGCCAGCGTCTCGAACCAGTCCGCGATTTCGCCGAAGCCTTCGTCGCGCGCCGCTTTCGCCATGCCCGGGTACATGTCGGTGTACTCGTGCGTCTCACCCGCGATCGCCGCCTTGAGGTTCAGCTTCGTGTCGCCGATCGGCAGGCCGGTGGCCGGATCGCCCGAGGCCTCGAGGTACTCGAGGTGGCCGTGGGCGTGGCCGGTTTCACCTTCCGCGGTCGAGCGAAACACCGCCGAGACGTCGTTGAACCCTTCGACATCCGCCTTGGCTGCGAAGTACAGGTAGCGGCGGTTGGCCTGGGACTCCCCCGCGAACGCGTCCTTCAGATTCTGTTCGGTCTTCGTACCCTTGAGAGCCTTCATTGGGAGTCCTCCATTGTTAGACTGAGTCTAAAGAAGCAACAGAATTTAGTCCCGCGCGATCGGGGCGTCAACAAGCCTGCGGCGCAGCAACCTCGTTGACCGCCGGTCGGGTGCATCGGTAACGTGGCGCCACTTTTCCAGGGTGGGTGGCACGTTGAGCAAGGCAGCAAAAGCGCCGGATTTCGAGAAGGCGCTGGGCGAACTCGAGCAACTGGTCGAACGGCTCGAGCGCGGCGACCTGCCCCTCGACGAGGCGCTCAAGACCTTCGAGCGTGGCGTGGCCCTGACCCGCCAGTGCCAGGAATCGCTGAAGTCCGCCCAGGCCAAGGTCGAGATCCTGGCCGCACGCGGCGACTCGACGGCCGCCGAACCCTTCGAACCGGACGACCTTCCCGAGTGAGCGACGCCGGATTCGAGGCGCGCGTCGCGGGCCTCCAGGCCCGCATCGAGGGCGTGCTCGATCGCGCGCTGCAATTGCCGGACGCTGCGAGCGCACGCCTGCGCGAAGCCATGCGCTACAGCGTGCTGGGCGGCGGCAAGCGCCTGCGACCCGTGCTCGTCTACACCACCGGCACCGCGCTCGGTGCTCCGCCCGATGCGCTCGATGCACCCGCCACGGCGGTCGAGCTGATCCACGTCTACAGCTTGATCCACGACGACCTGCCTGCGATGGACGACGACGACCTGCGGAGGGGTCGCCCCACCTGCCATCGCGCATTCGACGAACCCACGGCACTGCTCGCGGGCGATGCGTTGCAGGCGCAGGCCTTCGAAGTACTCGCCCGATTGGCGGACGACGGTTTGCCCGGTTCGTCCGACATCCCGCTCGCGATGATCCGCGTGCTCGCCGAGGCGATCGGCACGAGCGGCATGGCGGGCGGCCAGGCGATCGATCTCGAGTCGATCGGGCGCGCGCTCGACGTGCCCGCGATGGAGAACATGCACCGTCGCAAGACGGGCGCGCTGCTTCGCGCGAGCGTCCTGCTGGGCGCGATCGCCGCCGACGTGCGCGCCGGCGAGCAGTACGAGGCACTCGCGCGCTTCGGCGCCGAGATCGGCCTCGCGTTCCAGATCCAGGACGACATCCTCGACGTCGAAGGCAGCGCCGCGACACTCGGCAAGTCGCCGGGCGCCGACGCGGCCCGCGACAAGCCGACCTACCCGAGTCGGGTCGGCCTCGCGGAAGCGCGCCGGCTGGCGCTCGCCGCCCACGATCGTGCGGTGGCGGCCCTCGCCCCGCTCGGCACCCCCGCCGAGGCGCTGGCGCAGCTCGCGCATTTCGTCGTGCGCCGCGAACGCTAGGGCCGCGTGTAAAATTCCAGGTTGCCCATGACCATTGCCACCGACACCTACCCGACGCTGGCCGCGATCGCCCGATCGCCCGCCGAACTGCGCCGCCTGCCCGCTGACCGCCTCGGCACGCTCGCCGACGAGCTGCGCGCCTACCTGATCCGGACCGTTGCGACGAAGGGCGGCCATTTCGCGGCGGGGCTCGGCACGGTCGAGCTGACGATCGCGCTGCACTACGTGTTCGACACGCCGCACGACCGCCTCGTCTGGGACGTCGGCCACCAGGCCTATCCGCACAAGGTGCTCACCGGCCGCGGCGAGCGGCTCGCCACGATCAAGCAGAAAAGTGGCCTCGCACCGTTTCCGACGCGCGCGGAGAGCGAATACGACACCTTCGGCGTCGGACATTCGAGCACGTCGATCAGCGCGGCGCTCGGCATGGCCGTGGCCGCCGCGCAGCGCGGCGAGCAACGCAGCGTCGTCGCGGTCATCGGCGACGGCGCTTTGACCGGGGGACTCGCCTGGGAGGCGATGCTCAACGCCGGCGCCAGCAAGTCGAACCTCATCGTCGTGCTGAACGACAACGACATGTCGATTTCGGAGAATGTCGGCGCCCTGTCGCACTATCTCGCGCGAGTGCTGTCGAGCCGCACGTACGCGAAAGTGCGCGAAGGCGGCAAGCGCATCCTCGAGCAGATGCCGACGATGCGCGAACTGGCGCGCCGCTCCGAGGAGCACCTGAAGGGCATGGTGCTGCCCGGCACGCTGTTCGAGGAACTCGGCTTCACCTACAACAGCGTGGTCGACGGCCACGACGTGCGGGAACTCGTGCGCATCCTCGGCAACCTGCGCGCCAGCAAGGGCCCGCAGTTCCTGCACATCCAGACCCGCAAGGGCAAGGGCTACGCGCCCGCCGAGGCCGACCCCATCAAGTGGCACGGCCCGGGTCCGTTCGATCCGGCGAGCGGCACGATCTTCAAGGAAGCGGCCAGGGGTCCCTCCTACTCGCAGGTGTTCGGCGACTGGCTGTGCGACATGGCCGCGCGCGACGAGCGCATCATCGGCATCACGCCCGCGATGCGCGAAGGATCGGGCCTCGTCGAATACTCGAGGAAATTCCCCGACCGTTACTTCGACGTCGCGATCGCCGAGCAGCACGCGGTGACGTTCGCCGCGGGGCTCGCCTGCGAGGGCCTGAAGCCGGTCGTCGCGATCTACTCGACTTTCCTGCAACGCGCCTACGACCAGCTGATCCACGACGTCGCGCTGCAGAACCTGCCGGTGGTGTTCGCGCTCGATCGCGCCGGGCTCGTCGGCGGCGATGGCGCGACCCACCAGGGCAGCTTCGACCTGTCGTTCCTGCGCTGCATCCCGAACATGGTGGTGATGGCGCCGGCCGACGAAAACGAATGCCGCCAGATGCTCTACACCGCGACCACGCTGGCGGGCCCCGTCGCGGTGCGCTATCCGCGCGGCCAGGGCCCTGGCGCGAAGATTGCCGCGGAGATGGCCGCCCTGCCCGTCGGCAAGGCGCAAGTGCGCCGCGAAGGGCGCAGCGGCCTGCTCGTGCTCGCGTGGGGCGCGATGGTCGAAGGCGCCATGGCGATCGGCGACCGACTCGACGCCACGGTGGTCAACATGCGGTACGTCAAGCCGCTCGACGAGGCGCTCGTGCTGCAGCTCGCGGCGCGCCACCGCGCCGTGCTCACCCTCGAGGAAAACGTGGTGGCCGGCGGCGCCGGCTCCGCGGTCACGGAACTGCTTGCCGCCGAGCAGCTCACCCTGCCGCTGCTGTCACTCGGGATCCCCGACCGTTTCATCGAGCACGGCTCGCGCGAGGATTGCCTCGCCATGGCAGGCCTCGACACGGCGGGCCTGCTGGCCTCGGCCGACCACTGGTGGTCGGCCCTGACGGCCGGTCCGGCCCGCGCCCGTATAATGGCCCCATGACCCCCATTGCGACCGCCCCCAGGCCCCAGGGCCAACCCGTCGAAGACGTGCAGGGCCACGCCGATACGCGCCGCATCCCGATCAACAAGGTCGGCATCAAGGAGATCACGCACCCGGTGCGCGTGAAGGATCGCGCGCAGGGCGAGCAGCACACGATCGCCACCTTCAACATGTACGTGAACCTGCCGCACAACTTCAAGGGCACGCACATGTCACGCTTCGTCGAGATCCTGCACCGGCAGCGCGAGATATCGGTCGACTCGTTCCGCGCCATGCTCGAGGACATGACCGGCCGCCTCGAGGCCGACGCCGGCCACATCGAGATGTCGTTCCCGTTCTTCGTGATGAAATCGGCGCCGGTGTCCGGCGTGCAGAGCCTGATGGACTATCGCGCGGCGCTGCTCGGCGAGCACCGCCACGGCGCGACGTCGCTGTGGTTGCGGGTCGTCGTGCCGGTGACGAGCCTGTGCCCCTGCTCGAAGAAGATCTCCGAGCGCGGGGCGCACAACCAGCGATCGCATGTCACGATCGAGGTGAAGCTGCGCAGCCACATGTGGATCGAGGAGCTGATCGACGTGGCGGAGTCCGAGGCCTCCTGCGGCCTCTACGGCATCCTGAAGCGGCCCGACGAGAAATACGTCACCGAACACGCCTACGACAACCCGAAGTTCGTCGAGGACCTCGTGCGTGATGTCGCGGTGCGCCTCAATCGCGACGAACGCATCGCGGCCTATGTGATCGAGGCCGAGAACTTCGAGTCGATCCACAATCACTCGGCCTATGCACGGGTCGAGCGCGACAAGGAAACCGCGGCGGCGCCGGCCGCACCGCCCGCGAACCGCTAACGCCCCGCCAGCGGCTCACGCATCGCAAGCAGGTCGAAGCGCGTGCCGCGCGCGCCGTGCCGGGCCAGAAAGTTGCCGAGTGGCTCAACGATCCGCTCCACGCGCGCACCACGCACGACGTAGACGCAGCCGAACTCCGGCGCCAGCAGCGCGGCGAACTGCGCGACGCTGCAACCCTGCTCCTCGAGCTGCTCGGGTGCGTATTCGATGTAGAGCGCCCGCGTGCGCGGCAGGGTCGCGCCAGCACCGCGCAACACCTGCACTTCGAACCCTTCGGCGTCGACGACGAGCAAATCCACCTGCGGCCACGATGACGGAACGGTCGCGTCGAGCGTAACGACGGGCACCTCG
The DNA here is from genome assembly GCA_050185195.1 of Steroidobacteraceae bacterium. Lineage (GTDB taxonomy): Bacteria > Pseudomonadota > Gammaproteobacteria > Steroidobacterales > Steroidobacteraceae > CADEFQ01. The sequence goes on along the minus strand of JBFWZQ010000006.1, from coordinate 152,537 downwards.
ATCTCGCCGCCCGCGCTCACCCGGCTGTTGCCGGAATTGATCGGGTTCTCGGTGAAACGCGCCACGCCCGCGGCGTCGCCCACGGCGCTCGCCTCGACGCGCAGTTCGCCGAGGCCGTTCAGCGCGAGATTCATCGCCAGCAGCCGCCGGTTGCGCGGGCTCGGCTCGAAGGCGAGCGTGGAGTGTGCGCCGCACTCGCGCGCGAGCGGGATCAGGACGCTGCCGATGTGCGCGCCGACCACCACGAGCCGTGCGCCCGGCGCCAGCAGGGACTTGAGCAGGGTGAGCTGGGCCCAGTCGTACTCGCCACGCTCGAGGAGATGGCGCGACACATTGAAATCGCGCGCATCGACGGCGAGCGTGCCGTTACGGGTCTCGGCCACGAGTGCAATGCCGTGCCGCGAGAGCACGCGCGTGCGCCAGCGTGCACGCAGCAGACGGGAAAAACGCTTGCGCCAGGGTACCTGCATCGCTTCATTGTCCCAGTTTTTCTGTACCATGGCGCCACCCGAATACCTTGCGCGGATACGAACATGCGAAACCCCTCGTTCGCGGCGTCCCTCGTCCTGCTGGTGCTCGCGATGCCGGCGCCCGCCTCCGCCGCCGGCCTCGACCCCGCATCGATCGCGCAGATCCCGTTCGTGGGCGACGCGCAGGTCAGCGACGACGGCCGGCGCATCGCGTATGTCGTGGCGCATGCCGATGTCGGCAAGGACGACTACCAGGGAGATATCTGGCTGATCGACGGCGATGCGGCGCCGCGCCTGCTGGTCGGCGGCCCCACGGATGATTCGCAGCCGCGCTGGTCGCCCGATGGCACGCGCCTCGCCTTCGTGTCGAACCGCGCGGAGAAGCGCCAGGTCTACGTGCTCGACATGCGTGGCGGCGAAGCCTGGCCCCTCACCGCCGAGAAGGAAGGCGTGGGCGCCTTCGCGTGGTCCCCGGACGGCACGCGCATCGCCTATCTCGCGCGCCCGGCGCCGGCCGAACCCGCGCCGAAAACCGGCCCGGCCGGTCGTGCGCACATCACCGAACGGCTTTTCTACCGCTTCGATGGCGCACCCGGCTTCCTGCCCGAGCAGCGCTCGCAACTCTGGGTCGTGACGGTCGCCGGCGATCACGGTCCCGCCCTCGGGCCCCTCTGGGATGGGCGCACGGAACCTTCGGCGCCCCTGTGGACGGCCGACGGCAAGGCACTGGTTTTCAGTGCCCTGCCCGACCCGAACCCGCCGGTCGCGCCGGCCGACAGCGAGCTGTTTCGCGTCGAGGTCGCGGCCGGCGCGCAGGCGCGTGCCTTGACGGCCCGCCGTGGACCCGATGGCGCGCCCCTCGCCCTGTCACGCGACGGCCGCATCGCCTGGACCGGCTTCGACGACACGCAGCCGCTGCGCAGCGCCACGACGACCCGGCTTTATGCCGCCGCGCTCGGCGCCGGGGGCCTCGCCATCGCAACGAACGTCACCGCAGGCTTCGATCGCAACGTCGGCGAAACCGTCATGAGCGACACGCCGATGCCGCGCGGCAGCGGCCGGCAACTGCAGTACGACGCGTCCGGCAAGGCGCTGTGGTTCATCGCGGCCGATCGCGGCCTCGCGCAGCTCTACCGGGTGAATGCCGCGGGCGGCGAACCGGCGGTGATGTCCGCGCCGCTGCGCGGCGACCTGCGCGAGTTTTCACTCGCGCGCACGGGCCGCGTCGCGGCCGTGTTCGGCTCGCCGACGCAGCCCTACGAAGTCTGGACACTCGATCGGCCGGGCGGCAAATGGACGCAGCGCACGGCCCACGGCAAGGACGCCTTCGCGGGCGCCGCACTCGCACCCTATGAGGAACTCTGGGTCGATTCCTTCGACGGCACGCGCATCCAGGCCTGGCTCGTGAAGCCGCCCGGCTTCGACGCCTCGAAGCAGTACCCGCTGATGCTCTACATCCATGGCGGCCCCCACGCGATGTACGGCGAAGCGTTCTTCCACGAGTTCCAGGTGCTCGCGAACGCCGGGATGCTGGTGCTCATCGCCAATCCCCGCGGCAGCACCGGTTACGGCGAGCAGTTCGCAAACAGCGTGCAGTTCCGCTATCCGGGCGACGACTATCGCGACCTGATGGCCGCGCTCGACGCGGTGATCGCCCGCGGCTACGTCGATACCGCGCGCCTCGGCGTGGGCGGCGGCAGCGGCGGCGGCGTGCTCACGAGCTGGACGATCGGCCAGACCGACCGCTTCGCCGCGGCGCTCGTCGAGCGCCCGGTCGTCGACTTCGCCTCGCACACGGCGGTGGCCGACCTCAACGGCTTCTTCGCGCAGCGCTGGTTCCACGACTATCCGTGGCGTTCGCCGCAGGAATACTTCGAGCGCTCGCCGATCAACCTCGTCGACAAGGTGAAGACGCCGGTGCTCGTGATCCAGAGCGAGCAGGATTACCGCACGCCGATGGACCAGGGCATCGGCTACTACAACGCGCTCAGGATGCTCGGCAAGCCCGCGAAGCTCGTGCTGTTCCCGACCTCGTCGCACGGACTGTCGCGCAACGGGCCGCCGAGCCAGCGCGTCGAACGGCTCGAGATCATCCGCGACTGGTTCACGACGCGGCTTCTGACGCCGCCCGCTGCTCCGCGTTCTGCAGGCGGCTGATCATGCCGCGCAGGAACACGCGGTTGAAGCGCAGCTGGCAGGAGGCCGAGACCTGCTCGAGCAGCGTCGAGCTCACCTTCAGCACGGTGACGGGCCCGTTCGCCTTGACCGTGGCGGTGCGCTTCGCACCCTGCACGTAGCTGGTCTCGCCGAAACAATCGCCGCTCTCGAGCGCGCCGAGGCGCCGTCCATGGCGCTCGACGACGCACTCGCCGGCTACGACGACGTAGAACCGGTCGTCCATCTCGCCTTCCTTGACGATCTCTTCGGACCCAGCGTAATCCTGCCAGTTGCTCGCGCGCAGCACTTCCCAGATCTCCGCGTGCGAGAACTCATGGAAAAACTTGAGGCGCCGCAGCGTCGCGAACTGTTCCTGCTGGTCAATGCGCGCGTAGCGCTGGCGCAGCTTCTGGTGCACGCGCGTGAGCTCGGCCGCGAGGTCGAGGCCGCTCTTGTAGCGCTTCTCCGGCTGCTTCTGCAGCGCCATCGCGACCACGGTCTCGAGTTCCTCGGGCACGTCGGGGGCGAGCGTGTGGATCGGCGCCGGCGTCGCGTAGACGATCTGGTGCAGCAGCTTCGCGAGGTTGCCGGCGCGAAATGGCCGCATGCCCGACAGCATCTCGTACATCACCGCGCCGAGCGAATAGAGGTCCGAGCGGTTCGTCAGCTCGAGGCTCTGCACCTGCTCGGGTGACATGTACGAGGGGCTGCCGGCAATGCCCTCGATGCGCGAGATGTCGGAATCGGCGACCAGCGCGATGCCGAAATCAATGATGCGCACGTCGCTGTCCTGCGTCAGCATGATGTTCGACGGCTTGATGTCGCGATGGATCACGCCGCGCGAGTGTGCGTAGTTGAGCGCCTTGGCGCACTTGTAGACGATCTCGACGACGTCGTCGATGCGCAGCAGGTTGTCCGCCTTGCAGTAGGCCGCGAGCGTGCGCGCGCCGTGCACGTGCTCGGTGACGATGTAGCAGTGGCCGTTCTCCTCGCCCGCGTCGTAGATGGGCAGGATGTGCGGATGCTGCAACATCCCGACCATATGCGCTTCCGAGAGGAACATCTTGCGCGAGATACGCGCGCGTTCCTCGTCGCCGCCGGCATCGATGTTGTAGACCTTGATCGCGACGTCGCGGCCGTAATACGGGTCGTGCGAGAGGTAGACCGTGCCGGTGCTGCCCTTGCCGACCTCGTTGACGATCACGTACTTGCCGATCTTGTCGGGCACCCTGCCTTGGGGTAGCGCTTTGTGGGCCGGCGTGGACATCGCGAGGCAGAATATGTGGCGCACCGGGGCCGATCTGTGATGCGCCTCGCGGATCGCCGGGGGTCCCGGCGGGCTGTGACGCGCGGCGTCAAATCGCGAAGTGATCGAACCCCGAATGCGAGAAATCGATCACATTGTCGCCCCGGCAGACGGTGACGCCGCGTCCGGCGGTGAGGCAACCGATCGCCGTGCACGACAGGCCGGCAAGTTCCGGTACGCGCGCGGGCGGCACCGTGAAGCACAATTCGTAGTCGTCGCCGCCGGTGAGGGCGAAGTGCTCGGCCGCCGTGCGCCCCGCCACCTCGAGCAGCGGCGCCGAGAGCGGCAACTGCGTGACATCGACCCGCGCACCGCAGCCGCTCGCAATGGCGAGCTTGGCGAGGTCCCCGGCGAGCCCGTCGGATATGTCGATGCATGCACTCGCGACGCCGCGCAGCTGGGCGCCCGCCGCGCAGCGCGGCGTGGGAAAGTGGAAGCGCTGGCGCAATGCATCGAGGGCGGCCGCGCTCGCCGAGCCCGGCGTACGCAGGCGACCCTGCAGCACCGCGAGGCCGCACGCGGCGTCGCCAGGCGTGCCCGTCACGAAAACGACGTCGCCCACGTGCCCACCCGCGCGCAGCAGCGCCTCGCCGCGCGGCAGGATGCCAAGGGCCTGCACGGATATCGTGAGCGGTCCCGCCGTCGTATCGCCCCCGACGAGCTGCACGTCGTGCGTGGTCGCAAGCGCGCCAAAGCCCGCGGCGAACTCCGCGAGCCAGCCTTCGTCGGCCCGCGGCAGGGTAAGCGCGAGCAGCGCCCACGCCGGCGTGGCGCCCATGGCCGCGACGTCGCTCAGGTTCACCGCGAGCGCACGATGGCCGATCGAGCGCGCGGGTGAACCGGCCGGGAAATGCACGCCCTCGACGAGCGTATCGACGACCGCGACGAGCTCGTGTCCCGCGGGGGGCGCAAGCACCGCACCGTCGTCGCCGACACCGACCCGGGTATCACGTCGCGCCCCGAGGTCGCGGAAGAACCGCTCGATCAGCGTGAATTCGCTGAGCGGCATGGCGGGGTCGCGCTCAGTGCTCTTCGCTGCGCAGCGCGCGGGCCGCGCGATCGAGCACTGCGTTGACGTACTTGTGGCCGTCGGTCGCGCCGAAGCGCCGCGCGAGTCCGACACCCTCGTCGATGACGACGCGGTACGGCACGTCGGGCCGGCGGGTGAGTTCGAACAGGCCGATCAGCAGCACCGCGTGTTCCACCGGGTCGAGTTCGGCGGGCGCGCGGTCGGAGTAGCGTGCGAGCTCCGCGTCCCACTCGGCGCCGCTTTCGGCCACGCCGCGCACGAGGGCGTCGAAGTACTCGCGATCGGCCTTCGGCATGTCTTCGGCGTCCGCGAACTCGAGCAGCAGGTCCTGCCAGGGCCCTGCGTTGACCTGCCAGCGGTACAGGGCCTGCACCGCGATCTTGCGCGCCACGGCGCGGCGATTCGACGCCGCGCGCCGCGCGCCCTGCGATTCGTTCATGCGAGCCTCGGCAGCAGGTTCGCCATCTCGATCGCGCCCTGCATCGCCTCGCCGCCCTTGTTGCCGGCGCGCACCGCCGCGCGCTGCACCGCCTGCTCGACGGTTTCCACCGTGAGCACGCCGAACATCACCGGCACGCCGGTATCGAGCGCGACCTGCGCGATCCCGCGCGCGCATTCGCCGGCGACGTAATCGAAGTGCGCGGTATCGCCGCGGATCACGCAACCGAGCGCGACCACCGCTGCAAACCGCCCGCTCACCGCGCACTGCCGGGCGGCCACCGGCAGTTCGAAGGCGCCCGGGACACGCGCGACCACGAGCCGGTCCGGCGCCCCACCATGCGCCTCCCAGGCCCCGACGGCACCGCGCAGCAGGCTCGCGACCACGAAATCGTTGAAGCGGGCCGCGACGATCGCGACGGAATGCTGGGCGGCGGCGAGTTCGCCGGTGAGGACGGGGGGCATGCGTGCAGTATAGCCGGGCGTGCCCGCTCAATCGTCGTTGTCGACGTAGCCTTCGACCTCGAGATCGAAGGCTGAAATGCCGTGCATGTATTTCGGCGCCGACAGCACCAGCATGCGGCGCACGCCGAGGTCCTTCAGGATCTGCGCGCCGACGCCGAAGGTGCGCAGCACCTCGCCCTGCGGCGGCGGCGGCGGTGTTTCCTGGTCGTGGATCGCCGCCACGAGGTCGCGCGGCGCCTCGTTCCGGCGCAGCACCACGACCACACCGCAGCCCTCCTTCGCAATGCGCGCCAGCGCGGCGCGCAGGGTCCAGGCACGCGGCGGCCCGACCTCGGCGCCCAGCACGTCGCGCAGCGTGTCGGCCAGGTGCACGCGCACGAGGGGCGTACGGCTGCCGGACACATCGCCGCGCACCAGCGCGAGATGCACGTCGCGCTGCACGTGGTCTTCGTACGCGCAGAGGCGAAACTCGCCGAACTCGGTGCGCACGGTCCGCTCGGCGATGCGCTCCACCGAGCGCTCGTTGCGCAGGCGATAGCGGATGAGGTCCGCGATCGTGCCGATCTTCAGGCCGTGGTGGCGCGCAAACTGCTCGAGCTGCGGGCGCCGGGCCATCGTGCCATCGTCGTTCATCACCTCGACGATCACCGCAGCGGCCTCGAAGCCTGCAAGGCGCGCAAGGTCGCAGCCCGCCTCGGTGTGGCCGGCGCGGGTGAGCACGCCCCCGGGTTGCGACATGATCGGGAAGATGTGCCCCGGCTGGCGCAGGTCCTCCGGCCGCGCGTCCGGCTGCACCGCGGCGAGCACCGTGTGCGCGCGGTCGTAGGCCGAGATACCGGTAGTCACGCCTTCCGCCGCCTCGATCGAGAGCGTGAAGTTGGTGCGGTGGTCGCGCTGGGTGCTGCTCACCATCAGCGGCAGGCGCAGCTGCCGGCAGCGGTCCGCCGTCAGCGTGAGGCAGATGAGCCCGCGGCCGAAACGCGCCATGAAATTGACGTCTTCCGGGCGCACCTTTTCCGCGACCATCACGAGGTCGCCCTCGTTCTCGCGATCTTCGTCGTCCATGATCAGGACCATGCGCCCGGCGCGCAGGTCGGTCAGGATCTCAGCAATGCTGTGCAGTTCCACGTTTCATTTCCCGGTGAGTCGCTCGACATAACGCGCGACCTGGTCGACTTCGAGGTTCACGCGCCGGCCCGGCGTCCAATCGCCGAGCGTCGTCACGGCCTGGGTATGCGGCACGAGGTTCACGTGGAACACGTCCGCATCGACATCGTTCACGGTGAGGCTCACCCCGTCGAGCGCCACCGAACCCTTGCGGGCGATATAACGCGCGAGCGCGGGCGGCACGCGGACCGCGACGCGCACCGAGCGCGCATCCGGCGCGAGCGACAGGATCTCGGCGATGCCGTCCACGTGGCCCGACACGAGGTGCCCGCCGAGCGCGTCGCCCGCGCGCAGCGCAGGCTCGAGGTTCACGCGCTCGCCGGGTGCCGCCATCGCGAGCGTCGTGACGGCGAGCGTCTCGCGCGAAACGTCCGCCGCGAACTCATCCGTGCCGACGCGCGTCGCGGTGAGGCACACGCCGTTCACGGCGATGCTGTCGCCCACCCGCGTAGCCCCGAGCGCGAGCTGCCCGACCGCCAAGACGAATTCGGCATCGCCATCGCGCGCGGTCACCGCACGCACCCGGCCGACATCCTGGATGATTCCCGTGAACATCGTCAGACTTTCCCCGGAACGAGGCGCAGGCGCAAATCCGCGCCGAACGCCGTTGTCTCGATGAGCGAGTAGCCGCGGGCATCGCCCAGCCGTTCGATCCGTGGCAGGTCCGCGAGCGGGCGGGCCGCGGGACCGAGGAGCTTCGGCGCGAGGTAATGCAACCACTCGTCGACGAGCCCCGACCCGAGCAGCGCCCCCGCGAGCGTGGCACCCGCCTCCACCCACAGCTCGTTCATGCCAAGTTCGCCGAGGCGGCGCAGGGCAGCTGCGAGATCGAGGTGTGTTCCGGCTGCCGCGACGGCTTCGAGGCGCGCCCCGCGCGTGGCGAGCCGGGCACCGGCATCCTGTTCCGCGGCCTTTCCCGCCGCATGCAACACGAAGACTTCGCCCGGTGCGTCGAACACGCGCGCCGCCGGCGGCGTGCGCAGCCGGGTATCGAACACGACGCGCGCCGGGGCGCGCCCGAGCGGCCGCGGGCGCCGCACGTCGAGGCGCGGATCGTCGGCGAGCAGCGTGCCGATGCCGGTTGCCACGGCGGAACTGCGTGCGCGCCAGTCGTGCACGTCGGCACGCGCCGCCTCGCCCGTGATCCAGCGGCTCGCGCCGTTCGCGAGCGCGGTGCGCCCGTCGAGGCTGGCCGCCGTCTTCAGGCGCACCCACGGGCGCCCGGCGCGCATGCGCAACAGGAACCCCGCGTTGAGCGCGGCGGCCTGCGACTCGAGCAGGCCGCCCGCCACGTCGATGCCGGCGGCCGCGAGCCGTGCGGCCCCGCCACCGTCGACCCGCGGATTCGGATCGCGCACCGCGAACACCACGCGCGCGAGCCGTGCCTCGATCAGCGCCTCGGTGCACGGCGGCGTGCGGCCGTGGTGGCAGCAAGGCTCGAGCGTCACGAACGCGGTCGCCCCCGCGGCGCGTTCGCCTGCCTCGCGCAGCGCGCCGATCTCGGCGTGTGCTTCGCCCGCGCGAACGTGCCAACCCTCGCCCACGACCTGCCCGTCGCGCACGATCACGCACCCCACGCGGGGATTGGGGTCGGCCGTCTCGAGGCCGCGCCCGGCGAGTTCGAGCGCGCGGCGCATCGCCTGCTCCTCGAATGCCGTGAATGTGCTCATGGCTTGCCGTCTTTCGCGCCGCCCGCCTCCCCGCCCGGCAGCAACGGCAGCTGGTCGCGGTTGTCCTCGCGCTTGCGGCGATGATGGCGCAGCTTTTCGATCTCGTCGCGGAACGCCTCGACGTCCTGGAAGCTGCGGTAGACGGAGGCGAAGCGCACGTAGGCCACCTCGTCGAGGTGCCGCAATTCCTCCATCACGAACTCACCGATGCCGCGGGAAGGCACTTCACGCTCACCGAGGCTGCGCAGCCGGTTGCAGACGTGGGTGACCGCCGCTTCGATCGCTTCCTGCGACACCGGGCGCTTCTCGAGCGCCTTGACGATGCCGTGGCGCATCTTCTGCTCGTCGAACGGTTCGCGGCTGCAGTCCGATTTCACCACGAGCGGCATCACGAGCTCGGCGGTCTCGAAGGTCGTGAACCGCTCGGCGCAGGCGAGGCACTCCCGGCGGCGGCGGATCTGCCGACCCTCGCCGGCGAGCCGCGAGTCGATCACTTTCGTCTCCTCGTGGCCGCAGAACGGGCAGTGCATGGCGCTCCCCGCGCGCCCGCGTCAGGGGCCGTAGACGGGGAATCGGCGGCAGAGCGCGAGCACCTCGCCCCGCACGCGTTCGACCACGGCGTCGCCGCCGTTCGCATCGAGCACATCGGCGATCCAGCCGGCGACGGCCTCGACCTCGGCCTGCCCGAAGCCGCGCGTGGTCGCAGCGGGCGTGCCGATGCGCAGGCCGCTCGTCACCATCGGCGGGCGTGGATCGTTCGGCACCGCGTTCTTGTTGACGGTGATGTTGGCGCGCCCGAGCGCCGCGTCCGCTTCCTTGCCGGTGATCGCCTTGTCGGACAGGTCGACCAGGAACAGGTGGTTGTCGGTGCCGCCGGAAACGATGCGGTAGCCGCGCTCGCCGAGCCGCGCGCACATCGCGCGCGCGTTCACGAGCACCTGCTGCTGGTACGCCTTGAACTCGGGTTGCAGCGCCTCGAGCAGCGCCACCGCCTTGGCGGCGATCACGTGCATCAGCGGCCCGCCCTGCGTGCCGGGGAACACCAGCGAGTTGAATTTCTTCGCGAGCTCGGGATTCTCCCGCGCGAGGATCAGTCCGCCACGCGGGCCGCGCAGCGTCTTGTGCGTGGTGGTCGTCACCACGTCGGCGTGCGGCAGCGGATTCGGGTAGATGCCGGCCGCGACGAGCCCGGCCACGTGCGCCATGTCGACGAAGAAATAGGCGCCCACTTCGTCGGCGATCGTGCGGAACTTCGACCAGTCGATCACGCGCGAATAAGCCGAGAAGCCGGCGACGATCATGCGCGGCTTCTCCGCGCGCGCGATGCGCGCGACCTCGGCGTAATCGATCTCGCCGTTGTCCGGGCGGATGCCGTATTGCACGGCGCGGAACAGCTTGCCGGAAAAATTGACCTTCGCGCCGTGGGTCAGGTGGCCGCCGTGGTCGAGGCTCATGCCGAGGATCGTGTCACCCGGGTTGCACAGCGCGAGATAGACCGCGGCGTTCGCCTGCGACCCGGAATGCGGCTGCACGTTGGCGTAGGCCGCGCCGAAGAGCTGCTTCGCGCGATCGATCGCGAGCTGCTCGGCGATGTCGACATACTCGCAACCGCCGTAATAGCGCTTGCCCGGATAACCTTCCGCGTACTTGTTCGTCAGCACGGAGCCTTGCGCCTCGAGCACGCGCGGGCTCGCGTAGTTTTCGGACGCGATCAGCTCGATGTGTTCTTCCTGGCGCCGGCGTTCGCCCTCGAGCGCGGCGGCGAGTTCGGGATCGAAATTCGAAATGACCATGGAGGTCCGGAACATGGGCAGGTGCTCTCGGTGCGGCGGGGAAACCCGGGGAATGGTCAATTCTACCCGAACGCCGCCGCCGCGTGGCGCGCCGGCCGCGCGGATGGCCACCCGGCCCTAGCCGGCGAGGTTCTCCACCACGTCGTTCCAGGCCTGGGCGAGATTGGCGCGGTTGTAGCCGCCACCACCGAGCGCCAGCACCCGGCCATGTCCCAGCCGATCGGCGAGGCCGGCGAGGTCGCGTGCGGCACGGCCGTGCGAGGCCGGCGTGAAGGCGAGGTGGGTGATGGGGTCGCCCGCAATGCTGTCGGCACCACACTGCAGGATGATGAACTCGGGGCGCGCCGCCTCGATGAATGCCAGCACCCGCGGCCAGACGGCGTCGAAAGCCGTGTCGTCGGCACCCCCGGGCACCGGGATATTGAGCTTGGCGCCGGCGGCCGCGCCCTTGCCGGTTTCGTCGGCGCTGCCGGTGCCGGGATAGAGCGTGCGCCCATCCTCGTGGATATCCGCGAAAATCACCTGCGGATCGGACTCGTAGGCGTAGAAGACGCCATCGCCGTGGTGCGCGTCGATGTCGACGTACGCGATGCGGGCGAGGCCGTACTCCCGCCGCAGCACCTCGATGGCGACGCCGACGTCGTTGAAGACGCAAAAACCCGCTGCATGGTCGCGAGCCGCGTGGTGCAGTCCCGCGATCGGCACGAAGGCACGCCGCGCGACACCGGCCATCAGCGCCCGTGCGGCCACGAGCGTCGCGCCAACCACGCTGGCCGCGGCCTCGTAAACGCCGCGAAAGGCCGGCGTGTCGCCGTCATCGAGGAAGCCCTGTCCCGAGGCGGACCGCTCGCGCACGAAATCCACGTAGTGGGGGGTGTGGAACAGGAGCAGTTCGTCGGCCTGCGCGGGCGCCGGCGACGCCACGCTGACCCGGGCATCGAAGCCGCGCAGCTCGAACTGCCGCGCGAAGGCATCATGGCGATCGACGCCGAACGGATGGCCCTCGGGAAACCCGTATCGGGCGATCGTTTCGCCCATCACCACAAGCACCGATGCCACAGCCCGCGAGCCTAGCACAGGGGCACGGGTCTACCCCATAATGCGCGCCGCTCCCTCCCCCACCCGACCGGTTTAAATGGCGCAATACATCTACACGATGAATCGCGTCTCGAAGGTCGTGCCGCCCAAGCGCACGATCCTGCGGGACATCAGCCTCTCGTTCTTTCCCGGCGCCAAGATCGGCGTCCTCGGATTGAACGGCGCGGGCAAGTCGACGCTGCTCAAGATCATGGGCGGCCTCGACACCAACATCGAGGGCGAAGCGCGCCCGCAGGCCGGCATCAAGGTCGGCTACCTGCCGCAGGAACCGCAACTCGATCCTGCGAAGACCGTGCGCGAGGAAACCGTGCTGGGCCTCGGCGAGACGTTCGCGAAGCTCACCCGCTTCAACGAGATCAGCGAAAAATTCGCCGAGCCGATGTCGGACGACGCGATGACGGCCTTGCTCGACGAGCAGGCGAAACTGCAGGACGCGATCGATGCCGCGGGCGGATGGGAAATCGAACGCAAGCTCGAGATCGCCGCCGATGCGCTGCGCCTGCCGCCGTGGGACGCGCCGATCGGCAAGCTCTCCGGCGGCGAGAAACGCCGCGTGGCGCTCTGCAAGCTGCTGCTGTCCGCGCCCGACATGCTGTTGCTCGACGAACCGACCAACCACCTCGACGCCGAGTCGATCGCCTGGCTCGAGCGCTACCTCGAGGAATACCCGAGCACGGTCATCGCGGTGACGCACGACCGCTACTTCCTCGACAACGTGGCGCAGTGGATCCTCGAACTCGACCGCGGCCATGGCATCCCGTGGCAAGGCAACTACTCGTCGTGGCTCGAGCAGAAGGAAAAGCGCCTCGCCCTCGAAGAGCGTGAACGCGATGCACTCAGGAAGACCCTCGAGCGCGAACTCGAGTGGGTGCGGCAGAACCCGAAGGCGCGACAGGCGAAGAGCAAGGCGCGCCTGGCCCGCTACGAAGAACTCGCGTCGCGGGAATTCCAGGAGCGCAACGAGACCAACGAGATCTACATTCCGCCCGGCGAGCGCCTCGGCGACCTCGTGATCGAGGCGAAGAACCTGCGCAAGGCCTACGGCGACCGGCTGCTGATCGACGACCTGTCCTTCAGCCTGCCGAAGGGCGGCATCGTCGGCATCATCGGGCCGAACGGCGCCGGCAAGACCACGCTCTTTCGCATGCTGACGGGCGGCGAGGCGCCGGATGCCGGCGAGGTCCGCATGGGCCCGTCGGTGAAGCTCGCTTATGTCGACCAGTCGCGGCACTCGCTCGACGACAAGAAAACCGTGTTCGACGAGATCTCGGGCGGGCAGGACATCATCCGCGTCGGCAACTACGAAACGGCCGCGCGCGGTTACGTGGGGCGCTTCAACTTCCGCGGCACGCAGCAGCAGCAGCTGATCGGCGAGCTGTCGGGCGGCGAACGCAACCGCGTGCACCTCGCGAAGGTGCTGCGTTCCGGCGGCAACGTCCTCCTGCTCGACGAGCCGACGAACGACCTCGACATCGAAACGCTGCGTGCGCTCGAGGAAGCGCTGCTGAACTACCCGGGTTGCGCCGTCGTGATCTCGCACGACCGCTGGTTCCTCGATCGCATCGCGACGCACATCCTCGCGTTCGAGGGCGACTCGCAGGTGGTGTACTTCGAAGGCAACTACCAGGAGTACGTCGAGGACTTCAAGCGCCGGAAAGGCGCCGAGGCCGCGCAGCCTCACCGGATCCGCTACAAGCCGCTGACGCGCTGAGGCGCCGCGGCGCGGGCGACGGGCGACGGGCGACGGGCGACGGGCGACGGGCGACGGGCGACGGGCGACGGGCGACGGGCGACGGGCGACGGGCGACGGGCGACGGGCGACGGGCGACGGGCGACGGGCGACGGGCGACGGGCGACGGGCAAGCGACGCCGGTTGCGCGCCCTGAGTTCCGTCGTTGGTCGCGGCTTTTTTTGAGGCCCGCACGGGCACCGTCAGAGTAGAGAGTCATGCCGCGGCAGGTTCGACTCTCTCCTTTCGCACCTGCAAACCCCCTGCCAACCGATCAGTTCAACCTGGTTCGTATGCAAGCGCCGCAGAGCCTGCGGCTATACGCCGCGAGTCGACACCGTGCTGAGTGTCGTGAATCTCGCGATCGGCGCAACATGCCTCTATCTGGCTGCGGGTCTCGCCTACGGAACTACCGGCGTCAACCAGTTTGCCAAGATAGTTGTGCTTGCCATCGCGGTGGCGGCAATCGTGTTGGGGTATCGGTTCCTGCCCTTCCGCATTACCCTGTATGGGACATGAGCGCCCGCTCTGCCCTGCCGTTCGTTGCATTCACCCTCGGCTTGTCGAGTGTTGTCGGGTTCGCGCAGCCGCCGGAGCAGCTCCCCCGCATCCACATTCTTGCCACCGGCGGAACCATCGCCAGTGTTTACGATGCGGCAAAGGGCGGGTTTGTCCCGAGTGTGTCTGCCGATCAACTGATCGCTGCTGCACCGGAAATCGGCAAGTACGCGACCATCACGTACGAACAAGTGGCCAACATCGGCAGTGCGGACATGAACCCGACGACCTGGCTCCAGCTGCGCGAGCGGGCCAACGCGGCGTTGGCAGATCCGGCAGTAGCCGCAATCGTGGTCACGCATGGGACAGACACGTTGGAGGAAACTGCCTATTTCATGGACCTGACCACCAACAGCGACAAGCCCGTGGTCATGGTGGGCTCGCAGCGCGCGGCCTCGATGTCGGACACTGACGGTCCGCGCAACCTGCTGGACGCTGTTCGCGTAGCCGTCTCGCCGCAAGCCGCCGGCATGGGCACGATGGTGGTCCTGAGCGGACAGATCAACGCCGCCCGAGAGGTCACGAAGACCAACACGATCGCGTTGGAAACGTTCAAGACGCCCGAGTTCGGCGCGCTTGGCGTAGTCGATGTCGAGGGCGTCTGGTTCTATCGCAAGCCGCTGCGGCGCCAGCACGTAGCGCTCCCGCCGCGTCCGCAGCTGGGTCGCGTCGAAATAGTGAATCACTACGCGGGAAACGATGGCCTCGTCCTGAGGCAACTCCTGCACGGGCCCGAGCCGTTTGGGCTGCCGAGCAGCCGCGATGGCCTCGTGATCGCAGGCACTGGCCTGGGGAACGTGGGGGAGCGAATGTTCGAAGCCGTCAAGGAAGCGCTCAGCCGTGGCATTCCATGCGTCGTGAGCACGCGTGTTCCAACTGGGCGCCAGATCCCGCTGTATGCGTCGCCCGGAGCTGGCTTATCCCTGGTCCGCGCTGGCTGCATTCTGTCCGACAACCTCAGTCCACAGAAGGCGCGTGTCTTGCTGATGGTCGCGCTCTCGGTCACCCGGGATCCCGCTGAGATCAAGCAGTACTTCCAGCGCTGAAAGACCGCCTCCGGCTCTCGAGCATCAACATTCGCGAGTTGATGCCCCAATTCATCGTCGTGCATCTACCCTGGGTTGATGTGGTTCTGCCGCTCCGCGCAGAGGCCCGGGTGACGCTGTTCAAATTGTCCCCTCGCGCGGCCTTGTCGATGCCGTGGCCTGGGTAAGGGATTCCGCCTCCCAGGGCGCCATGCCGACTCCGCCCGGGTGCCGCACCGCGCTTTGCACGTAAGTCCGCGAGGCGCAGTCACTGACCTGCCCCACCAACCGACGCTCTGGCCCGTAGCCCGCAGCCCGTCGCGCGCAGCTCGCGGCGCGCAGCCCGTAGCCGGCGCGCAATGGGCGCCGCACGGCGCCGCTTCGCCCACAGCGCGCGCCGGCGTATCCTCGCGCGATGACTGCCATCGCCCTCGACGGCCGCTCCCTGACCCTGCAGGTCCTCGCCAACGACGCCCGCAAGTCCCGCGCCTTCACGCTGGCGCCGGAGGCGCACGTCCGGCTCGGCGAGTCCGCACGGCAGGTGGCAAGCGCTGCGCAGGGCGAGGCCGCCGTCTACGGCATCAATACCGGCTTCGGCGCCTTTGCCAATCGCCGCATCGAACGCGGGGCCGTCGCAGCGCTGCAGGTCAATCTCGTGCGCAGCCATGCGTGCGGGGTGGGCGAGCCGCTGCCCGGGTCGATCGTTCGCCGCATGCTCATCCTCAAGGCGAACAGCCTCGCGACCGGTTACTCGGGCGTGCGCCCGGAAGTGATCGACGCGATCCTGGCGCTGGTCGACCACAACGTGCTGCCCGTCGTACCGGGCCTCGGCTCGGTGGGCGCGTCGGGCGACCTCGCGCCGCTCGCGCACCTGGCGCTCGCGCTGATCGGCGAAGGCGAGGCGCGCCATCGCGGCCGCACGCTCGCCGGCGCCGAGGTGCTGCGCGCCGCGGGCATCGAGCCGCTCGTGCTCGAGGCGAAAGAGGGACTTGCGATCCTGAATGGCACGCAACTCTCGTGCGCGCTCGCGATCGAGGGCCTGTTCGCGGCGCAGAACCTGCTCGCCTCCTCGATCGCGGCGGGCGCACTCACGGTCGAGGCGCTCGCGGGCAGCCACACGCCGTTCGACGCGCGCATCCACGACGCACGCGGCCTGCCGGGCCAGATCGAGGTGGCGCACCGCTTCCGCACCTGGCTCGCCGACAGCGAGATCCACCGGAGCCATGCTGACTGCGATCGCGTGCAGGACCCGTACGCCGTGCGCTGCATGCCGCAGGTGTTCGGCGCGTGGGCAGACACGCTGGCGCACGCGCGCGCCGTGCTCGAACGCGAGATCAATGCCGCCACCGACAATCCGCTCGTGTTCGGCGCCGACATCCTCTCGGGCGGCAATTTCCACGCGGCGCCACTCGGTTATGTCGCCGATTTCATGGGCATCGCGACGGTCGATGCGGTATCCATGTCGGAGCGCCGCATCGACCTGCTCGATCGCCGCATCAATCCACGCCTGACGATGTTCATGGCGGACCACCCGGGGCTCGAGTCGGGCTTCATGATCGCGCACGTCTCCGCCGCCGCGCTCGCGTCGAGCGTGAAGACGCTCGCACACCCGGCTTCGGTCGATTCGATCCCGACTTCGGCGGGACAGGAAGACCACGTCAGCATGGCGCCCTGGGCGGGCGAGAAGCTGCTGGCGATCTGCGATCGCGCCGCCTCGGTGCTCGCGATCGAATTCCTCGCCGCCGCGCATGCCATCGACGTGATGCGCCCGCTGCACACGAGCGCGCAACTCGAGGCGCTGCACGGGCGCATTCGCGAGCGGGTGCCGTTTCGCCGCGAGGACCACCGGCTCGACCGCGATATCGCCGCGGCCAGCGAACTCGTGAAATCAGGCGCCCTCGCCGCATAGGACCCGTTCCGCTCCCCGCGAACTTGAGTACGCTGCCGCCCGCGCGCATAGTTGCAAGCGACGCAGGGAGGCGGCGATGAAGCGAAGGACTTTCGTTACATCCGTTGTTGCGGCTGCCGGCGCCACGGCGCTTCCCTTCAGGGGACTCACCACCGATGCGCCCGCCACCAGCGTGCCTGCGATGACCGGGGACGGCCGCCGGATACTGCTCGCCCGCTCCGACGTCGAGGAACTGCGCTCCGGACTACGAGGTCCGTTGCTGCTGGCGGACTCCACGGGCTATGACAGCGCCCGCAAGGTCTGGAACGGGATGATCGACCGCAGGCCCGCACTCATCGGGCGCTGTGCCGGTGCGGCAGACGTCATTCGATGCGTCAATTTCGCGCGCGCGCACGACTTGCTGGTGGCCGTGCGCGGCGGCGGACACAGCCTGTCCGGGCAATCGGTCTGCGACGATGGGCTGATGATCGACCTGTCACTGATGCGCAGCGTGCGTGTGGATCCCGGGCGCAGGCTTGCCCGCGCCGAAGGTGGCGCCCTGCTGGGCGACCTCGATCGGGAGTCGCTCGCCTTTGGACTCGTCACTCCCGCAGGAACCGTCTCGCACACCGGCGTGGCGGGGCTGACGCTGGGCGGCGGATTCGGCCGCCTCGCGCGCAAATTCGGGCTGACATCCGACAACGTGACGGCCTTCGACATCGTCACGGCTGACGGTCGACTGCTGCATGCCAGCGATGCGGACAACGCGGATCTCAATTGGGGCTTGCGGGGCGGGGGCGGCAACTTCGGTGTCGTGACGTCCTTCGAATACCGGCTGCATCCATTCGACCCAATCGTCTACGGCGGGCACCTGGTTTTTCCGGCTGCGCAGGCGCGCAGCGTCCTCGAGAACTATGCCGCGAATTTCCCGCAGGCCGCTGACGACTTGTGGATCGAGCCAGTCCTCGCCTCTCCATCCCCCACCGAACGCTGCATGATCCTGGATATCTGCTACTGCGGCCCGGCGGCGGCGGCGGAGCGCGCGCTTGCACCCTTTCGTCGCGGCGGCAAGCCGCTGCGCGATACGCTGTCGCGCGTCCCCTACCAGCACCTGCAGACCCAGGACGACGAACGTGCACGGCACGGGCGGCGCACTTACACGAAATCCGGCTTCGTGCCCGGCCTCGAGGACCCGCTGATCGAAGTGATCCTCGATGCGTTCACCAGCGCGCCAATTGCACGACCGCGCATTGCCTTGAGCCCGAAGGGCGGCGCCATCGCCCGTTTCGCCAACGATACGACGGCTTTCTGGCATCGCAGCTCGTTGCTGACGGTGCTCATGAACTCGAGCGATGAAGTGGCAACGACCGACCGGGAAAACCGGGAGTGGGTCAGGTCGAACTGGAAGCGCGTCGAGCCCTTCACGTACGGGGTCTATTCGAACTTCGCTGCAGGGGAACAATCGGAGCAGGTCCCGCAGCTCATGTACGGCGACAACCATGGCCGGCTGCTCGCCCTCAAGAACAAGTACGACCCGACCAATCTCTTTCGCCTGAATGCCAACATCAGGCCGTCAGGCCGCGCTGCCTAGCCGGTCCACGCCCGCGCGTTGCGAAAGAGG
Source organism: Steroidobacteraceae bacterium (assembly GCA_050185195.1). Taxonomy (GTDB): domain Bacteria; phylum Pseudomonadota; class Gammaproteobacteria; order Steroidobacterales; family Steroidobacteraceae; genus CADEFQ01. The sequence continues at coordinate 134,122 of JBFWZQ010000006.1, read as the reverse complement.
CGCATCCAGCCGCTCGCCTCGCCGGCATCGTGCGGATGCCACGAGTTCTGCACGGCGCGGAACGAACGCTCGGGGTGCGGCATCGTGAGTGTCACGCGGCCGTCGATATTCGTCACGGCGCCGATGCCAAGTGGCGAGCCGTTCGGATTGGCGGGATAACGCGTCGCCACCGCGCCGCGCGCGTCGATGTAACGAAAGCCCGTCAGACCGGCCGCGGCGAAGGCCGCTTCGGCTTCAGGCGAGGCGAATTCCGCGCGACCCTCGCCGTGCGCCACCGCGACCGGCAGGCGCGACCCGGCCATGCCCGCGAACAACACGGAGGGCGACGGCACGATCTCGACGAGCGAGAATCGCCCTTCGAACTGCTCGCTGCGATTCCTCACGAACCGCGGCCAGTGGTCGGCGCCCGGCACGATCGACTTCAGCGCGGCCAGCATCTGGCAGCCGTTGCACACGCCGAGCGTGAACGTGTCGGGGCGGGCGAAATACGCGATGAATTCTTCGCGCGCACGCGCGTGGTGGAGGATCGACTTGGCCCAGCCCTCGCCCGCGCCCAGCACGTCGCCGTACGAAAAACCACCGCAGGCGACGAGGCCGCGGAATTCCGCGAGCGATCGGGTCCCCGCCAGCAGGTCGGTCATGTGCACGTCGTGCGGCTCGAAGCCGGCGCGATCGAGCACCGCGGCCATCTCGACCTGGCTGTTCACGCCCTGTTCGCGCAGCACCGCGACGCGCGGCCGCGCGCCGCGCGCGATGAACGGCGCCGCGATGTCGTCCTCGGGGTCGAAGCCGAGCGCGACGGAGAGGCCGGGATCGGATGGGTCGCAACTGGCCGCGAATTCCTCGTCCGCACAGGCGGGTTCGTCACGCAGGCGGCGCATCTCGCAGGAGGTGCGCGACCAGGCCTCGCGCAGTTCGCGCCAGGGCAGTTCGAGCACGGTGTCGCCCACCGCGAGGCGCACCTGCATGTCGGACGTGGGCGTCCCGATCTCGCGCACGCAGGATTCGAGCCCGTGCAGTCGCCACGTCGTGCGGATCGCATCGAGCGCGGCGGTGCGCACCTGCAACACGACCCCCGGTTCTTCCGCAAAGAGCTGGGCGACCGCCGAACCGTCCGCCGTGGGCAGGTTCACGTCGAGGCCGCAGCGGCCCGCGAAGGCCATCTCGGCCAGCGTCGCGAACAGGCCGCCATCCGACACGTCGTGGTACGCGAGTACATGGCCCGCTTCACGCAAGGTGCACAGCGCCGCGGCGAAGCTCACGAGCCGCGCGGGCTTGTCGAGATCGGGGCATTCGTCACCCAGCTCGCCGTGGACCTGCGCGAAGACCGAGCCGCCGAGCCGCCGGCGCGCGCCATTGAGCGAGACGTGCAACAGGCGCGTCGCGCCTGCATCGGTGCGCAACACGGGCGTCCAGGTGCGCCGCGCATCCCGCACGGGCGCAAACGCCGACACGATCAGCGAGACGGGTGCGACGACGCTGCGGTCGGCGCCCGACGCCGGCTCGCGCCACGCGGTCTTCATCGACAGCGAATCCTTGCCCACCGGGATCGCAATGCCTAGCGCGGGGCACAGCTCCTCGCCCACCGCGCGCACCGTCGCATACAGGGCCGCGTCCTCGCCCGGCTCGCCGCAGGCCGCCATCCAGTTCGCCGAGAGGCGTATGTCGCGCAGCGCCGCGATATCCGCCGCCAGGATATTGAGCACCGCTTCGCAGACTGCCAGGCGACCCGAGGCCGGCGCGTCGAGCACCGCGACCGGCGCGCGCTCGCCCATGGCCATCGCTTCGCCCGCGTAGCCCTCGTAGTCGGCGAGCGTGACCGCGACATCCGCGACCGGCACTTGCCAGGGACCGGCCATCTGGTCGCGGCTGATGAGCCCCCCCACCGTGCGATCGCCGATCGAGATGAGGAAGGTCTTGTCCGCCACGGCGGGGAACTGCAACACGCGCAGCGCCGCCTCGCGCAGCGCCTGGGGGTTCGTGGCCCGCGCCGCGGCTGCGAGTGGCGCGCGCGGCGGCGCGAGCGCGCGCACGTCGCGCAGCATGCGGGGCGGCTTGCCGAGCAGCACGTCGATCGGCATGTCGACCACATCGACGCCGGTGAGCCGGTCGTGCACGACGAGCCGCCCGCTGTCGTCGATGTCACCGATCACCGCGTAGGGCGCGCGCTCGCGCGCGCACAGCGCATCGAACTGCGCGACATCGCCAGGCGCGATCGTCAACACGTAGCGCTCCTGCGCCTCGTTGCACCAGATCTCCATCGGCGTCATGCCGGGCTCGTCGTTCGGCACCGCGCGCAGTTCGATGCGCGCGCCGCGCCGGCTGTGCGCGACGACTTCGGGTACCGCGTTCGACAGCCCGCCCGCGCCGACGTCATGGATCAGCAGGATCGGGTTGGCGTCACCGAGCGCCCAGCAACGGTCGATCACTTCCTGCGCGCGACGTTGCATCTCGGGGTTGCCCCGCTGCACGGACGCGAAGTCGAGCGCTTCGCTCGTCGTGCCGCTGCCGACCGACGAGGCGGCGCCGCCGCCGAGGCCGATCAGCATCGCCGGCCCGCCGAGCACGACGATCTTCGCGCCGACGGGCACCTCGCCTTTCTCGACATGCGCGCGACGCACGTTGCCGACACCGCCCGCGATCATGATCGGCTTGTGGTAGCCACGCAGGCGCCCCGCGGGATCGCCCGCACCGTGCAATTCGAAGGTGCGGAAATAACCGCAGATGTTGGGACGGCCGAATTCGTTATTGAACGCCGCGGCGCCGATCGGACCCTCGAGCATGATGTCGAGCGCGGACGCAATGCGATCCGGCTTGCCGAAAGCCGCCTCCCAGGGCTGCGGCAGGCGGGGAATGCGCAGGTGCGACACCGAAAACCCCGCGAGGCCCGCCTTGGGCTTGGCGCCGAGGCCGGTGGCGCCTTCGTCGCGGATCTCCCCGCCCGCACCGGTCGCCGCCCCGGGGAATGGCGAAATCGCCGTCGGGTGGTTGTGCGTCTCGACCTTCAACAGGATGTCGATCGGCTCGACGCTGCGCCGGTAGGCGCCGCCGTGCGGATCGGCGTACCAGCGCGCACCCGTCGTGCCCTCGATGACCGCGGCGTTGTCGCGATAGGCCGAGAGCACCCCGCGCGGACTGCGCGCGTGGGTGTTGCGGATCATCGCGAACAGCGATTTCGGCATGGGCACGCCGTCGATGACCCAGTCGGCGTTGAAGATCTTGTGGCGGCAATGTTCCGAGTTCGCCTGCGCGAACATCATCAGCTCGACGTCCGTGGCGTCGCGACCGAGGCGCTCGAAGGCCGCGACGAGATAGTCGATCTCGTCGTCCGACAGCGCGAGTGCGAGTTCGCGGTTGGCGCGATCGAGCGCAGGGCGGCCGCCGGCGCGCGGGATCGTGCGCAGGGGGCCGGCCGACGCATGGGTGAACAGGACGGCGAGGTCGGCGGCGGCAAGGAAGGCCGCCTCGGTCATGCGGTCGTGGAGCGGCGCGGCAAGTTGCAGCAACGCCCCGTCGTCGAGGGCCCCGACGCCGGCGATGCGGTACTCGATGGCCCGTTCGATGCGTCGCACCGCTTCGAGCCCGCACACCTGCGCGATGTCGGTGGCCTTGCTCGCCCACGGTGACACGGTCCCCGGGCGGGGCGCCACGACGAGCGTGCGGCCCATCGGCGCGACGTCCGCCGCGGGTGCGCGCGGGCCATACGTCAGCAAGGACCCGAGCAGCTCGCGTTCCGGCGCCGCGAGATCGCGCGCGGCATCGACTACGTGGATGAAACGCGCGTCGATCGCCTGCACGCGCGCATCGAGCGCACGCAGGCGCTCGAGGAGCTTGGCGAGTCGGAATGGGGAAAGTGCGGGGGCGCCGTTGAGTACCAGCATCTTGCGAGCGAACTACTTTCGCGGTCCGTCGCTGCCCGGCGGCGGCGTGTAGATGGGCCCGGGAAACTGGGCGACGTTGCCACCCTCGAAGGCCGTGATCTTGCTGACCCCCTGCTTCCTGACCTCATCGACGCGCAGCACCGAATGCAACGGCAGCCAGCTGCGCTTGACGCCCTCGAATTCGCCCTTGATCCGCTCTTCGCCGGGGTCGAGGACCACGGAACTGCGCTCGCCGAACACGAATTCTTCTATCTCTATGAATCCAAAGAGATTTCCATGATGGACCTTGCGGGCGTACACCTCATAGACCTTGCCCTGGTTCACGAACATGACTTTGAAAATGTGACTGGCTGCCATCGGGAGCGGGGGTGTGCTTGTTAATTTAAGCCTCCCATTATATGTCTGTACGGACCCGCTTGCGGGCCCGCTCGATTGGTCGCTCCATGGCGCTCAGGTTACGTGTCGTCAGCTCCCAGCGTCGCGCTCTCGGCGAGCGTTCGTCGATCGTGTTCGGCGTGGGCGGCGGCACGATCGGCCGCGCGGCCGACAACGACTGGGTGCTGCCCGATCCGCTGCGCTACGTGTCGAGTTGCCACGCGCGCGTGCATTTCAGGAACGGCAAGTGGCTGCTCGAGGATCTCTCCACGAACGGCGCCTACGTCAATGACGGGCAGCGGCCGATCGGCAAGCACGCGACGCACGCGCTCGCGAACGGCGACCTGATCCGCCTCGGCGAATACGAACTCCTCGTCGCGCTCGATGCCGCAACGGATTTCCCGCCGACCGACAGCAACCTCGTGGCGCTCGACATCCTCGGCGCCCAGCGCGGCGATCCGGTGGCCACCGACGGCGATATCGGCGCCTCGCTCAACATGGTCTCGCTGCTCGCCTCGGACGTGTCGCCGAGCGACAGCTTCCGCGCGGTCAATGCGTTCGGCCAGGCCGTCGCGACGCCGCTCGATCCGCTGCGCGATTCCAACATCGCACGCCAGGCCGCCGCCGAGGCCGTGTCGAAACGCATGGCGCGGCTGGCACGCGCCGCGCGCGCGCAGGAAGCGGCGCAACCGGCCGCCTTCCACGACGTGCAGACCGGGCTCGCCGCCTTCTGCCGGGGCGCGGGCATCGATCCGGATCGCCTGCCGGCCGACGCGCAGACGCGCATGCTGCACCTTGCCGGGCAACTGTTCCGCGAGGCCCTGCTCGGCCTCAAGGACCTGAGCCGCCATCACCACGAGGTGCGCAACAGCTATCGCATCGAACTGCCGGCGGCCGCGGCCGACGAGCCCTTCCCGCTCGACCGGGGCGCGGTCGACGATCTCGTGATGAGCGTGCTGTCGAGCCACGACAGCCGGCGCCTCGACGCGGTGCAGTGGCTGCGCGAGCGGTTCGAGAATGCCCGCGGGCACGAACGCGCGGCCGGCGCCGCGCTGCGCGCGGCGTTCATCGAATTCCTCGATCGCCTCGATCCCGCCGAACTCGAGAGCCGTTTCGACCGAGCGTTGAAAAAAGGCAAGCTCACGGGCGCCCAGCGCGCGCAGTACTGGGACCTGTACGGCGACTTCTACCGCAACATCACCGAGATGCCGGCGAACCAGCTGCCACATGTCTTCGTCGAAGCGTTCGCGCGTGCCTATGCCGAGGCACGCCAGGCCGCGCGCGACGGCAAGTCAGGCGCCTGACTGCGCCTGCAGCGCCAGCAGCGCCAGCAGCTCGCTGACGCCGCTCCACAACACCTGCACGCCGATGCAGAACAGCAGGAACGCCGACAGGCGCATGATGATGTTCGTGCCCGTGCTGCCGAGCAGGCGCGAAACCCGGTCCGACCAGCGGTACAGCCCGTAGACCAGCAGGGCGATGCACAGCGCGGTCAGCGCGACTTCCGCGACGAACGCCAGGAAATTCAGGTGGCCGATGTCGCGCGGCCGGCTCGTGCCGAGCGATATCGCGACGGCGATCGTGCCCGGCCCGGTGGTGAGCGGCATCGCGAGCGGATAGAAGGCGATGCGGCGCACCGTCTCCCGTTCGACGAGCGCCGCCGCGGCGCTCTCGGCGGCGCGCTCCTGCAGCGGCGCGACATCGTCCGGCGCATTGAGCATCTTCCACGCCGCCAGCGCGATCACGATGCCGCCCGCGACCCGCAGCACCGGGGTCGAGATACCGAAGAACTCGAGCACGTACGCGCCGATGCAGACCGAACCGGTCACGATCGCGAAGCTGTAGATCGCGACCCAGCGCGCGAGTTGCGCGCGCACCGCGCGCGGATAGTGGTCGGTGGCCGACAGGAATATGAAGCTGCCGCCGAGCGGATTGATGATGGAGAAGAGCGCGGGAAAGGCGATCAGGAAGAACGACACGGGCCTATGGTACCGGAGTCGACCCGCCGCCGTTGATGGCCCGGCCCGCCTGCACCTGTGCCCAGGCTTCCTCGGCGTCCCCGGCGAACCGGAAGAGACCGAGATCGGCGCCACCCACCATGCCCGCATCGGCGAGCGCCTGAAAGTCGATCACCGACCGCCAGAACGCCTCGTCGACGAGCACGGTGGGGATGCGTGGGGCCTTGTTGGTCTGTTGCAGCGTCAGGATCTCGAACAACTCGTCGAGGGTGCCGAATCCGCCCGGGAACACGACCAGCGCGTTCGCACGCATGGCGAGGTGCATCTTGCGCATCGCAAAGTAGTGGAAGCGGAAAGTGAGCTCGGGGGTCGTATAAGGATTGGGCTCCTGCTCGTGCGGCAGCGTGATGTTGAAACCGATCGTCGGCGCGCCGGCTTCCGCCGCGCCACGGTTGGCCGCGGCCATGACGCCGGGGCCGCCGCCCGTGGCGATCACGTTCTCGCGCTGGCAGCCGTCGGTGCGCAGCGCACCGCCACGCTCGGACGCGATGCGCCCGAAGCGGCGCGCCTCGGCGTACCACGCGCCCGGCCGGCCACCGGCGTGCTCGCTGGCGCGGGCGCTGCCGAAGACGACGATCGTCGAGTGCACGCGCCAGCGGCGCAACGCCTCCTCGGCCTTCGAGTACTCCAGCAGGAAGCGTACGCCCCGCATCGAGTCGCCGAGCAGGAACTCCTGGTCGCGCGCGGGCAGGCGATAGGAAGCCGACGCCAGTTGCGCCGTATTCGATGGCGTATCGCCCGTATCCGCTTCGGCCATGTCGTCACCCTCCGGCGCGCAAAGTGCGCAAGATACCGTATTCTCCGCAGCGACCATGGCGCCGCACCCGTCCCACCGCATCCTGCTCGTCGATGACGACGAGAGCCTGGCGTCGATGCTCGGGGAAATCCTGCAATTGCACGGTTTTGCGGTCGAGGGCGCCCCCAGCGGGGAAGCGGCGCTCGAGCGGCTGGCGGCGAACCCGCCGGACCTCGTGGTGCTCGATGTCATGCTGCCTGGCATCAGCGGCTTCGAAGTGCTCGCGCGGCTGCGCGAGACCTCCGAGCTGCCGGTGATCATGCTCACGGCGCGCGGCACGGATTCGGAGCGCATCGCGGGGCTGACGAGCGGCGCCGACGACTATCTCGCCAAACCCTTCAACCCGCTCGAGCTCACGGCGCGCATCCGCGCGATCCTGAAACGCGCGCCGCCGCGTGCCACCGCCGAAGCCGCCCGCGACGTGCTGACGGCTGGCACCCTGCGCCTCGATCTCAGGCGCTTCGAGCTCTGGTCGGATGACCGCGCAATCGCGCTCACGCCCGCGGAAATGCGTGTCATCGAAGTGCTGATGCGCCGCCAGGGCGAAGTCCTGTCGCGCAACGAGCTCACCGAGTTCGCGCTGCAGCGCCAGCTCGAGCCGTACGATCGCAGCATCGACACGATCATGAGCAAGCTGCGTCGCAAGCTCGCCGACGCGCACGTCGACGATCCGCGCATCCGCGGCGTGCGCAGCCATGGCTACGTGCTCGAAGCCGCCACGGCGCCGCCATGACTCTGCGCCCGCCCGGCTCGCCGCTCTACTGGCGCCTCTTCCTCACGGTCGCGGCGGCGATCGTGCTGTTCATCGCGCTCGCGCTCGCGACGATCGCCCTGCTCGTCTCGCACGAGCTCGAGGGCTATGTGCACGCCCGCCAGAGCCCGCTCGGGCGCAAGGCGGCCGACGCACTCACTGCAGGCGGCGTCGACGGCCTGCGTGCCTGGCTCGAGCGCGGCGACACGGGCATCCCGAGCGACGTCACGGTCTACGTCGTCGCGCCCGACGGCGCGGAGATCCGTGGCCGGGAGCTGCCCGGCTGGGCGGCGCGCACGATGCGCGCGATCGCGGCGCACGGCCCCGAGTCGCACCCCGGGAACTACCGGCCCACGATCCTCGCGCCGCAGTTGATCGGGCGCGACGGCGAAGTGCTCTCGATGTTCGTGATGCCGCGCAACGTCGGTCCGCTCGGCAGCGGCACGACGACGCTCGCGCTGCTCGCGGTCGCGCTGCTGGTGATCGCGGCGGCGGCCTGGCTCGTCGCGCGCGCGCTCACGCGGCCGATCATGGAGCTGCAGCTCGCCGTGCGGGGCCTCGCCTCGGGGCATGTCGATGCGCGCGTGCCCGCGCGTATCGCGCTGCGCGCGGACGAACTGGGCGCGCTCGCCACGGATTTCAACACGATGGCGGACCGCCTCGCGACGCTGCTCGAGTATCGCCAGCGCCTGCTGCGCGACGTGTCGCACGAACTGCGCTCGCCGCTCACGCGCCTGCAGGCCGCGACGGTGCTGTCGGCGCACCGCGAGGGCGTAAGCGCACTCGACCGGGAGCGCATCGACCGCGAGATCCGGCGCATGGACGTGCTGATCGGCGACATCCTGCGCTACTCGCGCCTCGACGACACGGCCTCGATGACACGGCGGCTCGTGCGCATCGACGACCTGCTGCGCGAGATCACGCAGGACGCCGAGGTCGAGGCGTCGGGAAGCGGAGTCCGCCTGCAACTGCGCAGCGCGCCCGGCCTGCTCGTGGTCGGCGACCCCGACCTCCTGCACAGCGCCTTCGAGAACCTCGTGCGCAACGCGATCCGGCACAGCGCGGCCGGCGGCCTCGTCGAGATCACCGCGGTCGCGGGCGAGGAGGTCCAGGTCGAGATCCTCGACACGGGCCCGGGCGTGCCCGAGCAGTACCTCGAGCGCATCTTCGAGCCGTGGTTTCGCGTGCCGCGGCCGGGCGTCGCCGCCGCGCCCACCGGCACGGGACTCGGGCTCGCGATCGCGCGCCGCGTCTTCACCTTGCACGGCGGCTGGGTCGTGGCGCGCAGGCGGGCGGCAGGCGGACTCGTGCTCGATGTGCGCCTCCCGGCGGCCCAGGTCAGCTAGCCGACAGGTGGACAGGCCTGCAGCCGGGCGCGCTGCGACGGCCCGTTGACACGGCGTTGACACACGCGGCCCTGCTCCCTGCCTAGACTCCCCCGCAGTTAAGGAGGGCCTCGATGACCCATGTCGTGACGGAAAGCTGCATTCGCTGCAAATACCAGCACTGCGTCGAAGTCTGCCCCGTGGATTGTTTCCACGAGGGCCCGAACTTCCTCGTCATCGATCCGGACGAATGTATTGACTGCACGCTCTGCGTGCCGGAATGTCCGGTGAATGCCATCGCCACCGAGGACGACCTGACGTCCGCCCAGCACAAATTCATCGGTTTGAACCGCGAACTCGCGGCCCTCTGGCCCGTCATCACGCACAAGGGCGAGAGCCCCGCGGATGCCGCCCAGTGGGACAAGGTCGACGCCAAACTGCAATTCCTCGAAATGCCGGAGAAAAGAATATGAACGCCGTGTCGAACGAGTCCGCCGCCCCGCAGAGCGCCCTGAAGAGGTTGTTGTACCGGCCGCCCTTCATCGGCCTGCTCGCCTTCGTGATCGTGTTCGTCGTGCAGGCCCTCGGGCACACGGTCATGATCCTGATGGAAGACATTTTCGGCGAACAGTATGTCTTCCAGTCCGCCTTCGCGATGGGCCTCTTCGGCGCCGTGCTGCTGGTCATCGGCATGCGCAAGACGAACGAAGTCTCGGCCACCTGGCTCGGCTTCTGGGCCGGCACCTTCCTGTGGACGGGCTGGATCGAGTTCTCCTTCGTCTGGTCGGCGCACACCCGCGGCGTGCCGGACCTGATGGACGCGCGCGTGCCGGGCGAGATCGCGACCAAGGGCGAGTACCTCGTGATGATGTCCTCGGTCGGCGTGATGATGTCGACGCTCGTGTACTTCCTCCTCAACAAGGAGACGAAGTGCAACATGTTCCTGTGGATCCAGCGCCACGGCCACCTGAAGACCGGCAAGCCGAACCCGGCGAACCAGCGTAATTTCGCGGCGATCACCTCGCTCGAGACGATCTACGTGCTCTGGTTCTGCTACCTGATGCTGCTGTTCATCTACGACGAGAACATCCTCGGCGACCACCACCCGGTCACCTATGGCATCTTCTTCCTGATGGTGATCTGGGCCGCCTATCTTTTCATGCGACTGATGAAGTTCTGGAAAGTGACCACCGCGATCCGCTACGGCATTCCGACCGCCATCATCGGCTGGAACGCCGTCGAGATCGCCGGACGCTGGCACCTGTTCACGGAGTTCTGGGAAAAGCCATGGGAATACGGCCTCGAGATGGGTCTTTTCACGGGCGGCCTCGTCATTGCGGCCTGGCTCGCGGTACGCACGCCGGCGCACGTGAAGGCGGAGCTGTCGCGCCAGCAGGCGGCAGGCGCCGCGGGGAAGGCGCCGGCGAAGTAATCGCCGGCGCCTCGCGGCCATGAGCCATCCGCAATACCAGGCGGTCCCGCTCACGCGCGACGAGATCTCGCTCTGCGTGGTCCAGTCGCGCGTGCGCGCGGTCGATGCGAAAAACCGGGACGCCAGCATCGGCGAGAACCTCGCGCACATGCTCGAACTTCTCGACGCGGCCAACGGCTGGCTCGGGCCGAAGCACCTCGTGATGTTCCACGAGTTCCCGCTCACGGGCTTCGATGCACGCTGGCGCCGCGAAGAGCTGCTGAAAGTCGCGATCGACATCCCCGGCCCCGAGACCGAGGCGATCGCCGCGCGCGCGAAGCGCTACGGCTGCTACGTGGTGTTCGGTTCGTATGCGCGCGACCCGGCCTGGCCCAACCACGTCCTGTCGATCACCACGATCATCAATGGCGAGGGCCAGATCGTCGGCCGCCACTGGAAGGCCCGCAACATCAAGGGGCTTTTCGGCGGCGCGTTCGAGATCTTCACGACGACGATCTACGACGTGCTCGACCAGTACGTCGAGATGTACGGCCACGAGGAAGTGGTGCCGGTGACCCGCACGCCGATCGGCAACATCTGCACCACCTCGACGCAGCTCGAGCCCGAGGTCATCCGCGCCTTTGCCCTGAAGGGCGGCGAGCTGATGCTGCGTACGGCGACGGGCGGCTTCGACGAGTACGACATCCGCGCGAACGCGCGCTACAACCAGATGTACACCGCGATCGCGAACAACGCGATCTCGCCGGGCAATCCCGGCTCGTTCGACGACATCAGCTCGGGCGGCAGCGCGATCTACGGCCCCGATGGTGCCCAGCTCGCCAAGGCGAACTCGCCGGCGGAAGGCCCGGTACTCGCGCGGATCCCGATCAAGGCGTTCCGCGAGAAGCGGCGCCTGCCGAACATCCACCCGTCGCTCTACAAGGACCTCTACGCGAACTACGCCGAGGCCTTTCCGCCGAACCTCTACTCACACTACCAACCCACCGACGGTCGCGATGCGGCGCGTTACCTCGCCGATCGCAGCCTCTGGAAAAAGGGATAGCCGTATGTCGCGCAAAGCCGGTGCTGCCGTCGCCCTGGTCCTTGGCTCGAGCCTCGCAGGCGCGGCGTTCGCCGCCGACTTCTGCGCGACCCCGGAGCAGGTGAAACAGGTCGCCACGTTCTACGCGGCGAACCCGGGCACGATGCCCCCGGTGGCCGCCACGCGCCTCAAACTGCCGGAGGCCACCGTCGCGAGCGCCCTGGGTGCGGACGTTTCGGCTTCCGTGCCCGGCGCCGATTTTGCCGAGATCTGGGCGGCGATCGGCGCCTGGAAGGAAGCGACCTTCCTGATCATGAAGGGACCGAACGTCTTCGAGATCCGCAGCGCCGCGGGCAAGGGCACGCCCTCGAAATCGAGCAAGTACTTCAACATCGAGTACTCGCACCCGCTGCGCGGCCACTTGCGGCCCGACCTCTACTCGGCGATCTACGCCGTGCAGCTGCCCGGCAAGAACAAGGACCAGGTCAGTCCGCGCGGCGTGATCGCCTACGACCAGGACGGCGCATCGGTCTTCGGCGCCTTCCTCGGTGGCGACGGCCCGCCGCCCGACCCCGCCGACCTCGCGAAGTTCGATGACCTGTTGGCGCTCATGCGCTCGAAGCCGCAGGTCTGCCCGGCAACGCGCTGATCGGCCACCGGGCGTCGCGCGAGCGTTGCCTTGCCGAGCAGTGACTCGATCAGCTCGACGGCGAGCAACGCCGTCTGGTTGCGCACGTCGAGCGCGGGATTGAGCTCCACCACGTCGAGCGAACCGAGCCGCCCGGTATCGGCGATCATCTCCATGCACAGCTGCGCCTCGCGATACGAAGGCCCGCCCTGCACGGTCGTGCCGACGCCCGGCGCGATCTGCGGGTCGAGGAAATCGACGTCGAAGCTCACGTGCAGGTGGGTCTCGTCGTCGACGCCCGCGAGCGCCCTCGCCATCGCCTCGCGCACGCCGATCTCGTCGATGCGGCGCATGTCATAGACCTCGAGCGCCTGCTCGTCCACGAAACGTGCCTCTTCCGCATCGACGCTGCGGATGCCGATGAGGCGCAACCACTCCGGCCGGATGGCCGGCCCCTCGCCGCCGATGGCCACGAGTTCGGGCGGCCCGAAGCCGCACAGGCAGGCGAGCGGCATGCCATGCACGTTGCCGCTCGGCGAGATCGCCGCGGTGTTGAAATCCGTGTGCGCGTCGAGCCACAGCACGCGCAGCTTCAGGCCGGCCTCGCGGCAATGACGCGCCACCGCGCTGATCGAGCCGATACCGAGGCAGTGGTCCCCACCCAGCACGATCGGCATGCGTTGCGCCGCGAGCTCTTCCTGGACGGCGTCATGCAGCGCGCGATTCCACTCGATCACTTCCGGCAGGTGACGATAGCCGCCGTCGCGCGACTGGCACGGATTGACTGGCCCGGCGAGGTTGCCGCGATCGACCACCTGCATGCCCCGGCGCAGGACCGCCTCGCGCAGGCCCGCCACGCGCAGCGCCTCCGGACCCATCGATGCGCCGCGTGCGCCCGCGCCGATGTCGGTCGGCACGCCGATCAGGCTGGCAACGCGCGGGCGCGCCCGCGCGATCATGCCCGCACCCGTTCCGCCACGGCCGGCCGGCTCGAGAACAGGTCCTTCGGATCGGCGAGGTCCGGCACCAGGTCGATCTGCGGCCGCACGCCGCCCTGCTCCCGGTTCAGCCGGTGCAGGAAGCGCAGCGTCGAGAAGTCCTCGAGCGCAAAGCCGACCGAATCGAAGATCGTCACGTCCCGCGGGCTCGTGCGGCCGCGCGTGCGGTCCGCCAGCACGACGCTCAGCTCGGTGACGGGAAAGGCGGGGTCGAGCTGCTGGATCTCGCCTTCGATGCGCGCCTGCGGCTCGAACTCCACGAAGACGCGCGCGTCGGCGCGGCGCAGGATCCCGGCGTGCAGCTCCGTCTTGCCGGGGCAGTCGCCGCCGAGTGCGTTGACGTGCATGCCCGGTTCGATCGATTCGGGCTCGAGGATGACGGCATTGCGCTTGTCGGCCGTCACGGTGGTCACGATGTCCGCCCCGCGCGCCGCGGCGGCAGCCGAATCGCAACGCACGAGGCGCAGGCCCGCCAGGCGCTGCCCGGTGAGGTTGCGCACGAGCTTGTCGGTCGCGCGCGGATCGGCGTCGTAGAGCCGCAGTTCGCGCACGCCGAGCAGCGCGTGGAACGCGATCGCCTGGAACTCGCTCTGCGCACCGTTGCCGATGAGCGCCATCGAGGTGCATGACGGACGCGCCAGCGCGCGTGCCGCAAGCGCCGAGGTCGCGGCCGTGCGCAACGCCGTCGCATAGGTCATCTCCGACAGCAACATCGGATAGCCGGTGTCCACGTCGGCCAGCACGCCGAAGGCGGTGACGGTCAGCAGGCCTTCCGCCGTGTTCTTCGGGTGCCCGTTCACGTACTTGAAGGAATAGAGGCGACCGTCGGACGTCGGCATCAGTTCGATGACACCGACCTTCGAGTGGATCGCGTGCCGCGCCGACTTCTCGAACTCACCCCAGCGCAGGAAGTCGGCTTCGATTTCCCTGGCGAGCCCGGCCAGCAGGCGTGCGACACCCACCCGGGACATGAGCGACTGGATGCGCTCGACACCGATGTAATCGACCATGGGACTTCCTCCTTGGGGCTCGGCTTTCCCCTAGTCTCGGCGCCTCGCACGTCACTGAATAGCCAGAGAACTGCTCACTAATTGCAGTAACTTGAGCATTTCGTCAGATTGAACTGGCGATTTGGCTAGAATACCCCTGCCGCTGGTGAACGGGAGCGCCCATGGACGACATCGATCGCAAGCTCATCGCCCTGCTGCGGGACGACGCCCGCGCCTCGATCGCCTCCCTCGCCAAGGGCCTGCGCGTCGCTCGCGGCACGATCTCGAACCGCCTGGCACGGCTCGAGCGGGATGGCGTCATCGTCGGCTACACGCTGCGCCTGCGGCCCCAGGTCGAAGCGCAGCACATCCGCGCCCTGATGACGGTGCTCGTGGAAGGCAACCGCACCGAGGCGGTGATCCGGGCGCTACGCGGCGACCCGGCCGTGAGCGCGCTGCATTCGACCAACGGCCGCTGGGACATCGTGGTCGAGCTGCGCGCCGACAGCCTGGAGGCCTTCGATCGGGTACTCGCGAGGATCCGCCTCGTGGAGGGCATCTCGAGCACCGAAACCAGCCTCCTGCTGTCGACGCACAAACTCTGACGACTACGCGACCCAGGCGCGGTCGCCCGCTTCGTCCCGGACGCGCGTGGGCAGCCCCATTTGCCCGAGCAGGCCGAGGAATGGCCGCGGCGGCAACTCCTCGACGTTGACCATCTTCTTCACGTCCCAGGTTCCGTCCGCGATCAGCAGCGCGGCGGCCACGGCCGGCACGCCGGCGGTATAGGAGATCGCCTGGCTGCCGACTTCCGCGTAGCAGGCCGCGTGGTCGGCCACGTTGTAGATGAACACTTCGCGCGCCACACCGTCCTTCTCGCCGCGAACCAGGTCGCCGATGCAGGTCTTGCCGCTGTAACCGGGTGCGAGCGACGACGGATCGGGCAGCACTGCCTTGACGACCTTGAGCGGCACGACCTGCTGGCCCTCCGCCGTCGTGACGGGCTGTTCCGACAACAGGCCGAGGTTCTTCAGCACCGTGAAGACATTGATGTAGTGATCGCCGAAGCCCATCCAGAAGCGGATGTCCGGCACGTCGAGGTTGCGCGACAGCGAGTGGATCTCGTCGTGCCCCGTGAGGTAAGCCGTGCTCGCGCCGACCACCGGCAGGTCCCACGTCTTCTTCACCTCGAACATGCGATTCGACGTCCACTCACCGCCCTGCCAGGACCAGACCTGGCCGGTGAACTCGCGGAAATTGATCTCCGGGTCGAAATTGGTCGCGAAATAGCGGCCATGGCTGCCCGCATTGATGTCGATGATGTCGATCGAATCGATCCGGTCGAAGTACTCGTCGCGCGCGAGCGCCGCATAGGCGTTGACGACGCCCGGATCGAAACCGGCACCCAGGATCGCGGTGACACCCGCCCGCGCGCAGGCCTCGCGCCGCTTCCATTCGTAATTGCCGTACCACGGCGGCGTTTCGCAGATCTTGAGCGGATCCTCGTGGATCGCCGTGTCGATGTAGGCCGCGCCGGTCGCGATGCAGGCCGACAGCACCGACATGTTGACGAACGACGCGCCGACGTTGATCACGATCCGGCTGCCGGTCGCTTCGATGAGGGCGCTCGTCGCGGCGACATCCAGGGCATCGAGCGCGTGCGCCTCGATCGTGGCATCGGGCGCAAGGCCGCCTTTCGCCCGCACCGAATCGACGATGGCGCGGCATTTGCCGACCGAGCGCGATGCGATGTGGATGGCCTTGAAGCGGCCGGTGTGTTGTGCGCATTTGTGTGCCACGACCCGGGCGACGCCGCCGGCGCCGATGATCAGGACATTGCTCTTCATTTCGTGCGTGGACCTCCAGTGGTTGCACCCGTCGAACGGCTGGTCCTCAGGAGAGGGCCGCCGCGAAATCGTCGTAGCTGAAACGGCGTTGCAGCGTCGTCGTGCCGTCGAGCTCGCGCACGGCAATCGACGGCATGCGCACGCCGTTGAACCAGTTCTTCTTCACCATCGTGTAGCCGGCGGCATTGGCGATCGATAGGCGATCGCCCACGGCGAGCGGCCGGGCGAAGCGGAATTCGCCGAAGATGTCGCCGGCGAGGCAGGACTTGCCGCAGACCAGCCAGGCGTGCGGCCCGCTGTCCGGCTCGATGCGCGCCCGCTCGCGGTAGATGAGCAGGTCGAGCATGTGCGCTTCTATCGAGCTGTCGACGACCGCGATGTGCTTGCCGTTGTACAGCGTGTCGAGCACGCTCACCTCGAGCGTGGTGCTGCCCGTGACGGCGGCCTCGCCGGGTTCGAGGTAGACCTGCACGCCATGGCGCGCCGCGAACTCGCGCAACCGGCCGCAGAAGGCATCGAGCGGATAGTCCGCATCCGTGAAGGCGATGCCGCCCCCGAGGCTGACCCACCCCACCCGGTCGAGCAGCGCGCCGAAGCGCGCCTCGACCTCGCCCAGCATCCGGTCGAACAGCGCAAAATCGCCGTTCTCGCAGTTGTTGTGGATCATGAAACCGCTCACCTTCGCGAGCACGGCCTCGATGCGCGACGGATCGGACTCGCCGAGCCGGCTGAACGGGCGCGCGGGGTCCGCGAGGTCGAAGCTCGAGCTGCTGACCTGCGGGTTCAGGCGCAAACCCCGCGGCAGGCCGGCGGCGCGGCCTTCGTAGCGCTCGAGTTGCCCGATCGAATTGAAGATGATCTTGTCGGCGTGCGAGACCACCTCGTCGATCTCGTCATCCGCGTAGGCGACGCTGTAGGCATGCGCCTCGCCGCCGAACTTCTCGCGACCGAGCCGCACTTCGTACAGCGAAGACGAGGTGGTGCCGTCCATGTACTGGCGCATCAGGTCGAACACCGACCAGCTTGCAAAGCACTTGAGCGCGAGCAGCACGCGGGCGCCCGCGCGCTCGCGCACGGCCTCGATCACCCGCAGGTTGCGCAGCAACTTCGACTTGTCGATGAGGTAGTAGGGGGTTTGCATCGTCTCGGGTGGCACCGGGACCGGTCGGTGGCGGACCACCGACCGTCCCTGCTGCGAAGTGGCGGAGAGGGTGGGATTCGAACCCACGTGCCGGGATTAACCGACCATCCGATTTCGAGTCGGCGCCGTTATGACCACTTCGGTACCTCTCCGGGGTGCGCATTCCTGCGCGCGAAAGGCCTGAATTCACGCAACTCCTTGAAAGAGCTCGTGATTCATGCCTGCCGCACGGTTTCGTGCACGACGCTGGGCTTGTTATTCTAGCGGAAGTCCTTCGTTCCCGTGAGGTGCTCGATGCGCCACATCGTTGGCCCGCGACAGTGGCGGGCCCTCAGTGTGCTGGCCACCCTCGCGGGACTGGCCCAGTGCACCGCTCCGCCCACGACCATCGAGCAGATCCGCGAGCGCGGCGAGCTGCGGGTGGCGACGCTCAACCTGCCGACGACCTACTACATCGGCTCCCAGGGCCCCGAGGGGCTCGAATACGAGCTTGCGCGGGATTTCGCCCGCACGCTCGGCGTGCGCCTCGCGATCACGCCCTTCGAAACCGAGCGGCAGGCCCTCGAGGCGCTGCGCACGGGAGGCGCGGATATCGCCGCGGCGCAACTCACCTATCGCGGTCCCTGGCACGCCTTCGCCCTGCCCTCGCGCAACTACGATGAAGTCGGGCAACTCGTGGTTTATGTCCGCGGCAGCCTGAAGCCGAAGGACATCCGGTCGCTGCGCGGCCGGCGCATCGTGGTCCGTTCGGAGAGCCCGCAGGCCGATGCGCTCGCGGCGCTGCGCGACCGCCTCGGACACGGGCTCGAATGGCGGGAACTGCCCGCGGACGCCCGCAACCGGCCGCTCGACATCCTTGCCGCCGGGGAGGCGGACGTCACCGTCGTCGACGCGCCGGCCTTCCAGTTCATCCACCAGGCCTATCCGGAGCTGCTGGCGGCGTTCGAGCTGCAGGACAGCCGCCCGGTGCAATGGATGGTGCGCAGGCGCTCGAACGCGCTGCGCGCCGCGATCGACGCGTTCCTCAGCGCCGATGCCACGAGGCAACGCATCGCGGCGGCTGCCGTTTCGGGCGACGAGCGCGCCCCCCGGCTGCAGCTCGGAATTGCCCGCAGCTTCAGGAACAGCATCGAGACCCGCCTGCCGCTGCTGCGGCCGTGGTTCGAGGAAGCCGCGCGCGAGACGAACCTCGACTGGCGCCTCGTCGCGGCGATCGCCTACCAGGAGTCGCAATGGGAGCGCGACGCACGCTCGCCCAACGGCGCCCTCGGCGTGATGATGCTGATGCCCGCGACGGCCGAGTCCCTGGGCGTGGAAGATCCCTTCGATCCGCGCGAGAACATCCGCGGCGGCGCGCGCTACTTCCTCGAGATGCGCGACAAGATGCCGGCGCGCATTCCCGAACCCGACCGCACGTCGATGGCCCTGGCCGCCTACAACGTCGGCTACGGGCATCTCGAGGACGCACGGGTGATCACGCAATCCCGCGGCGGCAATCCCGATCGTTGGGCCGAGGTACGCGAGAGCCTGCCCCTGCTCGCGCAGGAAGGCTGGTACCTGCAGGCCAGGCGCGGCTACGCGCGCGGCTGGGAGCCGGTGCAATTCGAAAAGCGGGTGCGCCAGTACCTGAGCGTGCTCGAGTGGCAGACGCTGCCGTCGATCGAGACGGCGCTTCAGGCGGAGAGTGAGTTGCTGCCGCCCACCGCCACCGCGACCGAAGTCGCGGGGCAGTGAGGGCAACCGATCAGGACGCTATCAGCCGCGGACGCGGCGGCGCATCGCCATGAAGGCGAGCGCGACGAGGCCGAAGCCGAACAGCGCGAGCGAGCCCGGCTCGGGAACCCGAGCGGTCGGACGGAAGTCCATCGTGCCCGTGTAACCGGTGACGCCGCGTGCGACACCGGAGACGAACAGCGAATACGCGCCTGCCGTGAGGCCCGTGAAGCTGAAGTGGCCCGGTGACAGGTCGAAGCTGATGTAGCTGTTCGACACGAGCGAGAGCAGCTGCACGTTCGTGTTGCCGAACCACCAGTCGCCCTCGAGGATCATGCCGTAGGCGGACGCGGCATTCGTCAGGGTGAAGGCGAATTCGTCGACGAAATTCGTCGGCTCGGTGATCCAGCCGTTGCCGAACGTGACGAGTTCAGGCGCGGTGATGGTGCCGAGGTCGATGTAGTCGGCATGGGCAGCGCCGGAAGCGGCGATGGCAAGTGCGGCGAGCGCAAGACGGAATCTTTTGGTCATTTTGGGCGGATCCTCCTGTGGACGACTCTTGCAGAGCAACATCCGGGCCAGAACGCCATTTCGCTTCGCGAATCAGCCAGTTACGACCTACTCCGGCAAGCCTTTGAGGAGGGCTGTAAAGATTTCCGACGGCGACGGCAGGGCCGACACGACCCACAGGAGCCCGCGAGTGCCGGGCTGCAGGAAGCCGTCGCGCTGGGCGCGATCGAGAAACGCCAGCAGGTCGTCGTAGTAACCTTCTGTATTGATGAGGACACAGGGCTTCTGGTGCACACCGAGTTGCGCCCAGGTCCACATCTCGAAGAGCTCGTCGAGGGTACCGATCCCTCCGGGCAGCGCAATGAAGGCGTCCGAGAGTTCCGCCATCTTCGCCTTGCGACCCTGCATCGAATCGGTCACCACGAGGTCGGTGAGCCCGCGGTGCGCCAGTTCCCGGCGCATCAGGATCCGCGGTATGACGCCCACGACGCGGCCGCCGGCCGCGAGCGCTTCATCGGCCACCACGCCCATCAGGCCGACGCTGCCGCCGCCATAGACGAGCGTGAGGCCTTCGCGCGCGATGGCCGCACCAAGCGCTGCGGCCGCGCGCGCGTAGGCAGGCGGGCCCCCGGACCGGGAACCGCAATAGACGCACACGCTGCGCACGCTCACGCGTCGCGCCTCGCGGCGAAGAACCGCGTCAGCTGCCCTGCGCAATCCTGCTCGAGCACGCCGCCGAACACGTCGACGCGATGGTTCATCGCGGGCAGCCGGAAGGCGTCGAGCGTGCTGCCGGCCGCACCGGCCTTCGGGTCCCACGCCCCGAACACGACGCGTCGCACGCGCGCGTGCACGATGGCGGCGGCACACATCAGGCAGGGTTCGAGCGTCACATAGAGGGTCGTGTCGGTGAGCCGGTAACCGGCCGCCGTGCGACCCGCGGCGCGCAACGCCTCGATCTCGGCATGGGCCGTGGGGTCATGCGCTTCGATCGGCCGGTTGAAGCCCTCCCCGAGGATCGCTCCGTCGCGCACGATCACGGCCCCGACCGGCACCTCGCCGCGCGCCTGCGCCTGCCCGGCCAGCTCGAGCGCGCGCCGCATGAATTCGACATCGCTGCGCGGCGCCATCAGATGCCCTGCGCCTCGAGCCAGGCCGCGAGCGGCGCGAGCTGGCGGGCGTAATGCGCGGAGCGGCCGGAAGCCTCCCGATGGATCGGCCGGCGTACCTGCCAGACACTCGCCGTCTTCACGGCACCGCTCGCCCGTTCAGGTGCCAGGCAGGCCTCGTCCCAGTCGAGCCCACAGAAGGCGAGCAGTCGTTCGATGGCCGGGCGCGGCGCGCGCACGAAGGCGTCGTAGTCAAAGTCGAGGATGTCCTCGCCGTACAGCGACTTCCAATGGGCCATCAGGCGGCGGTACTGCGCGTAGTGATGGCCCGTGTCCATCAGGTCGAGCGCGTAGCCCAGGCGCTGGTCGAGGTGCAGGAAGTAGATCGAGAGGCAGTTGTCGAGCGGCGCGCGGGTCGTGTAGACGATGCGCGCATCCGGAAAGAGGGCCTTGATGAGGCCGATGTGATGGAAGTTGTCCGGGCGCTTGTCGGTGACGACCTGCGCGCCGGGAAAGCGCTGCCCGAGCGCCTCGAGGTACGACGCGGCCAGTCGTGCGAGCTTTTGCGGCGTCGCTTGCGCCATCGACTGCGGGAAGGGCGCGAGTTCGCCGCGCACGAGCGCCGGCAGCAGGTCGAGCTCACCCCCGGCCGTCACGCGCGGGTGGCGCGCGAGCACCTGCTCGATGAGTGTCGAGCCT
Organism: Steroidobacteraceae bacterium; assembly: GCA_050185195.1. Lineage (GTDB taxonomy): Bacteria > Pseudomonadota > Gammaproteobacteria > Steroidobacterales > Steroidobacteraceae > CADEFQ01. Next base: position 112,889 of record JBFWZQ010000006.1, on the reverse strand, counting down.
GAACGGAACATGCCGCAGATGAAAATGGGTCGTGGCGAGCCCGGCGCCGGCGTGGCGACGGGCAAGCCCGCCACGCGCCCGCGCGAGCCGAACGCGGCCTGCAACGCGTCGATCCGGGACTCTTCCTTCGAACGCACATACGCCGGCCCGTGCGCCCCGACGCTCGCGCGACTCGCACGATTGGCGGCCGCATAGGCCTCGAACGCCGCGTCCCAGGCGCTGCAGGCGTCGAGCAGCTTGCCGAGCGCGAAGCCGAGGCTCGCGGCGTCCGCCGCGGAAACGCCCGGCCGCGCGATTGCCGCGCGCAAGCGCGCAACCAGCGGATCGTCCGCGCGCGAGGCGCCCCGCAGCGAGGCGTAGCGCGCCAGCGCCTCGCCGTGCGTCGCCTCGATGGCGAGCAGCCGTTCGTAGGTCGCGAGTGCCTCGTCGCGCCGGCCGAGGTCTTCCTGCAGGTTCGCCAGGTTGAGGAGCGCGGGTACGTAGCCGGGATTCAGCGCGAGCGCCGCGGCGAGTTCACGCTCCGCGGCACTGTCCTGGCGCAAGTGGTCGGCGTAGATGACACCGCGATTGAGGTGGACCTCCTCGGGCTGCGTGACGCCACGGCCGAGGGCCTCCTCGTACGCCTCGAGGGCGGCCTCGAAGCGCCCGGCCCGGCGGCGCAGGACCGCAAGGTTGAACCAGCTCTCCGGCAGCGCGGGCCACTCGCCGAGCAGCCGCTCGTAGGCCGCGATGGCGTCCGTGACGCGACCGGCATTCTCGAGCTGCACGGCCTCGCGCAGCCGCGCGTCGAACGGTGACGACATGCCACGAATTGTAGCGGATGCGGCCTCCCCGGATTGCCCGGGCGGCGCGTCGCCGTCATCCTGCGCCGATGCCCCCTACCCGCATCGAACGCTGGCGCTCCCCGCTCGTCATGGTGACGCTCGGCGGGCTGCTGTTTGCCCTGCTCACCGGTTCCGTGCTGCTCTTCTTCGGCATGCCCCGCGCCCGGCGCGAGTTCTGGATATTCGTTCACTGGCTGGGCGCGATGCTCGCGCTCGTTCCCTATGCGCTCTACCAGCTGCGCCATTGGCTGCGGGTACGCGAACACGCGCAGCGCACGCACTATCGCGTCGGCCTGCACGCCTTCTTCGTGATCTGCGGCACCGTGCTCACCGGGCTGCCGCTCGTGATGCCGCTCGAGGCCGGCACGCGGCTCTACACGGTCGTCGACCTCGTGCACGTTTTCTTCGGCTTCGTGTTCGTGCTGCTCGTCTCGGCGCACCTGACGCTGGTCGCCGTGAATACGGTCATGCAATCCGGGCCCGACGACGAGGTGCGCCGCGCGCACTCGGCGGTGCGTTACCTCACCGTCGGCGCGAGCCTGATCGCGATCGTCGCCCTCGCGGGCGTGATCACAGGTAGTTGATCGCGTAGAGCGCCCAGCCGGAACCGACGCTCAGTATCCACAGGCCGAGGTAGGACCAGGCGATGCCCGGGTGGTCGTGGAAGAAGTGCCGGCCGCGTTTGTCCGCGACGAAAGCCAGGTACGAATAGACCACCAGCAGCAGGAACACGAGGAGCGAGAGGATGCCGTGCGCGGCCATGAACGGCGCGAGCGGATGCGGCGCGCTGGCGGCCTCTTCGCCCGCCGACACCTGGCGCATGCGGAAAATCATGTACATCATGTTGACCGAGAACTCGAAGACGATCAGCACGACGGCAAACAGCCACGCAAAGCCCTGCTGCCGGTAGCTTCGCAGTACGATGTAGAAAACACCTGCCGTGACGAAGAACTCGGCAATGGCGGAGAATGTGCTGAAGGCGGGTGCGTTCATGGAGACCTCGGGTCCGGGCGCACAGTTTACTATGGATGAGGGGTGGCGCATGGCAACGAACCGGCGGCAATTCATCGCGGCGAGCAGTGTCGCGATGCTGGCATCAGGGATTCCCGCAGGCGCCGCGAAAGCGGCGGGGACAACCGCGGCGGCCGACGCCGCGGCATCGAAGCTGCTCGAGCAGTGCGGCGCGGACCTGCTCGCGGACTATCCCGAGAACGCCACGGCACTGGGTGTCGACAAGGGCGTGCATGCCGCGCTCAAGGGGCGGCTCACCGATCGCACGGCGGCGGGCCAGGCGCGCATTGCAGGGCGCGCGCAGGCGCGCCTCGCCGCGCTCGAGGCCCTCGACGTCGCCGCGCTCGGCGAACAACTTCGCACCGATGTCGACGTGCTGCGCACCGCCTACGGCTTTGCGGCCGAGGGCTTCCGGTTTCCCTACGGCGATGTCGCGCTGCTGAACCTCAACTGGTCATGGCGCAACGCGCCCTATGTCGTCGCGCAGAACACGGGCGCGTTCCTCGAAATCCCGAGCCTGCTCACCGAGCAGCACACCATCGAGACGCGCGAGGACGCCGATGCGTATCTCGCCCGCCTCGAAGCCTACGCGGGCCAGATCGAGGGCGAGACGGCGCGCCTCGCGCGGGATGCGGCCCAGGGCGTCATCGCGCCCGACTTCCTGCTCGACAAGACGATCTCGCAGCTCACGCTCGCGCAATCGGGCGAGGTCGCCGCCTGGCCGATCGTGGCATCGCTCGCCACGCGCGCGAAGGCACTTGGCGGCGACTACGCGGGCCAGGCCGGCGCGATCGCCCGCGACCGCATCGCGCCTGCCCTCGCGCGGCAGCTGCGCGAGCTCGAGGCGCAGCGGCGCAAGGCGACGCACGACGCCGGCGTGTGGAAGCTGCCGCGCGGCGATGAGTACTACGCGTGGTGCCTCGTGGCGGGCACGACGACGCGCATGACCCCGGAGGAAATCCACCAGCGCGGCATGGAGGAGCTGCGCGAACTGCAGTCGCGCATGGATGCGATCCTGCGCGGCCAGGGGATGTCGCAGGGATCGGTTGGCGAGCGCATGACGGCGCTCGGCAAGGACCCGCGTTACCGGTACGCGAACACCGACGCCGATCGCGCGCGCCTGATGGCGCTGCTGCACGCGAGCGCCGAGCGGATTCGCCCCGCGCTGCCGCGCGCATTCGCGACCCTCGTGCGCGGCAACCTCGAGATCAAGCGCATGGCGCCCGAGGTCGAGCCGGGCGCACCGGGTGCCTACGGCGGCGCGGGCACGATCGACGGCAAGATACCGGGCAAGTTCTGGATCAACATGCACGACATGGACGTGTGGCGCAGCTACAGCATGCCCACCCTCGTCTACCACGAGTCGATCCCCGGCCACGTGTGGCAGGGCGAGTACACGTTCGACCTGCCCCTCTATCGTTCGCTGCTCGCGTTCAACGCGTATTCCGAGGGCTGGGCGCTCTACGCCGAGCAGCTCGCGGACGAACTCGGGATGTACGACGACGACCCGCTCGCGCGCCTCGGCTACCTGCAGTCGATCGCCTTTCGCGCCTGCCGCCTCGTCGTCGACACCGGCCTGCATGCCAAGCGCTGGTCGCGCGAGCAGGCGATCCAGTGGTTTGCAGGCACGAACGGCTCGAGCGTCGCGGAAGTCACGGGCGAGGTCGATCGTTACTGCGCCTGGCCGGGCCAGGCCTGCGGGTACAAGATCGGCCACAGCGAGATCAATCGCCTGCGCACCGAGACCCGCAAGGCCCTCGGCGATCGTTACGACCTGCGGCACTTCGACGACATCGTCGTGAAGGCGGGCGGCGTGCCGATGCTCACGCTCGCGCGTATCGTGCAGGCGCAGCGCTGAGCGGCCGCGTGCACGACGAGATTCCCGCGTGGGAGCCCCTGTCGGCCAGGGTCCTCTCGGACCAGCGCGGCATGCACGATCGCATGCGTGCGACCTGCCCCGTCGCACGATCGCCGCGGGGTGTCACGCTATTCAGGCACGCCGACGTGCTCGCGGCCGCCACCGACGCCACGACGTATTCGTCCGCGGCCTCGTCGTTTCGCCAGATCCCGAACAGCCTCGATGGCGCGGAACACGCCGCGTATCGCGCGGCCATCGATCCTTTCTTCACGCCCGAGCGCATGCGTGCGCTCGAGCCGCGGATCCGCGCCTGCGCCCGGGCGCTCGTCGGCGCCCTGCCGCGCGGCACCGTCGTGGATGCCGTCACGGACATCGGTTATCCGTTTGCGATCCGCGCCCAGGCGGACTGGCTCGGCTGGCAAGGCATCGAAGTCGAGCTGCTCGCCTGGCTCGCCGACAGCCACGACGCGACGCGCTCGGCGGATCGTTCGCGCACGGCCGCCGTCGCCGCCGCCTTCGACGAAATCGTGGCGGCGCAGATCCGGCGGCGGCGCGCACTCGGCACGGCGGCGCCGACGGACCCCACGACCGAGCTGCTGGGTGTGCGCGTCGACGGCCGCCTGCTCACCGACGCGGAAATCGTCTCGATCCTGCGCAACTGGACGGCCGGCGACCTCGGTTCCATAGCCTCGGCGCTCGGTGTCGCCGTGCACTTCCTCGCCACTCATCCCGACATCCAGGCGGCGCTGCGCAGCTCGCCGGGGGAGCTGGCGAGCGCGATCGACGAGATGCTGCGCATCGACGACCCCTTCCTCGTGAATCGGCGCGTCGTCACCGCCGCGACGCGGATGGCCGGGTTCACGCTCGCGCCCGGGACGCGCGTGTACCTCAACTGGGCCTCGGCCAATCGCGACGAGCGCGTGTTCGGCGATCCGGATGCCTATCGCCCGCGCGAACACGCCGCCGACAACCTCGTCTACGGTGCGGGCATCCACGTGTGCCCGGGCCGCCCGCTCGCCACGCTCGAACTCGTCGTGGCCGTGGAGACGCTGTTGCGTAACACCACGCGGGTGGCGCTCGCACCGGACGAAGCCGCCGAGCGTGAAACGTATCCGGCCGGCGGCTGGCGGCGCGTGCCCGTCGTGCTTGCCTGATCGGCCGTCACGCTGCCTGCCCCGGCGGGAGTATCATCGGTCCGGTCGCACCCCCGCAGGAGACCGCCGTGATACGCCAGATGTCGATCGCGCTGCTTTGCGCCGCCCTGTCGCTGCCCGCCTCCGCCGCACTCGAGAGCGGCGCGCACGCGCCCGATTTCTCGGCCAGGGCATCGCTGGCCGGGCAGGAATTCACCTTCTCGCTCGGGGAGGCGCTCGGGAAAGGGCCCGTAGTCGTGTACTTCTACCCCTCGGCCTACACGCAGGGCTGCAACATCGAGGCACACGAGTTTTCGGTGAATGCGGAGAAGTTCGCCGCCGCGGGCGCCACCATCATCGGCGTATCGCACGACAGTGTCGCGCGCCTCAACGAATTCTCGAAGGACCCCGAGTATTGCGCCGGCAAGTTCCCGGTGGCCTCGGACCCCGACGGCGCGATCGCGAAATCCTTCGACCTGAAGGTCTTCGACGCGAAGCCCGGCATGAAGGACACGCGGGGCGTCGACATCGACCACGCCTTCACGGAGCGGACGACCTTCGTCATCGCGCCGGACGGGAAGATCGTGGCGACGCTGTCGTCGGCCGACGACAAGATCTCCCCGCGCGACCACGTCACCAAATCGCTCGAGGCGCTCGCCGCGATGAAGTGAGCCCGCGGCTCGCGCCCGCCGCTATTTCACCAGCACCACCGGCATCGGCGCGAGCTGCACGACGCGCTGCGCGACCGAGCCGAGCACGACGCCGTGGAGGAAGCCGCGACCGTGCGTGCCCATCACCACCTCGTTGCAGTGCTTGCTGCCCGCGTATTCGACGATCACCTGCCCGGGATCGCCGACGCCGATGTGGAACTCACATTCGATGCCCGCCGCCGACACGCGCTGGCGCGGCCCGGCGAGCACGGCCATGCCCTGCTCGCGGTAGTGCGTCTGCTGGCTCTCCTTGCTGATGAAGAGCTTGACGTTCACGCCGGCGATCGGCGTCTGCACGTTGAGCAGGTGCACGTGCGTGGCCTCGCGCGTGGCGGCGGCGCGAGCCAGCGCATAGTCGACCGCGCGGTCGGAGTACGGTGAGCCGTCGACGGCGATCAACAGGTTCAGCATGGGGGTCTCCTTCATTCGCCGTCGTGGCGGGCGAGATCGATCGGTCCGGCCGCCGCGGGCGCCGCCGGGCTGCGCGCGGCCATGAGCTTGCCGATTGCCACCACCAGGATCGCGCCGGCCACGGGCGCGGCATACACCCATTTGCCGGGCAACAGGGCCGCCGCGTACTCCTTCAACGCGACGTCGTGCGCGATCATGTCACCGGCGATCCAGCCGAGCAGCGCCGCGCCGGCGACGATGACGATCGGGAACCGGTCCATCAGCTTCAGGACAAACTGGCTACCCCAGACGATGATGGGCACGCTCACGATGAGGCCGAACACCACCAGCCCGACATGATCCTTGGCCGCGGCCGCGATGGCGATGACGTTGTCGAGGCTCATGACGGCGTCGGCCACCACGATCGTGCGGATGGCGCCGAGCAGGTGCGTGCTCGCGTCGATGTCATGCCCCTCGCCTTCCTTCTGCGGGATCAGCAGCTTCGCCCCGATCCACAGCAGCAGCAGCCCGCCGCCGAGCTTGAGGAACGGCACGCGCAGCAATTGCAGCGCGAAGTAGATCAGCACCACGCGCAGCGCCACCGCGCCGAACACGCCCCAGAAGATCGCCTGCTTGCGCTGCGCCTGCGGCAGGCGGCGCGAGGCGAGCGCGATGACCACCGCGTTGTCGCCGCCGAGCAGGATGTCGATGATGATGATCTGGCCGACGGCGATCCAGAACTCCGGCGATGCGAATTCCATTGCCTACCCTTGCCTTGCGGAGGCGCAAGTGTACCGAAACGGGTCAGGCAGCTGAACTCAAGGGCGCCACGGACTGCGCACGCGCCCACAACCGGGCGCCCCACTGGCTGGCTGGCTTGTGAGCGAGGCGCTCGGCCGTGTAATGACGGGCAAGAGACGCCGCGCCACTACGGAGCGCGGACTCGATCAGCGTAAGCGTGATCAGGTCGCGCTGCGCATGGCTGCCGCCGAATCGATGCGCACCATCACGGATCGACTCGAGCCGCGCCGCTGCGTCGGCGTAGCGCCCATGCACGAAGGCGGCAACGGCCTCCGTCAGTGGCAGGCCGACATCGCGGGTCATTGCCGCATTGGTGTCACCCTGCCGTGCAGCGTCCTGCATGCGCAAAGTGAGCTGCGCCAGCGCAGACTCGCGCCCGGTCGCTGCGAGCGCAATCGCAGCATGTGCATCGTTGAAGGCATAGAAGCCGGCCTCGCCATCGAGTCGCGCCTGCCAATCGTCAGCCACCCGCTCGAAGCGATCGCCGACATCCACGCCCTCCAGGCGCAAACGCCATAGCAGCGCGGTCGCATCGACCAGCGGGAGCAGGAACGAGGCCGGCTCGGGATGCACATGGCGATCGAACAACGAGAGAGCGCGGTCATGGTGGGCGCCGTCCAGGTAGAACAGCGCGAGGTGCCAGAAGTTGTGGAACGCAAATCCATTGTCCGGCGCCCAATCGGCTTCGCGCGTGACAAGGAAGTTGATGCCGTCCTCGATGCGGCCCTGCATTTCCATCACATGCACCGCGGCATGCACGGCCCAGCCGTCCTTCGGCTGCATGGTCAGGGCGCCCAACGCCGTCGCCTCCGCCTCCGGGTATTGATTCATCTCCTCGAGGCCGAACGCGTGCATCCCAAGCACGTAGGAATAGCCCGGGAGCGATGTGCCCCAGTGCGGCAGCACCCGGGAGATCCGGTTGCGCAAGTTCAACGCGTCGCCGCAGTAGAAGTCCATGAGGTGTCCCACCTGCAACGCGAGGACATCGCGAGGATGATTCACCAATACGTGATCGATTGAACGACTGGCTGCATGCCAGCGACCCTCAAGCAACTGCCCGGTGGCGGCGATGAGACCCTGCTCCCGATCGTTGGCCTGCGCCGCAAGGGCACGGGCCGCTTCGAGCGCTTGTGCGGCCAATGGCACGAACTTGCGCTCGGACAGCGTAAACAGCACCAACGCCTTCATCAGATGCCCGGCGATGAATCCGGGCGAGGCCTGCAATGCCTCATCGATTGTCGCAACGGGGTCGCCGACATAGCCCTGGAACTGATCGAGCGCCCTTTCATAGCGACCCAGCGCGAAAGCGTCGGCGCCGATGAGCGGAATACCACGCAGATCCTTCTTCATGATGTCCAATCCCCTGGATGAAATTGACAACCCCGAGAGCACAGGTGGCAAGTTACGATGGCGGCGCCCCGTTGGACCAGGGTCATTTCGGCAACAAACCGGACGGATCGGCCATGACGAATTCACTCCTGCCCGTGGACGTCGCGATCCTCGCATTTGCCGAGACGACGGCCTCCGTGACCTACGGCATGTATGACCTGTTCATGGCCGCCGGTCGCGACTGGAGCCTGGCGGTCAGTGGCCGGGCCGGGCCAGAACTGATGCGTCCCTGCATCGTTTCCGCCAGTGCAAACCCGTTTGTCGCTGCCAACGGGGTGATGATTGCGCCGCATGCAACGATTGCGGATCGCCCTGATGCGCGCATTGTCTGTATTTCCGAGATCGCGATTCCGCCGAATGATTCCCTGGCCGGCCGGTTCGACAGGGAGATAGCATGGCTGCGGCACTGCCACGCGCAGGGGGCGACGCTGGCCACGGCCTGCTCCGGTGCGATGCTGCTCGCCGAGGCCGGGTTGCTGGATGGGCTGGACGCAACCACACATTGGGCCTACTGCGACACCCTGCATACACGTTACCCGACCGTGAAGGTCCGCCGCGAGCGCGCACTCGTGGTAGCCGGCGAGGGTCAGCGCCTGGTCATGGCGGGAGGTGGCACATCATGGCAGGACGTGGCGCTCTATATCATCGGACGCTTCGTCGGTGTGGACGCGGCGATGCAGGTCGCGCGCATCAATCTCATCGACTGGCACAGTATCGGCCAGCAGCCTTTTGCCAGCCTCGCGCGCTCGCGGCAACTGGACGATGCGCTGATCGGCCGTTGCCAATCCTGGATCGCCGATCACTATGACGAACCCGCACCGGTCGCCGCGATGGTTCAGCTCAGCGGACTCGCGGAACGCTCGTTCAAGCGCCGCTTCCACCGGGCCACTGGCATGTCTCCGCTGCAGTACGTGCATGCGCTGCGCCTCGAAGAGGCGAAGCAGATGCTCGAGGCCGGCGATCAGCCGATCGAGGCTATTGCCCACGAGGTCGGATACGAAGATGCAGGATTCTTCAATCGGCTGTTTCGTCGACACGTGAACCTGTCCCCCGCGCAGTATCGCAAGCGATTCGGCGCACTGCGGCGAACGCTCGCAAGCCGCGACTCATACACGCGCGCTAAGGGCGCGCAGTAGACCCCACCGACTGCGCATAGTCATTGGCGGCGATATCCCTGAACGCGAGCATCTGCGCGATCTGCGCCGACGAAGCGCCCTCGAAGCCGCTCTCCGCGACGAAGTCCTTCGGGTTGCGGAAGGTGCCGAAGAGCACGTCGAACAGCGGCAGGTCCGAGTAGTTGTAGTGATGGATCCCGCGCCCGTGGTGCACGCTGTGGCTCTCGGGGCGCTGCACGATGTAGCCGAGCCACTGCGGCGTGCGGATGTTGGTGTGCTGGAAGGTCGCGAGGAACATCGTCGCGTACAGGTACCAGGTGACGGATTGTGCCGGCAGTCCCACCACCGTCAGCGCAAGGCTGCTGAGGAAGGCAAAACCGGCCACGTCGAGCGGGCTGAAATAGAAGGCTCCGAAGCTGTCCACCCGCTCGGCACTGTGATGCATCTGGTGGAACGCGCGCCACAGCCAGTGGGACTTATGCATCGCGCGGTGCCACGCCCAGACGAACAGCTCGAAAACCAGCACCCCGATGGCGGCGCCGGCAAGCGGATGGATGTCCTGCAGGTCGAGGACCTGCAACCCCGACAAGGCTTCGCCCCAGAGCAGCGGCAGGTAGGACGACAGGAAGAAGTAGCAGGCGAAGACCACGAGGGCGCGCGTGTGCCAGCCGCGCACGCGGGGCAGCGGGCGGGCCGGGAACAGGGCTTCGAGGCCAACCAGCGCGGCATAGATGGCCAGCACGGCGAGCGAAACGGGGTCAAGGAGAATCTGCAGTGGCGTGGGCATGTGAAGCTTCCCAAGTTGTTGTTTGCCTGAGGCGTCGGTATTGTTTTCGGTGCGGGGGGCGCCCGCATGGCGAGGCGCTAATGTCTTGCTAACGATTCGGTAACGATTGCCATCTGAAGGGCGTCGAATGCGGGCGATGGATGGCAGGAAGTACCGGGTCGGGCCGTTCGTCATCGATACGGCCCGCTACCGGATCAGCAGCGGCGACACGGCCGTGCCGGTGGAGCCCAAGGTCTTCGACCTGCTCGTGCACCTGGTCCGGCATCGCGACCGGGTACTGACCCGCGAGGAGCTGTTCGAGGCGGTGTGGGACGGGCGCGAAGTCTCGGATGCCACCCTCAGCAACCACGTCAAGAACGCGCGCAAGGCGCTCGGCGACAGCGGCGAGCTGCAGCAGACCATCCAGACCATCCGGGGCCGCGGCTACCAGTTCATCGCGCCAGTCACCGAGGTCGCGGATGCTGGCGATCCGGAGAAGCCGCCCCGGCACCCGTGGCGCTTGCGCGCGCTGTGGGCCGCGCTCGCCCTGCTGGTCCCCGTCGTGTACCTCGGGTCGCGATTCCTCCCTGCTCCCTCGGCGCAGCCGGAACGCGACCGGCCCTACATCCTCGTCGTGCCGTTCGGCGTGTCCGACAACGCCACCGCGTATCACCGGACGTTTGCGGACCAGTTGACGCGGGAAGTCATCGACAACCTGCGCAAGATCTCGGGCTTGAGGACGGTCCCGCAGGCGTCGTCCTTCCAGTTCCGCAGCGACAAGACGCCCGGGCACATCCTGGAACGCCTGCCGGACGCCCAGTTCCTGCTCGATGGACAGGTCAGCGTGGCGCCCGATGGCACGCTGCGCGTCACACCCCGGCTCGCCGACCTGCGCCAGGACCTCGACGTGTGGGGCAGCCCCTTCACGGTTCGCGTCGATGACCGGAACTTCTTCGAGACGCCCGCGGAGATCGCCCGCGCCGTGGCGGCGGCCCTGAAGGTGACGATCGTGAAGGACGAGCAGCGCGCCCTCGCCGTGCTGCCCGGCATTCCCGAGGCCTACGAACCCTATGCGGCGGGATGGCGCGAGATGGAACTGTTCACGCACCAGTCCATGCAACGGGCCATCGGGTACTTCGACCGCGCCATCGCACTCGACCCGGATTTCCTCGCGGCCTACCAGGCGAAGAGCGATGCGTTGCGGTCGATCTTCGCGTACTTCGAGTCGCCGCAGGAGCTGCTGCCGAGGGTCGAGGCGTCGCTCCAGGCGGTGCTCGCGCGCGACCCGGACTCCGCCGAGGCCCTGTCATCCCTCGGACTCACCCAGGTGATGGCGTGGCAATGGAAGCCGGCCTGGGAAAACCTGAACCGGGCGAAGGCGCTCGATCGTTCGCTCGCACAGACGGAACTGGGGTTCGCGCTCTACTACTCCGCCCTGGGCGAAAAAAAGAAGGTCAGGGAGTCGCTGGCCCGCGCGAGCGAGCTGGACCCGCTCAACACCGAACTCGCGGACTGGGGTAACTGGGCGCTGTTCATGGTCGGCGAACGACAGGCCTCCCGGGACTGGGCCGAGCGGCAGATGCGCCAGCACCCCGACAACGGGTTCGTGTTCTGCGGCGCGGGCATCGCGGCCTATCTTCGCGGCGACGAAGCCGAAGGCGTCGCGCTGCTGGAAAAGGGCGTCGAGCTGACGGACCGTGCGCCCGTCGCGTTGATCATGCTGGCGCAGGCCTATGGATACGCCGGGCAGCACGACAAGGTGCTGCCGCTGCTGGCCGAGGCCGAGCGGGCCAACATCTACATGTGCCCTTACGAAACGGCCGTGGCCTACCTGAGCCTCGGCGACGAGGCGGGCAAGGCGAAGGCCATCGGGCTGCTGCATGAGGCCGTGGGCAAACGCTCCAATTGCCTCATCTTCCTGCGCACTGACCCGCGGATGAAGGTGCTCCGGGAAGATCCCCGTTACGCCGGCCACTTCGGGGAATTGCTGGCGCTCGTCGGGCTGGACGATGCGACGGTGCGGTCCTACAAGCGGTAGCCTGGGGTATCAGTCCAGCCGCTTCCGGAACCGCAGGATCGCCACCGCCATCATCACGAAGGTAAAGCCGGCGAGCGCGACCACCTCGATCCACATCTCGAGGATCCCTGCACCGCGCAGCATCACGCCGCGGATTAGGCGCACGAAATGTGTCAGCGGCAGGACCTCGGCCAGCCACTGTGCAACCCGCGGCATGCCGGCGAAGGGAAACAGGAAGCCGGACAGCAGGATCGACGGCAGGAACACGAACATCGTCATCTGCATGGCCTGGAACTGCGAGCGGGCGCGGGTCGAGATCAGGAGCCCGAGCGCAAGGTTGGCGACGATCAGCAGGCCCGCCGCGACATACACGTCGAACAGGCTGCCGCGCACCGGCACGGCGAACAGCCACCGCCCGAGCGCCAGGATCACGCTCACCTGCAGCAGGCCGATTGCGATGTAGGGCAGCACCTTGCCGACCATCAGCTCGGCGCTGGTCAGGGGCGTTGCGATCAGCATCTCCATGTTGCCCCGCTCGTGCTCGCGCACGATCGCGATGCCCGTGAACATCACCATGGTCATGGTCAGTATCACGCCAATCAGGCCGGGCACGATATTGACGGCCGAGCGCCGCTCCGGATTGTAGAAGCTCACCACGCTGATCGCGCCTTCCCGCGGCGTGCTGCGCGCGGGCGCGCGCGGGTCGGGCGCCGCACTGTCGACCGGCACCTGCGCGAGCTGCGCGGCGACCGCCTGTACGGCCGTATCGCTGCCATCCACCAGCACCTGCGCGACGGGACGGCCATCGTGGCGACGCTGCTCGAAATCCGGCGGAATCACGATGCCGACACCGATCTCGCCGCGCCGGATCATCGCCATCAGCTGCTGCGGCGTGTCGGCACGTGCGGCCGGTGCCACGACGGTGGTGGCGAGCATGTCCATGACCAGCGCGCGCGATGCGGAGGTGTGGGCCTGGTCGGCGATGCCGGCCGCGATGCCGCGCACGTTGGTGTTGATCGCATAACCGAACAGCACCAGCTGGATCACGGGAATGCCGACGATCATGACAAGGCTCACGCGGTCGCGCCGGAGCTGGCGCAGCTCCTTGGTGGTGATCGCGCGCATGCGACGCCAGTTCATGCTGCCCGCGCCGCCTGGCGAGCCTCATTGCGAGTCGCCGCGACAAAAACGTCCTCCAGGTTCGGTGCCACCGCAGTGACCTGCGCATTCCGCCCCGTTCCGGCAAGCGTTTCCTGGATCTGCTGGCGCCATTGCGCCGAATCCGCGGCGGCGCGCGTCAGCACGCGCAGGCTGTTGCCCACCTGCACCACGCTCAGTACGCCGGCCATTCCCGCCAGCACATCGAGCGCGCGGCGTGGCGCATCGGTCTCGACGAGCAGCGTGCGCCCCGCGAGGGCACCCGCGAGTTCCGGGGGCGTGCCGTCGGCGACCAGGCGGCCGCGATCGAGGATCGCGAGGCGATGGCAACGCTCGGCTTCGTCCATCAGGTGGGTCGACACCATGATCGTGGTGCCGGCGTCAGCCAGCTCGAACAGCTTCTCCCAGAAGTCGCGGCGCGACTCGGGATCGACCGCGCTGGTCGGCTCGTCGAGGAACAGCAACTCCGGCCGGTGGATCACGGCGCAGGCGAGCGCGAGACGCTGCTTCCAGCCGCCGCTCAACGTGCCCGCCGGCTGGCGCTCGCGATCCTCGAAGCGGTAGCGCACCAGCAGCTCCGCGATGCGCGCGCGGGCATCAGGGTGCGTGATGCCCTGGATCGCAGCGATGAACTCGAGGTTCTCGCGCACGCTCAGGTCGTCGAACAGCGAGAACTTCTGGGTCATGTAACCGACCCGGCTGCGCAGTGCCTCGGCCTGCCGCGGCACCTCGAGGCCCAGCACCTCGATCGCGCCGGCCGTTGGCAACATCAGTCCGCACAGCATCCGGATCGTGGTGGATTTGCCGGAACCGTTGGGGCCGAGGAAGCCGTATACCTGCCCCGCAGGGACAGCCAGGTCGACGTCGTCGACCGCGACGAGACTGCCGAAGCGTTTGCACAGGCCGCGCGCCCTGATCGCAAGACCGCCACCCGCGCCCGATGACGGCGGCGCGCTCAAGGTTTCGCGCCCCGCAACTCGACATGCAGCGGCAGCCCGGCCGGCAGATCGGCCGCACCGGCCCCGAGCGAGACTTCCGCGATGAAGCTGAGCCGCACCGCGTCGTCGCCGACGAGCGCGTAGTAGGGCGTGAACACGGGTTCGTTGCGGATGAGTCGCACACGGCCTTCGAACGGTTGTGCGTGCCCGTCGACGAACACGCGCACCGGGTCCCCCACCTTCACGTGGGCGCGCAGCGGCTCGGGCACGTAGATGCGCGCGTACGGCGCTTCACCGACCAGCAGGATCGCGAGGGGCGCACCGACGGGCGCCTGGTCGCCCAGCTTGTAGGGAATGCTGTCGACCAAGCCACCGCGGGGCGCGGTCACATCGAGCTTGCCGAGCAGCACGCGTTGCGCCGCTGCCTGCGCTTCCGCCGAGGCCACCGCTGCCCTGGCCTGGGCGACCTGTTCAGGGCGGCTGCCGTGCAACAGCTCGTCGAGCGCGGCCTGGGCAGCGTCCACCGCACCGTCGGCCGAACCCGCCGCCGCACGGGCACGATCCAGGTCGGCGGCCGACACGTAGTCCTTCCCGACCAGCGGCTGCAGGCGATCGTAGTTCGCGCGCGCCTGCCGCGCCGTCGCCACGGCCGCCGCGAGGTCCGCGCGGGCGCGGGCGATGTCCTCTTTGCGGGGCCCCACCCGCAGTTCACGCAACACTTCGCGCTGCTGCTGCACGAGCGCCTCGGCCACCGCGAGTTCGGCGCGAGTGTGCGCCGGATCGAGCTGCACCAGCAGCTGCCCGGCCTCGACACGCTCGCTCTCCCGCGTGCCGATCGCAACGATGCGTTCCGAGGCGGGCGACGGCAGCGTGATGCGATCGTATTCCAGCGTACCCAGCGCCTGCGGCGGCGCCTTCGCACACGCGCCCAGCAACAAGGCGATCGCCAGCAGCAACCCGATGCCGGAAACGCGACCATGCGCAATCATGCTGATTTCCTCCTGCCCGCCCGCACCGCGCGCCCGGGCCGGGCGCCCATGCCGTGGCTGAGCAGGGCCAGGGTATGCCTGCGCAGCGCCGCGTCGCCGAGATCGTCGGCTTCGAACAACTGGCGCCAGATGGGCGCGCCTGCAGCGGGAAACAGTGTCAGGCCCACGAGCGACACCACCATCAGGCGCGGGTCGAGGTCCGCAGGCAGGCGGCCCTCTGCCCGCGCGAGCGCAAACTGTTCCGCCAGCCTTTGCGGCAGCTGCGGGATCAGGCGCTTGAACAGTGCGTCGCGCAGCGCGCCGCCTTCGCACAACACCTCGCGGATCCACAGGGGCGGCAGCCAGGGATGCGACGCGACCATGTCACCCACACCGTTGACGAACGCACCGGCCAGTTCCGCGGGATCCGGCCCGGCCGCTTCGATTGCGGCGCGCAAAGGCTCGATCGCCGGCAGCAGGCGCTCCCCGACCACCGCCCGCGTCATCTGCCGCTTGTCACCGAAATAGTAGTGCAGCATCGCCGGCGTGACGCCTGCCGATGCCGCAATGGCTCGCAACGACGCGGCCCGGATGCCGACCTTGATGAACTGAGCGATTGCCGCGTCGATCAACCGCGCGCGCACGCCGGCGTCCTGCCCACGCGGCCGACCGACCGCGCGGCGGCGCCTCGGGGTCCGCTGCTCGCGCACGCCTGCCATGCCTATAAATTAATTCGGCAATTAATTTTCGGCAAGTGCCCGTCGTGGCGCAGCGCCCCCTAGAGGATCCGCGGCTCGGGTTCCAGGTCGACGCCAAACCGTTCGCGCACCGTGTCGCGCACGCGCTGCGCGAGCGCCCACAACTGCGCGCCGCTCGCGCGCCCGTGGTTGACGAGCACCAGCGCGTGCCGATCTGAAATGCCGGCATCGCCGTCGCGCAGTCCCTTGAGGCCGGCGCGCTCGATGAGCCACGCAGCGGAGAGCTTCGTCTTGCCGGCGCCTGCCGGCCAGGCCGGCAGGCCGGCGTGTTCGCCGCGCAAGGCCATCGCAAGCGCATCGTCGACCATCGGATTCTTGAAGAAGCTGCCGGCGTTGCCGACCTGCGCCGGATCGGGCAGCTTGCGCGTGCGCAGGCGCACGATCGCCGCGGCCAGGGATGCAGGGGTGGGGCTCGAGACACCCATGGCCGCGAGCTCTTCGCGCACCCCGGCGTAGTCCAGTCGCAGCGCATGCCGGCGCGGTAGTGCAAAGGTGACGGCGGTGACGACGTAGCGGTCGTACGTGCGCTTGAAGATGGAATCGCGGTACGCGAACCCGCACCGCGCATTGTCGAGGCGCACCCAGCCACCCGTCTCCCGGTCCCAGGTTTCGACTTCGGCGATGAATTCGCGCACCTCGGTGCCGTAGGCGCCTATGTTCTGGATCGGCGCCGCGCCGACCGCGCCCGGGATCAGCGCGAGGTTCTCGAGGCCGCTGTAGCCCTCCCCCAGTGACCAGTGCACGAAGTCGTTCCAGTGCTCGCCGGCCTGGACGCGGACTCGCGCAGTGGCGCCGTCGTCGCCGAGCACCTCGATGCCGCGCGTGGCGATCGTCAGCACGACGCCCGGCCAGTCGCGCGTCAGGAGTACATTGCTGCCTTCGCCGAGCACGAGCACCGGCCCTGCCCCCGGCAGGACCCCGCCGAACACCTCCGTGAGTGCCGCAGGCTCGTGCGCTTCCACGAGCGTGGCCGCGCGCGCCTCGACGCCGAACGTGTTGCGTCCGCGCAGCGAGGCGTTTTCGACGATCGAGTAGCCCCCGCCTTCTTTGCGCGCGCCCATCGCCCGCAGGATACCTGCATCGCAGCCTATGGCTACGGGGACGCGCGCGCGGGGCGGCCGCTCCATTTGCGCCAGGCCGCTTTCTGCACATCGTCCATCGACGGCTTCGTGCCGTCGATCCAGATCTGCTCGACGGTCGTGGCGGCCTCCAGCAGGTCGCCATCCGTGAGCGCGAGGCTGGCGCTCTTGCCGGGTGCGATCGAACCGAGTACCGATTCGAGCCCGAGGATCTTCGCGGGATTGAGCGTGATCGAGCGATAGGCGGCCTCGCGATCGAGCCCGTAGGCCGAGGCGATGCCCGCGAACAGGCTGATGTGGCGCGCATTGCCCGACCCGCCCGAGCGCGTGCCGCTGCCGATCGCGAACAGCACGCCGGCCTTCTCAAGCTTTGCGGGCATCGAGTAGAGCACGTCGTACGGGTCGTCGGGCCGCGGCGGCTCGCCGACGATGTTGCTCAGCACGACCGGCACCTGGTGCTTCGCCAGGAGCTCGGTCGTGAGATAGGCGTCGCGGGCATCGGTGATCACGAGGCGCAGCTTGCGCCTGGCCGCCCAGCGCACGACCGCCTCGATCGCGTACTTCTCGCGTGCGGTTGCCCACAGCGGACGCTCGCCGCGCACCACGGGCTGCAGCGCCTCGAACTGCGCGTCGTATTGCCAGGTGCCGCGCTGCTGGCCGGCCGACTTCGCGCGGCCGTAGGCCTCGGCGTCATCGAGCAGCCGGTCGAGCTTCGCGACACGCTCGTCGGTCTCCTTCTTGCGCTCGGCGAGCGTCTTCGGCGGGCCGAGGAATATCTGGTATTGCGGCGGCGGCGGCTCGGGCCAGCGCAGCGCCAGCGCGGCGCGGCGCACCGCGCTCATCTCCTCCCAGGTCCAGCCGTCCGTGCGCAACAGCGTCGTGGTGCCGCCCACGAGCCCACCCGACGGCACGACCAGCGCGTGGCTGATGCCGCCGGAGCGCGCGACCGGGAAGTGCGTGCTCGCGGCGTTCACGGCCACCGCGGAGTCGGCATCGGCGTTGATGTCGCCCGCTTCCGAGACATCCACGCTGCCCGGTACGCTGTCGATCTCGCTCAGCCCGAGCACGGTATTGAGGTGGATCAGGCTCGGCCAGAGGTGCTTGCCCGTGGCGTCGATGCGCTCGGCCCCTGCCGGGATCGCGGTACCCGCGCCGCCGACTGCCGTGATGCGGCCGTTCGCGAACACGACGACGCCGTTCCCGATCGCCGGCCCTTCGAGCGTGTGCACCGTGGCGCCGACGATGGCAACGGGAGTGGCCGGCGCGCGCGGCGCCCAACGATAGTCGACCTTCGGCGGCGGCGGGTTGACGCCGGCCACCTCGGCCGGCGGTGGCGTCTCCCTGGCGTTCGGGCCGCGCAGTTCGCTCGCGAGCCGCGCCCGCGCCGCGGCCACGTCGGCGCGGTGCGCGAGGTCGCGCGCCCGGTCGAACCCCAGCTTGCCGTCGACGAAAGTGAGCTCCGCGCGCGTGAAGACGCTCAACGGGTCGCCGCTCCACACGACGACGTCGGCGTCCTTGCCGGCGGCGAGCGAGCCGACGCGCCCATCGATGCCGAGCTGCTTCGCGGGGTTCACGGTGACCATGGCGAAGGCATGGCGCGGATCGAGTCCGCCGTAGTGGAGCATCTTCGCGGCCTCGAGGTTGAGGCGACGCGCGAGGTCGGAATTGTCGGAATTGAGGCTCACGAGCACACCGCGCTCTTCCATGATGGCGGCATTCCACGGAATGGCGTCGAAGGCCTCCATCTTGAAGCTCCACCAGTCCGAGAACGTGGAGCCGCCGGCGCCGTGCGCGGCCATCTCGTCGGCGACGCGATAGCCTTCCAGCACGTGCTGGAAGGTGCCGACCTTGAAGCCCACTTCGTCGGCGAGCCGCATCAGCATCAGGATTTCGTCGGCGCGATAGCTGTGCGAGTGGATGCTGCGCCGGCCATCCAGGATCTCGACCAGCGGCTCGAGCCGCAGGTCGCGCCGCGGCGGTGGCGTGCGCGCCTGTTCGCGCTTCGACAGCGATTCGTAGTGCTGCCATTCGCGCTGGTATTGCCGCGCCAGCTCGAAGTTCGAGCGGATGAAGGCCGAGACGCCCATGCGGGTCGCCGGATAACGCAGGTCCGCGCCGCGCGGCATGCCGGCGCGGAACGCCGCGTGCGTCGGGTTCTCGCCGAGCGCGAACTTGATGGTCGGCGGCGCGCCCTCGAACAGCAGCTCATCGGGTTCGTGCACGCCCCAGCGATACTTGACGAGCGCGCTCTGGCCGCCGATCGGGTTGCCCGAGCCGTGCAGCACGTGCGCGACCGTGACGCCGCCGGCGAGCTGGTCGTAGATCTGCCGCGAGTGCGGGTCGAGCACGTCGCGCACGCGCACCTCGGAGCTGATGCTGTTCACGCCCTCGTTGAGGTCGAGTTGCTCGGTGGCGCTGTGGCTGTGGGCGTCGATGATGCCCGGCGTGACGTATCGGCCCGTGGCGTCGATGACGAGCGCGTCCTTGCCGGCCTGCAGGCCGCGACCGATCGCGGCGATGCGCCCGTTCTCCATGAGCACGTCCGCGTGCTCGAGCACGCCGGCGGCATCCATGGTCCAGACCGTGCCATTGCGGATCAACACCTGCGCCGGTGTCGCAGGGGGCGCCGGATAGGGCTGCGTCGCAAGCGCGGCGTCGAGGCCCGGCTCCGCGGCCGCCGACACGGTGAGACTGCCCGCGGCCAGCAGGCCCGCCGCGAACGAGGCAAGCACCCTGCTCATCGCTCGCCCCCTTGCGGCGGAGCCACGCGCTGCCCGCTCACTTTCATCTGCATCGCACCGCGCGCGGATTGCATGGTCGCCTCGCCGGCAAGGGATTCGCCGCTCACCACCACCGTGGTTGCCAGTTCGCCGCCCGAACCGCCCGACACCACGGTCATCGCGTTGCCCGTGACTTCGACACTCGTGAAGTCACGCTTGCCGCGTGCGCCCTCGCTCGACCCGGCGTAATGCCTGCGGCCGTCCGCGTCCGCGGTACCGGTGATGACCCAGGTGGATTCGGAAGTACGGCCCATGACCTCCGAGAGGATCTTCCACGTGCCGCGGGGATCCACCACGGCATCCGGGTCGCCGACCGCCTTCGGCAGTTCGAACTCCTCGTGGTAGCCCGAGACGAAAAGGTGTCGCAGCTTCGGCTTGGGTACGAACAGTTCGCCGTCCACGACCAGCAGGTTTGCCTGCTTGCCGACCTCCAGCGTGCCGAGCGTGCGCGTGAGCCCGAGCAGCGCGGCCGGCGTGGTCGTGACGGCGGCAAGCGCCTTGTCGGCGGGATAGCCGGCCTTCACGACGGCCGCGAGGTTTTCGGCGAACACGCGCGGGCTCTTCATGCCGAGCGTAACGAAAGCCACGTCGACGCCGGCGGCATCCAGTGCCGCGGGAAGCCTGGGTGCCCGCAGCGACTCCTGCATTTGCTGCAAGCCGGTCTCCACGAGGTCGTCGCTGCCCGCGAGTTCCGGCCTCGCCGGCAGCTCGAGCGGCAGCAGCACCGGCATGCGGGCGGCAACGAGGTCATCCGTGCGATCGCCAAGCCCCCGCGCCACGGTCATGGCGCCCTCGAGCTTGAACTCGCGCACGAGGTTGCCGAAGCGCCCGGGGTCGAGGCCGTTGATGGCGACGAAGAGGGGCACGCGATCGCCGCGCAGCAGCGCCAGCAGCGGTGCATCGGAGGAAAAATAGTCCGGCGGCGGCATGCCGACGGGGTGCGCGGCATACCGCGCGGCCCACGCCTGCTGGCGCTGGGCGTCGAGGAAGACCTGGCGCACGGTCGCCACGGCCCCGAATTTCGAAGATGGGTATTCGCGCGCCATGAAGCTCGCGGATTCGAGTGCAATCACCTGCGCCAGGTGCGCGCGCACCACGGTCTGCGGCGCCGGCGCCGTGCGCAGTTCGAGCAAGGCCGATTCGCCGCGGAACACGCCCTTGTCGGGCAACACGTTCGCCACCGCGAAACCCAGCGCGCGATGACTCGCGACGCTCGCGTGCGCGGTGTTCACGCGATCGACGACGCCGTCCTCGGGATGCACGGCCTTCAGCTCGTGGCGTGCGCCGAGGCGCTTGGGCTCAGGCTGGCCGCGCGGCGCGCCGTTCGCCGCTTCCGTGTCGAGACCGACCGACGAAGCGGCATCGATGAATGCGGGGTAGACGGTCCAGCCGGGACTGGCCTCGATGACCTGCGCGTCCGCGGGCGCTGTCACCCGCGGTCCCACCGCCTCGATCAGCCCGTCGCGCAGCACGATCGTGCCGCGCTCGATGACCTGGCCGGGCGCGGTCACGATGCGCACGCCGGTGATGGCGTGGATACGCAGCGCATCGACGCCCGCAGCCGACGCTGGCAGGGCGAGTAGCCCTGCCAGCGTGAGGACCACGCGTGCGAGGCACGCGGGGATCCCGCGAGGCATCCGTTATTTCTTCGGCTGCTTCGGCGGCTTGATGCCCGGCACGCCCTTGTAGTTGGCGGGGCCGAGGTTCAGCGAGGACACGTCCATGACGTGCGTGTAGAGGTCCGACATGAAGCCCTTGCCCGTGCTGCGCGCGAACAACATCTTCTTGCCGTCCGGCGAGAGCGACGGGAAGCCGTCGAAGCCGGGGTTGAAGGTCAGGCGCTTCGGCTCGCCGCCCGCGAGGTCACCCAGGAAGACTTCCCAGTTGTTGCCCTCGACGATGCGCACGAAGACATAGTGGCGACCGTCCGGGGCCGGGTAAGGCGCCCAGTTCATGTCGCGATCGAAGGTGCGCACGGTGTGGTTCTTGCCGTCGTGCTTGATCGTGAAGACGGTCATCGGCGTCGGCTTCACCTTGCCGTACTCGCTGCGCTTCCAGGCGCGATAGAGGATCGTCTCGTTGTCGGGCAGGTAGAACGGCGCGCCTTCCTGCCAGTCGTCCGTGAAGGTGATCTGCTGTTCGTCGGTGCCATCGGAGCGCATCCGCCACAGATCCATCTTGCCGTCGATCTGGCGGCCGAAGACGATCCACTTGCCGTTGGGCGAGACGGACACTTCGGCTTCGTACCACTTGTTGTTCGTCAGCCGCTTGACGTTCTTGCCGTCGAGGTCGGAGGTGTAGAGCTCGGCGCCCTGCGGGTAATCGTTCGAGTCCGACCAGTTGCCGACCGGCATGTCCGGGTGGTCCTTCGTGGACGTCCAGACGATGCGCTTCATGTCCGGGAAGAAGTACGAACAGGCGTCCTGGCCCGTGTCGTTGATACGGTGCACTTCGCTGCCGGTATCCGTGAACACATACGTGAGTGCGCCGCTGTCGTGGCCCGGCGCCCGGCGCGCGGCCGGATCCTGCGTCTGCGCGATCACGTGCAGGCTGTCAGGGGCGTAATAGGCCTCGGCGCTCTTCGGCACGTTCGGGATGATGTGCACCGGAAGCTCCGTGCCGGCCGTCTCCGCCGACATCGCGGGTGCGATGCAGGCCGCAAGGGCAGCAGCGAGCAGAGTGACCTGGGTTCTCTTAGACATCTGGACAGATCTCCGTTCAAGAAATATGGACGCAGGCAAGGCCCACATCGAAGCTGTATATGCCACCCGATCCTGCCATCTGGCAACCGTGCCCACAGCGGCCGCGCGTCGCCTGACCGCAGGTCGAACTCATCCACTACACTGGCCGGGCCACCCGCGGGTACCCCAGCGCATGCAGTTCGACCTCACCGGCACTTATACCGACCTCTACCAGATCGCCATGGGCCAGGCGCTGTTCAGGGGCGGCCAGGCGGGTCGCCGGGGCCTGTTCGACTATTTCTTCCGCAAACTCCCGTTCGGCGGCGGCTTCGTGGTGTTCGCGGGGCTCGAAGAGGTGCTGGCGGCGCTGGAGGCCTGGCACTTCACGGGCGACGACATCGACTGGCTGGCGGGCCAGGGCTTCGATGCCGACTACCTCGAATACCTGCGCACGCTGCGCTTCAGGGGCGACGTGCGCGCGGTGCAGGAAGGGGAAGTCGTGTTCCCGACCGAGCCGCTGCTGTGCCTCGAGGCCGACGCCATCGAGGCGCAGCTCGTCGAGACGCTGGTCCTGAACTTCCTCAACTTCCAGTCGCTGGTGGCGACCAAGGCCGCGCGCATTCGCCAGGTGGCGGGCGCGGCGATCCTGAGCGAGTTCGGGTTGCGCCGCGCGCAGGGGCCCGCAGGCGTGCAGGCCGCGCGCGCGGCCTTCATCGGCGGGTTCGACTCGACCAGCAACGTGTACGCCGCCCAGCGCTACGGCCTGCATGCCGAGGGCACGATGGCGCACGCGTTCATCCAGTGGCACGGCGACGAACTCGCCGCGTTTCGCGCCTTTGCCGCCGCACGCCCCGACAACACCGTGCTGCTGGTGGACACCTACGACACCCTCGGCAGCGGCGTGCCCAATGCGATCACGGTCGCGCATGAAATGCGCGCGCGCGGCCAGCGCCTGCGCGCCATACGCCTCGACAGCGGCGACCTCGCCTTTTTCGCGCGCCGCACGCGCGCCCTGCTCGATGCGGCCGGCTGCGGGGACGTGAAGATCGCGGCGTCCAATCAGCTCGACGAATACGTGATCCGCAGCCTGCGCGAGCAAGGGGCGCCGATCGACATCTTCGGCGTCGGCACGAGCGTCGTCACCGGCCAGCCGGACGCGGCGCTGGACGGCGTCTACAAACTGGCGGTGGCGCACGACGCGCCGCGCATCAAGATCTCCGAGAACCTCGCCAAGACCACCCTGCCCGGCCGCAAGCAGGTGCACCGGTTCCTGGGCGACGACGGCCAGTTCCTTGGCCTCGACGGCATCGCGGGACAGGAAGAGCCGGCGCCGGGTCGCCTCCTGCATCCATTCGAGGAACACAAGTCCATGCACACGGCCGGTATCGCGAGCGAGCCCCTGCTGCACGCGGCCATGACCGGCGGGCGGCGAACCAGGCCTGCGCCCCCGCTCGCGCAGGTGAAGGCCCGTGCCGCCACCCGCCTCGCCCAGCTGCCGCCCGAATACCTGCGCTTCGAAAACCCGCACGGCTACAAGGTCGGCATCAGCGAATCGCTGCACGGCCTGCGGGAAAGCTTGCGCCGGCGCCGCAACCAGCCGGAGGATGGCGCATGAGGGCGCTCATCGTCACCGACGTCCAGGTGGACTTCCTGCCCGGCGGCGCGCTGCAGGTTCCCGGCAGCGACGTCATCGTCCCGATCATCAACACGATCCTGCCGTATTTCCCGCTGGTCGTGGCCGCGCAGGACTGGCACCCGCAGGATCACGCCAGCTTCGCCTCCAACCATCCGGGTCGCCAGCCGTTCGAGGAAATCGAACTCGACGGCGCGACCCAGGTCCTGTGGCCGGACCACTGCGTGCAGGGCAGCCCGGGCGCGCAGTTCCCGGCCGCCCTCGACACCCGCCGTTTCGAAGCCATCTTCCGCAAGGGCACCGATCCCTCCATCGACAGCTACAGCAGCTTCTTCGACAACGCCCATCGCAAGAGTACGGGCCTCGCCGACTACCTGCGCGGCAAGGGCGTCACCGACCTGTTCCTCTGCGGGCTGGCGGGCGACATCTGCGTCTATTTCAGCGCGCTCGACGCCCTGGCGCTGGGATTTCGCGTGAGCTTCATCCGGGACGCCGCGACACCGCTCGACGTCGCGGCACATCCCGCCCGGCTCGAGACGCTCGCGGCCCGCGGCGCGCGCCACGTCGACAGCGGTTCGATGCGGGAACAGGGAGTCGCGCCATGCTGAAGTCACCCTTGATTGGATCCTGCATCGCCTTGGCTTTCTTCGCGGGCCTCGCCTCGGCCCAGACCGCGAGCGTCAAGGCCGCGGCAACCGCGGAGGTCGGCAGCAATCTCGCTGTCAAATGGATCGGCCCGAACGCCCAGGGCGACTTCATCAGCATCGACAGTGCGGGCGCGCCCGACGCCACGTACGGCCCGTACGCGTATCCGACCGCCGGCAATCCCGTCTCGATCCTCGTCCCGACGGTTCCCGGCAAATACGAGGTTCGCTATCACGGAGGCGCAGGCGGCTACCCGGTGCTCGCCAAGGCACCGCTGACCGTCACCGACGTCGCGGCCACGCTCGACGCGGCGCCGACGATCGACGTGGCCGGCGCGGTCAGGGTCAAGTGGAAAGGCCCGAACAACCCCGGGGACTTCATCTCGATCGACGCGGTCGGCGCGCCCGACCGCACGTACGGCAACTACGCGTATCCGTCGGCAGGCAACCCGCTCGACGTGCGCGCGCCGGACAAGCCCGGCGCCTACGTGCTGCGCTACCACCTCGCGAACACCTATCGCGTGATCGGCAGCCGGCCGCTCACGGTGGGCGGGGTCGCGGCAAACCTCACATTCCCGGCGACAGCGCGTGCCGGGGGCACGCTGCGTGTCAAATGGACGGGGCCCGGCAAGCAAGGCGACTTCGTCAGCATCGATGCCGTCGGCGCGAACGACCGCACTTACGGCAATTACGCGTATCCGGAGCACGGCAACCCGATCGGCGTCCGGGTGCCGGACGATCCGGGCGACTACGTCGTGCGCTACCACCTCGCCTCGAGCTATGGCGTCATCGGCAGCGCGCCGTTGAAGGTCGAGGCGGTCACCGCGACGCTGGCGGCACCGGCGAAAGTCGCCGCGCGCAGCGTGTTCCCGGTGACCTGGAAAGGCCCGGACAATCCCGGCGACTTCATCACCGTCGTCGTGCCGACGGCGAAAGAAAAAGACTTCGGCGCGAGCAACGGCTACACGCAGCGCGGCAACCCGGTGCGTCTCGAAGCGCCGCGCACCGCGGGCACGTACGAACTGCGCTACCTCACCGGGCAGAGCCACCGCACGCTCGGCAAGGCAAGCCTCGTCGTGATGCCGTCCGCCGAGCCGGCCCGATTGCGCGTCACGACGGACCCGAAGAACGTTACCGGATCGTTCAGCGCCGTCGAGTTCGTGCTCGATGCCTCGGGCAGCATGCTGCAGAAGCTCGGCGGCACGAGGCGCATCGACCTCGCCAAAAGCGCGCTGACCGATCTTGCGAAGAACGCGCTGCCCGACGGCACGCCGTTCGCGCTGCGCGTGTTCGGCCACAAGGAAGCGGGGTCGTGCCGCACGGACCTCGAGCTGCCGCTCGCGCCGCTCGATCGCCAGGCGGCGGCGACGAAGATCCAGGGCCTCGGCGCGATGAACCTCGCGAAAACGCCGATCGGAGCGTCGCTGCTCAAGATCGGCGACGACCTGAAGGGCGTGCAGGGACCGAGGCTCGTCGTGCTCGTGACCGATGGCGAGGAAACCTGCGGCGGCGATCCGAAGGCAGCGATCCAGGCGTTGCGCGCGGGCGGCGTCGATGTGCGGATCAACATCGTCGGATTTGCCGTCGACGAGGTCATGCTGAAGGAAACGTTCCGGGACTGGGCGCGGCTGGGCAACGGCGGCTACTTCGACGCGCAGGACGGCGGGCAACTGAAGGCTGCGCTGCGCGCGACATTGCGGCCGGCCTACCAGGTGATGGCCGCCGGCAAGATCATTGCGACGGGCACCGTCAACGGCGACCCGATCGAGTTGCCCGCTGGTGATTACACGGTGCGCGTGCTGGGCGCCCGGGCGAAGGACATCGGCCAGGTCACGCTCGAGGCCGGCGCGCTGCGCGAGGCGAATTACTGACCAGGCGGCGCGCCGAAGGTCTCGCGCAGGTTGCGCCGGGCATCGCGCAGGCCCGAAGCGGCCGCCTTGCCGAGGTCGGCCGACTTTCGCTTCGCCATGTCCATCACCTCGCGCGCGCTCAGCGCCTCGCCGCGCGCCGAGGCGATCTGCTCGGGCGTGCGGGCCGCGGGCATCACGATCAGCATGGCCAGCCACGCGAACAGCCAGATGCCCGTGGAGAACACCAGCAGCACGAAGGCAAGGCGTACCCAGACGACATCGATGTCGAAGTAGGCGGCAACTCCCGAGCACACGCCGCCCATCATGCCCTCGTCGGGCAGCCGCATGAGGCGCTTGCGGCGCGACCGCTCCGACGCTGGCGCGGCGCCCGCTGGCGTGGCGTCGGCGGGCGCCGCGTCCGGGGCCGCGGCGCCCTCGTCACCGCCGCCCATCACCGGCCCCATCTCACGGACGATCTGCATCGCCTCGTTCGTGAGGATCACGTCCTTGTGCTTGCCGAGGAAGGTGTCGCACTTGTCGGCGATGGCCTGTTCCAGGTCGACGAGGATCTCGGCGCGATCCGGGTTTGCCGCCAGGGTGCGTGCGGCGCGCTCCAGGTACGCGGCGATGGCCTCGTGGGCCCCGTCTTCGAGCTGGTAGGTGTTGCCGCCGAGGCTGGCCAGAGTGACCTTGCGCATGTCAGTTCCCTATGCGATCGAGCGTGCGGGTGAGATGGTTCCAATAGCCCTGCAGTTCGGAGAGCGCCTGCTGGCCGGACCGGGTCAGGCGGTAATACTTGCGCGGCGGGCCCGCCTCCGACTCCTGCCACTCGTAGTCGACGAGGCTCTCGCGACGCAGGCGCGAGAGCAGCGGGTACAGCGTGCCCTCCTGCGTCGCGAACTCCGTGCCCGCGAGGCGCTTGAGCAGGTCCGCGACGTAGAGCTTCTCGCCCGCGATCGCGCGCAGCACCGCGAACTCCAGCAAACCCTTGCGCAGGGCAACGAATTTTTCGCTGAAGTCCATGGAACTGGAGTCTAACAAAGCTACCTTGCGTAAGCAAGGTAGCGACTCAGCCAGTCTGGGCGTGGGGCCCCGCGGAGTCGGCGGGAGGCGTCGTCTCCCTGGTGCGGCGGTTGCGTTCCGCTGTGCTGAGTACCGCCAGCGCCGTCGGCGCATCGCCGTCGGCAAACGAGGCCAGCCCGAAGCTCAGGCGTGAGTCGCCCGAGGCAGAGTCCATGTTCCAGTGCACGAATGCATTGCGGACCGCCTGCTCCACCGCGGCGGCGCCGGCCTGCGTACTCTCCGGCATGACCACGGCGAGCCGGCAGGCGTACGCGGGCGCCGGCAGGCGCGCCACCCAGTCGCGCTTCGGGCGGATCGAGTCGTGCACCGCCGCGAGCAACGTGCCCGACACCGATGCATTGACGTTGCGCCGTGCGAAAGCGAGGTCGTCATCGGTATCGATGCCGATGCTGAGGATCTGCAGCAGCTCGCCGGTGCGTGCCGCGTGGGCGATCTCCGCATGCAGGCGCCCGATCAGGTGGCGCGCCGTATGCGCGCCATTTTCAAGGTCGACCGTCGCCGGTTCGTCACCGCCTCCCGTGCGCGCGGAGCGGCGCCGGCGCAGGGCCACCATGCCGGCCTCGGCCTTGGCCACCACTTCGCTCGGGAAGTTCTGCATCAGGAGGTACTGGTCAACGCCGGCGCAATAGCCGCGCTCGTGCTCGCGTGCGTCGGTATTGCTGGTCATCAGGATGACATAGACGGGCGCGAGCGCGATGGCCCGCAGCCTCGATGCCACTTCGAAGCCGTCGAGCGTCGGCGTGTCGCGGCCGGCGAAGACCAGCGGGTACCAGTCGCGCGCGAAGACCGTCAACGCCTCGGCGCCATCGCCCGCCGTGACGACCGTGAAACCCTGCTCGCCGAGCAGCGTCGATGTCGTCTCGCGGGTCGTTGCATCGGGGTCGATGACGAGGGCGCGGCGTGGTACGGCACTGGCGGTGGCTGGACGCATGGGTTCGATCCCTGACTCCCTGGGTGGCTTGCAGTGGTAACGGCCGATGGCGCCGCGCCTGAATCCCTCGCGATGCTGCAATGCACGCACTGTGAACTCGCGCACACGCGGCCGGTATGATTTCACCCGTCGACCCGCTGCCCATTGAAAGACCCCATGCATGTGCTCAGGTCCGCCGATCATGTCTTCGCGCCGTGGAAGAACGGTGGCGGCACGACCGCGGAGATCGCGATCGCACCGCCGGGTGCGACCCTCGATTCGTTCGACTGGCGCATCAGCATGGCGCGCGTCGCCTCGGACGGCCCGTTCTCGTGCTTCCCGGGCATCGACCGCACGCTGGCGATCGTCGCCGGCGCGCCCCTGCGACTCTCGGTCGATGGGCAGGCCCTCGAGTTGACGACGCGATCGAGTCCTTGTTCTTTTCGCGGCGAGTCCACGGTGCACGCGACGCGGACCGCCGGCGAGGTCGTCGACTTCAATGTCATGACCCGCCGCTCGCACTACGCGCACCGCGTGAGCCGGGTCCCCGCGCAGGGGACGTTCGTTTCCACGCAGGCGTCGATCCTCTGCCTGTTCTGCGCCGACGGCAGCCTCGAAGTCGAACATGGCGGACAGTCCGCGCGCCTGGGTGCGAGGGACGCCCTGTTCTTCGGGCCGGGCACTGCACCGTTGCGGTGGACCGGCGACGCCCCGACGTTGCTGCTGGTTGAAATCAACATCCTGTATTGACCGGCGGCGGCGAGTTCCATATGTTGTGCCGGTCGGTATCCGATCCGCCCTTCGGGCGATTGGATTGAAAAGGGAATCCGGTGTGAATCCGGAGCTGCCCCGCAGCGGTAAGCGGAAGCGAACGGCTTGATACGCACTGGGCGATTCGCCCGGGAAGCGAAGCCAAGTAGGTGGGCCTGTCTCGAACGGCCCGGGTCCGCAAAGTCCGAAGACCTGCCGACACGCCGGGTGTGTCGCTCCGAGCCGTATCGACGGCGACGTAGCGACGCTTCCGGCGCAGGTGGCCGCTTCCGCGGGGGAGCGCGTCGCGAGTCGGGCGTTCGGCGTCCGGCCGTGCGCGTTTTTTCACGTGAGTTCCACCCTTGGGTCCTGCGCGCGGGAGCAGGCATCGGGACTGCCTGGACTCACGACATGCTGGAAACCATCATCAAGCGCGACGGGCGAACGGAGCCGTTCACCCCGTCGAAACTCAACCAATGGGGCGAGTGGGCCGCAGCCACGCTCGGCGACACGGTCGATTGGCCGTCGGCCGTGCTGGAGGCGGTCTCGGGGCTTTCGACTACCGCGACGTCGCGCGACCTGCAGCAACAGCTGATCCGAACTTGCCTGAACTTCGACACCTGGTCCTACAACCGCATGGCCGGGCGGCTCTACGCGACGCTGATCCGCAAGGACCTGTATCGCAACGACCGACCGAGCGTGATGCAGCTGCACCGCAAGCTGCAGCAGCTGGGCTACATGGAGCCGCTCGCCTATTCGGAGGCCGAGTACGCCGCGATCGAGGCGCTCATCGACCACGAGCGCGATTTCGAGTACGCGCACTACCAGCTGCACACGCACCTGACCAAGTACGCGATCGCAGATCGGGTCGCCGGCCTCCACTACGAATCGCCCCAGTTCATCTACATGCGCATGGCGATGGCGCTCTCGGTGGACCAGCCGCGCGATCGACGCATGCACGACGTCGAGCGCTTCTACGAACACCTGTCGAAGAACCGCATCAATGCGCCCACCCCCAACCACGTGAACCTGGGGACGCCGCTGCGTGGCTACGCGAGCTGCTGCCTCTACACGGTGGCCGACAATGCACGGTCGATCGCGGTGGGCAACCACATCGCCAACACCATGACGTACATGAGTGCCGGCATCGGCGCGCACCTGCAGACCCGCTCGCTGAACGACCCGGTGCGCGGCGGCGTGATCCGCCACCAGGGGAAACTGCCGTACTACCGCGCGCTGGTGGCCGAGGTGAAATCCAACCTGCAGAACGGCCGCGGCGGGGCCTGCACCACCTACTTCTCCATCTTCGACCCGGAGGTGGACACGCTGCTGCGGCTGAAAAACCCGATGTCCACCGAGGACCGCAAGATCCGCGGCATGGACTATTCCTGGGGCGGCAACCGCTTCTTTGCCCGCAAAGTGGCGCGCAACGAGGACATCTTCCTCTTCAACTGCCACACGGCGCCCGACCTGCAGGCCGCGCTCTACGGCAGCGACGAGGCAAACTTCGAGGCGCTGTATGCGCGCTACGAACAGGACGAGAGTTTCGCCAAGCAATGGGTCAACGCGCGCGAGCTGCTGGTGACCGCCTGCAACGAATGGAACGAGACCGGCCGCGTCTACGAGCACAACATCGCCGAGATGAACCGGCACACGCCGTTTCGCGACACGATCTACAGCTCCAACCTGTGCGCGGAGATTGCCCTGCCCACCGCGCCCTACAACCACATCACCGAGCTCTACGCCGAGCACGACATTTCCTTCGTCGAGATCGAGACCGTTGCGGGCGAACGCCGCACG
The DNA here is from genome assembly GCA_050185195.1 of Steroidobacteraceae bacterium. Taxonomy (GTDB): domain Bacteria; phylum Pseudomonadota; class Gammaproteobacteria; order Steroidobacterales; family Steroidobacteraceae; genus CADEFQ01. The sequence continues at coordinate 81,843 of JBFWZQ010000006.1, read as the reverse complement.
CTCGCGGGCGGCGCGCAGGTCGACACGCAACGCGGCCGGGTGTGGCCCGATGAACTCGTTGCCGGCGACGTGGTCGATGGCGAGGCGATCGGGCGGATCGCACGCCGCTCGGCACCGGAAGTGGCCACCTGCAACCTGGCAGGCATCGTCGTCGCGAACATCGAATCCGAGCAGCAGTACGCCGAGGTCGCCTACTACGCGCTGCTGATGATCGACAAGTGCATCCATCTCGCGCACTACGAGCTGCCGCAGGTGGGCCTCACCTCACGCAGCCGGCTGAACGCCGGCGTCGGCATCCTGGGCCTGGCGCACCTGATGGCAAGGCACGGCCAACGCTACACCACGGTGGCGGGTAAGCAGTTCGTCCACGAAGCGGCCGAGCGGCACTACTACCACCTGCTGCGCGCGAGCCTGCAGCTCGGCCGCGAACTCGGCAATGCGCCGTGGATGCACAAGACGCGCTGGCCCGAGGGCTGGCTGCCGATCGACAGCTACAACCGCAACGTCGATCGCATCGCCCCGTTCGGCAATCGCTACGACTGGGAAACACTGCGCGCCGAGGTGATCGCCCACGGCGGCATCCGCCATTCGGTGCTCGCGGCGCACATGCCCACCGAAACCAGCGCCAATGCCTCGGGCACCACCAACGGCCTCTACCCGGTAAGGGAGCTCTCCCTTATCAAGACCGACAATCACCGGGTCAACTACTGGGCCGCCCCGGAGGGCGACACGCTCGGCGAGCACTACGAGTCGGCCTGGGACATCCCGACCCGCGACATGACGGAGGTCTACGCCATCGTGCAGAAGTGGACCGACCAGGGCATCTCGGCCGATTTCTACCGCCGCGTGATCGACGATGCCTGCATCGAGTCGACCGGGCTGATCGAAGACTACCTGTACCGGATCCGGCTCGGCCTCAAGTCCAAGTACTACATGAACCAGAAGACGTCCAACGGGCTCGCGGGTGCGCCACCGCAGGCCGCCACCGGGCAGGCGGCCAGCGACTGCGCGGGGTGCACGCTGTGAGCACCGCCGTTTTCAATTTCGGCAAGGCCGACTACCAGAAGCCGCTGCTCTTCCTCGGCGAGCGGCCCGGACTGTTCGACACCGTGAACCGGCACTACCCGGAGATATGGAAACTCTACAAAGCGCAGAAATCGCTCGACTGGGACGAGAATGAATTCGACTACTCGTCCTGCCATGCCGACTTCCGCTCCTGCTCGCGCTCGACCTACGACATGATGATCAAGACGCTGGCGTGGCAGTGGGAGGCCGACAGCGTCGCCTCGCGCGCCATCGCGCCCGTGCTGGCGCCCTTCATCACCTCGAGCGAGCTGTGGGCGGCGTGGCAGCGCGTCTCCGACAACGAGGTGGTGCACGCGGCCACCTATTCGGAGATCGTGCGCAATTCCTTCGACGACCCCGGCGCGATCATCGAAGAAATCCTGCGCGTGGAACAGGCCCACGCGCGGCTCGATCGTGTGGCCCGGGCCTTCGCCGCAGGCCACGAGGCGTCGCATCGCTACGCCCTCGGCCTGCTGCCGAACGACCAGGCCACCTACAACGCCGTCTTCATGACCGTGATCGCGCTCTACTGCATGGAACGCATCCAGTTCATGGCTTCGTTCGCCGTGACCTTCGCGATCTGCGACACGGGCCTCTTCCAGCCGATCGGCAAGGCAATCCAGAAAATCGCGCAGGACGAGCTCGAGATCCACGCCGAGCTCGATCGCGCGGTGCTGCGCAACGAACTGGCCACCGGGCGCGGACAGGCCGCCCTGGCGCAGTGTCGCGGCGACATCGAGGGGATGATCGGGGAAGTGATCGACAGCGAGCTGCGCTGGATCGAATACCTGTTCTCCGAGGGGCGCGAGCTGGTCGGCATGAATGTCGAGCGACTTTCGGCCTGGACGCGGTACTGCGCCCGGGATGTCTACCGGACCCTCGGCCTTTCTGGTGGCAAGTACACGCTGCCGACCACCAACCCGCTCAAATTCATGGAGAAGTGGCTGAACATTTCCAGGACCCAGGCCTCGCCGCAGGAACAGGACATCGCCGCCTACAAGGTCGGCGTGATGCGCCGCACCGACGAGAACGTGGTGTTCGACGACAACTTCTGACAACCCCCAGGACAGCTAATGAAAGTGATCATCTACGGCAAGAGCGGCTGCATCGATTGCGACCGGAGCAGGATGCTCTGCCAGATCAAGTCCATCGACTTCCAGTACCACGCCGTCGGGAGCGACATCAGCATCGATGAGCTGCGAGGCAAGGTCGGCGAAGCCACCACCAGCCTGCCGCAGATCTTCATCCACCGCGATGACGTCACCACCTATGTGGGCGGATACGACGAGCTGCGCAGCACCTTGCAGCGAGCAGCTGCTAACGCCGACCGAGCACGAGCACGACGACACCTGCCACGATGATGCCCACCGCAAGCCACTCCGACTGCGTCACGGTTTCGCCGCCGAGTGATATCCCGAGCATCAGGGCGATCACGGGATTGACGAAGCTGTAACTCGCAGCGAGCGCTGGCGTGGTGTTCGCCAGCAGCACCATATAGGCGACGAACGCGATCAGCGAACCGAACACCACGAGGTAGCCCCACGACGCCGTGGCCAGCAGCCCGGGCGGCCAATGGAAGGTTTCGCCGGTCGCGAGCGACAGCAGCAGCAGGAAGATGCCGCCGCACAGCATTTCACTCGAATACCCGGCGGCTCCGGGCGCGAGCGGGAAGACGTGCTGGCTCAGCACGCTGCCGATCGACCAGCAGACCGTGGCCGTGACGATCGCGATGAGGCCAGCAGACGAAGCGCCGAATGCTTCGCCCCGCACGAGCAGCAGCACGCCAGCGAGCCCGACGCCAATGCCGATCATCTCGAGGCGCGACGGCTTCAGGCCAAAGGGCAGGCTCGCGATGGTGATCAGCGCGGGCAGGATCGCGATGAAGGCCACCACCAGCCCCGAGGCCACGGTCTGTTCCGCGAACGCGGTTCCACCCATGCCGCCGCACAGCATCAGCGCGCCCACGATCGCGGCATTGCGCCACTGCGCCAGCGTAGGCAACTTCTGTCCGCCCCACACGGCCCAGCACAGCAGCACGGTGCCTGCGACGACGAAGCGCGTGCCCATCTGGAAGAAAGGCGGGAAGCTGACCAGCGCGAACTTGATCGCGAGATAGGTCGATCCCCACACGAACCAGGTTGCGGCGAGACACGCGATGACCAGTGGCGAAGGTCGTGCCACGATGGGCATGGAGCGGGCGGCAGTGCTCATCGGACCACTCGGGCGGCAGGGTGGACGCGTATTTGATCATGGCCGGTCCCGCGGCCCGCACGTCCCCACGTCAGGTCCTGATCTTGTACCCGGTCCGGAAAGTCCACCCGGCCGCCACCAGGCAGACGACCAGGAAGCCAAGGATCGCGATGATGCTGACGGCGACGTCGACATCGGCAACGCCGTAGAAGCTCCAGCGAAATCCGCTGATCAGGTAGACGACCGGGTTGAACAGGGCGATGTGCTGCCAAAGCGGCGGCAGCATGTTGATGGAGTAGAACGCGCCGCCGAGGAAGGTCAGCGGCGTCACGATCATCAGTGGGATCACCTGCAGCTTCTGGAAGTCGTCGGCCCAGAGTCCAATGATGAAGCCGAACAGGCTGAAGCTGACGCAGGTCAGCAGCAGGAAGGCGATCATCCAGAACGGGTGCTCGATGTGGTACGGCACGAAGAGGCGCGCGGTGGCGAGGATCAGGAGGCCCAGCAACAGCGACTTGGTTGCCGCGGCGCCGACGTAGCCCACCACCACTTCGACGAACGACACGGGTGCCGACAGCAACTCGAAGATGGTGCCCGACCACTTCGGCATGTAGATGCCGAACGAGGCGTTCGAAATGCTTTCGTTGAGCAGCGACAACATGATCAGGCCGGGAATGATGAAGGCCCCGTAACTCACGCCCTCCACGTCGCCCATGCGCGCGCCGATCGCCGCGCCGAAAACGACGAAATACAGCGAAGTCGACAGCACGGGCGAGGCAATGGACTGGGTGAGGGTGCGGAATGCGCGCGCCATCTCGAAGCGGTAGATCGCCTGGATGGCCGGCCCGTTGAATGACAGGTTGATCATGCGCGCGCCTCCCGCACCAGGCTGACGAAGATTTCCTCCAGCGAGCTTTCGCTGGAATGCAGGTCCTTGAAATCGATGCCCTGCTCGTCGAGCCTGCGCAGCAACGCCGCGATGCCGGTCTCCTCCGACTGCGTGTCAAATGTGTAGACGAGCGCCGCGCCATCCGGCGCCAGTTCCAGCGGCAGGTCGGCCAGCTCCACGGGGACGCCAGCCAGCGGGCGCTGCAGCGTCAGGGCCAGCTGCTTCTTGCCGAGCCGTCGCATCAGCGTATGTTTGTCTTCCACCACCACGAGTTCGCCACGATTGATCACACCGATGCGGTCGGCCATTTCTTCGGCCTCCTCGATGTAGTGCGTGGTCAGGACGATGGTGGTGCCCCGTTCCCTCAGGCCGCGCACCATATTCCACATGTCGTGACGCAGCTCGACGTCGACACCGGCGGTGGGCTCATCGAGGAACAGGATCGACGGCTCGTGCGCCAGTGCCTTGGCGATCAAAACGCGCCGCTTCATGCCGCCGGACAACGAGGCGATCTTGCTGTCCCTCCTGTCCCACAGGGACAGATCGCGCAACACCTTTTCCAGGTGCGCCGGATCGGGCTTGCAACCGAACAGTCCGCGCGAGAAGCGCACCGCCGCCCAGACGCTCTCGAAAGCTTCGGTATGCAGCTCCTGCGGCACGAGGCCGATTTTCGAACGCACAACGCGATAGTCGCGGACGATGTCGTGACCGTCGGCGATCACGCTGCCGGCACTCGCATTGACGATGCCACAGACGATGCTGATGAGCGTGGTCTTGCCGGCACCGTTCGGCCCGAGCAGGGCGAAGATCTCGCCGCGGGCGATGTCGAGGTCGACGCCCTTCAGTGCCTGGAAGCCGGATGCGTAGGTCTTGGTGAGGCCGCGGATGGAAATGACGGGAGGCACGCGTGGTTCCTGCAGGTGTGCCGCTCGATGCGGCGGGAGAAGCCGACAGTGTCGCACTGTCGAAGGCATTCGGCAGCGCCAGGACGATTTCGCCCGGGGAACTCTTCTGGGAGAGTGCGCCGCAGAATCCTGTTTCCCCGTCACAGGGAGGGGGCATGGGCGACGCCACACGGAGGTGCGTACTGCAGGCCATGCTGGCCGGCCCCGCACTCGCCGGTCTCGCGCCCGCGCTGCGTGCATCCGGCGAAGACGAACCGCTCATCGATCGACAGCCTCGCCGAAGTCGCGCCGGCGGCGGCCGTGACAGCGACCGCGATGACGCGCCGTGCGGTTTCTCGGCGTTCGTGGGTCGCCGGTCGAGCGAAGCGCTGCTGTGCCGCGTGGGTTGCGCCTATGAACAGGCGACCCAGTGGCACCTGAAACATCCAGTCACCTGGCTGCGGCGGCGCAGGCCGGCAGTCGATCCTTTCCGTCGAGCTGGGCGACGAAGTCCGCGGTCAGGGCCGGGCTTTGGCTCAGCGCATCGCGATGGCTGCCGCCCGCGATGGGCCGCAGGAAGACATTGCGATTGCCAGCCGCACATAGTTGGTGAACATAGGCGGCAGTACCGCGCGCATCGACCAATTGGTCGGCTTCGCCCTGCACCAGCAACAACGGCACGGCCGGAACCATTCGCCGGATGTCCTGGCGGTCGAGATAGGCCAGCAGCGGCTGCAGGTCGACGCCCCGACGGAACACGCCGGCCGGGCTGCCGCGGATTTCCTGCTGCAATTCGGACAGGCAGCGACTGCGCGCCTTGTCGAGCAGCGGATGCAGCGCCGGATCGATCAGCGCCGTGAGGTCGATGCCTGGATTGGCGGCCTGCGCGCCCAGCAGCACGATCGGGACGAACGCGGCGACGGCGGGTGGCAGCTGCGGATGCTCCCGCGCGTAGCGGGCGATGCCGGCGTAGTCGTAGCCGCCCGGTGCCAGGGCAATCGCGCCACGCAGGCGCATCTGCGGCAACTCGGCCTGGCCGTGCGCGGCGACCTGCAGCGCGGCCGCGCCGCCCTGGCTATGGCCCATCACCAGCCAGTCGCGGCTGAGTGCGCCCGGGCGCAACCGGTGCAGGGCGCGCACCGCATCGACCAGCGTGTGCAACTGGCTGGCTGCGTCCATATAAGGATGCCCGCCCGGTGTGCCGAGGCCTTCGTAGTCAGGCGCGACCACCGCATAGCCGCGCGCTAGCCAGGCGTCGAGCGCGACGTCGGCGACTTGCTGATAATCGTGCACCGGACCATTCGGAAAGTCGGCCGAGGGCGCACAGGTGTCGGCCACGCCGGTGGTGCCATGCGCCCAGGCCAGCACCGGCCAGCCCTGCCAGGGCGCGCGCGAATTCGGCAGCAGGACGAAGCCGGAGGCCACGATCGGCTCGCCGCGTATACCGCGGCTGCGATACGTGATGAGGAAGCGTTCGCCGGCGTGGGTGAGAGGAGCCGCCACGGCTTGCGATTGCACGGACAGCACGGTGCCAGGGGCGAAATCGACGGCGATGGCCGCCGTGGTGAACAGGACGCCGCAGATCGCCGCGGCCAGGAATCGCGGGATTCCATTCATGGGAAAGACTGTGGCAAACCCCGCGCCTCGCGTCCACCGCGCAAGGACGCGCCCGGCAGTGCGGGCCGATGCGGGCGCCGCTATGCTGCCGGCCTCATGGCGGAGCCCTTCAAGAACCTCATTGACCGCGAAGGCGTGGGAGAACTGCGACGCCACCTGGCGCGCGCATGGCCGCGCTTCGACGGCAGGCGTTTCGAGGCGCTCGCCCTCGACGGCCTCGAGACCCTCGAACTGAAGGCGCGCGCACAGCACCTGTGCGCTGCCCTCGAAGCCACCTTGCCGGACGACTTCGACGCGGCATGCCGCGCGATCGAGGCGAGCCTCGCGCCGGTACGCGGCGACGAAGAACTGGGCGATCTGCGTACCGGGACTGCCGGCCTGGCGGGTTGGCCCGTGTGGCCGCTGACCGAGTTCGTGGCCCGGCGCGGCATGGGGCATCCGAAGCGCGCGCTGCGTTGCCTGCACGCACTGACAGAACGCTTCACCGCTGAATGGGCGCTGCGACCCTTCATCGTGGCGCACCCTGCGCTCACCTTCGCCACGCTGCAACGCTGGACGCAGGATCCAAGCCCGCATGTGCGGCGCCTTGCGAGCGAAGGCAGCCGCCCGCGCCTGCCCTGGGGGCTACAGCTGAAGGGTTTGATTGCCGACCCATCACCGACACTGCCGCTGCTCGAGGCCCTGCACGACGACCCGAGCGACTACGTGCGGCGCAGCGTGGCCAATCACCTGAACGACATCGCGAAGGACCACCCGACGCTCGTCATCGACTGGGTCGTGCGCCACTTGTCGAACGCATCGCCCCAACGCCGCGCGCTGCTCAAGCACGCCAGTCGCACGCTCATCAAACGGGGTGATGTGCGCATGCTGAAAGCCTGGGGGCTGGGCCAGCGTTTCGCAGGAACGGTGGCGCTCACGGTAACGCCGACGAAGATCCGCGTGGGCGACACGCTTGCGATGCATCTGACGCTGCACGCATCGGCGCGACGCACGCAGCGACTCGTGATCGATTACGCCGTGCACCACGTGAAGGCGAACGGGGCGCGCACGCCCAAGGTGTTCAAGGGCTGGGCCATCGAACTCGCCCCCGGCGAGACACGCACGCTCGGCAAGACGCATTCGATGCGCAAGGTGACGACGCGGCGCTACCACGCCGGTCGCCACGCGCTCGACCTGCGCATCAACGGCGCGGTGGTCGCCGAGGCGGAGTTTGACCTGAAGGCCTGAACGCCCGACGCTAGCGCGCCGGCGACCGTTCGCCGAATCGAACCCGTGTGCACCAGAGTGCGCGCACTTGGCCGAAGCCGGGATGTCCCACCGAGTCGAGGCAGTCCTCACCACGATCGCCGAACTGGATCCAGCGCCGTCATTCAACGCAGCGATCTTGATCGGCGTCCTGCACCATCAGCCCGGCGAGGCGGCGAAGCAGGACATCCTGGAACAGATCGCCATGCGATTTCAGCCGGGGGCGCCGGCTAGAACCGCACGCGCCAGGTCACCCCGTACTGCTCCATGCGCGGGTAGGTAATGCTGTACCGCCACGGGAAGAAGGAGCCGCCGTTGTTGACCGGAGGCGTTCCCGGAATCGTGTTGGTGAAGAACACGTCGCGGTAGGCGCCCGTTGGCTTGTCGTTGCCATTGAGGTTCAACGCATAGAGCTCGATCGACCAGCTGTCTTCCCTGGCGATGCCGAGATGCGCGTTGGCGGTGGTGGATGACGGGACCCATGCCTCATTGCCGGCGTCCTGGAATTGCTTGCCGCGATAGGCCGCGTCGCCGCGCAGGTACCAGTCCACGTTCCCGCGCAGGGGCGCCTGGTAGCCGGCTCCGATGGTGGCCTGCCACTCGGAAGTCCACAGGATGGTGTTGCCCTTGATATCGCCATCGGGGGCGAAACTCGGGAACAGCCTGTAGGAATCCAGCTTCGCATCGCCGTATTCCGCATCCTGGTAGGCCACACCGAAGTTGCCCGTCCAGTGATCGGTGATCGCGACGTCCACGGAAAACTCCGCACCCAGGATGGAAGCGTCGCCACTGTTCACGTTGAACGCAGTGGGTGTGACCAGGGGCCGCCCATTGATCGACTCCTGGCCTTGCGGGATCACGATATCGCTCCAGTCGATGTAATAAACCGCGATTTCGGACCGCAGGCGGCGATTCAGCAGTTCCGACTTGAATCCCAGTTCGTAGGTCGTGTTTTTCTCCGGGTCGAAAGTCTTGAACGCGGACACGTTTACACCCGGGGTGTCCTGGAACTGCACGTTCTGGATGTCGAAGCCGCCCGCCTTCTCCGCGTGGCCCACCGAGCCGTACACCGTCATGTTGGCAGCCGGCTTGTAGCTCAGCGTGGTGCGCCAGTCCGTGGTGTTCCACGAGGCATCGCCCGTGCCATTGGTCTCCTTGTTCTCGAAGTTCTTGTCGGTGCGCGTCCAGCGCCCCTCGATGCGCCCGGTCAGGTTCTCGCGGAAGTCCCAGTCGGCGGACGCAAATACCGCGAACGCCTTGTCCTCGGTCAGGTTGATCTTCTCGGCACTGCCACCACCCAGCGGCTTGTCATTGAACCAGGGGAGAAACGTGGCATCACCGGCGCCCTGGGCGAAATCCACCCAGCCGCCCGGCCCGGTGAAGGCGCAGGCGAGGCAGAACGAGCCGAAGTCCGCCGGCAGCGGTCGCGTGGCCACCGTACCACGGAGCACGCCCTTGAATTCCGTCTTGTAGAAGTAGAGGCCGCCTGAATAGCGGAAGCGGCGGTCTGCGGGACTGGTGAACCTCAACTCCTCGCTGATTTCGTCAGTCGTGGACGGCGGTTCGATCTGCAACAGGCCGGTCGTGAAGGTCTTCCGCTGGCTATACCGATTGAACGGCGGTCCGGCCGCAATCAGGCCCGACAGATAAGTGAAGGGGATTTCCTCGCCCATGCCCCTGCCGCCATCGATCAGGAAGCTGTCGCTCAGCGCGGAGTAACCCGTCAGTGAACTGATGGTGCCGACGCTGGTGTCCCAGGCCAGGCGGAGGCTGCCGCGAGTCAGCTTGCGGTCTTCGCCGAGCGCCTGGGGAATGGCCATGGTGCCGTTGTCGCCAAGGCCCGGAATCTCGCCGCAGTAGTTCTGCAGCCGGCTCGACAGCATCGGGTTGACGAGGTTGCGGTCCTCGCAGTTCGCCGCGATCGCACCCTGTGCAGTCTGGTCGATCAAGTCGCTCGACACGTACACGGAGAGCTCGGCCTCGAAGTCTTCGCTGGGCGTCCACGTGAGGACACCGTGGCCAGTCCTGTATTCGTGTCCGCCGATATCGGCGCCGCGACCAATGCCGACATACCGGTTATCGTAGGAACCGTCATTCTTGTCGTAGCTGACGGCCAGTCGCCCCTTCAGCACTCCATCGATCAGCGGTCCGCCCGCCGACACCGCGGTCCGGAACTGGCCGTCGTTGCCGACGGTTACCTCGGTATCCGCCCGGAACACGTCGGTCGGCTTCCTGCTGACGTAGTTGATCGCACCGCTGAAGGCATTGCGGCCGTACAGGGCTGCCTGCGGACCCTTGATCACCTCGATGCGATCCAGGTCGAGCTGGCTGAAGTTCAGGCCGGCGCGACCGGAAACAAAAACGCCGTCGATGAAGATGCCGACGTTGTTCTCGCCGAATATGTTGATCGGCGCCACGCCGCGGATCACAGGTGCCGGCAGGAGTTCGCCCTGCAGGTTGGAGAAAGTCAGGCCCGGCGTATTGGCCGCTACGTCATCGAGGCTGCGGATACCCTTCTGCTCGATCTGTTCCGACGTCATGGCCGTGACGGCCATCGGCACGTCGATGAGCCGCTCCTGCACCTTGCGCGCAGTCACGACAATTTCCTCCATGCCACTCTCGGCCGCATTGGCCGGTGCGCCGAGTACCACCAGCGTAGCGGCGAGCACGGCGATGGAGCCGCAGCGGCTGGAAATTTCGTGGTGCATATCTGTGTCGCCCCCCATTGGTTTTCCCGATGACCGATCGTCAGGCGCGTCGTGTCATGGATCAGCTCTCCGCAGAAATGCAGCTTCGCCTCGCGTCGGAGCGCCTCCAATGCGGCGTCGTCCGGCTCGCGCGCTGCCAGCAGGAGATCGCGCCACAGGCGCGGGTGATTGTCCCAGCGCAGGCGCAGGGACTTCGCGCTCTCGACAGCGAGCGTGCGTACCTGCTGCATCGTCAGGGCGGCGATGCAATCGGCGACGGACGGCGGCATCGCGAAGATCATAGAGGCCACGCTGCGATCCTCGCGGGCGACCTGCCAGCCGAACATCAGGGTCTCAAGAGCGAGCCAGTCCCAACGGGTCGTAGGCGCTGCTCCGTTGCTGTGGCTGCGCGCATGCGCGCCGTTGCCGACGGCCATTCGCCACCACGCCACGTCGCCGAATCTCAGGTCGACGATCACGAACGGAAAGAGCGACAGGCGTTGTCGCGCGACCGGATCGAGGTGGCGCCAGAGGTCCCGGTACGATCCGACGACCGGGAACGGATGACCCGTCGCACCGTCGAGCGAAAGCTCCCAGCAGAGTTCGATGAACTGCTGGTTCAGTTGATGGGCCAGGCCGATCGACCGGGCGCCCTTCCATTTGTGTTGCGAGAGCTGCTGACCATCCGCCCCCTCTCCGTCCCCAGAATCTTTCGTGCGCACCGTCGCCAGATCTCCCAGACAAAATGGCATTGTTGGGAGCCGTCACGGCGGAAACGCCCTCAGGTTTCTGGGGCATTTGTGGCAGAAACTTCAGCAGGTTGACCTATGGACACCACCAGCGGCGACGCGCGGTTCGACCGCTACTACCGGAGGATTCAACTGGGTCTGCGGCTCTTGTCGCACGGCGCCCGTGCGCAGACCGCCTGCGATTGGAGCGGGCTCACACCTGATCGGCTCATCACCCTCAAGCGTCGCTGGCTCCCCGATGCCGGCGACGGATTCCGCGGTCCGGCACCGACGTCCTTTCAACCGTTCTTCCGCTCCTCCGTGCGTCTGAGTCACGCGACCGTCTTCATCAGCATTCATCAGGCGCTGTGCCAACGCTTCGTGCCGCATGGCAAGTCGTGGGACCTTCAGCCGGGGCTGGAGAACGGCGAGCGGCTGTGCACCGCCTTCGAAATCTTCCGCGAATGGGAGCCAACCGCGGACATGGAGTTCGACCAGGCCGCGCTGCTGGCGCGCGGCGCGGCGAGTTCAGAGGACATCGAGTTGTTTCGATGCCTCCACTGTCAGAGCGCGATGCTGATCGACAAGTGGGCGCGGCGACGCGAAGTCTGTTCGGGTTGCCGCGGTAGACGCTCTGCTAGTCCCTGACCAGAACCATCAGGACGAGGTGGTACAGGGCGGCAAACAGGCCGAAGCCCAGGGCCATCCCGGCGATCTGCAGGAACGGAAACCGGGGACCCACGGCCGAAAGCTCGAAGGCAACGGCCGCCACCAGACCGAAAACCAGCACGAAGGCGCAGAGAGCGTCCACGACCGGCTTCAGCAGCAGCAGTCCGGCGATCAGCGGGAAAGACACGACTTTCCAGGTCATCCGGGCCGATGCGCCCAGGGCGGGATGAATCTGCGCCATGCCTGCCTCCTGGATCGGTTGCCGCGCGAAATAGTCACTAATAGTGACTATAAATCACATTCCATAAACCTCGACTTGTCAATGGTTTACGGAATGCCTATTTTAGTCACCATGGGTGACTCAAAGAACGAAAAGCTAAACCGGCTTCTGGAGACCCTCGGGGATACGACCCTGGTCTCCAGCCGGTGGCTGCGCGCCCATGGATACCCCAGCAACCTGGTCGCCCGCTACATGGCGAGCGGCTGGCTGCAGTCGCCCACGCGTGGAGTCTACCTCCGCAAGGGCGGCAAACTGACCTGGGAAGGGCTCCTGCGTGCCCTGCAGCGCCTGGAGCAGCTGCCCCTGCATGTCGGCGGCCGATATGCGCTCGCCCGTCAGGGCCATGAGCACTACCTGCGCCTTGGCGAGTCCGCGACCCTGACCCTGTATGGCCCGGCAAAGTTGCCCGCCTGGGCAGGGAAGCTCCCGCTCCGCGAACGCGTGCAGGCGTGCGGCAAAGGACCGTTCGACTGGCCGGCGCTCTCGTTCGGCGCCGACACGCCAGATGGACCCTTGAATGCACAGGGGCTGGAACGCGCGACCGACGACACCAACGCGGCCGGCGTCGTGTTCTCCACTCCCGAGCGGGCAATACTCGAACTGTGCGACGAGACACCAGACAGCGCGCTGGTGCATGAGGTGAATGCCCTGATGCAGGGACTCGCCACGCTCCGGCCGCAGCTCGTCAGCGCACTGCTGGAGCATTGCGACAGCGTCAAGGCAAAGCGGCTGTTCCTCGCCCTCGCCGATCGGCATCGTCACGCATGGCTGGCGCACGTGAGCTTGCAGAACGTGGATCTCGGTCGCGGCAAGCGCGTCCTCGTCCCGGGCGGCAAGCTGAACGCCAAATATCAGATAACGCTGCCCGCGGACCTCGATGAACAGCTGGGATAAGCGCTACGCCGAGCGCGTGAAGCTGCTGGTCGAGATTCTGCCGACGCTGGCGGACGAGAAGCGATTTGCGCTGAAGGGCGGCACGGCGATCAACCTCTTCGAGCACGACCTCCCGCGCCTCTCCGTCGATATCGATCTGACATGGCTACCCGTTGGTGATTTCGCCAGCGATGTGCGCGATATCTCCGCGGCACTGCAAGCCATCGGCAAGCGACTGCGCACCGGATCGTTGCGACTGCAGGTACAGACAAGCGGAACCGAAGCGACGGGCGTCCATCGCCTGATCGCAAGCCGCAACCGCGCGCGCGTGCAGATCGAGACGACGCCGGTGATGCGCGGCACTGTCCATCCGGTTCGAACCATGCGCGTGCGCCCAGGCGTAGAGCAGAACTTCGGATTCGCCGAGATGCAGGTGCTCGACTTCGCGGATCTCTATGCGGGAAAGCTCTCCGCCGCACTGTCGCGCCAACATCCCCGCGATCTCTTCGACCTGCAGCCGCTTCTCGATGAAGGGCGACTCGATGAACGCCTGTGGCGAACGTTCCTCGTGTATCTCACCTGCAGTTCGAAGCCTGCCGCGGAAATGCTGTCGCCGCAGGAGCCCCGCGATTTCGACCAGATATTCACTGCGCATTTCGCAGGCATGACTGCCGCACCCGTAACCGCTGCGGCGCTGCTCGATGTGCGGGCACGACTCCTCCAGCGCATCTCCGAGCTACTCGATGCCCCCTCGCGAGCGTTCCTCGAATCCATCGAGCGTGAAGCGCCGGACTTCAGCCTCATCGAGCTGCCGCATGCGGCCGTTCTGCCTGGCGTGCGTCGCAAGCTAACGAATCTCGGGCAGCGATCTGCCGCGAAGCGCGCTGCCGACTACGCGCAGCTCACGGCATTTCTCGCCGCTCGCACTAGACCGTGAGTGACAGAGTTTCTGAGGTACTTCACCGGAAAACCTTGAACGACCTTTGATCCCATCGTCGAATCGGGCGGCGTTTGGTCCATCTCTTCCCTGAATCCGTGCGCTGCTTTTCGCGCCTCGCCTGCGCAATCTTGACCCCATCACGTCACGTAGATGAGGCAAGAGCATGGATACCCGGTCAACCAATGAGAGCTCCCCTGTCACCCCGACGATCATTCGCACATCCCCGGACCTTCGCCTGCCTCGGTGGGTCAATGAACCGCTTCCGGATCTGCGCGCGCTACTTAGCGCAAGCGAGATCTCACGCCTGACTCGTCGCCCGCGCTGGCTGCTTCTCGGACTCGCGGTCCTCGGACGATTCCCGAAGCAGCGCACCCACTGTGGAAAGCCGGTCGGCTGGCATCGGGCCGACGTGCTCGACTGGCTGACTCACAACATGGAGATCGATTCCGGCCGATCACGCGAAGAGCGCGCGTGCCGCCAGAAGCGCCCTCACCAAGCTTGCCTGCCGTTGGAGGTGCACTCCCCCATGGTCAAGCGCGGTTGCGCGCATCGTGCCCATTCAGCAACAGGAGAATTCGCGTGACTGGCACCGCAACGTCCGCCGCTGACACCGGACATCGATGCCAGCGCGCAGTTCGACGGAGCGAGTTGCGCAAGATCGTTCCGCTCGCTGACACGACGATCTACGAAATGGAACGACGAGGAGACTTTCCACGGCGCTTCTACTTGACTTCAAAGTGCGCGGTGTGGGACTTGAACGAAGTTGAGCAATGGCTGACGGCGCGGCGAGAGGAATGCCATGCGGGGCACGTGAAACGCGCTCCTGATCCAGACGTTCGATGCCGCAAGCGCAGGCAGGTTGGTTCGGCCGGTGGTGAACCAGAGGCAAGATAGGAATCTCAATCAGCGCCGAATGGCGCTCTCACAAGCACGAGCCCACCGAGCCCGGCGCGACGGGCGGCATTGATTCCCGGTCCAGAGCAGCCATGACCTGCCGACCCTACTGGCGGGTAGCCACATCAGTGCCTCGGGCCATCCTTGTATCGCTACGTGGTTTCCCTATTGCCCCAGTTTGCAATCCTGATAAGATAGTAAGTAATTACTTTCCTACGGACGACTGCCACAGTGCGTGCCCCCGTGAAACGCCTTCCAGCCGATGAGCGACGAGCCGTAACTGTCAGGGCAGTGGTTGATCTCGCTGCCGAGCAGAATCCCAGCGACATCACCACCGCCGCCATCGCCGAGAGCATGGGCCTGACGCAGGGCGCCTTGTTTCGCAGCTTTCCAACCAAGGACGCCGTTTGGCGTGCAGTCATGGAGTGGGTCGCGGAGCGGCTCTTGGCGCGGATAGATCGCGCGGCTGATGGCATTGAATCACCGTTGGCTGCGATGCAGGCCATCTTCATGAGCCATGTCGAGTTCGTCGTCGAGCACCCAGGCGTACCGCGGATGATGTTTGGCGAACTTCAACGTGCAAACGCGACTCCGGCCAAGCAGATGGTGCAGACCCTGATCCAGCGGTATGGAGAGCGATTGCATCGGCTCATCGAGAATGGCAAGGCGAACGGCGAATTGTCTGCCACGGTGGATAGCAAGGCGGCGGCGACACTCTTCATCGGCACTGTTCAGGGTCTGGTCATGCAGTCACTCCTGGCCGGTGATGTAAAGCGCATGCGCCGCGATGCGCCAGGGGTATTTGCGATCTATCGGCGTGGCATCGCGAGCTCGAAGTGAAGCACCTCCCACTGAAACGACGCACTCTGGCGCTCTTGGCCGTCATTGTTCCATTGCTCGCCCTGCTGGCCTACGTCGCCCTGCGATCCGGACCGCTGGCACCGGTGGCCGTGACGGTTGCGACAGTGGACTCGCGGACGATCACACCGTCGTTGTTCGGCATCGGCATCATCGGAGCGCGCTACACCTATAAAATCGGCCCCACGTTTGCGGGGCGAGTGAAGCGGCTGGATGTGCACGTGGGTGATCGGGTGAAGGCCGGGCAGATACTCGGCGAGATGGACCCGGTCGATCTCGATGACCGCGTCCGCTCTCAGGTATCTGCGCTCAAGCGTGCCGAGGCAGCGCTGCGCGAGATGGCGGCGCGGCAAGCCTTTGCGCAGTCCCAGGCGCGTCGCTACGAGCAATTGTTTGTCGCGCGGTCTGTCAGCGAGGAAATGGTCACCACGAAACGCCAGGAACTGCAGATCGCCGACGCCGCGCTAGCGGCAGCGCAGGAAGAAGTTGCTCGTGCCCGATCCGACCGCGATGCGGTCTCGGCGCAGCGAGGCAACCTGCGTCTGATTGCACCGGTCGATGGGGTGGTCGCCGTACGCAGTGCCGATCCCGGCACGACCATCGTCGCGGGCCAAGCGGTTGTCGAAGTGATCGATCCGAAGAGCCTGTGGATCGATGTGCGTTTCGACCAGATCAACGCATCCGGATTGGCTGCGGGACTATCGGCTCGCATCGAACTGCGCTCGCGAGGTGGTCGAACTTTGAAAGGCCGCGTTCTGCGTACGGAACCCAAGGCCGATGCCGTCACGGAAGAAACGCTCGCCAAGGTGACCTTTGATGATCAACCCGAGCCATTGCCACCGGTAGGTGAGTTGGCCGAAGTCACGGTCGACCTGCCGGCGCTTCCGTCCGCTCCGACGGTTCTCAACGCGGCAGTACGACGCGACGGCGATCGAGTGGGCGTATGGCGGGTCGTGGACGGCGACCTGCAATTCACCCCGGTCAAGCTCGGGGCCTCCGACCTCGAGGGCCGCGTACAGGTGCTGGAGGGGCTGAGTGATGGTCTCCAGATCGTGGCCTACAGTGAGAAGACGCTGACGGCGCGCAGCCGCATCACAGTGGTCGAGCGTATCCCAGGCGTGTCGCGATGATCAGCCTGGCCGGTCGGGACATTCTCCATTCCTGGGGCAAATTCGTCTTCACCGGTTTCGGTCTGGGTTTACTGATCGGTGTAACCCTGGTGATGGCCGGGGTGTACCGGGGCATGGTGGACGATGGCAAGGCGCTGCTCGACAACAGCGGCGCCGACCTTTGGGTGGTTCAACGCGACACTCTGGGCCCGTACGCGGAATCGTCCAGTCTCAACGACGATGTGTACCGCGGCGTCCTTGCAATGCCCGGGGTTTCAAAGGCTGCGAACGTAACGTACCTGACGATGCAGGTACGCAAGGCCGAGCGGGATGTGCGCACGATGGTGGTCGGCATTGCTCCCGGCGCAATAGGGGCCACGCCCGGCTGGCCGCCGTACCTGGTGGCCGGTCGCCAGATCACACGTGGTCACTACGAGGCGGTGGCCGACATCACCTCCGGTTTCATGCTCGGCGATCCTCTCGTCATTCGTCGCAACCACTACACCGTTGTGGGGTTGACCCGGCGCATGGTGTCCTCAAGCGGCGACCCGATGGTGTTCATTCCGCTCAAGGATGCGCAGGAAGCGCAATTTCTCAAAGACAACGATGCAATCTGGCAAAGCCGCCGTCGCACCGAGGCCAATCCGATCTTCAACCGTCCCGGCGTCCCCGATTTACTCGATGCGGTGATTGCTTCACAAAGCACCAATGCCTTTGTGAACGCTGTCCTGGTCACGCTGAAGCCGGGACATTCACCCGAAGACGTGGCCGAGTCCATACGCCGCTGGAAGCGACTGACGGTGTACACGCGATCGCAGATGGAGGGCATCCTTGTTGGCAAACTGATTGCCACCTCGTCCAAACAGATCGGCATGTTCCTGGTGATCTTGGCCATTGTCAGTGCAGCCATCGTTGCCTTCATCATCTACACCCTGACCATGGACAAGATACGCGAGATAGCGGTCTTGAAGCTCATCGGCACGCGTAATCGCACCATCGCCGCGATGATCATGCAGCAGGCACTCGCACTCGGGGTGATCGGATTCGTGGTTGGCAAGATTACGGCGACGTTCGCGGCCCCGCTGTTCCCAAAGTATGTGCTCCTCATTCCCTCTGACTCCGTCACCGGCTTCTTCGCGGTACTGTTGATCTGTGTGCTGGCCAGTCTGGTCGCCATCCGTATGGCGCTGCGGGTCGATCCCGCCGAAGCCATTGGCGGATGACATGAGCGGCCATGGCATCCAGATCGAGGGGCTGAGGAAGCGTTACGGCGAGGGCGATACGGCCGTTGATGCCCTGAAACACGTCGACATGCAGGTGCAACCGGGTGAGGTGGTCGGCCTAATCGGACCATCGGGCTCCGGCAAGAGCACGCTGCTCAAGTGCCTGGGCGCGGTGATCGACCCCACAGCCGGCCGCATGGTGCTGGGCGATGACGTCATCTATGACGATGGCTGGAAGGTTCGCGATCTGCGCGCGTTACGGCGCGATAAGATCGGCTTCGTGTTTCAGGCGCCGTATCTGATTCCGTTCCTGGATGTGACTGACAACGTCGCATTGCTGCCGATGCTGGCTGGCGCAAGTAATGGAGAGGCACGCGCCAGGGCGCTGGAGTTGCTGGCGGCATTGGATGTGAAACACCGGGCCCAGGCGATGCCGGCGCAACTCTCCGGCGGCGAGCAGCAGCGCGTCTCGATCGCGCGCGGGCTGGTCAATCGTCCGCCGGTGATCCTGGCGGACGAACCGACGGCGCCACTCGATTCTGAGCGTGCCATGGCCGTCATTCGCATTCTCAACGATATGGCTCGCAAGTTCGAGACCGCAATCATTGTGGTCACCCATGACGAAAAGATCATCCCCACCTTCAAGCGCATTTACCACATACGAGACGGAGTTACGCATGAAGAAGCTGGCGAAGGGCGCGACATCGGGTTGTGACACGGACGGCTAAACGCAGGAGAACATGCAATGTCTACGGTCCACAAGCGCAGCAGAACTTTCCTAGGATCGATGCTGGCGATGTCACTGGCAGCGTCGGCGGCCATGTCCGCCTCGCCATCCAGCGATCTCACGCCGCAAGTGCAGGCGCAGCTCGCGACGATGACGCCCCTGGAAAGGGAAACGATGCTCAGCTACACCCCCGAGTTGCGGCGGAGACTCCTCGCCTTGTCGCCGCAGGTGCGGGCGACGCTGGGCCAGTTGCATGCCGCGCACAAGCGCCACAGCAAAGACCTGACATTGCGCCAGGTCATGCAGGAAATGCTCTCCGAGCTCCAAGGCGTGGCCGCGGCGATCGCCACGGACAACGCCGAGCAGGCCGCAGATGGTGCCCGGCGTCTGGCCGACCACCGCATTCCCGTGGGCGGGCTTCTGCCCTACTTCCCTCTCGACAAGATCACCGACGAGTATCTGGCGACACTCCCGGCCATGAACGACATCGTGGAGGGCTCAGCGCTGAGGCTGGCGGAGGCCGCCAATCGCGGCAACATGCCTGAAGCTGCCGTCGCCCTGGGTCAGGTCGCGAGCGGCTGCGTCGCCTGCCATCAGGTATTCCGCGGTCGACCAGGCGTGTCGCCGCTGTTGTTGCCCGCTTCGAAATCGCAGCCATGAGCGCGTCACGTCGGCGGCACGCAGTGTGGCTCCGGGCCCTGTCGATTGTGGCCGTAGGGTTTGGACTACTGACACTCCGGGAAGGCGGCATGACCCTCGGTGGAGATGAAGACGCCGTGAAGGCCGCCGGGAACTATGTTCCATTCGTTCTGTGGTTCAACTTTCTCGCAGGTTTCGCCTACGTCGTCGCCGGAATCGGGCTCTGGTTGGGGCGGCGGTGGGCTGCGCGGCTGGCTATTGGCATCGCCGTTGCCACAGCGATTACTTTCGCTGCGTTCGGCCTGCATGTGTATTCTGGCGGCGCCTTTGAAATGCGTACCGTAGTCGCCATGAGCCTGCGCACAGTCGTGTGGGCGGTTATTGCGACAGCGTCGTGGCGCCTGCTTTCCGGCCGTAATGGCCCAGCAGAAGCTCGATGAAGATCACGTTTCTCGGTGCAGCACGCGAAGTCACTGGTTCCTGCTTTCTGGTGGAAACAGCGGACACTCGCTTCCTTGTGGATTGCGGCATGGTACAAGGCGGGCGCGACGCGATGCCACGCAATCGCACGCCCTTCCCATTCGACGCAGAGGCCGTTGATTTCGTGCTTCTAACTCATGCGCATATCGACCACAGCGGCCTGCTTCCAAAACTCACGCGGGCGGGCTTCCATGGGTCGATCCATGCAACAGCCGCGACCGCTGATCTTCTGCAGGTCATGCTACCCGATAGCGCCCACATTCAGGAGAGCGACGCCACGAGAACGCGGCGGCATTCGAGAAAGTCGCGCCCCTCGCGAGAATCCTACCATCCCCTGTACACCCTGGAAGATGCGCGCGACTGCCTACGTCAGGTGCGCGTCATCCACTACGACAAGAACTTCGCGCCTGGGAGCGGCGTTCGGTGCTGTTACCGCGATGCGGGTCACATCTTGGGCTCCGCCATAATCGAAGTCTGGATCGCCGAGCACGGCGATACCAGGAAACTCGTATTCAGCGGCGATCTCGGCCAGCCGGGACGCCCGATACTGCGGGACCCAACGGTCATAGAAGATACCGATGTCCTGCTGATCGAGTCGACTTACGGAGACCGCACACACAGGGACCCGGCCGCAACCGACGAGGAGATGGTCGGAATCATCGACCGCACTGTTCACCAGCAGGGGGGCAACGTGATTGTTCCCGCGTTCGCTGTCGGACGCACGCAAGAGGTTCTGTACCACCTGCATCGCCTCGTCCGCGAGGGCAGATTGAGTGACCTGAATGTATTCGTCGACTCGCCGATGGCCACCGAAGCCACACGCATCACGCAAGAACACCTGGAGCTATTCGATGAACAGGCGCGGCAGATGGCCGCTTGGCACGCCTTAGGTAACGGCCTGCCAAACCTGCACTTTACAGCAAGTGTTGCTGAGTCAATCGCTCTCAACGATATCCGCTCGGGCGCCATCATCATCTCGGCGAGCGGCATGTGCGACGCCGGGCGTATCAAGCACCATCTGCGTCACAACCTGCCACGGTCGGAATGCAGCGTCCTGATTACGGGCTTCCAGGCGAAAGGCACACTCGGCCGCCGCTTGGTCGACGGCGCCCGGCGGGCGCGCATTTTTGGCGAAGACATTCCGGTGCGCGCGTCCATACATACCGTCGGTGGACTGTCGGCGCATGCTGATCAGGCGGCGCTGCTGGCATGGGCCGCGGGCTTCCGACGTCCACCAAGTCATACCTATGTCGTGCACGGCGAAGAAACGGCTGCAATCGCACTGGCTGAGAAGCTACGCATCGATCGCGGTTGGGAAGTTACCGTGCCGGAACCTGGTCAGTGCGTATCGCTGTAATCGGTGCCCAGGCTGGCTGCGTTCGAACTATCGGGCCGACAAAGAGGACGACATGACAGGCAAGAAGAACATCGCAGCGGGTTTCCTGTTTCTGGCGGCGTTCATGGTCTTTGGGTTTGTTCTCATCTACCTGCGCGACTTCGCGCCGGGAAGGGATCAATGGATCGCCAACTACAGCTCGGGCGCTCACTTCGAGTCGCGCCTGGCCCATGTGCACGGCAATCTATTCGCGTTCATCAACATTGTCGTCGGCTACCTGCTGTGGCGGCTGCCGCTCGGCAAGCCGTCGGCGCGGTGGATTTCGTGGTTGACGTTGGCAGGCATGCTGATGCCTCTCGGGATACTTGCCGAAGTGACGATGGGCGCACCGCCGGCACTCGTGCTCGTGGGAGGCATTTCCATGGTGACGGCAATGGCCTGGTTCGGCCTTGCCGTTGCAGTCCTTCGGCCACAGACACTCGACGGCGGCACTGCGAACCAGCCCCCATGTCGCGACCGTGCCAACTGAGGCGGAAAGTGAGCTGGAGCGCCATGGATTGGTGCGCGCGATCGAGGGGAGCCCATCCTATCGCTTGGCCCATGAAGATCCGGCGTTATTGGCGAGCGAGGGCCTCAGACCGCTGCGCCTGCAGCTGGAGCTTCTGAAGCCCGAGCAGGCTCTGCATGAGCAAGGGATCGGCTCCACGGTCGTGGTCTTTGGCAGCGCGCGAATCGTAACCAGGCAAGCCGCGGAGGCTCGATTCGCGGAGCACGAGCGGCGCGCGACGGTTCATGACCCGGGCGAGCAGCATGCAATGGCACTCGCCAAGGTCAAACGCGACCTGGACCATGCACGCTACTACGAAGAAGCTCGGCGCTTCGCCCATCTGGTCTCATCCCGCTTCCAGCAAGAGCAGCGTCGTGACTTTGTTGTCGTCACGGGGGGTGGTCCTGGCATCATGGAGGCGGCCAATCGCGGCGCATTCGAGGCCGGCGCTCGCTCCATCGGGCTCAATATCACGCTGCCGCACGAGCAACAGCCCAACCCCTACATCAGCCCAGAGCTTGCATTTCGATTCCACTATTTCGCCTTGCGGAAAATGCACTTCCTGTTGCGTGCGCGCGCCTTGGTTGCGTTCCCGGGCGGGTACGGGACGCTCGACGAATTGTTCGAAGTGCTTACGCTGGTGCAGACGGGAAAGATGCCACGGATCCCGATTGTCCTGGTAGGACGCGACTTCTGGCATCGGGCAATAGACTTCGATTACCTCGCGGCGGAGGACTTCATCGGTGCGCAGGACATGCAGCTGTTCGAGCGCGTCGATACAGCCGAAGAAATAGTGGCTGTCTTGTCCTCGTTCTACGGTGGACAACCGCCCGGTCGCGAGGCTGCACGAGTGTGAGCATGCCACGCGGTACTTCATGTACGACTATTGTTCTCCGACCCACGTGGAGACGGGCTGCCGGGATCTTGGCGTGGAGTGTGCTCGTTTCTTCGCGGGCCCTGGCACAGCCTCCCCACGAAACACAGGCGGCTCCCAAGGAGTGCACAGCCGAAGAAAGTCTCACCTTCCGTGGCACCACCGCACGACTGGAGAACGATCTCTTTACTGGCACTGACCAGAACTACACGAATGGCGTGGCCTTCACCTTGGTGTCGCACGACTTTCCCGCCAGTCCGCGACTCGAGTGCCTCCCGCTACCCGTTCGCGCGTTCGGGCGATTGATTCACGTCGTGAATCCTGGATTCTGGGCCCATTCGGCCACCCCGGCGGACACCCAGAATGTGGTAGTCCGATTTGGGCAGTCCATGTACACACCGGGAGACCCCATCAGGTCGGAGCTGATCGTAGACGATCGCCCTTACGCAGGGCTGCTCTACATGGGTCTGGCATGGAATCGTCGAAAACATGCACCCGAGTCAGACCGGGAAACGCTCGATACGCGCGAAATCACCCTCGGCGTGATCGGCCCCTGGTCGCTGGCGGAACAGTCTCAGAACTGGATCCACGACGCGACCGGCAACGACCGGTTCATGGGCTGGGGAAACCAACTGAAGAATGAGCCTGCAGTGCAATTGGCCCTCGACCGCAAATACAGGGGGGCTCGTAGCCCGGGTGCAATCATTCCAAGGTTTTCAGCGGACACAATACGCTCACTGGGGCTCCGGCTCGGCAACATTGAAACATCCGCCACAGTGAGCGTCGAAGGTCGTGTGGGTTGGAACCTACCCAATGACTTTGGGAGCTACCCTCTCAGACCGGGAGCCGAGAATCGCCCGCCGTCAGCTGTCTCTATTCATGGCCGTTCCCGCGATGCCGTCCCGGCAACGAGGCGCCCGCGCGCCGGCATTCACGCCTTCGCGATACTCGAACTGAAGGCCGTCGCCTACGATTTCTCACTCGATGGGAATCTCTTTCGATCAAGCCACAGTGTTTCCCGTCGACCGTGGGTCGCGCAGGCGGCCTTCGGAGTCAGCACTCAGGGCATTGTGGCGGGGCATGGCCTACGAGTGGCTGCAATGCGCGTTTATCGCACGCGCGAATTTGACGAGCAGGGTACGAATCAGTCTTACGGTTCCATAGCTCTGAGTATCGAATTCTAGCGCGGCGCCGGCCGCCGTTCGGCAATGGGCGCGTTGCCGTTGGCGGGATGGGCCGATTGGAGACCAGTTGCGACGGTATGCCCACGAGTCGCCCCCCGGTGCGCTCGGCCGACTCGCCATATCGACGGCCTCTCGCGTTAGGTATTCGTGGTGACCGCGAGCACGGCGCCAACGGGCGAACGTCCTCATTCGCCCGCTCGCCATGGTTCGTGGGCGTCAGTTCGAGCCGCCGTTGCGTTGCGGGGCTAACGTGACACCCTGATCGCGAGCCCGCGCTTCCATTTGTGTGCGGTGTTCCGCGCGAATGGCGTCGCGCTCCTGCTGGGTCTTCGCCACACGTAGACGATCGCGATGTTGTTCAAGTTCCGCTTGCGTCATGAGGTCGTAGCCATAGATGTGCTGACGTTCCTGTTGACGGTCCTTCTCTTGCTGCGCGATTTGAGAGCGTGAGAGTGCAGCCGACGCTTTGACACCCTTCTCTTTCGCGCGCTGCTGCATCGCATTCTGATGATCGAGTCGGTACTGGATGCGTTCCTGTTCAGTCTTGAGTGAACGCAACTGATTCCAGTGCTGCGCACGTTCTTCAGCCGTCATGAGATCGGATGAATAGATGCGATCACGATCCTGGTCGCGCCGTCGATCGCGGTCCAGGTCACGAACACCGTCCATATCGCGATCCCGGTCGCGATCTTGATCACCGACTCCACGTGTAGTGCCGCCGGGGCGTTGCTGGGCGCCGGCGCCGACACGAGGTTGTTGGCCACCGCCACCGCCGCCTTGACCTTGAGCCGCGGCGTAGCTCACTGAGAACGCTAGCAGCGCCGCGGCAGCCAGCGTTGTCACATATTGATCGCTCTTCATCATGTCTCTCCAATTGTAAAGTCGACGCCAATCGTCATTGCGAGCGTCGTGCCTCGCGTTGACTTCTCTGCTTTGTGAAATGGGCGTTGCAGCATGCGTTTCACGCTGCGACGCCCAGTTCCCGGATGCATAGGTTGGTCCGCACGAGCGCTTTCCAATGCTGGATTACTACTACGCAGGAACGACGTGCGGCGCTGGCGAGTCGCCGCAATCATGGCGCCCGCGGCTCAAGCCGGCGTAGGGAGAACGCGCCCCGCAGCTCACCGGCTGCATAGCCGGTCGCCGCATCGTGCGGATACTCGTGCGCTAGGGCGGCCCGCAACGCTGCCGGCTGTGCGCCAACCGCCCCATGGCAGGTCAGGCACAGCGGTCCGGTCATGATGGGCTTCATGTAGCGCATGGCCCGACCTGCAGGTTCATCGACGACGGACCACACCGCGATGCCTTCTGGCGCTTCACCAGTAGCGAGGCGGCGTGCCATCACGAGCAGCCCCTCCTGCTCCCAGGCATCGGCGCTGCCGGTGAGCGGATTGCGAACGCGGGTACCAACACGCCGCACCTGCCAGCCCGATTCCCGCGACAGCTGGCTGGCGATCGCCGGCGCTTCGTCGCGGCAGACTGCAACCGCCGCAGCGGGATCGCCATCAGCCAGTGCAGCCATCAACCGCGCCTGCAGCAGCGACTGGAAGCGAGCGGCCAACGCCTGCGCCTGTTGTGAGGGGTCCGGGCGCTCTGCCGCAGATGCCAATGCAGCAGCCACTGCAAGAACAACCACCACCACCAGCTTCATCGCAATGATTCCTTCCGTACCGGTGAGAGACTCACGGCAGTCATCCCTGCAGCAGGCTGCGAAGCATCCACGCCGTCTTCTCGTGCACGTCGAGCCGCTGTGTCAGCAAGTCTGCCGTCGGCTGGTCGTTGGCATCCGCCACGACCGGCAGCAGCTTGCGCGCGGTACGCGCAGTAGCCTCCTGCGCAGCGACGAGGAGCCGGACCATGTCGTCGGCGTTCGGGACACCTTCGACTTCCTTGATGGAAGCCAGTTTCACGAATTCGCGATAGGTGCCCGGCGCCGGATGGCCCAGCGCGCGAATGCGCTCGGCGATGAAATCGAGCGCGTTCCACTGCTCGGTGTACTGGCCCATGAACATCAGGTGCAGGCTGTTGAACTGGGGACCAGTAACGTTCCAGTGAAAATTGTGCGTCATCAGGTACAGCGTGTAACTGTCGGCCAGCAGCGCCGAGAGACCCTTGACGATGCGTTCGCGGTCGCCGCGCTTGATGCCGATGTCGATCTCGGGTACTGCATTCTGCTTCTTGGCCATCTGGTTCTCTCCTCGTTTAATGGGTACTCAAGGCTTCGCCGCCGACGACACACACTGTTTCGCCCTCGGCCAGCGCGCGCCAGGGTTCATCGGTCAGCGGCACGCTGGCGAACAGGACGGCACGTTGCGCACCATGGCCGTCGCTGACGCGTACACCGGCCTCCGCCAGTGCCCCAGGGTCGACATCGCAGCTCCGCTGCAGCATCCACAGGCCCGGCGGCTCAATACGGCCATCGGATTGGGTACGCCGGTGGCCGTGGGCAATCAGGACCTCGCCGTCAGCATAGAGAAAATTGGCTGGCCCCAGCCTTCGCAACTCCGCCGCGAAGCGCTCGACAGAAGCGAGCCGCACTTGCAAGGCAGGGTGCTCGGACCCACGCCACAAGCTGGCCATCTTCGCGAACAGGGCGCAGGCCGCCAGCTCCGAGTCAGTCTCGCCGACGGGCGCGTACGCACCGCCATCAAACTCCGGCCGCCCGTCGATACCCGACAGCTTGCCGTTATGCGCAAAGCAGTGCATTCGCCCGCCAATCTCGCGCACGAAGGGCTGGGTGTTCGCCAGAGAGATGCAGCCGCGCGTAGCGTGACGAATGTGGGAAACCACGAGGGTGCTCGGTGCCTGTCTGGAGCCGATGAATGGTAGCCAGGCACTGTCCCGCGCCGGCTCGGGCTCGCGATACAGCCGCAGGTCGCGACCGTCGTAGTACGCTAGTCCCCAGCCATCGAGGGTTTTGCCTTGCAGCCCACCGCGCTGCGCAAATCGCTGCAGCGAGAACGAAACCGTCGTGGGCACGCGACTGGATAAGCCAAAGAGTTCACACATATTGCGACCTCATGGCGAATTGCGACTATCGGACTTCTGACTGGCTGCACGATCAGCATCGAGTTCGAACCGCATAGCGTTCAGAATCGCAACGCTGCGAGCGAGCCCTACACCAAGGAACCATCTGACATTCCACATGCGCCTGCCCTCGGTAGGTGGAGTTCGAATTGGCTCGGACTTGCGCAACGGCCGCACTCCAGAACATCTTCCGGTACGCCCAGCAACGGCGATGTCACGCCCCGGGCAACTGCCGCCCGGCACGGCTCCGGGATCCGCGTAACCGTTCTGCGTGTCCATACTATTGACAGACTACCTGTATTTGCGTATTTTCGCAAATATGCAATCTTCTCGCCGCATGCGCGAACTTGCGACCGCCGCCGACCAAGCCACTGGCTTCCTGCGGGCACTCGCGCATCCGGCGCGCCTGCGCGTGGTGTGCGCGCTGGTCGAGGGCGAGATGAGTGCCAGCGAACTGGCCGCAAACGCGGGCCTGCGCGCACCCGCACTCTCGCAGCAAGCGGCAGTGCTAGAACGCGAAGGCATCATCCGCCGCCGCCGTGATGCACAGTCTGTGCGCTACAGCTTGGCGTCGCCCGGCGCCCGCGCGCAGGCCAGACTGCTGCACCGCCTCTTCTGCCCCGAAACTCGTCGCGGCGCCACAGACTGACTTCCAGATCGGAGGAGCCATGCATCCCTATCCGCACTTCTACAAGGCCGGTACGACTGGCGGCCCCACCGGCATGCTGACCGTCAGCTCGCCGGGACTCGTCGATCTACCCTCTGCGCCACCACCCGAGTTTGATGGCCCGGGTGGTGTGTGGTCACCCGAGACGATGCTTTGCGCCGCCGTGGCCGACTGTTTCGTGCTGACCTTTCGTGCCGTTGCACGCGCATCCAAGCTCGAATGGCTGTCGCTGGAGTGCAACGTAGAGGGAACCTTGGAGCGGGTGGAAGGCGTTTCGCAGTTCACCCGCTTTGTCACGAACGCGGCACTGCATGTTCCGCCGGGCACGGATGCCGGGCGCGCGCAGAAGCTGATGGAAAAGGCCGAACACGGTTGTCTTGTGGCCAACTCGCTTACCGGCAAGCGCGAACTGGTGGCACGGGTCGTCGAGAGCCAGACGTAGCTCGACCCTCAATTTGGGTACTCGGGAATCTGCTACTCGAAGCCCGCACGGGCGGGTTCACGAATCTCGCGGTTCAGTCGCTATGGGTGAGTCAATCGAGAAATCGGCAAACCAAGGCGGATTCCTCTCTTGAGCTAAGTTAGCGCCTGTGCCGCAATCACCTTCATCGACGACGGCAGTAGTACCGGCGTGTGCGTCTTGCCCGCCACCCACGCGTCGATCATGTCCGCCCATTCCTGAAGCATGTGCCGCCGCTGCTCGGCGTACTGGGCGCGGTTGTACGTGCCGCGCGATGACTCGTTGCGCTCGTGCGCGAGCGCCTTCTCGATCCAGTCGCGGTTGAAGCCCATCTCGTTGAGAATTGTCGAGCCGGTCCGGCGCAGGTCGTGAACCGTGAACATCTCCAGCGGCAGATTCTCCGCCTTTGCCTTCTCGGCGATCTGCGACGTGACCCGGTTGAGCGTGCTCGCCGCGATGTGAACATCGGCGTCATAGCGGGATGGGAATACGTAGGGCGAGCTTCCGGCCATCAGCTTCAGCGCGGTGAAGATCTCCAGCGCCTGGCGCGACAGATAGACACTGTGAGGCCGGCGCGCCTTCATGCGCTCCTTCGGGATCGTCCAGACGCCCTTGTCGAAGTCGATCTCGCTCCACATCGCCTTCGCCAGTTCGCTTTTGCGCACGAGCGTCAGCAGGATCATCCGCAGCGCCAGGCGGTGGATATGGGCGAACGACACCTTGTCGATCAGCGTGAACGCGATCCGGATCTCTTCGGGGCTGAGCGCCCGTTCGCGCGGCTTGAACGTGGCAATGGATGTCGGCGCCACCTCGTTGGCCGGGTTCGGGACCTTGTGTCCGTGCAGGTTCGCGAAGTTGTAGATGCCCTTCACGATGTCCCGGACGTGGATCGCCGTTGCGGGCGACCCCCGGTTCTTGATCTTGAGGCACAGGATGCGCACGTCGTCCGACGACACCTCCGGCAGCAGGCGGTTCGAGAGTTCCGGTTCGACCTCTCGCCGGTAGATGCCCTTGCGCATGGTGCGGGTGCTCTCCGCCATCGGGCCCTCGTCCAGCCACTTCGTGGCGAACTGGCCCAGGGTCTGGGCGGCTGCCAGCTGGCGCTTCTCCCGCTGCTTCACCCGGGCCGGTGAGTGCCCCTGGGCGAGCGTGTTCCGGGCAGCGATGCACTTCTCGCGGGCGGCGGACAGGGATAGCCCCGCCGGGCCGTAGCGCCCCAGGGTGAGGGTCTCGCGCCTGTTGCTGATCCGGTAGTCGAACCGGAACGTAATCGTCCCGGCCGGCGAGACCGTCACGTACATCCCATCCCGGTCCGTCACTTTGTACGGCTTTTCCCGGGGTTTGAGCTTCTTCAGGGCGATGTCGGTAAGCATGGCAGGCCCCCGTTCTGACGCGGCCCCAATTTTACCGTCAGAAACCCATTTCCCTCAATCCGCGCCGCGGAAATCACGGGTTTCTGGCATTTTTCCCCTGATTTTCCGCAGTTTCTTTGTCTGCCTTACCGTCGACTGCATGACGGTAAACCTCGGGATACTTTGAGGTGCCGGAAACCCATACCGTCAGTTTTACCGTCAGACTTTCCCGCTTGGTGCCGATAGATGGCGATAGGTCCAGAAAGGTTATTTATTATTATTCAGTGACTTAGATTCACAT
This sequence comes from Steroidobacteraceae bacterium, assembly GCA_050185195.1. Lineage (GTDB taxonomy): Bacteria > Pseudomonadota > Gammaproteobacteria > Steroidobacterales > Steroidobacteraceae > CADEFQ01. The sequence goes on along the minus strand of JBFWZQ010000006.1, from coordinate 52,098 downwards.
TTCGTGGGTCACGGATAGACCGTGAAAGGCACCCACTCACTCCCACTCTATGGTGGCCGGCGGCTTCCCCGAAATGTCATAGACGACGCGGGAAATCCCCCGCACCTCGTTGACGATCCGCCGCGAGACGACATCGAGGAAGTCGTACGGCAGGTGCGCCCAGTGCGCCGTCATGAAGTCGACTGTCTCGACCGCGCGCAGCGCGATCACATAGTCGTAGCGGCGGCCGTCGCCCATCACGCCGACCGAGCGCACCGGCAGGAACACCGCGAACGCCTGGCTCGTCTTGTCGTACCAGCCGTGGCGACGCAGCTCTTCGATGAAGATCGCATCCGCTCGCTGCAGCAGTGTTGCGAACTCCGCGCGTACTTCACCGAGGATGCGCACGCCGAGGCCGGGGCCCGGAAAGGGATGGCGATAGACCATTTCGCGCGGCAGGCCGAGGGCGACGCCCATCTCGCGCACTTCGTCCTTGAAGAGTTCGCGCAGCGGTTCCACGAGTTGCAGGCGCATGTTCTCGGGCAGGCCGCCGACGTTGTGGTGCGACTTGATGACGTGCGCCTTGCCGGTGCGCGCGCCCGCCGATTCGATCACGTCGGGATAGATCGTGCCCTGCGCGAGGAACTGCACACCCTCGAGTTTGTGCGACTCCTCGTCGAAGATCTCGATGAACAGGCGCCCGATGATCTTGCGCTTGGCCTCCGGGTCGGTGACACCACTGAGCGCAGCGAAGTAACGCGGTGAAGCGTTGACGCGGATCACACGCACGCCGAGGTTCTCGGCAAAGGTGCGCATCACCTGGTCGCCCTCGTCGAGCCGCAGCAGGCCGTGGTCGACGAACACGCAGACGAGTTGTTCGCCGATCGCCCGGTGCAGCAGCGCCGCGACCACGGAGGAATCGACACCGCCGGAGAGGCCCAGCAGGACCTTGCCCTTGCCGACCTGCGTGCGCACGCGTGCGATCGCATCCTCGATGATGTTGCCGACGGTCCAGAGCGCCTGCGCGCCGCAGATGTCGCGCACGAAGCGTTCGAGCAGGCGCGCGCCCTGGCGCGTGTGCGTGACTTCGGGGTGGAACTGCACGCCGTAGTAGCGGCGTGATTCATCCGCCATCGCCGCGAACGGCGCGTTCGCGCTGGTGCCCACGGTGAGAAAGCCCTGCGGCACCGCTTCCACCCGGTCGCCATGGCTCATCCACACGTCGAGCACGGCGCGACGCTCACCGTCCTCGCGATCGGCGATGCCGTCGAGCAGGCGACAGGGCGCGGTGGCCGTCACTTCAGCGTAGCCAAACTCGCGGTGGTCGCTCGTCGCTACGCGCCCGCCGAGCTGCTTTGCCATCGTCTGCATGCCGTAGCAGATGCCGAGCACCGGGACGCCGAGCTCGAAGACTGCGCGCGGGGCGGCGGGCGACTGGGCCTCGGTCGTCGACTCGGGGCCACCGGAAAGGATGATGCCCCTGGGCTGGAAGCGGCGGACTTCTTCGTCCGGAATGTCCCACGGATGGATTTCGCTGTAGACACCGAGCTCGCGGACCCGCCGGGCGATGAGCTGCGTGTACTGCGCGCCGAAATCGAGGATCAGGATGCGATCCTCGTGCAGGTCCTTATCTGACACGGTAGTTCGGTGCTTCCTTAGTGATCGTGACGTCGTGCACGTGGCTCTCGCGCACGCCGGCGCTCGTCATGCGCACGAAATTCGGCCGCGTGCGCATCTCCTGGATGTTGCCGCTGCCCGTGTAGCCCATCGCGGCGCGCAGGCCGCCGGCGAGCTGATGCAGGATCGCGACGAGGCTGCCCTTGTACGGCACGCGCCCCTCGATGCCCTCGGGCACGAGTTTTTCGAGTTCGGCCGTCGTGTCCTGGAAATAGCGGTCGCTCGATCCGTGGCGCTCCGCCATCGCGCCGAGCGAACCCATGCCGCGATAGGACTTGTAGGAGCCGCCCTGGTACAACTCGACCTCACCGGGCGACTCCTCGGTGCCGGCGAAGAGCCCGCCGATCATCACCGCGTGGGCGCCCGCGACGATCGCCTTCGCGACGTCGCCGCTATAGCGGATGCCGCCGTCGGCGATCAGCGGTACGCCCTGCTTCGCGAGCGATTCGGCGACGTTCGAGACGGCGGAAATCTGCGGCACGCCCACGCCCGCGACCACGCGCGTGGTGCAGATCGAACCGGGGCCGATGCCGACCTTGACCGCATCGGCGCCGGCCTTGACGAGATCGGCGGCCGCTTCGGGCGTCGCGATGTTGCCGGCGATCACCTGCAGGTCGGGCCACTTCGCCTTCACCTTCTGCACCATCTCGAGCACGCCGCGCGAGTGGCCGTGCGCCGTGTCGACGACCACGACATCGACATGCGCTTCCTGGAGCGCCGCGACACGCTCGAGCGTATCGGGTGAGGTGCCGACTGCGGCCCCGACGCGCAGGCGCCCGCCCTCGTCCTTGCACGCACGCGGGAATTCGCGCGCCTTCTGGAAATCCTTCACGGTGATCATGCCGCGCAGTTCGAAGTCGTTGCCGACCACGAGCACTTTCTCGATGCGATGCTTGTGCAGCAGCAGCAGCACGTCTTCCTTCGGCGCGTTCTCGCGCACGGTGACGAGGCGCTCCTGCGGCGTCATCACGGTCGACACGGGCGCGTCGAGTTTTTCCTCGAAGCGCAGGTCGCGGTGCGTGACGATACCGACGACCTTCCTACCCTTGACCACCGGCACGCCGGAAATGCCGCGTGCGTGGGTGAGATCGATCACCTGCCGGATCGTCATCTCCGGCGTCACCGTGATCGGGTCGCGGATCACGCCGCTCTCGAACTTCTTGACGCGCGCGACTTCACGCGCCTGCGCCTCGACGGTCATGCTCTTGTGGATGATGCCGATGCCGCCTTCCTGCGCCATGGTGATCGCAAGGCGGGCCTCGGTCACCGTATCCATGGCGGCCGACATCAGCGGGAGATTCAGGCGGATCGCGCGGGTGAGCTGGGTCGATAGATCGACTTCGCGCGGCAGGACTTCCGAGTAAGCGGGGACTAACAGGACATCGTCGAAGGTGAGGGCTTCTTCGAGGATACGCATCGCGGGGATTTGTCCAGGGGAATTGGACGCGGCATTGTACGCATCCGCGCCAACCCCGTAAAGGAAACTCCGTGGCCTCGCCGGCCGGGCGCAAGCGGTGGAGATCCGTGCCAGAATTCCACCCCGATGAAAGCGATGCCAGTCAGCGACAGCGCGAACCGGACGCTGCGAAAAGTCGCGGGCTTGGTAGCCGCTGCGGATGCCCTGCTGGTCACGGCCGGCGCCGGCATGAGCGCCGATTCGGGCCTGCCCGTCTTCCGGGGTAACGAAGGCTTCTGGCGCGCCTACCCCCCGCTCGCGAAGTTGGGGATTTCCTTTGAACGCATGGCGCAGCCCGGCTGGTTCCACGACAAGCCGCGCATGGCGTGGGCGTTCTACGGCCACCGGCAACAGCTGTACCGTGGTTCGATGCCCCATGCGGGACACGGGATCCTGCGCCGCTGGGCGGCCGCCAGGCCCGGCGGCAATTTCGTCGTCACATCGAATGTCGACGGCCAGTTCGAGGGCGCTGGGTTCCCGTCACAGTGCGTGGTCGAGCAGCACGGCAGCATCCATCGCCTGCAGTGTTCGGTTCCGTGCTCGGCCGACACCTGGAATTGCCCGCAGCTCGACTTGCAGATCGATCTCGGCGCGCTGGAAGCGGCAGGCGAACTGCCGCTCTGCCCCCGATGCGGCGCGATCGCGCGGCCGAATATCCTCATGTTCAACGATCCGGCCTGGATCCGGGACGTCACGCTGGAACAATCCCGTGCATTCGATACCTGGCTCGCCGGCACGAGGGGCCGGCGCCTGCTCGTGATCGAGATCGGCGCCGGCACGGTCATTCCAACGATCCGCCGTGTCGGCGAGCGGGCGGCGCAGCGGCCACGCACCACGCTGGTGAGGATCAACCCGCAGGACGTCGAGGGCGACGAGGGAGTCATCCTGCTGCGCCTCGGTGCTCTGCAGGCGCTGTCGTCAATCGACGCGATGCCCGCACGCGATGCGCACTTCAATGCGGCGCCGCCGCCGGCGGCGGACCCGGGCTTCGATCTGCTGCCTCCGCGCGAAATGGGCCAGCTCGACTTCGTGCCACAAGCGCGGGAACGACCTGTCGTCACGTGTCTCGAGGAGAAACTGGGACTCGCGCTCCTGCCTCCGTTCAATCTCGCCGACCTCTGCAGCGGGACGCTCCAGACCTTCGATGCGTTCTTCCTGGACGACTACGAGGAGGCAGCCTGCCTGGCGCAATGGTATGAGGCGCAGCGCTCATACGCGCCATTGCCGCTCATTCGCCATTACCGGGCCGAGGGATTCACGATGTCGGGCGGCGTGCTCGACTTGCCGGCGCAGCGCGCCGGGGGCGCTTGGGGCGGGGCGAGCTTCAATATCAAGGGCCCGGGTGGCGAACTCGTGTCGACCCTCTGCATGGCACGCCGGGCCCGGGAAGGCGGGCGCATGTGGCGCTACCTGTACGAGTCGACACGCACTCCGTTGCGGCCGATGGACTACCCGCGCGAACCGTGGATCGGCCGGCGGCTCGAGCCGGGCCACGCGCACTACCCGGCGATGCTGGCCACGCTGTTTGCATTGGAGTGCGCGATCGCCGTGCCTTGGATAAAGCACCAGGCGCTGCATGAGCGGCAGCTGCGCGGATAACGGGCGCCGCGATGGCCCAGGAACGCAGCGTCTATACCGTCAGCCGCCTCAACCGCGAGGTGCGCCTGCTGCTCGAGCAGGGGCTGCCGGGCGTCTGGGTGGAAGGCGAGATCTCGAACCTCGCGCGGCCCTCTTCCGGGCACTGGTATTTCTCGCTGAAGGACCGCGACGCCCAGATCCGCTGCGCGATGTTCCGGCAGAAGAACGGCGCGGTGAAGTTCCAGCCGAAGGACGGCATGGCGGTGATCGCCCGCGGGCGCGTGAGCCTCTACGAGCCGCGCGGCGATTTCCAGCTGATCGTCGAACACCTCGAGGAAGCCGGCCTCGGCGCCCTGCAGCGCGAATTCGAGCGGCTGCGTGACAGGCTCAAGGCCGAGGGCCTGTTCGACGAGGACCGCAAGCGCCCGTTGCCGGCGGTGCCCCGGCGCATCGGCATCGTGACTTCGCCCACCGGCGCGGCGGTGCGCGACATCCTGCACGTGCTTGGGCGGCGCTTCGCGGCAACGCCCGTGCTGATCTTCCCGACGCCGGTGCAGGGCGCGGCCGCCGTGCCGGGCCTCCTCGCGGCACTCGATCTTGCGGCGCAGCGCGCGGACTGCGACGTGCTGATCGTCGCGCGCGGCGGCGGCTCGCTCGAGGACCTTTGGGCGTTCAACGACGAGCGGGTCGCGCGCGCGATCCGCGTGATGCCGATGCCGGTCATCACCGGCGTCGGCCACGAGATCGATTTCACGATCGCGGATTTCGTCGCCGACCTGCGCGCACCGACACCGTCGGCTGCGGCGCAACTCGCGGTGCCAGACGGTCGCGCGTGGCTGCAGACGCTCCTGCAGATCGAGCAGCGCCTGCTCGCGGGTGGCAACCGGGTGCTGCGCGAGGCTGCCGCGGCGCTCGATCGCCTCGGCCAGCGCATGCGCCTCGCCTCGCCCACGGTGCGGGTGGCGCAGGCGGCGCAACGCATGGACGAGCTCGAGCAACGGCTCGCGCTGGCGATGCGAGCCGGGCTGCTCGCGCAACGCCATCGCGTGGCGGAGCTCGCCCACCGGTTGCTTGCAGCGACGCCCGCCACGCGCGTGCATGCAGGCGTCGCGTCATGCGCGGCGCTCTCGACGCGCCTCGAGCACGCCATGCGCAACGAGCTCGCGCGCAGCCTGCACCGGCTCGATCTCGCAAGCCGCACGCTCGATGCCGTGAGCCCGCTCGCCACCCTGCAGCGCGGCTTCGCGGTCGTCACACGCGCGACGGACGGAGCGCTCGTCACGGACGCCGCGGCGCTTGCGACGGGTGATACGCTCGTCACGCGCCTTGCGGCCGGGCAGTTCCGGTCGCGCGTCGTGGAGAAATGATGCACGAGAAGCCTGCCCCACTGGCCCTGGTCGCCCTGGCATTGTGCGCGATCGCGGCGACATCCGTTTCGGTCGCTGCCGACACCGTGCTGCCGCGCACGAGCGCCACACCCGGCGGCGTCGTGTTCGTCGATGCCGGCCCGGCGAATGCGGACGAGAGCCCGGCGCCGGTCGTGACGCTCGACGGCGTACGCACGATGGTCGTGCGCGAAGGCGGTCGCTGGACGGCGATCGTCGGCATCCCGCTGACCCAGGCGGCGCCGGCCAGGGTCGATGTGCTCGTGAAGGACCGCGACGCCAGCGAGCGCCACATCGAAATTGCCATTGCCGACAAGCAATACGCCACGCAGCGCCTCAAGGTGAAACCGGGCCAGGTGAACCTCTCGAAGGAAAACCTCGAGCGAGTGGAGGCCGAGCGCGCGCGTATCCTCGCGGCGCTTGCCACATTCTCAGCCGAACCGCCCGCGACGCTCATGCTGCGCCAGCCTGTGCCAGGACCGCGCTCGAGCTCCTACGGCCTGCGCCGCGTGTTCAATGGCGAGCCGCGCAATCCGCACACCGGCATGGACATCGCGGCACCGACCGGCACCCCGATCGTCGCTCCCGCCGACGGCCGCGTGCTCGATACGGGCGATTTTTTCTTCAACGGCAACACGGTCCTCCTCGACCACGGCCAGGGACTCGTGACGATGTATTGCCATCTTTCCGCGATCGGCGTGGTACCGGGACAAAAGGTCAAGGCGGGGGACGCGCTCGGCGAAGTGGGCGCCACGGGGCGGGTCACGGGTCCGCATCTTCACTGGGGCGTGACGCTCAATCGCACCTCGGTGGATCCGGCGCTATTTCTTCCGCTGGCCGCGCCCGCGGCGGCGCGCTGAATCGTAGGGGTTCGAGTCGGTCCGGAACTCTACCGCGACGGGCGAGGCGAACAGGTCGAACGTCTCGCGGAACACGTTCGCGAGATAGCGCCGGTAGGCGTCGGGCACGTGTTTCGTCTGGTTGCCGTGGATCACGATGCGCGGCGGGTTGCGCCCGCCCTGGTGCGCGTAGCGCAGCTTGATGCGCCGGCCACGCACGAGCGGCGGCTGGTGCTGCGTCATCGCGCGCTCGAGCGTCTTCGTGAGCTCGGGCGTGCGCATCTCGCGCATCGCGCCGTCGAAAGCCCGGATCGCGGCCTGCGCGAGCTCGCCGACCCCGGTGCCGTGGCGCGCGGAGATGTAATGCACCGGCACGAACGGCGCGAAATCGAGCTTCAGCGCGATCTTGCCGCGGATCTCCTCGCGCTGCTCCATCGGGATGCCGTCCCACTTGTTGGCGGCGATCAGCAGGGCCCGGCCGCGCTCGAGCGCGAGGCCCAGCACGCTCGCGTCCTGTTCGCCGACCGTGTCGTGCGCGTCGAGCACCACCACGACCACGTGCGCCTCCGCGATCGCCTGCAGCGTCTTCGAGACGCTCGCGCGTTCGATCGCGTCATCGATCTTCGCGCGCCGGCGCACGCCGGCGGTGTCGATCAGCAGGAACTCGCGCCCGTCGCGCGTGAACGGCACGAAGATGCTGTCGCGCGTCGTGCCCGGCATGTCGCTCGCGATCACGCGCTCCTCGCCGAGGAGCCGGTTGACGAGCGTCGACTTGCCGACGTTCGGGCGGCCGATCACGGCAATGCGGATCGCGTCGCGCCCGGGATCGGCCGTCTCGGCCCCGATGTCGGGCGCCGCGAGCTCGCCCGCGAACACCGTGTCCATCAGGTCGTGCGCGCCCTGCCCGTGCGCGGCCGAGATCGGCACCGGCTCACCGAAGCCGAGGCCGTGGAACTCCGCCACCGCGACGTCGGTATCGAGGCCTTCGGCCTTGTTGGCGGCGAGTACGACGCGCTTGCCCGAGCGGCGCAACTGGCGCGCGATGAATTCGTCCTGGGGAGTTATACCTGCGCGCGCATCGACGATGAAGACGAGGTGGTCGGCCTCCGCGACGGCGCGCTCGGTCTGCACGCGCATCGGGGACTCGATGCCCGCAGGCTGCTCGACGATGCCGCCCGTGTCGATCACGACATAGGCGGTGGGCCCCACCTTGCCGTAGCCGTATTGCCGATCGCGCGTGACGCCGGGCACATCGGCGACGATCGCATCCCGCGTGCGCGTCAGCGCATTGAAGAGCGTCGACTTGCCGACATTGGGGCGGCCCACGAGGGCAACGACTGGCAGCATTCCGGCACCGCGCGCCCTGCGCTCAGGCCTTCGCCCGAAACGCGCTCACGCGGCCGTCGTCGTTGACCACGATCACGGTGTCGCCCGCGACGATCGGTGGGTTCGACACGCGGGTGCCGCCCGACTTCACGCGTGCGACGATTCCGCCCGTCGCCTTGTCGAGGAAATGCACGTAGCCCTCGAAGTCGGCGACCACGATGAAGTTGCCGAGCACCGCAGGCGCCGAGAGGCCGCGGTACGCGAGCGCCTTCTGCCGCCAGGTCTCGCCGCCCGAGCGGCTGTCCATGGCGACGACGTCGCCCTCCGCGGTGGCGACGAACAGGTGGTCGCCCTCGAGCGCAAGCCCGCGGTAGCTCGAGAGGTCGCGCGACCACCAGATCTGCCCGGTGTCGAGCGCGAGCATGGCGATGCGACCCTGGAAGCCCACCGCGAACACATTGTCGCCCGAGACTTCCACGCGCGAATCGATATCGCTCAGGCGCTCGAGTTCGGTGCGCCCGCGCGGCGGCGCCACCGGCGTTTCCCACAAGACCGAGCCGTCGCGCAGGCTCGCGCCGACCACCTTGCCATTGTCGAAGCCACACAGGACGACGTCGCCCGCGAGGACGGGCGCGGCCGCGCCGCGCAGCGTGAGGCGCGGAATCTGCTGCTCGACGCTCCACAACTCGTGGCCATCGTCGCGCGACAGCGCAACCAGGCGGCCGTCGACCGTGCGCACGACGACCGCGGCCGGCGCGACGAGCGGTGCCGACAGCAGCTCGCCACGCACGCGCACGCGCCAGAGCGCGCTGCCGTTCGCAGCGGAGAGCGCAATCACCTCGCCCTCGCTCGAGCCGACCGCGACGAGCGTCGCGTCGGCGCCAGTGCTGCCGCTGAGCGGCGCCTTGGTCTTTACCTGCCAGATCGGCTTGCCGCTCGCGAGCGCGAGCGCGGTGACTTCGCCACCGTGGCCCGCCGCATACACGCGATCCGCGACGACGGCCACGCCGAGGCCGAGGCGCAGCGCGGCGTCTCCACCCCCGACGCTCGCGTCCCACACCCGGTCCACCGCCAGCGTCTGCTTGAAATCGACCAGTTCGGCCGGCGGATTGACCTCCTTGTCCTTCGAGCAGGCGGCCAGCGCGAGGAGCAGCGCGGCGCAGGCGAGGCGGCGCACGTCAATTCGCCTTCGCGACAGCGGCGTCGCTCGCCGGCTCGAGTGCAGTGATCTTCAGTTCGAGCAGGCCCGGATCGACCGCGCCGCTGGCCGCTTCGGCCCGCGCCGCGCGATAGGCCGCGAGCGCGCCCGCCTTGTCGCCCTTGGCCAGCAGCGCATCGCCGCGGACTTCCTCGAAACGCGGTTCGAACGCACCTTTCGATGCGCTCTTCACCAGCGCGAGGGCGTCGTCGGGCTTGCCCTGCTCGAGATAGACACGCGCGAGGCGGCCGCGCGCCACCAGTGCGAGTTCGGCGTCCCGCGAGCCGTCCATGACCCGCTTCAGGCGCTGGGCGGCCTGGTCGAATTCGCCCGCGTCGATCGCGACACGCGCGGCCAGCAGGTCTGCCTGGTCGGCATAGGGCGATTTGCCATGGTCGCGTCGCAGCTCATCGACGAGCGTCAGGCCGCGCGTGCGGTCGTTGCGGCCGAAGGCGTCGAGCGCCTGCTCGTAACGGCTGCTTGCCTCGCCCGCGAGCCGTTCGAGGCGTTCCTGCCAGATCCGCCAGCCCGCGAGCACGAGCACGCCCAGCACGACGCCCCCCACGACCCAGATGGCGTTCTCGCGCACCCAGCGCTTGACGGCCTCCCACTGCTCGCTCTCCGACATGAACTCGTCCACCGCTCACTCCTTCAGGACAGCCTCGAGCCGGGCACTCGCCTCGGCCATCGGGCATTCGATCTGGTTCGCCTCACCGCGCAGGTTCTTGATCGCGACCACGCCGCGATCGAGTTCGCTTTCGCCGAGCACCAGCGCGACCTGCGCGCCGCTGCGATCGGCACGCCGGAACTGCGCCTTGAAATTCCCGCCCCCGAGGCCGAGCGCGATCCATCGCCCCGGCAACTCGTCGCGCAGCCGCTCGGCGAACGCGAGGGCCGCCGTCACCGCGCGCTCGCCCTGCGCCACGATATAGGCATCGGGCGCCTGCGCTACCGGAACGACCTGCGCCTGCCGCAGGAGTTCCACGACGCGCTCGATTCCCATCGCAAAGCCGATCGCGGGAGTCGACTCGCCGCCGAGCTGGGCGATCAGGCCGTCGTAGCGGCCGCCCGAACACACGGCGTCCTGCGAGCCGAGCGCGTCGGTCGTCCATTCGAAGACCGTGCGCGAATAATAGTCGAGCCCGCGCACCAGGCGGGGGTTCACGGTGAATTCCACGCCCGCGGCACGCACCGCCGCCTGCAGGGCTTCGAAATGCACGCGCGAGACGGGATCGAGGTGATCGACGATCAGCGGGGCGCCCGCGACGATGCCCTGCATGTCGGGGTTCTTGCTGTCGAGGATGCGCAGCGGATTGCCGCCGAGCCGCCGGCGACTGTCGGCGTCGAGCGCCGCCTCATGGCCGCGAAAGTAGTGCACGAGCTTCTCGCGATAGAGCGCGCGCGACTCCGGCGTGCCGAGGGAATTCAGCTGCAGCTTGACGCGAGTGAGGCCGAGGCGCCGCCAGAGACGCGCCATCATCACGATCAGCTCGGCATCGACGTCGGGACCCTCGAAACCGAGCGCCTCGATGTCGAACTGGTGGAACTGCCGATAGCGCCCTTTCTGCGGGCGCTCGTGGCGGAACATGGGACCGATGCACCAGAGCTTGTGCTTCTGCCCGCGCAGCATGCCATTCGAGATGGCCGCGCGCGCGATGCCGGCGGTGGCCTCCGGCCGCAGCGTGAGGCTGTCGCCACCCTGGTCGCAGAAAGTGTACATCTCCTTCTCGACGATGTCGGTGAACTCGCCGATCGAACGCTTGAAGAGATCGGTGTGTTCGACGACCGGAACGCGGATTTCCTCGTAGCCGTACATCGCGACGAGTTCGCGCAGCGCCGCCTCGAGGTGCTGCCACAGCCCGATCTCGGCGGGCAGCACGTCGTTCATGCCGCGGATTGGCTGGATGGCGCCCGTCATGTCGCGGCACTCACCACGCCACCCGTCGACACATGAAAGCGCGCACTGCGGCCATGGCGCACGCCCGCCGGCACTTCGATCCGCCGGCCATCGACTTCGAGGGCGACGCCCGCCACATTGCCCAGCAGCACCCGCAGCGGCGGCACGCCCGCCAGCGACAGGTTCACCGGCGCGCGCGCGAGGTCGTAGTAGAGGCGCTTGCCGGCCGCATCGTAGGCCTCGACCCAGGAGTCGACGCTGACCGTCAGCCGCAGGTGCAACCGCTGCGTGTCGGCGGGCGGCGCCTCCGCCACGGACACCCCTTCGGCTGCAGGCGCGGGCGCCGCGGGCATGACGGCCAGCGCCTCGGCCGGCACCGCGTCGGGCGCCGCGGCCGGCTGCGGCGCACGAGTGACCGGCGGGACGTCGGCGGCAGCCGGCGTGGTGCCCGGGCGCGCGGCATTCGGCAGCCCCTTCAGGGCGAGCCAGATCCCCGCCATCACCGTGGCCGCCACGATGACCCCGACCACGGGACCTGCAAGCTGGCGCGGCGGATGCACCGGAACGGTGGCCTTCATCAAGGCAGGATCGGGCATGGCGCTGTCAGCCGCCTGCGCGCTGTAAGCCTGCAGCAGTTCTTCGACCGGTGCATCGATCAACTCCGCGTAACGACGCAGGTGGCCGCGCACGTACACGGGCGCGCCGAGCACCGCGAAGTCCCCCGCCTCGAGCGCCTCGATGGCGCGCGGCTCGAGGTGCAGCTTCGCGGCCGCCTGCAACGAACTCAAGCCCGCGCGCTCGCGCGCGGCTCGCAGCCGCGCGCCGATGCCCTCGCCCTGGATTGCGCCGGTCGGGTCGGTCATCCCGGATTGCGAGCCGATGCGGAGAGCGACCGCGCCTGGTCGGTGTCGGGAAAATCCATGAGCAGGCGGCGCGAGAATTTCTCTTCCTCGAGCTTGTCGCCCGTGGCGCGTGCGATCCGCACGCGCAGCAGCAGCAGGTCGGGCGTGGCACGGAAGGCACCGAGGAAACGATCGATCTCGGCGCGCGCCTCGGCTGTCGCGCCCTGCTGCAGGTGCAAGTCGCCGAGCTGGAACGCCGCTTCCGCGCTGTTCGGCATCACCTGGAGCGCCCGCAGGAAATTCTTCTCGGCCTCGGCGAGGCGGCCGTCGCCACGCAGGCAGACGCCCGCGTTCGTGAAAGCGGTCGCGGGCGTACGGTAGAGCGGATTGCGTGCCGCCGACTCGAAGTGCCGGACGCCTTCCTCGGCGCGACCATTGCGACACAGGTAGATCGCGTAGTTGTTCTCGATCTCCGGATCCTTCGGCGCCAGGCGCAATGCCGTCTCGAAGTGCCGGTCGGCCCGCTTCGGATCGCCGAGGCGCTCGTACAGGAGGCCGAGCGCACTGTGCACGTCCGGGTTCGACGCATCCTGTTTCCCGGCGCGCTCGAGTTTCTCCTTGGCGAGCGGCAGGTTGCCCTGCCTCATGTACGCATAGCCCAGTTGCACGTTGTAACTGGCCGCACTTTCGGCGGAACGCTCCGAGCCGCTCCCACCCGTCGCACACGCCGCGAGCAGCAGTGCGGCCAGCGAGCCGGCCGCGATACGATTTGCATTCATGTCGCCACCGCCACGCCGATCATCTTGTTGCCGAGGCGCACCGTGGTGCGGTTCTGGACACGGCCCGCGAGCTGCCCGCACGCGGCGTCGATATCGTCGCCGCGCGTGCGGCGGATCGTCGCAAGGACACCGTGCGACAGCAGCTCGTCGCGGAACGCGTGGATCGCCGCCGCGCTCGAGCGGCGATACTGCGTACCCGGGAACGGGTTGAACGGAATCAGGTTGAGCTTCGCCGGACGGCCCTGCAGCAGGCGCACGAGGCCGCGCGCATGCTCGACGCCGTCGTTCACGCCCTCGAGCATCACGTACTCGAAGGTGACGCTGCGGCCGTTCTGCTCATCGAGATAGTGCCAGCAGGCCTCGAGCAGCTCGGCGATCGGGTGCTTGCGGTTGATCGGCACGAGAACGCTCCGCAGTTCGTCGGTCGGCGCGTGCAGCGACACCGCGAGCGCGACATTCGTTTCCTCGGCGAGCCTGTAGATCTGCGGCACGAGGCCCGACGTCGAGAGCGTGACGCGCCGGCGCGAGATGTCGAAGCCGAAATCGTCGGTGAAGATCCGCAGCGCGGGCACGACGTTCCTGAAGTTCGCGAGCGGCTCGCCCATGCCCATCAGCACGACATTGGTGATCGCGCGCTGGCCCGGCGAGGCGCCCGGCGGCGGCACGAAATCGCGCTCGAGCTCGCGCTCGGCGAGCCACACCTGGCCGACGATCTCCGCGGTGCTGAGGTTCCTGTTGAAACCCTGCTGCGCGGTCGAGCAGAACGAACAATCGAGCGCGCAGCCGACCTGCGAGGAGATGCACAGGGTGCCGCGCCCCTCCTCGGGGATGTACACCATCTCGATCGCCTGGGTCGCATCGGCCCGCAGCAGCCACTTGCGCGTGCCGTCGGCCGAACGCTGTGCGGTCACGATTTCGGGCGCGCGCACTTCCGCGCGCTCCGCGAGGAGCGCCCGGAAGTCCTTCGCGAGGTCGGTCATCGCCTCGAAGCGCGACTCGCCGCGGCCGTAGACCCACTGCATGAGCTGCCGGGCCCGGAACGGCTTGCTGCCGAGCGTGCCGACGAACGCCTCGAGCGCGGGCTTCTCGAGCCCGAGCAGGTTGACGCGTTGCTGACCAGCCAACTCAGTAAACATTACGTTCTCTTGCCCGTCGCCCGTAGCCCGCAGCTCGTCGCCCTCGGGCCCTCAGCCGCGCGGGCAGATATCCGCGGCCTTGAAGAAGTAGTCGATCTCGATCTTCGCGTTGTCCACGGAATCGGATCCGTGCACGGTATTTGCCTCGATGCTCTCGGCAAGGTCCGCGCGGATCGTGCCCGGCGCGGCCTTCTTGGGATCGGTGGCGCCCATCACTTCGCGGTTCTTCGCCACGGCACCCTCGCCTTCGAGCACCTGCAGGACCACGGGACCCGAGGTCATGTAACGCACGAGGTCGTTGAAGAAGGGTCGCTCGCGGTGCACGGCGTAAAAACCTTCGGCTTCGCCCTTCGTGAGGCGGACCATGCGGCTGCCGATGACCTTGAGGCCGGCAGCCTCGAGACGTCGTACCACTTCGCCGATGAGATTGCGCGTCACGCCGTCCGGCTTGACGATGGAAAAGGTGCGCTCGAGCGCCATGCGTATTCCTCGGGTTTGGCCTGCAAACCCGCTAGTTTACACGCTGAAGCTCTCCCCGCAGCCGCATTCGCCCCGGACGTTGGGGTTCGAGAAGCGGAACGCCTCGTTGAGGCCCTGCCGGACGAAATCCACGGTCGTGCCCTCGACCAGCGGCAGGCTCTCGGGGTCGACGAAGACTTTCACGCCATGGTCCTCGAAAACCCGGTCGTCGGGGTGCGCCTCATCGGCGTAATTGACGACGTAGGCGAAGCCCGAGCAGCCCGTCTTGCGCACCGCGAGACGCAGGCCGAGCCCCTTGCCGCGCGAGGCGATGAAGGTCTTGACGCGTTCCGCGGCCGACGGGGTCAGGTGGATGCTCATGCGGCCATCTTACGACGCCTGGCCCGCCGGGGGGGCCTGGGGGGGCCAATTCGCGATGCAGTCCCGCAGGGCGTCCTCGACCACCAGCAGGCGGCCGAGCTTGGCCACGGGCACCTCGAAACGGCCGGCCCAGTCCGCCGGGGTACCCGGCACGAGCGCCTCGCGCCGGCGCCCGGCGAGCTCGCCGGCGAGCCAGCTCGCGACGGCCAACGTGTGCGGGCAACCATAAGCCTGGAACCGCGCCTCGGCCACCACCGGGCCGGCAAGGAGCAGGTGGAAACGCACCCGGGTGCCGGTGGCCTCAAGGCCGGCCTCGCCACTCACCACGGGCCCGCCCTGCGGGAATCGGCCCGCGTGGGCGAGCCGGTCGAAGAACTCACGGGCGAGCGGACTCAGGCTATCCCCGATCCCGGCGGCAAACGGCGCTACGCTCACGGCGCGGCACCGCGCAGGCGCGTCACGGCACGACGCACGGCATCTCCTGCCCGTTCGATGTCGGCCGCAGTGGTGTAGCGGCCGAGGCTGAAGCGCAGCGAGCCCTGCGCGAGTTCCGGATCGCGCCCGAGGGCGCGCAGCACATAGGAAGGCTCGCCCGTCGCCGAACTGCAGGCCGATCCGGTCGAGACCGCGATGCCGTCGAGCGCCGCGACGAGGCTCTCTCCCTCGACCCCTTCGAACGACACATTGAGGATCGCGGGCGAGCCGTCCGCGAGCGGACTGTTCAACCGCGCGCCCGGCAGGCCTTCCAGCGATTTCCACAGCGTCGCGCGCAGCGCCCCCATGCGCGTGGCATCCGCGTCGCCTTCTGCCCGCGCGAGCCCGCAGGCGCACCCGAAACCTGCGATCTGGTGGGTGGGTAGCGTGCCCGAACGCAGGCCGCGCTCCTGGCCACCTCCGAACACGATCGGTGCGATCCAGGCGCGGGCGGTGGCCGCCACGAACAACGCACCGATGCCCTTCGGACCATGGATCTTGTGGGCCGTGAACGAGGCGAAATCGAGCCGGTCCGCGAAGGGCGTCGGCAGCTTGCCCACGCCCTGCGCGAGATCGCTGTGGAACAGCACGCCGGCCGCACGGCAAGCCTCGCCGATCGCCACGACATCCTGCACGGCACCAGTCTCGTTGTTCACGTGCATGACGGAGGCAAGCAGCGTCTCGGGCCGAAGCACCGCGCGCACGGCGCCGGCTGTGACGCGCCCGTCGCGATCCGGCGTGAGCCAGGTCACGGAGTAGCCTTCTTTCTCGAGCTGGCGCATCGGATCGAGCGTTGCCCGATGTTCGGTACGTACGGTGACGAGATGGCGGCGCCGATCGGCGTTGGCGCGTGCGGTGCCGAGGATCGCGAGATTCGACGCCTCGGTCGCGCCCGATGTGAACACTATTTCGCCCGGCTGCGCGCCCACGAGGCCGGCCACGTCCGCGCGCGCCGCTTCGATCCGCGCCGCCGCCTCGCGTCCGTAGGGATGGGTCGTCGACGCGGCATTGCCGAACACACCGCCTTCGGTGAGGCACTCCGCCATCACCGCGGCGACGCGCGGATCGACCGCGGTCGTGGCGGCATTGTCGAGGTAGACGGGGCGCACGGGACCTGCGGCACTCATCGCGGCTTGCCGGGTGGGCACTTGCTGCCCGCGACCTTGCGCCTGCCCTGCACCGCGGCGAGCACGCCGCGCAGGATATTCACCTCGTTCTGGTCCATCTCCGCGCGCTGGAACAGGCGCCGCAGCCGCTGCTTGAGGTTCGTGCCACTCGCGGTGCGATCGCGAAAATCGATTTCCGCGAGTACTGCCTCGAGGTGCCCGAAGAAATGTTCCATTTCGTTCACCGTCGCAAGCGGCACCGCACCCGGCGCCGCCTCCACGCGCGCACCGCGCGCGCGATGGATCTCGTAGGCGATCAGCTGCGCGGCCATCGCGATGTTGAGCGACGTGTAGGCGGGATTGGCGGGGATGCGCGCGAGCAGGTGCGCGGCGTCGATCTCGTCGTTCGACAGCCCCGCCCGCTCGCCGCCGAACAGCACCGCGACCGGACCGTGCGCCGCCTCCCGGACGACACGCAACGCGGCGTCGTGCACGTCGATCACGCGGTGGTTGTACTCGCGCTCGCGCGCGGTGGTCGCGATCACGAGCCCGCAATCGCCGATCGCCGCATCGAGGCTGTCCACCACACGGGCCGCGGCCAGGATGTCTCCGGCCCCCGACGCGCGGGCGACCGCCTCGGCATGCGGGAACTCCCGCGGCCGCACCAGCACCAGCCGCTCGAGTGCCATGTTCTTCATGGCCCGGGCGACCGCGCCGATGTTGCCGGGGTGCTGGGTGCCTACCAGCACGAATCTGATGTCGGGCGCATGCATCGTGATATTGTAGTGCCTTCCCCGCCGAGCCCCGTTTCGCATGCAACCAGCCGTCAACATTGCGGTCCGCGCCGCACGCCGCGCCGGCGAAATCATCGTTCGCAGCATGAACCGGCTCGACAGCCTGCAGGTCACGACCAAGGGCCGCAACGATTTCGCGAGCGAGGTCGACCGGGCCGCCGAGCGCGAGATCATCGCGATCATCTCGAAGGCCTATCCGCAGCACGCCTTCCTCGCCGAGGAAAGCGGCCAGGCGGGCGAGTCCGAAACCGTCTGGATCATCGATCCGCTCGACGGCACCACGAACTACCTGCACGGCTTTCCGACCTTCGCCGTATCGATCGCCTGCCGCCACCGGGGGCGCCTCGAACATGCCGTGATCTACGACCCGATGAGCCAGGAACTGTTCACCGCGAGCCGCGGCGACGGCGCGCGCCTCGAGAACCGCCGTCTGCGCGTCAGCAACCGCCCCGGGATCGAAGGCGCCCTGGTCGCAACCGGCTTTCCGTATCGCGCGGGCGCGGACCACATCGACTCGTATCTCGCGCAGCTGAAGGCCGTGATGCAAGCCACCGCCGGCGTGCGCCGGCCGGGCGCGGCAGCGCTCGACCTCGCCTACGTCGCGGCCGGGCGCGTCGACGGATTCTGGGAGATCGGCCTCAACCCGTGGGACACCGCCGCGGGCGCGCTCCTGATCCAGGAAGCGGGCGGGCGCATCGGCACGCTCGGCGGCGCGCCCTACGACCTGTCACCGAATGTGCTCGCCGGCACGCCGAAGGTCTACGAGGCGCTGCTCGAGATCCTGGCGCCGCACGTGCCCGACGCGCTGAAACGCGCCTGAGCTTTCCTACGCCTTGTGCGACGCGCGATCGCGCATCGGGCTGGCCCAGTAGCCGTACAGGAAGTACACGATCACCGAGCCCGCGAGGAACCACGCGAAGAAATGCAGCACGCGCGGCTCGACCTGGGTGATCAGGAAGAGGCACGAGACGATGCCGAGGATCGGCGTGACCGGGTAGAACGGCGTCCTGAACTGGCGCGGCAGGTCGGGCCGGGCACGGCGCAGCCACATCACCGCGAGGCACACGATCGCGAACGCCGCGAGCGTGCCGATCGAGGTCAGGTCGCCGAGCGTGTTGATGTCGAACACCGCGGCCGCGAGCGCCACCACCACCCCGACGATGAGCGTGTTGATCCACGGCGTCTTGTAGCGCGGGTGCACCTTCGCCAGCGCATTCGGCAGCAGGCCATCGCGCGACATCGTGTAGAAGACACGCGTCTGGCCGAACATCAGCACGAGGATCACCGACGAGAGGCCGGCGATCGCGCCCACCTTGATCGCCTTCACGAGCCAGCCCCATTGCGGGCCGAAGGTGTCGGCGGCAACCGCCACGGGCGCCGCGACATTGAGCTTGGTGTAGGAAATGACGCCGGTGAGCACGGCCGAGGTCGCCATGTACAACACCGTGCAGATGACGAGCGAGCCGAGGATGCCGAACGGCATGTCGCGGCGCGGATTCTTCGCTTCCTGCCCGGCCGTCGACACCGCCTCGAAGCCGATGTAAGCGAAGAACACGATCGTCGCCGCGCGCAGCACGCCGCTCCAGCCGAACTCGAAGGGCACGCCCGTCGGCTCGGGAATGAACGGCCGCCAGTTGGCGCTGTCCACGTAGAACGCGCCGACCGCGATGAAGGCGAGGATCACCGTCACCTTGATCGCGACGATCACGTTGTTGACGGTGGCCGACTCCGACACGCCGATCACGAGCAGCAGCGTGACCGCGAGCACGATCGCGACCGCCGGCAGGTTGAACAGCGAGGTCACGACGGCGCTCGCGGCGATCGGCACGATCGACCCGACCGGCAGCTGCAGCACCGAACCCGCGGGCGCCATCACGGCAGCGCCCGCCGCGACGTCGCGCAGGTGGCCGCTCGCCGAATCGATGACCTTGACCGCGCTCGTGAGCACGGCCTGGGTGTCCTGCGAAAGGTGGATGTCGGCGGCGTTGGTCAGCGTGAAGCCGCCCCCGGCGCTGCCGCCGACGACGTCATACAGCGCGACAGCCGACTGGTGGACCCCGGGCACATGCGCGCTGCCCGTCGACAGGAACTGCACGAGCGAGCCGTCGGCGAGCCGGGCCGTGACGCCGTTCAGGCTCACGAGCGGGTCGGCGATGCTGAAGGTGGTCGCGTGCGCGATCACGAGCTTGCCCATGGCCTGGGTGAACTCGGCGGGAATGCCCAGGCCGAGGTCGTGCAGCAGGCTCATCGCGTAGCCGGACCAGCCGACCGCGACGACCGAAGCCGCAAGGCCGTACTCGAGCAGCAGCAGCGCGCCCATGATCCACGCGCCGAACTCGCCGATCGTCGTATAGGTGTAGGTGTAGGCGGAGCCGGAAACGGGCAGCATCGAGGCGAGTTCGGCGTAACACAGGCCGGCGAACGCGCAGACGACGCCCGCGATCACGAACGAGATCATCACCGCGGGGCCGGCGTGCAGTGCCGCGGCGTTGCCCGTGCGCACGAAGATGCCGGCGCCGATGATGCAACCGATGCCGAGCAGCACGAGGTGCCAGGGCCCGAGCGAGCGCTTCAGCTCCCCGCGATCGTATTCAGCCTGGACCTGATCGACCGACTTCGTGCGCCATTTCATCGTTGGACCCCGTCGTGGAATTCGAGTTTTTCCGCATCATAGGCAGATAGCCCGGTCGCGTCACGCGCTTCAGGGCATGTCGTCGACCGCCGACTTCTTGACGGTCGGGAACACGTGCTCCGCGGTCAACCCGGCGTCGAGGGCGATCGCCGAGGAGATGTAGATCGACGAATAGGTGCCGGCGAGGATGCCGATGGCGAGCGCCTCGGAGAAGCCGCGCAGCACCGGGCCGCCGAGGAACAGCAAGGCAACGACCACGATCATCGTGACGACCTTGGTCATGATGGTGCGCGACAGCGTCTGGTTGATCGCCTGGTCGAGCACGGTGAGCGGCGCGAGGCGGCGGTTGTGCTCGAAGCGCTCGCGGATGCGGTCGAAGATCACGACCGTGTCGTTGAGCGAATAGCCGATGACGGCCAGGATCGCGGCCACCACCGCGAGGTCGAACGGCGTCTGCGTCACCGAGAAGATGCCGAGCACGAGGATCGGGTCGTGCATGACCGCGACGATGGCGCCCGCCGACAGGCGCCACGTGTGGAAGCGGAACGCGATGTAGATGAAGATCAGCAGCAGCGTGAAGCTGAGCGCCCAGATCGCACTCGTGCGCAGCTCGTCGCCGACCTGCGGCCCGACCACGTCGAGCTTGCGCACCTCGGCGCCCGGCTCGACCTCGAGCAGCGCCGCTTCGACCCGCGCACGGATCTCCGCGACGGACTGCTGCGGATCGGGCGGCAGGCGGATCGCCACTTCGCGCGCGGAGCCGAAGATGCCCACCTGCGGCTCGTGGAACCCGGCCGCCTCGAGCTTCGTGCGGATCGCGTCGACGTTCGCCGCCGTCGGCAGCGCCGCCTCGACCGACACGCCACCGGTGAAATCGATCGCGAGGTTGAGGCCCATCGTGAGGAGCGCACCGAGCGAAACGGTCATCATCACGGCCGAGAGCGCGTACCACACCTTGCGGGTGTGCATGAACGCGATCTTCGTCTGCTTGTGGAAAAACTCCATGTCCTGTCCTCGCCTCGTGGGCTCAGCCGATCGCGAGCTTGCGGATCTTCGCGCGCCCGCCGTACATCAGGGTCAGCAGCGCGCGACTGCCCATCAGCGCCGTGAACATCGAGGTCGCGATGCCGAGCGACAGCACGACCGCAAAACCGCGGATCGCGCCGGTGCCGAACACCCACAGGACGATGCCCGCGATCAGTGTCGTCACGTTCGAGTCGGCGATCGCGGAGAACGCCTTGTCGAAGCCCGCCCGGATCGCGGCCTGCGGCGACACGCCGTTGCGCAGTTCCTCGCGGATGCGCTCGTAGATCAGCACGTTCGCGTCGACCGCCATGCCGACGGTGAGGATGATGCCGGCGATGCCGGGCAGCGACAGCGCGGCGCCCATCATCGACAGCAGCGCCGTCAGCAGCAGCACGTTCGCCAGCAGCACGAGGTCCGCGACGAGGCCGAACACCTGGTAGTAGACCACCATGAAGAGGAACACGGCGCCCATGCCGACGATCAGCGCCTTGACGCCCTGCTCGATGTTCTTCGCGCCGAGGCTCGGGCCGATCGCTCGCTCCTCGGCGAGGAAGATCGGCGCAGCGAGCGAACCGGCACGCAGCAACAGCGCCAGCTCACGCGCCTCGGTCTGCGTGAGCCCGGTGATCTGGAACTGGTTGCTGAACACGCCGCGGATCGTCGCGACGCTGATCACGCGCTGGTCGGTCACCTCGCGCTCGATCTTCTTGCCGCCGACCTCGACGACCTGGCGCGACTTCTCGATGAACACCACCGCCATCGGCTTGCCGAGGTTCGCCTGCGTCGTCTTGAGCATCTGCGCGCCGCCGCGCGCATCGAGCTTGACCGAGACGCCCGGGCCGTCCTGCGTCGCCGCGGTGATCGCATCGGTGAGCTGGTCGCCGGTGACGATCAGCTCGCGCTTCAGCAGCACCGGCTGGCCGTTCTTGTCCTTGTAGAGCTTCGAGCCGAGCGGGGCCCGGCCGTTCTGCACGGCTTCCGCGAGGCTGCCCTGGGTATCGACGAGGCGGAACTCGAGGGTCGCCACCTTGCCGAGGATGTCCTTCACGTCGGCCGAGTTCTGCACGCCGGGCAGCTGCACGATGATGCGGTCGAAGCCCTGGCGCTGCACGATCGGCTCGGACACGCCGAGTTCGTTGACGCGATTCCTGAGCGTCGTGAGGTTCTGCTGGATCGCGTAATCCTGGCGCTGCTTGATCTGCGCGGTGGTGAGCACCGCCTGCACCGCCGGCCCGCTCGCGAGGTCCACCGTTTCGATCGCGAGGTCGGCCTGCAGCGCCTGCAGCGCCGCGCGCACCGCGCCGGCATCCGCGCCCGGGGCGAGCAACACGCGCACGCCGTTCGGGATGTCAGCGCCCGCGGTGATCGTCACGATGTCGAGGAAAGGCAGCTGCTTCTCGCCGAGCACGCGGCGGAAGTCCTGTTCGTAGCTTTCGAGGAGCTGGCCTACCGCGCCGTTGACGTCGACCTGGTAGAGCAGGTGCAGGCCGCCGCGCAGGTCGAGGCCGAGCGGCATTGGCCGCAGGCCCAGCTTCGCGAGCCAGGCGGGCGCGCGCGAGGCGAACGACAGCGCGGTGACGTACTCGTCCTTCAGGCCCTCGTTGACGGCATCGCGCGCCGCGAGCTGCGTCGCGACGCTGTCGAAACGCACCATCAACCGGCCGTTGTCGACGAAGGTCGAGGAATAGGCGACGCCGCGCTCGCCGAGGAACTTGCCGATGCGCGCCTCGGCGGTCGCGTCCATCGGCGTGCGGTCCTTGCGCACGACCTGCAGCGCCGGGTCCTCGCCGAAGAAGTTCGGCAGTGCGAAGAAGCACGCGGCGAGCAGGATGACGCTGACGAGGATGTACTTCCAGCGGGCAAACTCGAGCATCGGGGAACTTTCCTCAGGCGCCCTTGAGCGTGCCCTTCGGCACGAGCGAGCCGATCTGGAACTTCTGCACCTTGATGCGCACACCGTCCGCGACCTCGACCGTCGCGAAGGTGTCGCCGACCTCCACCACCTTGCCGAGGATGCCGCCGGAGGTCACGACCTCGTCGCCGGCCGCGATCTTCGCGAGCATGGCCTGGTGCTCCTTCGCCTTCTTCTGCTGCGGGCGGATGAGCAGGAAATAGAAGATGACGATGAAGACGACCATCATCAGGAGCGGCGCGAACGAGCCGCCCGGGGCGGCCGCGCCCGCGGCTTGCGCGTGGGCTTCTGGGATCAAAGCGTTCATCGGGGACACCCTTCGGAGGAATGCGTGCTGGTAAAGCGCGGCATTATGCCATAGCGGGCGGCGGCGCCCGCCGGGAAGCGAGATAGTCCCGCGCGAAGGCCGCAAAGTCCCCCGCGGCGATGCTCGCGCGGATGCGCCGCATCAGGTCGAGGTAGAAGTGGAGGTTGTGGATCGTGCCGAGGCGCGACCCCAGGATCTCGTTGCAGCGATCGAGGTGGCGCAGGTACGAGCGCGAATAGTGGGCGCAGGTATAGCAGCCGCAGGTCGGGTCCACCGGCCCCGTGTCCTCCTGGTGCACGGCGTTCCTGATGTTGATCACGCCGTTCGCCGTGAACAGGTGGCCGTTGCGCGCATGGCGGGTCGGCATCACGCAGTCGAACATGTCGATGCCGCGCGACACCGCCTGCACGATGTCCTCGGGTCGCCCCACCCCCATCAGGTAGCGGGGTTGCGCGACCGGCATGTGCGGCACGAGTTCCTCGAGCACGCGCAGTCGTTCCGGTTCGGGCTCGCCCACCGCAAGGCCGCCGACCGCGAGGCCGGGCAGGCCGAGCGCCAGCAGGGCCTCGAGCGAGGCACGCCGCAGGTCGCCATACATGCCGCCCTGCACGATGCCGAACAGCACGCCGGGCGCGTCCGCCCGCACATAGTGGTCGCGACAGCGCGCGGCCCAGCGCATCGAGCGCTCCATCGACAGGCGCGCGGCCTCGTGCGTGGCGGGGTAGGCCGTGCAGTCGTCGAAGGCCATCACGATGTCGGAGCCGAGGGCACGCTGCACGTCCATCGAGATCTCGGGCGTGAGGTGCACCTCGCCGCCGTCGATCGGCGAGCGAAAGCGCACGCCCTCCTCGTCGATCTTGCGCAGCTTCGCGAGGCTGAACACCTGGAAGCCGCCCGAGTCCGTGAGGATCGGCCGCTTCCAGTGCATGAAGCCGTGCAGGTCGCCATGGGCGGCTATCACCTTCGTGCCCGGCCGCAGCATCAGGTGGAAGGTGTTGCCGAGCACGATCTGCGCGCCCACGCCCTCGAGTTCCTCGGGTGTCATCGCCTTGACCGTGCCGTAGGTCCCGACCGGCATGAACGCCGGCGTCTCGACGACGCCATGGCGCAGCGTGAGCCGGCCGCGGCGCGCGGCACCGGCGCTCGCAAGGACTTCGAACTGCAGCGTCATGCGCCGGCTCCAGCGGCATGCGCGGCGGGCATCGGCGTGACGAACATCGCGTCCCCATAGCTGAAAAAACGATAGTGCGCGGCGACGGCATGCGCGTAGGCCGCAAGCACATGGTCGCGCCCGGCGAAGGCGCTCACCATCATCAGCAGCGTCGACTCCGGCAGGTGGAAATTGGTCAGCAGTGCGTCGACCGCGCGGAAGCGGTAGCCCGGGTAGATGAAGATGCGCGTATCGCCCTGAAACGGCGCCAGCTCCCCGCCGGCGGCCGCCGACTCGAGTGCACGCGCCACGGTCGTGCCGACCGCGATCACGCGCCTGCCGGCGGCGCGCGCGCGGATTGCCGCTTCGCACACGGCCTGCGGCACGCTGACGCGCTCGGCGTGCATCCGGTGCGCTGCGAGCGTCGCCGCGCGCACCGGCTGGAAGGTGCCTGCGCCGACGTGCAGCGTGAGGAACATGCGTTCGACACCGCGCGCCTCGAGTGCTGCCAGCAACCCGGGATCGAAGTGCAGGCTCGCGGTCGGCGCCGCCACGGCGCCCCGTTCGCGCGCGAACACGGTCTGGTAGCGCTCGCGATCGTGCTCGTCGGGCGCGCGCTCGATGTAGGGCGGCAGCGGTATCTCGCCGTGCGCCTCGAAATAGTCATTGGCATCCTGCGGCAGCTCGACGAGCCAGAGGTCGTGCTCGCGTGCCAGCACGTGCACGCCGCCACCCGCCGTTGCGAACGTCGCGCCGTCCCTGAAACCCTTGCTGGCACGCAACTGCACCCACGCGCGGCGCCCGCCGGCGACGCGCTCGAGCAGCATCTCGACCTGTCCGCCGGTCGGTTTCACGCCGTGGACGCGGGCCGGCACGACGCGCGTATCGTTGAACACGAGCAGGTCGCCCGGATCGAGGAGCGCAGGCAGGTCCTGGATCCAACGGTCGGCCCACGCGCCGCTCGCGCCGTCGAGCGCCAGCATTCGGCTCGCGGAACGTCGGGGCAGCGGGGTTTGCGCGATCAGGCCGGGCGGCAGATCGAAGCGGAAATCATCGGGGCGCACGCGCGCATGGTAATGCGCCGGCGCTGAAAAAGGTCGCGGCCCCGGCGCCGATCTGCCAGAATTTTTGGCCAGGCAGCCGGGATGGCGGAACTGGTAGACGCGCCGGACTCAAAATCCGGTTCTGGCGACAGAGTGTGGGTTCGATTCCCTCTCCCGGCACCACCCAGCGAGGCAACAAGCATGAAGACCACTGGCCACTTGAGTCTCATGGGCGCGGCCCTGCTGCTCGCAGCCTGCGCCACGACGCCGGTCCCGCGGCAGACCTGGGACGGACTCGAGCCCTACCCGCAGAAGAAACTCGACGCCGTGTACGTGAGGCCGCAGGCGGACTTCGCGCGCTACCCGGAAATCCTGCTCGATCCGCTGCAGGTGTCGTTCGACAGGAACTGGGACCCGGGATCGGGATCGGTTTCGCTGCGGGATGTAGATACCGCGCACATCAAGCAGGTGCTCGCGGCGGAGTTTCGCAAGGTCTTCGAGGAGGCCTTCTCGGCAGGCGGCAGGTACCGGATCGTCACCGCGGCCGGCCCCGGCACGCTGCGGATCTCCCCCGCGATCGTCGACCTCTACATCAATGCGCCGGACCGCTCGATGCAGACCGCCGGCCGCGTGCGCAGTTATACCGTCGATCCGGGCCGCATGACGCTCACCGCTGATTTCCGCGACGGCGAGAGCGGTACGCTGCTCGCGCGCGTCGTCGATCGCAAGCAGGGCGTCGAGCGCGGCTACTTCGAGATCACGAACAGCGTGACGAATGTGGCCGATGCGCGCCGCGCGATGAAACAATGGGCGAACGCGATCCGCGCGGGCCTCGATGAGGCCGGCACCCGGCCGCCCACCGCCGGCGCACGATGAATTTCTGCAGCCGCTGCGGATCGCCCGTCGCGCACAGGGTGCCGCCCGGCGATCACCTGCCACGCCACGTGTGCGACCACTGCGGCGCGATCCACTACCAGAACCCGAAACTCGTCGTCGGCTGCGTGCCGGAGGACGGCGGCCGCATCCTCCTGTGCAAGCGCGCGATCGAACCGCGGCGCGGCTACTGGACGGTGCCGGCGGGCTTCATGGAGAACGGCGAGACGCTGCAGCAGGCCGCGGCGCGCGAATCGCATGAAGAAGCGCTGGCGCACGTCGAGGTCGGTTCGCTGCTCGCGATCGTGCACGTCATGCATGCGCACCAGGTGCACGTGTTCTTCCGTGCGCGGCTCGCGGAGCCCGACTTCGGCGTGGGGCCCGAGAGCCTCGAGTCGAAAATGGTCACCGAGGCCGAAGTACCGTGGCCGGAGCTTGCGTTCCCGAGCATCACGTTCGCCTTGCGGCGCTATTTCGCGGATCGGGCGCGCGGGCTCGACGATCATCACTACGAGACGTTCGACCAACGGACACGGTGACACGCGGCCCGCTACGCCGAACGGGTCGCGCATGGCAAAATGGTGGACTCCCGGCTGCAGGATCGATCATGGCTTTTGTCGTCACCGAGAATTGCATCAAGTGCAAGTACATGGACTGCGTGGAAGTCTGCCCCGTGGACTGCTTCCATGAAGGCCCGAACTTCCTGGTGATCGACCCGGACGAGTGCATCGACTGCACGCTGTGCGAACCCGAATGCCCGGTCGAGGCGATCTTCTCCGAGGAAGAACTGCCGGCCGACCAGCTCGACTACAAGCCGCTGAACGCGGAACTGTCGCGCAAGTGGCCGGTGATCACCGAGAAGGGCGAGCCCCCGGCCGACGCCAAGGAATGGGAGGGCAAGCCCGGCAAGCGGGACCTGCTCGAGCGTTGAGCGGCCGCGCGCGCTCAGCGCGCGGCGGTTTTCAGGTGATCGACGAGGATTGCCGGCGGCACGTAACCCGGGAGCAGCTCGCCGTTGGCAAGCACGATCGCGGGCGTGCCCTGGATGCCGAGGTCTTCACCGAGCTGGAACTGCTTTGCGACCGGCGTTGCGCCGCAAGGCTTCGATTTCACCGTCTCGCCACGCTTGGCGCGCGTCAGTGCATCCTTGCGATCGGCAGCGCACCAGACGCTTTCGGCCTTGTGCCACGACTCGGTGTCGGGACCCGTGCGCGGGAAGAACAGGTAGCGCACGCGCACGCCCAGCCGGTTGTATTCGGCGATCTGGCTGTGCAGCTTGCGGCAGTACGCACAATCGACGTCGGTGAAGACGCTGATCGTGTACTTGGGATCCTGCGGCGAGAAAACGAGCGTCTGGCTGTCGGGCACCGCGGCCAGGAGCTCCTGGCGCAGGCCGCGCCGCCGGGCTTCACTCAGGTTGCTGTTCGAACCGAGGTCGTAGAGATCGCCCGTCACGGCGTAGCGGGCATCCGGCGTCACGTAGACGATGTCGCCGCCACGGCGCAGTTCGAACAGGCCCGGGATCGGCGCGGGGCGCACGTCGTCGGCGGTGGCACCGGGGAATTTCTTCGCGATGTCGGCGCGTGTGTCGGCCTGCACGGCCGAGGCCGCGAGACTCAGGGAAAGGATGAACGCAAGGGTTCGCAGCATGGTGGTCTCTTCGACCCGCGGCGGCCGGATTCGTTCGGTCGGCCACGCGGGGCCGGCCGATTCTATCAGCCGCGGGGGTGATGCTGGGCGTGCAGGTCCTTCATGCGCTCGCGGGCGACATGCGTGTAGATCTGCGTGGTCGACAGGTCGCTGTGGCCGAGCAGCATCTGCACCACGCGCAGGTCCGCGCCATGGTTCAGCAGATGGGTGGCGAAGGCGTGGCGCAGGGTATGCGGCGACAGGTCGCGTTCCACGCCGGCCTTGCGCGCATAGCGCTTGATGATGTGCCAGAACGCCTGGCGGGTCATGCGATCGCCGCGGCGCGTCGGAAACAGGTAGTCGGTCGTGCGATCGAGCAGGATTTCGTTGCGCGGGCCGTGGGTGAACTCCGTCAGCCACCGCACCGCCTCTTCGCCGAGCGGAATCAGGCGCTCGCGATTGCCCTTGCCGACGACGCGCAGCACGCCCTGGTTCAGGTTCACCTGGCTGTGCTTCAGGCTCACGAGTTCCGAAACCCGCAACCCGGTGGCATAGAGCACCTCGAGCATCGCGCGATCGCGGTTGCCGAGCGGATCGCCGATCACCGGCGCGTTCAGCAGCGACTCCACTTCCTCTTCGCTCAGCGAGCGCGGCAGCGAGCGGCCGATCTTCGGCATCGCGATCTGCGCCGTCGGGTCCTCGCGCAGCGAGCCCTCGCGGACGAGGTGACGGAAGAAGCGGCGGAACGAGGACAACTGGCGGGCGGTCGAGCGCGGCCGGGCCCCGGCCTGCACGCGAAACGCGATGAAATCCATGAGGTCGGCGCGGCTGGTCGCGCTGATGTCACGACCCCGTTCGCCGAGCCAGCGCGCGAGCGCCGTGAGGTCGGCGCGATACGCCGCGAGCGTGTTCGACGACAGGCCGCGCTCCATCCAGACGGCATCGATGAAGCGGGAAACCGCCGGGTCGGTTTCACCGGCGGGTTTGCGCAGTTCGGGTGCAGTCGCGGAGCGTGCCATTTGCAGCGAGTGTGGGGGACCGACGGGGGGGTCGGCGTGATCACCTTCACATATGCCGGGAAGCATTAACATAAAGAGAACCAGTTCACACCGCCACGCCACCAAAAGCGCGATACCGCACGCCATGCCCGCCCGCCCCCGCCTCCCCACTCCGATCGGCTGGCTGTACTCGTGCTACGCGTACCTGGCTTTCCTGCCGATCGGCGCATTCGCCCTCTTCGGCATGCTGCTGCCCGGCCTTGCGCTGCGGCGCGGGGTGGCGCGTGCAGCCGCGCGCGGCTGGCTCGCGCTCACGGGCATGCAACTCGATGTGCGGCACGCCGATCGCCTGCCCGACGGCCACTGCGTGCTCGTCGCGAACCACGCGGGCTATCTCGACGGCCTGGTGCTCATGGCGGCGCTGCCGCCGCACTTCGGCTTCGTCATCAAGCGGGAGATGTCGGGCGTGCCGCTCGCCGGCCTGCTGCTATCGCGCATCGGCTCGGAGTTCGTCGAGCGCCACGATCGACACAAGGGCGCGAGCGACGCGCGCCGCGTGTTGCGCACCGCGAGCAACGGCCATTCGCTCGTGTTCTTCCCCGAAGGCACGTTCGCGAAGCGACCGGGCTTGTTGAAATTCCACTCCGGCGCCTTCCATGCCGCGGCGCGCGCGGGCTGCCCGGTGGTGCCGTGCGTGCTGCGTGGCACCCGTGAAGCCCTGCCGACACCGGGTTTCGTGCTCTCGCCCGGCCGCATCGCCGTGGAATTCCTGCCCGCGCTCCCCGCACTCGTCGATGACACGGAGCGCGCCACCACGGCGCTGCGCGAGGGTGCCCGCGCGGCCATCCTCGAGGCCCTGGGCGAGCCGGACCTCAGCCAGGTGGCGGCCTAGGGAATGGCCCCCGGATAGAGGGCGAGCAGGCGCCGCAACACGCCGTTCGTCCAGCCGAATCCATCCTGCAGCGGGTACTCGCCGCCGCCGCCCGCGGCATCGCCGCTGACGTCGTACTTTTCGACGAGCTTGCCCGTCGCGCGATAGACCTCGAGGTTTTCGTGGATCCAGCGATGCGCGATATCGGCCGCGAGCGCGGCGTGCCCGTAGTTGCCGAGGCCCTCGATCGCGATCCACTGCAGCGGCGCCCAGCCGTTCGGTGCATCCCACTGCTGCCCGGTGACCGTGGTCGTCGCCACGACGCCACCGGGTTGCAGCAGCCCGGCGCGCACGGCGTCCGCCACGCCCTGTGCCTGGGCGGGCGTTGCCACGCCGCAGAAGAGCGGATAGAGCATGGCCGCGCTTGCCACGCCGGTGAACTCGCCGGTTTTCCAGGCGAGGTCACCGTAGGTCCGCCGGCTCGCATCCCACAGGTGGCGATGCATCGCCTCGCGCCGTGCCCAGGCGCGCGCACTGATGCGTGCCGCGTCGGCATCGCGGCCGGCGAGGCGATAGGCGCGCGCCAGTGTCTGCTCGAGCCCATAGAGGAGGCTGTTGAGATCGACCGGTGCGATCTCGACGGTGCGAATCGTCGCGAGCGTGCGGCCATCGGCCAGCCAGCGGGAACTGAAGTCCCAGCCGCTCTCGGCTGCGGCGCGCAGGTTGCGGTACACGATGGCGGCGGGACGGCCGGCCTCGTGGGCCGTGGCGACATCGTGGCGCCAGGACTCCTCGCGCGGTGTATCGCGATCGTCCCAGTAACGATTGAGCACCGCGCCGTCGGCGAGGCGCACGACGCGTCGATGCGCCTGCCCGCGTGCGAGCGTCGACTCACCTTCCATCCAGAACGCGTACTCGCGTGCGAGTTGCGGCAGGTAGGCCACGAGTGTCGCATCGCCGTCGTGGCGCGCGAGCAGTCGTACCATGGCGAAGAAAAACGGCGGCTGCGAGCGGCTGAGGTAGTAGCTGCGGTTGCCGTTCGGCACGTGGCCGTAGCGATCTATCAGGTAGGCGAAATCCTTCACCATGTCGCGCACGAGATCGAGCCGCCCGCCCTGCTCGAGGCCGAGCATCGTGAAGTACGAGTCCCAGTAGTAGATCTCCTGGAACCGGCCGCCAGGCACGACGTAGGCATACGGCAGCGGCAACAACGACGAATAGGGCTCGGCGACATCCGGCGGCCGCGTGAGCACCGGCCACAGCCGGTCGATGTGCTGCGCGATGCCGGCGTGTTCCGATCGATAGTCGGTCGGGGTCGTCGCCGGCCAGCGGAAGTGGGACTCGACGAAGGCTTTCAGGCTGAAGCCCGGCGCCTTCGACTCGTGGCGCCAGGCCGCGAGCACGGCCTCGGGCGTACCGCGCGGCAGGGCCTGCACGAAGTTCACGCCGTCGCCGAGTACCTGCTCCGCCTGCACCTGCTCGAACAGCCCCGGATACAGGTCGGCGGGCGTGCGGACCGGCGTATCGACATCGGCGCGTGCGACGGCGAGCGCCGCGGCGCCCGCGACCAGCCACAACAGCAGGCCGCGGGCGGGAGCGGGAGCGGCGCGAGCGCCCCCGCCGGCCTTGCGCATGCTGCCTGTCAGAATGAATACCCCACGCTGAACTCGAAGCTCCGCGGCATGATGAAGCGCCCGTTCGGCGCCGTGAAAGTGCGCGGATCGCTCTCCGTGAAGGCCTCCTTGTCGGTGATGTTGTCACCCGAGACCTGCACGATGAACGATTCATTGATCCGCATGATGACGCCGAGGTCGATCTTCTCGTAACCCTTGAGGCGGTTGACATTGGTCGCCTCGCCCCAGCGATCGTCGACCGCGGCGAAGGTGCCATACACGGTGCCTTCGACGTTGCCGACATTGAAGGAATAAGCCGGGGACACGCGCAGCTGCCAGCCGGGCTGGCGTTCCGTCTCGTTGCCGTCGATCGTCGGATCGCCGCTCTTGATTTCGCTCTTGAGCCAGGTGCCGTTGAGCGCCACCGAGAATCCGACGTCGGTCCGCCAGGTCGCGTCCAGTTCGACGCCGCGCGATTCCTGCGTGGTCAGGATCGATGAGCCGCCGAACTGGAAGTTGACGAAGCGCGGATCGATGTCAGTGGAGAACGCCGTCGCATACAGGCTGAGGTGATCCGTCGCCCACTTGAAACCGAGTTCGTATTGTTCGATGTCCTGGATCAGGTCGGCGCCGGCCGCGAGCGCACTGCGGCCGTCGCGATAGGTGTCGAACTGCGGCAGCAGGTGGCCCTTGTTCAGGCGCCCGAAGACGCCCATCCGGTCCGTGAACTGGTAGTCGAGGGCGGCTGTCCATGAAAACTCGGATATGTCGTCCGAGATGGCGAAATCGACGTTGCCGGCCCGCCCTTCGTCGAGCGTGTAGTCGACCTCGTAGCTCTCGTGGCGAAGGCCGATGTCGGCCCGCAGCGCATCGGTGATCTTGAATGACGTGGCCGCATACAGCGCCTGTGTCGTCGCGTCGCCCCGCTCGTCGATGTCGTAGTTGAAACCGCAGCTGTCGACGACCGTCGGGTTGTTGCAGGCGATGCCGGTGACGATCTCGCCATGGCTGCGCACGACCTGGTACTGGGAGTTGCCCAGGGCCCAGAGATCGTGGCTCGAGGCGTCCGACGCATAGAAACCGAAGGTCGTCGAGCCGCGGTCGTATTTCCAGGTCAGGCTGATGTCGTTGGTGAAGGCTTCGACATCCTTGCGGACTTCCCATGCGCCGAACTGCTGGATGAACTCCTGGTTGCCGATCGCGCGGCCGGTGACGGCGCCCCGGATCGGTCCATTGACGACGGCGCGTGGATCGGTCGCAGGGTTGGCCAGCAGCGCACCCACCTGCACGGCGGCACCGTCCGGGACGAGGCCGACCGTATCGGCATCCCCGGTCGTATAGCTGAAGCGTTCCGTCAGCACCCAGTTGTCGGCCACGTCCAGCACCACCGATCCGCCGCTCATGCTGCCCTTCCAGCCGCGGCCCTCGTCGAGGTCGAGTGTCTTGACGGTCCGGTTGGCGGCGTTCGGATCGCCGCCATTCGCGAATCCCGGACCCGGGTTGTCGGTCATGATCTGCTGGTCACGGTTCCAGGGACCGAGCTGGTTGTAGCTCGCGTCGACACCCGGCACGTTGAACGCCACCGGCAGGTACCACTGGCCGAAATCGTCGGTCTGCCGGTGGAATACGTTGACCTTGCCTCGCTTCAGCACCTTCGTGAGGTTGACCGTGAACTGGTTGCCCTCGTCCGAGTTGTACCCGGCATCGCGCAGGCCCGGCGAACTCGTGATGTAACCACCGACCAGGTAATAGAAATCGTCGGCGATCGGTCCGCTGATGTAACCGTCGAAGCGCCGCAGGTCATAGTCCGACGTCGTGTACTTGACGATGCCTTCCGTTTCATCGCCGCCCTCGCGCAGGATGAAGTTCGTCGTGAGGCCCGGCTGGCCGTTCGAGAACACGGGGTTCGGCCCGCCGCGCAGCGCCTCGACCCGCTTTACGGTCTCGTCGATCCGGAACATCGTCGTGTTCTCGAGGAAGGACAGCGTCGAAATCGGATAGACCGGCGATCCGTTCACCTGCACCGTGAGATACGGCGCATCGCCGCCACCCGGGAAGCCGCGCACCATGACATTTGCGCCGGAGACCCCGCCCGTGCTCTCCGTCCAGACGCCGGGTATGAGCCGCAGCAGGTCCGCCGTGCTCTGCGGCGAGAACTCCGTGATCGCCTGGTCGTCGATGGTCGTGATCGCAAAGCTCGCGTCGAGCTTGCGGATTTCCGCGCCGGCGGCCGTGCCGGTGACGACCACTTCCTCGAGTTGGCTCGCCTGGCCGCTGGCCGGCGACTCCTGTGCCGCACAGATCGCTGGCGTCGCGACCAGCGCCGAAATCGAAATACACGATGCAAACAACCGTACTGGCTGGACCCTCATCATGATGGTTCTCCGGTTCGTTCTGATTTCGACCCGCTTCGACGCGCGTGCCGCGTCACATCCCTGATTGACAGCGCTGTCGTTAAATATCACTGTAGCGGGCGAGTGTCAAATAGGAACGTGTTGCCGTGCCGATACAGCTCATGCAAAACTTGAAAAATAACAATCTTTTCAATATATTATTGCGCACATCGTTCACCCCAGTTTGCGTTACGGCGCAACAGCGCATCGCGCGCGGCCAGCCGCCTGCAACCACGTTTTTGGAAAGCGCTATCATTTTTCCCGCCCCACCATCCACCTGCCATCGAAGGGCCCCGTGACCCAAGCCAGCCGACCCGCCGTCCGCGCCGAAAGGCGCCGCAAGCGCGTGCACACCATCCATGACGTCGCTGCCCGGGCAGGCGTGTCCATCAAGACGGTCTCGCGCGTCGTCAACCGCGAACCCAATGTGCGCGAGGACACCGCCCAGCGCGTGCACCGGGCGATCCGCGAACTCAAGTACCGGCCCAATTTCTCCGCGCGCAATCTCGCGAGTTCGCGCGCCTATCTCGTCGCGGTGCTCTACGACAACCCGAGCGACAGCTACATCGTGAGCGTGCTCGAAGGCGTGCTGGCCGCCTGCGAGGCGGCCGACTACGGCGTGCTGCTGCAGCCGTTCGACGCGTCGAGCCCGCGCCTGTGCGACCAGGTGCACGACATGCTCGCGCAGCGTCGCCCGAGTGGGCTCGTGCTGACGCCCCCGCTGTGCGACCAGGAGACGTTGCTCGCCAGCCTCGACGCCGATGGCACCGCCTACGTGTCCATCGCCCCGCGCCACGAGAACCGCGGCAAGCCCTTCGTATCGATCGATGACGCGCGCGCCAGCTACGACCTCACCGAATACCTGCTGGGCCACGGACACCGCCGCATCGGGTTCATCAAGGCCGATCCGCGCCACGGCGCCGCCTCGCGCAGGCTGCAGGGTTACCTCGACGCGCTGCGCGTGCACGGCATCGCGGTCGACGAGCGCCTGATCTCGAACGGGCTGCTGTCGTTCGAATCGGGCGTCGAATGCGCGCGCCGGCTGCTGCGCCAGTCCGACCGGCCTACCGCGATCTTCGCGAGCAACGACGACATGGCGGCGGGCGTCCTGCATGCGGCGCACGAACTCGGCATGAAAGTGCCATCCGAACTCTCGGTCGCGGGCTACGATGACGTACCCATCGCGCGGTACGTCTATCCGAGCCTGACGACGGTTCGGCAACCGATCCGCGCCATGGCGAGCGGCGCCGTGCAATGCCTGCTGCAGTCGATGCGCCCGCACCATGGCGCCGCCGCGCCCATCGACACCGCGCGCCAGTTCGATTACGAGATCATCATCCGCGACTCGGTGGCGTCGCCGCCATGAGCGGCGCGGGCGGGCGGCGGATCGGCCCGTGCCTGCTCGCGGCGCTCGCGTGCCTGCTCGCGACGAGTGGCGCGGCCGGCGAGCAACCGGCCGCGGCGCTGCGCTTCTCCGTTCCCGAGGGTCGGGTACTCAACGAGTTCTATCGACAGGGGCCTGTCGCCGCGCATCTCGTGCTGACATCGGGAGCGAGGCCGCGCGTGGTGATTGCCTTTCCCGCCGGCAACAGCGGTGTCGCGCTGTGGTTCGCGGCGGCCTCCCCGGGCTTCGAGTGGCAATCGCCCGCCGGGTTGACACCGCGACAGCGCACGCTGGCGGACGGCAAGGCGTTGCGCGGCGTGGAAGCGGAACTCGTCGCCACCGGTGGGCCGGTGACGATCCGCGAGGCCATCACCGGCAGCGTGCGCGTCATTCGCAATTTCCAGGACGGCGGCGAGGCGCCGGCGCGCGCCGTCGTGACCTCGCCCGCCCGCACGGGTCGCACGATCGCCTGGCAGCGCGCGCGGCTCGACGGTGGCGCGGGCTACTACCTTGCGATCGAGGTGCTGGACGGCGAGGTGGGCGGAGGCGAATCCGGGCCGTTCGTGCTGTCCCCCGACCGCAAGGGACAACTGCGACTGCGGCTGACAGGCCTCACGGGTGACCGGCCGCTCACGCCCATCCCCGCCAGCGACCTGCTGACGCACGCCGCGGCGCGGGATCCGCGGTTGCGCCATGCCCTCGAGTTCCTGTCCTACGAGGAGAAGCTGCTCGCGGGTTCCTGGCGCTTCGACACCTACTTCGGGCGCGATACGCTGATGTCACTGCGCCTGCTGGCGCCGGTCGCGAAGCCCCCGCTCATGGAAGCCGGGCTCGGCGCGGTGCTCGGGCGATTGAACGAGGCGGGTGAAGTCGCGCACGAAGAGGACATCGGCGAATTTGCCGTCCTGCGGCGCCGTCTCGAGCACCTGCCGCCGGGCGACGAACCGATCCTCGACTACAAGATGATCGATGACGACTACATGCTCGCGCCGGTCGCCGCCCACTACCTGCTCGACATGCCGGCGGGCCGTGCCCGCGCCCGCGCCTTCCTCGCGCGCCGCACGGCCTCGGGCGCCGCCTACGGATCGCTGCTGGCACGCAACTTCGATTTCGTGATGGCGGCCACGGCGCCTTTCGCGCGCGAACCGGCGTGGCGGCACCTGATCGCACTGAAGGCGGGCTTCGATGTCGGCAACTGGCGCGACAGCGAACGGGGCCTCGGCGGCGGCCTGTTTCCCTACGACGTGAACGGCGTCTGGGCCCCCGCCGCGCTGCTGGCAATCGCCCGCTTCGCCGAAAGCGGCCTGCTGCAGCCCTACCTGGCGGCCGGATCAGGCAACCGGTTCGCAGGCGCCGCAACCATGGCGCATGTGTGGCTGCGCGAGGCGCCCCGCTGTTTCGACGTGACCGTCCCCGCAGCCGGCGCACGCAGCCAGGCGGCGGCCTATGCCCGGGAAACCGGTGTCGACGCCGCGCCGGCGCTCGCGGCGATCGGCAGCACGGGCATCACGTTCCGTGCCGTGTCGCTCGACGCCGGCGGGCGCCCGGTGCCGATCCTGAATTCCGACGAAGCCTTCGCCCTGCTCCTGCTCGATCCGCCACCCGCCGACGCGGCACGCATCGCCGATACGCTCGCGCGGCCGTTTCCGGCGGGTCTCCTGACGGACGTCGGCCTGCTGGTCGCGAACGCCGCCTTCGCGGACGCCACGCTGCGGCCGCAGTTCGGGCGCAACCGCTATCACGGCGCCGTCGTATGGTCGTGGCAGCAGGCCCTGTTCGCCGCCGGCGTGGCGCGCCAATTGCGACGCGATGACCTGACGGACGTCGCCCGTGCGTCGCTCACGCGTGCCGGGAAGCAACTCGCCCGCGCGATGCAGGGCGCCGAGGCCGTGCGCGGCTCGGAACTGTGGTCGTGGTCGCAACACGACGGCCGCTATCGCATCGAGGCGTTCGGCCAGCGGAGCGACGACGAGACCGAATCGAACGCGGCGCAGCTCTGGAGCACGGTGTACCTGGCACCACCCTGACGCCCCGCCCCATGCCGCGCACCCCGGCAATGCAGGTAACATGCGCGCTTTCGATCGAGGGCGCACATCTTGCGGATAGCGGTTCTGGGCGGCGGCGTGATCGGCGTGACGACCGCGTGGTATCTCGCGCAGGCGGGCGCCGAAGTCGAGGTCATCGAGCGCCAGCCGGGCGCGGCCCTCGAGACGAGCTTCGCGAACGCGGGGGAAATTTCGCCCGGCTACGCTTCGCCATGGGCCGGACCCGGCATGCCGCTGAAGGCGCTGAAATGGCTCTTCGAGAAGCACTCGCCGCTGGTCGTGCGGCCGCAGTGGGATCCGGCGATGTGGACCTGGATACTGCGCATGCTGCGCAACTGCACGACGGCGCGTTATGCGATCAACAAGAGCCGCATGGTGCCGATCGCCGAGTACAGCCGCGACGAACTGCGTCGGTTGCGCGCCGACGAGGGGCTCGCCTACGACGAGCGCTCGCTCGGCACGCTGCAGCTCTTTCGCACGCAGAAGCAGCTCGATGGCGCGGCCGGCGACATCGCGGTCCTCAAACAACTGGACGTGCCGTACGAGGTCCTCGACGCGAACGGCTGCATCGCCGCCGAGCCCGGCCTCGCGGATGTCCGCCCGCTGATCGTCGGGGGCCTGCGCCTGCCCGACGACGAGACCGGTGACTGCCACCTCTTCACGCAGCGACTTGCGGCCCTCGCGCAGGCGCGCGGCGTGCAGTTTCGCTACGGCGTGAACATCCTCGGCATCGGGCGCGCGGGCGATCGCATCGAAGCGGTGCACACCGACGCGGGCCGCGTCACGGCCGACGCCTACGTGCTCGCCCTCGGCAGTTTCTCGACGCAGATGGCGCGCACGCTCGGCATCTCGCTGCCGGTCTATCCAGTCAAGGGTTATTCGATCACGGTGCCGATCGCCGACGCGGCGAAGGCGCCGGTCTCGACCGTGATGGACGAGAGCTACAAGGTCGCGATCACCCGCCTCGGCGACCGCATCCGCGTCGGCGGCACGGCCGAGCTCTCCGGCTACAACACCCGCCTGCACCCGGCGCGGCGCGCGACACTCGAACTGTCCGCGCGCAGCCTCTTCCCCGCCGGTGGTGACTACTCGAACCTGACGTTCTGGACCGGCATGCGCCCGATGACGCCCGACGGCACGCCGATCGTCGGCGCCTCGCGCTATCGCAACCTGTGGTTCAACACCGGCCACGGCACGCTCGGCTGGACCATGGCCTGCGGCTCGGGACGGGTGGTCGCGGACCTGGTCACGGGCCGCGAACCCGCGATCGACCCGCGCGGCCTCGCGCTCGATCGATACGGCTGACGCTCGCGGCTAGACGTTGCGCCGGTACTGTCCGCCGACCTGGTAGAGCGCGCGCGAGACCTGCCCGAGCGAACAGGTCTTCACCGTCTCCATCAGCTCGGCGAACACGTTGCCGCCGGCCGCCGCCACCTGCTGCAGCCGCAGGAGCGCGGCTGGCGCCCCGGCCGCGTGGCGCTGCTGGAACGCGCGCACCGCTGCAACCTGGTCCTGCTTTTCCTCCTCCGTCGAGCGGATGAGCGCGACATTGGCGTGCGCCTCCGACGCGTCGTGGCCCGAGAGGAACGTGTTGACGCCGATCAGCGGCAACGAGCCGTCGTGCTTCTTCGTCTCGTAGTAGAGGCTCTCTTCCTGGATCTTGCCGCGCTGGTACATCGTCTCCATCGCGCCGAGCACGCCGCCGCGCGCCGAGATCGATTCGAACTCCTTGTAGACGGCCTCTTCCACCATGTCGGTGAGGTAGTCGATCGCGAACGAGCCCTGCCACGGGTTCTGGTTGCGGTTGAGCCCCAGTTCGCGGTTGATGATCAGCTGGATCGCGACCGCGCGGCGCACGCTGTCTTCGGTCGGCGTCGTGAGCGCCTCGTCGAACGCGTTGGTGTGCAGTGAATTGCAGTTGTCGAACAGCGCGTACAGCGCCTGCAGCGTCGTGCGGATGTCGTTGAACTGGATCTCCTGCGCGTGCAGCGACCGCCCCGAGGTCTGCACGTGGTACTTGAGCATCTGGCTGCGGGCACCCGCGCCATAACGCTCGCGCATCGCGCGCGCCCAGATGCGCCGCGCCACGCGGCCGATCACCACGTACTCCGGGTCCATGCCGTTCGAGAAGAAGAAGGACAGGTTCGGCGCGAAATCGTCGACGGCCATGCCGCGCGCCAGGTAGTACTCGACGATGGTGAAGCCGTTCGACAGCGTGAAGGCGAGCTGGCTCACCGGATTCGCGCCCGCCTCCGCGATGTGGTAGCCCGAGATCGACACCGAATAGAAATTGCGCACCCGGTGGTCGATGAAGTGCTGCTGCACGTCGCCCATCATCCGCAGCGCGAACTCCGTCGAGAAGATGCAGGTGTTCTGCGCCTGGTCCTCCTTCAGGATGTCGGCCTGCACCGTGCCGCGCACCAGCGACAGGGCCTCCGCGCGCAGGCGCTCGTAGGTCTCGCGATCGAGCACGCCGGGCGCGACCAGTTGTTCGCCGCTCACGCCGAGCAACGCGAGGCCCGTGCCGTCGTGGCCGGCCGGCAGCTCGCCCTTGTAGCTGGGCAAGGGCGCGCCGGTGGCGGTGATTTCGCGCCGCAGCTCCGCGATGCGCGCCTCGGCCGCGGCCCAGCGCCCCTCCGCACGCAACCAGCGCTCGATGCGCTGGTCGATCGCGGTGTTCATGAACATCGCGAGGATCATCGGCGCCGGCCCGTTGATCGTCATCGAAACCGAAGTCGACGGCAGGCACAGGTCGAAGCCCGAATAGAGCTTCTTCATGTCGTCGAGCGTCGCGATCGAGACGCCCGAATTGCCGGTGCGGCCGTAGATGTCGGGCCGCGTGTCGGGGTCCTCGCCGTAGAGGGTGGTCGAGTCGAAGGCCGTCGAGAGGCGCGTCGCCTCGTGGCCGTTCGCGAGCAGGTGGAAGCGGCGGTTGGTGCGTTCGGGCGGACCCTCGCCGGCGAACATGCGTGTCGGGTCCTCCGCCTCGCGGCGATAGGGATAGACCCCGCCGGTGTACGGATAGGC
Source organism: Steroidobacteraceae bacterium (assembly GCA_050185195.1). GTDB lineage: Bacteria > Pseudomonadota > Gammaproteobacteria > Steroidobacterales > Steroidobacteraceae > CADEFQ01. Next base: position 11,889 of record JBFWZQ010000006.1, on the reverse strand, counting down.
GCCGGGCAGATTTTCGTTACCGAGGAAGGCGAGGATCTCGCCCCAGTCGACGCTGCGCGGCACCGCGAGCTTCGGCACGCGGTTGCGGCTCAGCGTTTCGGTGTAGTTGTCGCCGGTGACGGCCTTGCCACGCACAGGATAGGAGTAAGTCTCGTCGGTGACGCCCTTCGCGCGGGCCGGCCAGGCCTTCAGCTCGCCGACGCCCTCCGCGCCCACGGCATCGAGCGCGGCGTTGTAGGCCGCGCGCAGTTCGCCACGCGTGGCGTCCCCCGCCTCCACGAGCGCAGCTTGCGGATATCGATCGAGCGGCGCTGGCAGTTGCGGGTCGCGCAGGGCTTTCAGCGACTCGTAATGCGCGTGGGCCCGGCGTGCCGCTTCGACCTGGCGCTCGAGGCGCACCCGTGCGTCGCGCCCGCCCTGCGCGATCTCGGCGAGGTAACGCACGCGATCCGCCGGGATCAGCGCCGCGTGCGAGGTGAAGGCGGTGGGCCCGACATCGCCCACCGGCCATTCGAGCCGTCGGCAGATCGCCTCGAAGAGATGATTGACCCCCGGATCGTTGAAGCGGCTCGCGATGGTCGGGTAGACGGGCACGAGCGCGTCGGCGATCTTCAGGCGATCGGGGTGGTTGCGACGCCACTGCTTGCGCACGTCACGCAGAGCATCCTCGGCGCCGCGCTTCTCGAATTTGTTGAGCACCACCATGTCGGCGTAGTCGAGCATGTCGATCTTCTCGAGCTGGCTCGCCGCGCCGTACTCGCTCGTCATCACGTAGAGCGACAGGTCGACGAAATCGACGATCTCGGTGTCGCTCTGGCCGATGCCCGCGGTCTCGACGACGATGAGGTCGAAGCCCGCGAGCTGGTACAGCGCGATCACGTCCTTGAGGGCCTCGCTCGTGGCACTGTGGCGGCGGCGGGTCGCGAGCGAGCGCATGAAGAGGCGCTCGGCCGCGAGGCTGTTCATGCGGATACGGTCGCCGAGCAGCGCGCCCCCCGAACGCCGCCGGGTGGGATCGATGGCGACGACCGCCACGTTGCGATCGGGGAAGAAGCGCACGAAGCGCGCGAGCAGCTCGTCGTTCAGGCTGGACTTGCCGGCGCCGCCGGTGCCGGTGATGCCGATCACCGGCGCGCGACGCTCGTTGCGTGCGACGGCGCGCGCGATCTGCGCCCGCGCGGCCTCGTTGCCGAGCGCGCCCTCGAGGCAGGAAATCGTGCGCGCGATATGCTGCGGGTCTTTCGGGTTGAGCGGCCCGAACTCATACGCCGGCTTGCGCGCGCGCCGCACGCGCGCGAAGACATCGTCGATCATGCCGGCGAGGCCCATGCGGCGGCCGTCCTCCGGCGTGTAGATCTTCTCGACGCCGTGCGCCTCGAGGGCCGCGATCTCCTGCGGCGAGATCGTGCCGCCGCCCCCGACGATTACACGGATGTGCGCCGCGCCGAGTTCGCGCAACATGTCGACCATGTACGCGAAATACTCGTTGTGACCGCCCTGGTAGGAGCTGACGGCAATGGCGTCCGCATCCTCCTGGATGGCGGCGCGGACGATGTCGGCCACGCTGCGGTTGTGCCCGAGGTGCACGACTTCCGCGCCATGCGCCTGCAGCAGGCGCCGGATCATGTTGATGGCGGCGTCGTGGCCGTCGAACAGCGAGGCGGCACTGACGAAGCGCAGCGGCAACGCCGCCGTCCCCGCGTCCACGACCGGAGGATGACCCTGATGCGCCGCGCGGTTGCCCATACGTATGTTACCGGCTAGTAGAATTTATACCGGCCAGTATAATCTCGGCCGGATGGGCAAGCCAACTTCACCCTGGCAGGTACCGGGCGATCGCGAGCGCCGCCGCGAACTGAAGCGCGATGCCGTCATCCTCGCCGCCGCGCGCGCCTTCCGTGAACGCGGCTACCACAACACCTCGCTCGATGACATCGCCGCCGTGCTGCACGTCACGAAGCCCACGCTCTATTACTACGTCTCGAACAAGGAACAGATGCTGTTCGAGTGCTTCCGCGAGGGGCTCGGTCGCGTGGCGAGCGCCTGCGGCGAGGCGCGCGGCGCGCAGGCGAGCGGCCGTGCGCGCCTCGTGCGGGTGGTGCGCGGCTACGCGGAAGCCATCACGTCCGAATTCGGCTGGTGCATGGTGCGCGCCGAGGACCAGGACCTGAGCCCGGCCATGGGCGCACGCATCAAGCAACTGAAATCGGAAATCGACCAGGAGATGCGCGCGCTCGTGCGGCAAGGCATCGCGGATGGCTCCATCGGGCGTTGCGACCCGAGGATGACCGCGTTCGCGCTCGCCGGCGCGCTCAACTGGATCGCCCACTGGTATCGCGACGACGCCTCGCTCTCGGCCGCCGAGATCGCGGAGCGCTTCGTCGACCTGTTCGTCAACGGCCTTGCCCCGCGCCCGAGCGGGGCCCATCCAGGAAAGTCCCCATGAGCCAGAAAGCCTCCACCCCTTCCATCGTCATCGTGGCCGCGCAGCGCACGCCCATCGGCGCCTTCCAGGGCGTGCTCGCCGGCGCGACGGCGCCGCAGCTCGGCGCGGCCGCGGCGCGCGGCGCCATCGCGGCCGCGGGCATCGCCCCGGACTGCATCGGGGAAGTGATCATGGGCTGCGTGCTGCCGGCAGGCCTCGGCCAGGCGCCCGCGCGCCAGGCGGCCATCGGCGCCGGCATCCCCCATGCGACGCCCGCGACCACGATCAACAAGATGTGCGGCTCGGGCCTCAAGGCCATCATGATGGCGGCCGACCAGATCCGGGCGGGCGGCGCGGAGGTGATCCTCGCGGGCGGCCTCGAGTCGATGACCAATGCACCGTACCTGCTGCCGAAGGCGCGCGGCGGCTACCGCATGGGCCACGGCGAAGTGCTCGACCACATGTTCTACGACGGCCTGCAGAGTCCGTTCGACGGGCAGATGATGGGTGCGTTCGCCGAGAACACCGCCGACAAGTACGGTTTCACGCGCGCCGCGCAGGATGCGTTCGCGACCGAGTCGGTGCGTCGCGCGCAGGCCGCGGTGGCGAGCGGCGCGTTCGCCGCCGAGATCTCCCCGGTGACCGTCAAGGGCCGCAAGGGCGACACCGTCATCGACCGGGACGAAACACCCTCCACCTGCGACATCCAGAAAATCCCGACGTTGCGCGCGGCGTTTCGCAAGGACGGCACGGTGACGGCAGCCTCTTCGTCGTCCATCGCGGACGGCGCGGCGGCCACGATCCTGATGAGCGACGCGGCGGCCACCCGGCTCGGCGCGAAGCCGCTCGCTCGCGTGCTGGCCCATGCCAGCCACGCGCAGGCACCCGAGTGGTTCACGACGGCGCCCGTCGGCGCGATCCGCAAGGTGCTTGCCGCAACCGGCTGGCAAGCCGGCGACGTCGACCTCTACGAAGTGAACGAGGCGTTCGCGGCGGTCACCATGGCCGCGATGCACGACATCGGCATCGACCACGCGCGTGTCAACATGCACGGCGGAGCCTGCGCGCTCGGCCACCCGATCGGCGCCACCGGCGCGCGCATCGTCACGACGCTCGTGCACGCCCTGAAGCAGACAGGCGGTCGCCGCGGCGTCGCGGCGCTGTGCATCGGCGGCGGCGAGGCCACGGCAATCGCGATCGAGCTGCTGTAAGCTGCCGCGCCATGGCGCGCCTTCCCACCGCGATCGACCCGGCGAGCGATGGCTATCGTGCCAACCGCGCCCACATGGAGCGGCTGGTGGCGGACCTGCGCGGCGAGCTCGCGCGCGCCGAGCTCGGCGGCAGCGAGGGCGCCCGGGCGCGCCACACGGCGCGCGGCAAGTTGCTGCCGCGCGAGCGCGTGGCCACGTTGCTCGACCCGGGCAGTCCCTTCCTCGAAGTCGCGCCGCTGGCGGCGCATGGGCTGTACGACGGCGAAGCGCCCGCGGCGGGCCTCATTGCCGGAGTCGGCCGCATCCACGGCCGCGAGGCGCTCGTCATCGCGAACGACGCCACGGTCAAGGGCGGCACCTACTTCCCGATCACCGTGAAGAAGCACCTGCGCGCGCAGCAGGTCGCGCTCGAGAACGCGCTGCCGTGCGTGTACCTCGTCGACTCGGGCGGCGCCTACCTGCCGCTGCAGGACGACGTGTTCCCCGATCGCGAGCACTTCGGGCGCATCTTCTACAACCAGGCGCAGATGTCCGCACTCGGCCTCGCGCAGGTCGCGGTGGTGATGGGCAGTTGCACGGCCGGCGGCGCCTACGTGCCGGCGATGTCCGACGAGACGATCATCGTGCAGAAGCAGGGCACGATCTTCCTCGGCGGCCCGCCGCTCGTGAAGGCGGCGACCGGCGAGGAAATCGACGCCGAATCGCTCGGCGGCGGCGACGTGCACGCGCGCCGCTCGGGTGTCGCCGACCACCTCGCCGAGAACGACGCCCACGCGCTCGCCCTCGCCCGCTCGGTGATGGCGACGCTGCGCCCGCGCGGCCCCGCTTGGCTCGATCTCGCCGCGAGCGTCGAGCCCGCGCTCGATCCGCGCGACATCCACGGCATCGTGCCGCGCGACACGCGCCAGCCCTACGACGTGCACGAGATCATCGGCCGGCTCGTCGACGGCTCGGACTTCCACGAATTCAAGCCCGAATACGGCACCACGATCGTGTGCGGCTTCGCGCGCATCCACGGCTGCCCCGTCGCCGTCGTCGCGAACAACGGCGTGCTGTTCTCGGAATCGGCGCTCAAGGCCGCGCACTTCGTGCAGCTCGCGAACCGCCGCGGCACGCCGCTGCTGTTCCTGCAGAACATCACCGGCTTCATGGTCGGCGCGAAATACGAGCAGGCGGGCATCGCGAAGGACGGCGCGAAGATGGTGACCGCGGTGGCCTCCGCCACCGTGCCGAAGCTCACCGTGATCATCGGCGGCTCCTTCGGCGCGGGCAACTATGCGATGTGCGGCCGCGCCTACGGCGCGCGCTTCCTGTGGATGTGGCCCAACGCGCGCATCTCGGTGATGGGGGGCGAACAGGCCGCGCAGGTCCTCGCGACGGTGCGACGCGAGGGCGCGCGCGGCGCCGCCTGGTCCGACGCCGAACAACAGGCCTTCATGGACGACATCCGCGCCCGCTACGAACAGCAGGGCCATCCCTACTATTCCACCGCGCGCCTGTGGGACGACGGCGTCATCGACCCGCTCGATACCCGCCGCGTGCTGGGCCTTGCGCTGCACCTCGCCGCGCGCGGGCCGCGGCCCGGCGACGAGCGCTACGGCATCTTCAGGATGTAGCATGGCCGCGAGCCCCAACGGTGTACGCATCGACATCGATGAACGGGGCGTCGCGCGGGTCACGCTCGACCGTGCCGGGCGGCACAACGCCTTCGACGGCGCGCTCGTCGGCGCCCTCGGGGCCGCCGCGGGCGAGCTCGGGCGCGACGCGGACGTCCGCGTCATCGTCATCACCGGCGCGGGCGACAGCTTCTGTGCCGGCGCCGACCTCGAACACATGCGCGCGATGGCGGATGCGTCGGAGGATGCCAACTACGCCGACGCGCTGGCGCTCGCGGACATGCTCGCGGCGCTCGAGGCGTGCGGCAAGCCGCTGGTCGCGCGCGTCAACGGCGACGCCTTCGGCGGCGGCGTCGGCCTCGTGGCCTGCTGCGACATCGCCATCGGGCTCGCTGGCGCGCGCTTTGCGCTCTCCGAAGTGCGGCTCGGACTCGTACCCGCAACGATCTCACCCCATGTCGTCGCGGCGATCGGAGCGCGTGCGACGCGGGCGCTCGCGCTCACCGGCGAACGCTTCGATGGCGTGCGTGCCCAGGCGCTCGGGCTGCTGCACGCGGTGGCCGCCGACCTGCCGCAACTCGATGCCGCACTCGAGCGCATCGTGGCGGACCTGCTGCAGGGTGGGCTCACCGCGCAGGGCGAGGTGAAGGCGCTGCTGCGCGAGGTGACGGGCGCGCCGCGCGACGCCGCGCTGCGGCGGGCGACGAGCCACCGTCTCGCACGGTTGCGCCTGTCGCAGGAGGCCGTTGAGCGTATTTCGGCATTCCTCGCGCGCCGCAAGCGCTTGTGATTTACTAGCCGGCTCCCCCGTTTTTTCCGTATTCCAGAGGACAGGCATGAAGATGAAAGACGCGCGCGCCGTCGTGACGGGCGCAGCTTCGGGTCTCGGCAACGCCGTCGCGCGCCACGTGGCCGCGCAGGGCGGCAAAGTCACGTTGCTCGACGTGCAGGAAGGCCCCGGCCAGGCGGCGGCCGCCGAACTCGGATCGGGCGCGCGTTTCGTCAAATGCGACGTGACCTCCGAGGCCGAGGTGAACGCCGCGATGGACAGCGCGAAGGCCTTCATGGGCGGCATCGACCTGCTCGTGAACTGCGCCGGCGTGATCGGCGCGGGCCGCGTACTCGGCCGCAACGGGCCGATGGCGGGCGATTTCTTCACGAAGGTGATCCATATCAACCTGATCGGCACCTTCCTGTGTGACAAGGCCGCGGCCAACATCATGCAGGCGAACACGCCGAACGAAGACGGCGAGCGCGGCGTGCTGATCCACACCTCTTCGGTCGCGGCGTTCGAAGGCCAGATCGGACAGGCGGCCTATGCGGCCACCAAGGCCGCGGTGATGGGCATGACGATGCCGATCGCGCGCGAGCTCGCCGCCTTCGGCATCCGTTGCCTGTCGATCGCGCCCGGCATCTTCCGCACGCCGATGGTCGCCGGTATGCCGCAGGACGTACAGGATTCCCTCGGCCGGCAGGCGCCGTTCCCGGCGCGGCTCGGCAAGCCGGAAGAGTACGCGGCGCTCGTGCAGTCGATCTTCGAGATCCCGATGCTGAACGGCGAGACGATCCGCCTCGACGGGGCGATCAGGATGCAGCCGAAGTGAGCGCGCAGCGGCCGGCGGTCGAACGCGACGTCATGGAATACGACGTCGTCGTGGTCGGCGCCGGTCCCGCGGGTCTCGCCTGCGCGATTCGCCTCAGGCAACTGCGGCCCGAACTCACGGTCTGCGTCCTCGAGAAAGGCTCCGCGGTCGGCGCCCATTCGCTCTCGGGCGCCGTGATGGAGCCGGGCCCGCTCGATGCGCTGGCGCCCGACTGGCGCGACGCGAAGCTGGGTGTCTGCGTGCCCGCGGGGCGCGACGAACTGCGTTATTTCACCCGCCGCCGCGCCTGGCGGCTGCCGGTGCCGCCGCAGCAGCGCAACCACGGCAATTTCATCGTCTCGCTCGGCCTGCTCACGCCCTGGCTCGCGCAGAAGGCGGAAGGCCTCGGTGTCGACGTGTTCGCGGGCTTTGCCGCGGCCGACGCCGTCATCGACGATGCCGGCGCGGTCGCGGGCGTGCGGATCGGCGACATGGGGCTCGGGAAAGACGGCGAGCCCGGCCCGAACTACGCACCGGGCCCCGAGATCCGCGCGCGCACCACCATCCTCGCGGAGGGCTGCCGCGGCAGCCTCTCGAAACAGCTCATCGCGCGCTACGCGCTCGACGCCGGCCGCAACCCGCAGACCTACGGGCTCGGCCTGAAGGAGCTGTGGCAACTGCCCGCCGGCCGCACCGAACCCGGGCTCATCCAGCACAGTGTCGGCTGGCCGCTCGACGGCGCCACCTACGGCGGCAGCTTCCTCTATCACCTCGACGCGGACCGCGTGTACGTGGGTTTCGTGGTCGGCCTCGACTACGCCGACCCGCGCCTGCAACCGTTCGAGGTCTTCCAGCAGTTCAAGCACCATCCGGCGGTGAAGCCGCTGCTCGAGGGCGGGGAGATCCTCGCGGCCGGCGCGCGCACCCTCGCGGCCGGCGGCTGGCAGTCGCTGCCGAAGCTCGAAATGCCCGGCGCCCTGTTGATCGGCGACGCCGGCGGCACGCTCAACGTGCCGAAGATCAAGGGCATCCACCAGGCGATACGGTCGGGTTCGCTCGCCGCGGAGCACCTGGTGGCCACCGGCGCACCGGCAGGCTTCGATGCGCTGTGGCGCGCGTCGCCCGGCGGACAGGAGCTGCGCAGGGTGCGCAACTTCAAGCCGGGCTTCAAGCGCGGCCTCTGGTTCGGGCTCGCGAACTCCGCGCTCGAAGTCGTCAGCGGCGGGCGCACGCCGTGGACGCTGCGCAATACCGACAATGCCGCGGCCCTGCAGCGCATCGACGCCTACACCTCGCCGGAGCGCGGCTGGGTCGAACGCAGCCTGCCGCCGCGTGACCGCCTGGCATCCGTGTTCTTCGCGGCCACCACGCACGACGAGGCACAACCCGCCCACCTCAAGGTCGCGGATACGGACATCTGCGCGACGCGCTGTCGCGTGGAGTACGACAATCCGTGCACGCGCTTCTGCCCGGCCAACGTGTACGAGATGGTCGACGACGGCCAGGGCGGCAAGCGGCTGCAGATCAATGCCGCGAACTGCGTGCATTGCAAGGCCTGCGACATCAAGGACCCTTACGGCATCATCACCTGGACGACGCCGGAAGGCGGCTCGGGACCCAACTACCAGACCCTCTGACGCGCATGACCACACCGATCTGGGCGCCCTCCTCCGACAGGATCGACAAGGCAGTCGTCACGCGCTTCAGGTCGTGCGTCAATGCGCGCCGGCAGCTCGCGCTTGCCGACTACGCCGCCCTCGAGGCGTGGTCGCTCGCGGCACCGGCCGATTTCTGGGTGGAACTCGCCCGCTTCAGCGATACCCGCGCCGATTGGGGCGACGGGCCCGCACTGGTCGATGGCGGGCAAATGCCCGGCGCGCGCTGGTTTCCCGCCGCACGACTCAACTACGCCGAGAACCTGCTGCGCCACGGCGGCGACCAGGCGGCGCTGGTTTTCATCAACGAGCGCGGCACGCGCCGCGAAGTCTCGCGACGGGATCTGCGCGAAGAGGTCGCGCGCGTTGCCGAGGGCCTGCGATCCTGCGGGGTCGGGGTGGGCGATCGCGTCGCGGGCTTCCTGCCGAATCTGCCCGAAGCCATCGTCGCGATGCTCGCGACCACGAGCCTCGGCGCCGTGTGGTCGTCGTGCTCGCCCGACTTCGGCGTGAACGGCGTGCTCGACCGCTTCGGGCAGATCGCGCCGAAGGTGCTGTTCACGGCCGACGGTTATTGCTACGCGGGCAAGACGCTCGATTCACTGGCGCCGATGGCGCAGGTGGCCCCGCAACTGCCCGGCCTGGCAGCCGTCGTCGTGGTGCCGTACGTGAATGCAAGGCCCGGCCTCGGGACCCTGCCGAATGCGGTCCACTACGCCGACTTCGGGCGCGCGGGCGCGTCACTGCGCTTCGAGCGCCTGCCCTTCGATCACCCGCTGTTCATCCTGTATTCGTCGGGCACGACCGGCAAGCCGAAGTGCATCGTGCACGGCGCGGGCGGCACGCTGCTGCAGCACCAGAAAGAGCACCTGCTGCACGCCGACCTGCGCGAAGGCGACCGGCTCTTCTATTTCACGACCTGCGGCTGGATGATGTGGAACTGGCTCGTGAGCGGCCTCGCGAGCGGCGCGACGCTCGTGCTGTACGACGGTTCGCCCTTCCATCCGGGGCCGCGCATCTTGTGGGACCTCGCGGCTAACGAGCGGGTCGCGCTCTTCGGCGTGAGCGCCAAGTACCTGGCCGCACTCGACAAGGCGGGCTTCGAGCCGGCGAAGGAAGTCGATCTCACGGCACTGCGCGCCGTGCTCTCGACGGGCTCGCCGCTGCTGCCCGAAACCTACGACTACGTGTATCGCGCCGTGAAGGCGGACCTGCAGCTCTCCTCGATCTCGGGCGGCACCGACATCGTCTCGTGCTTCTGCCTCGGCAGCCCCGTGCTGCCGGTGCGCAAGGGCGAGATCCAGTGCCGTGGCCTCGGCATGCGAACGGAAGTGTTCGATGACGCAGGCCACAGGGTGATCGGCGCCCGGGGCGAACTGGTGTGCGCCGCGCCGTTCCCTTCGATGCCGGTCGGCTTCTGGAACGACCCGGATGGCGCGCGCTACCGCGCCGCCTACTTCGCGCGCTTCGCGAACACCTGGCATCACGGCGACGACGCGCTCGAGACGGAACACGGCGGCTTCGTCATCTTCGGCCGCTCGGATGCGGTGCTCAATCCCGGCGGCGTGCGCATCGGCACGGCCGAAATCTATCGCCAGGTCGAACAGTTGCCCGAGGTGCTCGAGTCGCTTGCGATCGGCCAGCAATGGGAAGGCGACGTGCGCGTGGTGCTGTTCGTCCGCCTGCGCGAGGCCGTCTCGCTCGACGACGCGCTGCGCGCGCGCATCCGCGACACGATCCGCCGCAACACGACGCCCCGGCACGTGCCGGCGAAGATCGTCGCCGTGCCCGACCTGCCGCGCACGCTCAGCGGCAAGCTGGTGGAGCTGGCGGTACGCGACGTCGTGCACGGCAAGCCGGTGTCGAACCGCGACGCCCTGGCGAACCCCGCGGCGCTCGATTTCTTCCGGAACCTGCCCGAACTCGCGGATTGACGATGCCCACCCCGCTCCTCGCGCGCGAGCTCGAGCGGCGCGGCTACGTGCCGGACGCCGCGCAACTCGCCGCCATCGCGCGACTCGAAGACCTGCGGTTGCGCCTGGTCGCGGCGGAGCGCGCGGATCGCAAGCCGCTGGCGCGCGTGCGCCGCCTGCTGCGCCCGCCGCGCGCCGCCACCGAGCGTGGCGTCTACCTGTGGGGCGGCGTGGGTCGGGGCAAGACGCTGCTGATGGACGCGTTCCACGCGAGCCTGCCCTTCGAAGGCAAGCGTCGCCGGCATTTCCACCGTTTCATGCACGACGTGCACGCGCAGCTGAAAACGCTCGCCCACACCGAATCCCCGCTCACGGTCGTCGCCGACCGGTTCGCGGACGGCCTGCGGGTGCTGTGCCTCGACGAACTGCACGTCAATGACATCGCCGACGCGATGATCCTCGCGCGCCTGTTTTCGGCCCTGCTCGACCGCGGCGTCACGCTGGTCTTCACGTCGAACGTGCCGCCCAAGGGCCTGTACCGCGATGGGCTGCAGCGAAAGCGCTTCCTGCCCGCGATCGCCATGCTCGAGAAACACACCGAAGTGATCGCGGTCGACGCCGGCGTCGATTATCGCCTGCGCGAACTCGCCAAGGCATCGCTCTACATCGACTCGCGGTCGCCCGATGCACCGGCCGCGATGACACGCCTCTTCGAATTCTTCGCCGACGGCCCGGGCACGGCCGGCGGGCACATCGAAGTCTCCGGCCGGGAAATCCCGGTGCTGCGCGCAAGCGACAATGCGGTGTGGTTCGATTTCATGGCGCTGTGTGAGGGGCCGCGCAGCCAGGACGACTACATCGAGATCGCGGGCGCCTATCCCGCCGTGCTGCTGTCCAACGTGCCCGTGCTCGATGAAACCCGTGACAATGCGGCCCGCCGCTTCATCGCCCTGATCGACGAACTCTACGACCGCGGCGTCGACCTCGCCGTGAGCGCCGCGGCGCCGCCGGAGCGGCTCTATCGTGGAACGCGACTCGCGTTCGAGTTCCAGCGCACCTCGAGCCGACTCGCCGAGATGCAGACCGGGCAGTACCTCGCCCGCACGCACGGGTGACGCGCAGCGGGCGGCGGGCAAGAGGCGGTGGGCCGGACCGGGAGCGGGGCCTGCGGTTCCTCACGGGTCGAGCGCCGCCTGCGGCGGTGCCCTCGTCGCGGCGGCGCCCGGCGCATGGGGTCACCAGAAGCTGATGGAACGGCGGACGCCGGGCGCAGCTCGCCGCTCCTCGGCGCCCTCCACGCTGGTCACCGCAGGCCCCGCTCCCGTTCCGGCCCAGCGCCGGTTGTGTGCAGCCAGCTGCCCCTCGCACGCACCTGCCTCAGGTGAGCGGCCGGCCGCGGGCAAGCGGCGCGCGGATGCAACCGCGGGCGAGCGTGGGGAGCGCCGAGGGCACACACGCCGCAGGCGATGCGCGCGACCCCCGAGGA
>JBFWZQ010000005.1:0-193433 GCA_050185195.1 Steroidobacteraceae bacterium | reverse complement strand
AGCGTGGAGAGCGCCGAGGGCACACTCGCCGCAGGCGATGCGCTCGACCCGCGAGGACGCGGATGAATCAGCGCGACGCTTGCCCGCCGCCTCTCGCTCGTCGCCCTAGATCACTCCTCGCCTCACCTGGTCGAGCTCGATGGATTCGAACAGGGCGCGGAAGTTGCCCTCGCCGAATCCTTCGTTGCCCTTGCGCTGGATCACCTCGAAGAAAATGGGACCGATCACGTTCTGCGTGAAGATCTGCAGCAGCGTGCCCTCGCCGCGGTCGGGGTTGCCGTCGATCAGGATGCGCCGCTTCTGCAGCGCCGCAACGTCCTCGCCATGGTGCGGCACACGCGCGTCGATGCCCTCGTAGTACGTATCGGGCGTGTCCTGGAACTCGACGCCACGCGCGCGCAACTGGTCGACGGTGCGCTGGATGTCGGCGGTCGAGAGTGCAATGTGCTGGATGCCCTCGCCGTGGTAGAGCTTGATGTATTCCTCGATCTGCGACTTGTCGTCCTGCGATTCGTTGATCGGGATGCGGATCTTCCCGCATGGGCTCGTCATCGCGCGGCTGAACAGGCCGGTGTGGCGCCCCTCGATGTCGAAGTAGCGGATCTCGCGGAAATTGAACAGGCGCTCGTAGAAGCCCGACCATCGGTCCATGCCGCCGCGCTGCACGTTGTGGGTCAGGTGGTCGATCTGCGCGAAGCCGACGCCCGCGCCGTTCCCGCCCTCGTCCACCGCGCGGAAATCCACGTCGTAGATCGACTGCCCGCCATAGCGGTCGACGAGGTACAGCAGCGATCCGCCGATGCCCTCGATCGCGGGGATGCTGAGCTCCATCGGCCCGACGCGCCCCTGGTACGGTTTGGCGCCGAGCGCGATCGCGCGCTCGAAGGCGCGCGCCGCGTCCCTGACGCGAAACGCCATCGCGCACGCCGACGGCCCGTGCAACGCGGCAAAGCCCTGCGCGAACGAATCCGGCTCGGCGTTGATCAGGAAGTTGACGTCGCCCTGGCGATGCAGCGTGACATCCTTGCTGCGGTGGCGCGCCGTCACCGGGAACCCCATCCTTGCAAAGAGCGTGCGCAGCAGCGCGGGGTCCGGGGCCGTGTATTCGACGAACTCGAAACCGTCGGTGCCCATCGGGTTATCGAAACTGGCGACCATCCTGACCACCTGCAATTGGTTTCAACTGCAACTATTATACCCATCCATGCCGCCCGCACCCAGCCTCGCCCTCGACCGCTTCGTTCCCTACCGCCTCTCCGTGCTGTCGAACCTGATCAGCACCGCGATCGCCGGGGCCTACGTCGAGCGTTTCGGCCTCAGCATCCCCGAGTGGCGCGTCGTCGCGGCCCTCGGCGAACGCGCCGGCATGAGTGCCGCGGAAGTCGCCGCCCGCACCGCCATGGACAAGGTGGCGGTGAGCCGCGCCGTGGCTGCCTTGCAGCGCGCCGGTCGCATCGTGCGCGCCACTTCGACCCGCGACCGGCGGCGCTCCGCGCTGCGCCTGTCGCGGGCCGGTGCCACCGTCTACGCGAAAGTCGCACCCTACGCGCTCGCCTACGAGGCCGCGCTGCTCGCGTCACTCGACCTGCGGGAACGCGATGCACTCGAGCGACTGCTCGACAAGCTGACCCGGCGCGCGGTAGAGCTGCGGCCCCATGTATAATCCTGCGTTGCGCGCAGGACTTCCATGAAACCTGACGCATGATGCCGCCGTTCCTCGCGCGGCCATCGTGAAAGGAAAGCCCATCGTGAAAGACGCCATTCCGGCCTCCCGCCTCGCCCTCATCGAACGCATCGTCAAGGCGACGCCGGCCAGGGGCGGTGCACGCCAACGCGTCGCCGATGCCGAATTCTTCCGCGCCTATTTCCGCGGCGTACCCGAAACCGACCTGGGCGGGCGATCGCCCGGCGAGATGGCCGGCCTCGCGCGCAGCCACCTCGCGCTCGGGCACGACCGTTCGCGGGCGCGCACGCGCATTCGCGTGTTCAACCCGGATCCGGCGCGCGATGGGTTCCATTCGCCGCACACGATCGTGCAGATCGTCACCGACGACATGCCGTTCCTCGTCGACTCCGTCGGCATCGTCTTCACGCGCCACCAGCTCGCGATGCACCTGATCATCCATCCGGTGATCCCGATGCGCCGCGACGCGCGTGGCCGCGCCCTCGGCATCGCGGCCGGCGAAGCCTCACAGGCGACAGCGGAGTCGTGGCAACTTTACGAGGTCGACCGGCAGGACGACGCGCAGGCGCTCGCCGCGCTCGAGAACGAGATCCGTGCCGCGATCATCGACGTGGAGGCGGCCGTCGAGGACTGGATGCCCACGCGCGATCGCGTGCGCGCGATCGCTGCGGGGCTCGGCGAAGCGACGCCGCTGCCCGCCGACGAGATCTCGGAAGCGCGCGCACTGCTCGAGTGGATGGAAGCACAGCACTTCGTGTTCCTCGGCTATCGCCGCTACCGGCTCGTGCGTGGCACCGGCGAGGACAAGCTCGTGCCGGTGGCGCGCTCCGGGCTCGGCATCCTGCGCGACGGCCATGGCGGCCGGCGTTCGCACACCGTGCGTTTGCGCGGCGAACTGCGCCAGCGCGCCCGCGACCCCGAACTGCTGATCCTGACGAAAGCCAACACGCTCGCCACCGTGCATCGCGGCACCTACCTCGATTACGTCGGCGTGAAGACCTTCGATGCGCGCGGGCGCATCGATGGCGAGCACCGCATCCTCGGCCTGTGGACGTCCACGGTCTACTACCGCAGCGCACGCGCCATTCCTGTCCTGCGGCGCAAGGTCGAGGGCGTGATCGATCATTTCGGCCTCTCGCCGCAGAGCCACGACGCCAAGGCGGTCGTGAACGTGCTCGAGACCTATCCACGCGACGAGCTATTCCAGGCGAGCAGCGCGGACCTCATCCGCATCGTGCGCGAAGTCGTGAACCTCTACGACCGGCGCACCGTGCGCCTGCTTGCGCGTCGCGACCCCTACGGCCGCTTCTATTCCTGCCTCGTCTACGTGCCGCGCGATCGCTACAGCACCGATGTGCGCCACCAGATCGAGCGCATCCTGCTCGCCGGCTTCCACGGCTTCACCTTCGAGTCGCAGATCCAGATCTCCGATTCGCGCCATGCGCGCGTGCACGTGGTGGTGCGCATCGATCGCGAACACCGCGCGCCCGTCGATGTCGCGCGCATGCAGCGGGAGATCGCCGCGGCTGCGACCAACTGGCTCGACCGGCTGTCGGCCGTACTGAAGGGCCGCTACGACGAATCGGCCACGCTCGAACTGCTGTCGCGTTACACGCGCGCGTTCCCGGCGTCCTACCAGCAGGAAGTCGCCGCGACCGACATGCTCGAGGACATCGCCGATCTCGAGAGCCTGCGCGGCAATCCGACGGCACTGCGCCTCAACCTGCACCGCCCGGCGGGCCAGGTCGCCGGGCGGGTGCACCTGAAGATCGTCAAGCTCGGCGAGACGATACCGATCTCGGACATGTTGCCGCTGCTCGAGAACTTCGGCCTGCGCGTGATCACCGAGCATCCTTTCGAACTCGCGTGGCCGGACGGCGGCGAGGCGTGGATCCAGGACTTCGAGCTCGAGCACCGCGACGGCCTCGAGATCGACATCGGGGAGGTCGAGGCGCGTTTCAAGGAAGGTGTCGATGCCGCCTGGCACGGCTCGATCGAGAACGACGGCTTCAACCGCCTCGTGCTGCTCGCGAACATGCCGTCGCGCGACGTCGTCGTGGTGCGGATGATCGCCAAGTACCTGCTGCAGACCGGCGTGCCGTTCAGCCAGGCCGCCATGGAGCGCGCACTCGCCCGCAATCCGGGCATCACCGCGCACCTGATCGCCCTCTTCCATGCGCGGTTCGATCCCGCGATCCCGGCGCGCACGCGTGCGCGCAGCGTGGAACAACGCGTGCGGTCCATCGGCGCCGCACTGGCCGCGGTCACGAGCCTCGACGAGGACCGCATCCTGCGCGCTTACCTTGCGGTGATGCGGGCCACGCAGCGCACGAACTTCTACCAGCGCACCGGGGCGGGGCTGGCCAAGGACTACGTGTCCCTGAAGCTCGACCCGGCGAAGATCCCCGACCTGCCGTTGCCGCGGCCGAAGTTCGAGATCTTCGTGTACAGCCCGCGCGTCGAGGGCGTGCACCTGCGCATGGCCGCGGTCGCCCGCGGCGGACTGCGCTGGTCCGACCGGCGCGAGGACTTCCGTACCGAAGTGCTGGGCCTGATGAAGGCGCAGAACGTCAAGAACACCGTGATCGTGCCGGCCGGGGCCAAGGGCGGCTTCGTGCCGAAACGGCTGCCCGCGGGCGGCTCGCGCGATGACATCCAGAAGGAAGCGATCGAGAGCTACCGCACGTTCATCCGCGGGCTGCTCGACGTCACGGACAACCTCGCCGGCGGCAAGATCGTGCCACCGGCCGACGTGGTGCGCCACGACGGCGACGATCCCTACCTCGTGGTCGCGGCCGACAAGGGCACGGCCACGTTTTCCGACATTGCGAACGCGATCTCGGCCGAGTACGGATTCTGGCTCGGCGACGCCTTCGCCTCGGGCGGTTCGGCCGGCTACGACCACAAAGGCATGGGCATCACCGCGCGCGGCGCCTGGGAATGCGTCAAGCGCCACCTGCGCGAGGTCGGCATCGATTCGCAGTCGCAGGATTTCACCGTGGCGGGCATCGGCGACATGGCGGGCGACGTCTTCGGCAACGGCATGCTGCTCTCGAAGCACATTCGCCTGGTCGCGGCGTTCAACCACCTGCACGTTTTCCTCGACCCCGAGCCCGACGCGGCCCGCGGCTTCGTCGAACGCCAGCGCCTCTTCAGGCTGCCGCGCTCGAGCTGGGACGACTACGACCGCAAGCTGATCTCGCGCGGCGGCGGCGTGTTCCTGCGCAGCGCGAAATCAATCCCGCTGTCGCCGGAAGCCCGGCGCGTGCTCGGCCTCGAGGCGACTGCCGCGACCCCGCAGGAAGTCATCCGGGCGATCCTGCGCATGCGGGTCGACCTGCTGTGGAATGGCGGCATCGGCACCTACGTGAAGGCCTCGGCCGAGCGCCACGCGGAAGTGGGCGATCGCAGCAACGACGGCGTGCGCGTCGACGGCCGCGAGCTCTGCGCACGGGTCGTCGGCGAGGGCGGCAATCTCGGCTGCACGCAGCGGGGCCGCATCGAATACGCGATGACGGGCGGGCGCATCAACACCGACTTCATCGACAACTCGGCGGGCGTCAACACCTCGGACCTCGAGGTGAACATCAAGATCCTGCTGTCGGGTCCCGAACGCGCCGGTCGCCTCGCGCGGCCCGCGCGCAACAAGCTGCTGGCGCGCATGACCCCCGACATCAGCGCGCTCGTCCTGCGCAACAACTACCTGCAGGGCCAAGCGCTGTCGACGCTCGAACTGAACACCGCGGCGCGCCTCAGCGAGTACCGGGGCCTGATCCGCTCCCTCGAGCGCGCCGGCGACCTCAACCGCGCGATCGAGTACCTGCCCGGCGAGGACGAGTTCGTCGATCGCGCCAAGCGCGGCGCCGGGCTCACGCGCCCCGAACTCGCCGTCGTGCTCGCCTACAGCAAGATCTGGCTGTCGGGCGAGCTGATCGATTCGGACGTGCCGGAGGATCCCTACCTCTCCGAGGAACTGCACCGCTATTTCCCGCAGGCGCTGCGCGGCCGGTTCGGGCACGACATCGACCGGCACCGCCTGCGGCGCGAGATCATCGTGACCGCGACGACCAACAGCCTCGTCAATCGCATGGGCCCGGTATTCGCCTGGCGCGCGATCGAGGAGACCGGCGCCACGATCGGGCAGATCGCGCGCGCCTATACGATTGCGCGCGAGTGTTTCGCGATGCGCGACACCTGGAGCGCGATCGAAGCCCTCGACAGCAAGGTCCCGGCGAGCGCCCAGTACCTCGCCTACGACCAGACGGCGCGCAGCCTGCGCCACCTGAGCTACTGGCTGCTCGCCAACCGGCGCCGCAACCTGCACGTGGAACACACCGTGGCGGAGTTCCGGCCCGGCGTGCGGGAACTCGGCGACTCGCTGCAGGAAGTCGCCACCGGGCTCGTCGTCGAGCACAACGCGGAGCGCATCGCGCAGTTGCACAAGGCCGGCCTGCCGCCCGCGCTCGCCGGGCGCATCGGCGTGCTCGAATCGATGGAACCCGCCTTCGATTTCGTCGAGCTCGCGGCGGAACACCGGATTTCGGTGCGCGACACCGCGCGGACCTACTACGCGATCGGCGCGGCGACCGGCCTCGACTGGATCCGCACGCAGATCGGCAGCCTCGGTGTCTCCGGCCCCTGGCAGGCGAGCGCCCGCTCGGCGCTGCGCAGCAGCGCCGCACGCGCGCATCGCAAGCTCGCCGCGCAGGTGCTGCGTTCGACGGCGAGGCGCGGCGCGGCGCGCGACCCGATCACGGCCTGGATCGCCGCCAAGGGTGACGACCATGTCCAGTGGACCCGCATGCTCACCGACATGCGCGCAACGGACCGGCCGGACTTCGCCACGCTGTCGGTGGGCGTCGAGGCGATCCGCAAGCTGGCCGATGCCTAGCGCGTGATGCGCATCTCGCTCGTCGTCACGACGTACGAGCGAGCCGATGCGCTCGCTGCGGTGCTGGCCACCGTGGCGGCGCAGCGGCGGTTGCCCGACGAAGTCCTGGTTGCGGACGACGGCTCGGGGCCGGCCACCCGCGCCGTGTTGGATCGCTTCGCCGCACGGGTCCCGGTGCCCGTCGCCGTCGCCCGCCAGGTGCACGCAGGCTTTCGCGCCGCGCGGCTGCGCAACCTCGCGATCGCGGCAAGTCGCGGCGAGTACCTGGTCTTCATCGACGGCGACATGCTGCTGCACGCCGACTTCATCGCGGACCATGCGGCGGCGGCACGTGCCGGCGCGTTCGTGCAAGGCATGCGGATCCCGCTCGATGCCGCGGCGACGCAGGCCGCACTCGCGGCGCCCGACCCGCTTGCCCCGGGGATGCGCCCGCGCGGCGCCCCGAGCCTTCGCCGCCCCTACGCCCTGCGATGCCCGCCCCTGGCACGCGCCTGCGCGCGGCCCGCGAATCGACTCCTCGCCGTGAAGAGCTGCAACTTCGCGACCTGGCGCGAGGACCTCGTGGCCGTCAACGGCTTCAACGAGGACTTCATCGGCTGGGGCCCGGAGGACAAGGAACTCGTCGCACGGCTCGTGCACCTCGGTCGTCAGCGGCGAACGCTGGTCTTCGGTGGCATCGCCTGGCACCTGCACCACGCGGCCGCGGCCCGCGACCGTCGCGCGGTGAACGAGGCGCTGCTTGCCGATACGATCGCCCACCGCAGCATCCGCTGCGCCCGCGGGCTCGATGCCCACACTGCAAAGACAGGCGGGTGGCTGTAAGCTGCGGCAATCCCCGTTCGCCGCCGCTGGAGTCTTCGATGCCCGGTACCCTGATCCTCGTCCGTCACGGCCAGAGCGCCTGGAATCTCGAGAACCTCTTCACTGGCTGGACCGACGTCGACCTCACCGAGCAGGGCCGCGCGGAGGCGAAACAGGCCGGCGTCGAGATCCGCCAGGCCGGCATCCACATCGACCTCGCGTTCACGTCGGTGCTGAAGCGTGCCATCCGCACGCTCTGGTACATCCTCGATGAAACGGATCGCATGTGGGTGCCCGTCGAGCGCAACTGGCGCCTGAACGAGCGGCACTACGGCGCGCTGCAGGGCCTCGACAAGGCGCAGACGGTCGAGCGGCACGGCGAGGCACAGGTGAAGATCTGGCGCCGCAGCTACGACATCCCGCCGCCGCCGCTCGCCGCCGACGATCCGCGCCATCCGCGCTTCGATCCGCGCTACGCGGACATCGATCCCGCGCTGTTGCCCGCCACGGAATCCCTGAAGGACACGCTCGCGCGCGTCCTGCCCGCCTGGAACGAACGCATCGCGCCGCCGCTGCGCGCCGGGCGCAATGTCGCCGTCGTCGCGCACGGCAACAGCCTGCGCGCCATGGTGAAGATGCTCGACGGCGTTTCGGAAGCGGACATCGTGGAGCTGAACATCCCAACCGGCGTGCCGCGCGTCTACGAGTTCGACGCCGCGCTGCGCCCCACCGCGAGTCGCTACCTGGGCGACTCCGACGCGATCGCGGCGGCCGCGGAAGCCGTCAAACGCCAGGCTTCATCCCGGGGTTGATGCGTTTTAGCAACACCCGCGCCTTTGACACGGATAAGTCGTAGGCAGAATATGTTGTCAGGCCCCTACAACCGGGCCAGACAACAACAGGGGAGCATTTCAAGGATGAGTACCAATCACTCGCGGCCGCGTGCGGGCACCTACGCTCGCGGCGGCCTGCTCGCGCTGGCAGCGCTCGCGACTGCCACCACGGGCTACGCCCAGGGCGAAAGCAACGAAGAGGTTGTCGTCACCGGTTCGCGCATCGCGCGCGGCTCGGACTTCGAGAACCCTTCTCCCGTCGTCACGGTGAGCCGTGAAGACATCGAAAAATCGGGCTACAGCAACCTGCAGCAGCTGATGGAAAAGCTGCCGGCGAATGGCGCCGGCGCGTTTTCCACCCGCGGCAACAACCAGGACTCGACCGCGAACGGCGCGGCCTCGATCAGCCTGCGCGGCCTCGGCGCCGACGCGACGCTCGTGCTCGTGAACGGCCGGCGCGTGGCGATCAGCGCGTTCGCCGAGAACATCACGACAAACTTCGTCGACATCAACTCGATCCCGGTCGCCGCGATCGAGCGTGTCGAGGTGCTGAAGGACGGCGCGTCGGCCCTCTACGGCTCGGACGCGGTCGCGGGCGTGATCAACATCATCCTGCGCAAGGACTACCAGGGCCTGCAGCTTTCGGGCGGCTACGGGAGCGTGACGAGCGGACCGTACGACGAAACGACCGCATCGGCCATCTGGGGCATCGGCGACGATGACTCGAACCTCACGGTGATCTTCGATTACTTCAAGAACACGACCCTGTTCAACAAGGATCGCGGCTCGCTCGGCAGCGCGGACCAGACCGCCCGCGGCGGCGAAGACTTCCGCTCTTCGCGCGGTTATCCCGGCCGCTTCGTCGTCGATGGCGTGACGCTGCGCGACCCGGCTTGCCCGGCGGGCAGCATCGCAGGCCAGACTTGCCTCTACGATTACGGCCCCTGGAACCTGCTGATCCCGAAGGCCGAACGCACCGGCCTCATGCTGCTCGGCCACCAGGCCCTGGGCAGCGGCGTCGAACTCTTCACCGAGATCGGCGTGCAGCACAACAACTCGTTCGCACAGGGCGCGCCGACACCGCTCGACGAGTCCGCCGGCCTGACCGTGCCGGTCACGCATCCCAACAACCCGTTCGCGGGCGCCACCACCATCCTGCTCGGCCGCTATCGCACGGTGGATGCGGGCCCGCGGCAGTGGGACATCGAATCCGACAACCTGCGGGCCGTCGTGGGCCTGCGCGGCAAGTTCGGCGGCAACTGGGACTGGGAAGTCGCCGCACAACGCGCGCGCAGCAAGTCCGAACAGTCCGGCGACCGCTCGATGGGCTGGGTGCGCACCGATTTCCTCCAGCGGGAAATCAACGCGGGCCGCTACAACCCGTTCGGCGGCGTGCAGAACCCGGCATCGGTGATCGACTCGATCACGACGAGCCTCGTGCGCCGCGGCAAGGCCGAGCTGACGATGTATGACGGCCAGGTCACGGGCGAGCTGTTCGACATGCCGGCCGGCAAGGTCCGCATGGCGGCGGGCGTTGAGTACCGCGACGAAAGCGTCAAGGACGTGCCGGACGACCAGTTCCAGCGCGGCCTGATCTTCGGCACCGAGGCCGTGAGCGCCGCGGGCTCGCGGGACAGCTGGGCGGCGTACGTCGAACTCGCCGTGCCGCTCTATACGGGCCTCGAGCTTTCGCTCGCCGGGCGCTACGACGACTACAGCGATTTCGGCAACACGACCAACCCGAAGGTCGCGCTTCGCTGGGCGCCGATCGAGTCGCTCGCGTTCCGCGCCTCGTGGGGCACGGGCTTCCGCGCGCCCTCGCTCGCGCAGATCGGCCTCGGGCCCTCCCAGGAGTCGCAGTTCTTCATCGACACGTTCGGTTGCGCGGCGGGCGTGACGGGCGCGTGCACGGCACTCGACTACAACATCATTTTCTCGGGCAACCCGAACCTCAAGGCCGAGGAGTCCGAGTCCTACAACTTCGGCGTGGCCTGGAAGCCGTCCTCGTCGATCGAGCTCTCGCTCGATTACTGGGACATCAAGCAGGAGCGCAAGATCGAGGAAGCGCCCTTCGGCTTCATCTACCTGCAGAACTGCGGCACGCAGGCCAGCACCGTGTGCGTGCGCAGCGCCCCGGTGGGCGGGGCGACGCTCGGTACGCTGCAGTCGATCAACAGCGGCTTCCTGAACATCGGCGAGCAGACGGCGAGCGGCCTCGACTTCGGCGGCTACTTCAGCACCGATCTCGGCGCGGGCACGCTGACGACCGGGCTCAGCTACACGCACCTCCTCAAGTTCGAGAAGGTCGAGCTGAACCTGGCCGGCACGGCCTTCGTGACCCGTCCGCTCGAGGGCGAGTACGAGTACCCCGAGGACCGGGCAACGCTGACGGGCGACTGGGGCAACGACCAGTGGGGCGTCTATGCCGCGATCAACTACATCGGGCCGTTCCAGGACAAGCCTGACAACGACTTCGACGGCATCCTCGACTTCGACTCGGTGAAAACCCGCGACGTGGGCTCCTTCACGACCTTGAACCTGCAGTTCCGCTACACGGCGCTCGAGCACCTGAAGCTGCTGCTGGGCGTCGACAATGCACTCGACGAGAAGCCACCGTTCGCGATCGGCGACGGCGACGCCGACCTCTACGGGTACGCACAGAACGTGCACAACCCGCGAGGCCGGTTCTGGAACTTCAGGGCGACCTACTCGTTCTGATGCCGTCCTGCCGTAGATGACGAAAGGCCGGGGGCGCGAAAGCGCTCCCGGCCTTCTATTCTTCCGGCCGCTTGTTGTGCGCGGCGGCCCAGCCGTCGTAGCGGCCGTGGAGTTCGGCGGCCATGTCGTTGAACTTGCGGCTCGTCGCCTGCATGTCCGACACGGACAGGCGGATCGAGCGCTGGGCATGCACGGCGTACGCCAGCTCGGACTGGTCCGGCACGTGCTTGTATTCGGCGGCGTAACCGTCGCGCACGAGGCGCTCGACGGCCCGCTGCGCGGCGCCTTCGTTCGGCATGCCGAAGAAGAACACCACGTCGTGCGGCTGGAAGGGGTCCGAGCCCGACGCGCGCAGCTTCTCGATCAGCTTTGCGTCCCAGCTGTGGGCCGGCAGGTCGCGCGCCTTCTTGATGCTCATCCAGATGCGCGCGAGGGCGACCGCCCCGCCGAACAACAGCAACAGCAGATACGCGATTTTCATGGCGTCACGCGCGTCGGTTACCTGGGGTATTGCGCCTTGCGCTTCTCGAAGAACGCGCCGATGCCTTCGCGCCCCTCGGCCGTGGCCGCCTGCGCGGCGATCGTCTCGCTCTCGAGCGAGAGCTGCGATTCGAGCGCGCCGAGCGAGGCCGCCACGAGCCGCTTCGCGCGGCCGAAGGCGCCCTTCGGGCCCGCCGCGAGCCGGCTGGCGAGCTCCAGTGCCTTGTCGAGTACTTCCGCGTCCGGCACGACCTGGTTGACGAGCCCCCATTCGAGCGCCTCGGGCGCGGTGAGCGCACGATTGGTGAGGATCAGCTCCATCGCGCGCTTCGCGCCGACGATCCGCGGCAGCAGGAACGAGGTGCCGCCGTCGGGCGTGAGGCCGACCCCGGTGTAGGCGAGCGAGATTTTCGCGCCCGCCGCCATGACTGCAAGATCGGCCATCGCCACGAGGCCGACCCCGGCGCCCGCCGTGGTGCCGTTCACCGCCGCGACCACGGGCGCGTCCATCCGCATGAAGCGCGCCACCGCCGCGTGCAGGTGCGTCGTGAGTTCCTTCAGGTACGGCTCGATCGGCGCCTCGCCGCTCATCATGCCGCGCAGGTCCCCGCCGAAGCAGAAGGCCTTGCCGGCGCCGGTCAGCACGACCGCCCGCACCGCCGGATCGGCCTCGCACCGCAGCGCGGCGGCGAGCAGATCGCGGCCCATCGCGAGATCGAGCGTGTTCGCGGTATCGGGCCGATTGAGCGTGACGACGGCGACCTCGCCGCGGATGTCGACGAGAACGGTTTCAGTCATGTCGGTTCCTCATTCGTCGGGCGCGATGGTGACCTTCAGGCCGTCCAGTGCGGGCGTGAAATCGATCTGGCAGGAGAGACGCGACCGCTCCCCGTAGTGCGTGAGTTCGACGAGCAGGTCCTTCTCGTCGGACATCGGCGCCGGCAGCCGGGCTGCCCATTCGGGGTCGACGTAGACGTGGCAGGTCGCGCAGGAACACATGCCCCCGCAGATCGCCGCAACGCCGTAATCGAGCTCACGGAGAACTTCCATGACCTTGAGCCCCGTCTCGCTCTCGACGTCGTGTTCGACGCCATCCCGGTCGACGACCTTCAGCACCGCCATCCGCACTCCCCTCGGTCAAAGACTCCTATTATGCACGAGGGGAACGAGGGCGCGTGCGGCGCGCGCTTCGGCGCTTTGCTCCAGCGCACAGGGGGCAACCGCCACGCGGCGGGCCCGATACCAGAGGAAAACCAGCAGCTGGAAGAGCCAGACCGCGGCGTCGAGCATCGCCGGCGTTGCCACGCGCTCGAGGCCAAGGGCCGCCAGCATGCGCCCGGTGTGCGGCGCGGCCTGCGGGTAGTAGGCGAGCAGGCAGGCGACATCGTGCAGGGGATCGGCGAGCGCGGCGTACTCCCAGTCGATGAGCCAGAGGCGTTCCCCGTCGACGAGGTTCGAGCCGTGCAGGTCGCTGTGCGCGAGCACCGGGTGGCGGGCCGTGGCGCCGCAATCCCGCCAGTGGCGCTCCGATTCGGTGAGCAGTTGCGCGAGATGCGGCTGCTCCTCCGGCGCCGCCGCCCCGATCCGCGCGACATAACCGCGCGCGAGCGCGAGCGGGTCAAGCACGCCGAGGCCGGGCACCGCGCGCGCGTCGATACCCTGCAACCGGGCGAGCTGCGCGCACAGGCGGTCGATGCCGACCCGGTCTGTGAAATCCACGTCGGTCCAGCCGCGCCCGTCGACGTACTCCGTGATCAGGAGACCGCTCGCGATATCCGCGTGCACCACGCGCGGTGCCACCTGCGCGCCCGCCGCGAGGCGCTGCACCGTGGTCTCGACGCGCCGGTCGATCGCGAGCAAGGTGTCGTGGGCCGTGCCGAGTCGCACCACGAAGCGGCCCTGCCCCGTCGCGACCAGGAAGCTGCGATTGGTGAGGCCCCCAGCCAGCGGGCGCACGTCGGCCGGCGCGCCCCCGTCGGCGCCCGGCACCCGCGCCAGCACGTCGGGAGCGGGCAGGATGCTCACGGCGCGGGTCTTTCGGACAGGCCGCGCAGCCAGCTCACGAACCCGAGTACCGCCATCCCGAGATAGGCGAAATAGAGCAGCGTGATGAGGGCGAGCCCCTGGCTGGCGTAGAGCACGCCGAGCGCGGCGTCGACGACGATCCAGTACAGCCAGTTCTCGATGCGTGCGCGCGCCGCGAGCCAGGTGGCGAGCAGGCTCCCGGCCGTGCACGCGGCATCGAGCATGGGCTCCGCGGCCTGCGTGTAGCGCGCGAGCACGTGGGAGGTCGTGAGCGTCAGCACCAGGATCGCGACCCACGCGGCGACGTGGGCCGGCCACGGCCACCAGCCGACCTTGACATGCCCGCCCGTATCGCGATCCGCGCTCCAGCGCGTGAAGCCGTAAGCCGCCATCGCGACGTAGAACGCCTGCAGCAGCGCCTGCATCGGCAGCGCCGCGCGCACCGACAGCCAGGCGAGGCCCGCCGAGGAGACGCCGCCGTAGACCCAGCACCAGCGACTGCGGCGCACGGCCAGCACCACGTACACGAGGCCGAGCGCGACCGTGACGCCCTCGAGCGCCGAGGTCGCGCGCAGGTCCACGAGCAACTGGGCGAGAAAGCCGGCCACGTGCGGCCCGTCAGCGTTCCGCGTACGGGCCGATCACCTTCATCACGAACACGGCCTTCGTGTTGGCCTCGAAGGTCGGGCGGATCTCGGCCTGCAGCGCCGCCCACACCCGCTCGTAGGGGCCGAACACCTGGGTGCTGAGGCTGTTCGTGACGATCTTGAGGCCCGCATGGGCGTTCAGCCGATCGATGAAATCCCGGATCGGCGGAATGAAATCCGCATCGAGCGGATAGAGGCTGATCTCGACACCGATGTCCATGGGGTCTCCGTTCATTCGAAATGGTAGTCGAGCGTGACGCCGACGAGGCGCGCATCGGCAAGCTGCACGTAGCGCCTGTCCGGGAAGTCCGGCGGCTCGACGCCGAAGTAGAAGCCGCGCATGGCATACCGCTCATCGAACAGATTGCGCGCAAACGCCGCGACGGACCAGCGCTCGCGACCGTAGCCGATGCGCAGGTTGGCCACGGTGTAGGCGCCCGAGCGCTGGTCGTGGCTCGTGTCGAAGTAGAAATCATCCACGCCCTGCAGGTCGGCGCGCGCGAAGAACCCCAACGGATCGCGATACGCGAAGCTGACGGAGTACTGGTACTGCGGCGCGTGCGCCTGTTCGCGCCCGTCGAGCGCGGCGTCGCGCACGGGGTTGCCGGTGCGATAGCCGAGGTAGGCCGTCTCGAGGAGGCCGAGCGTCGCAGCCACGTCGAAGCGTGGTGTCACGGCGAGCCGCGCGCTGGCCTCGAGGCCGTAGTTGCGGCCGCGCGCGGCGTTGTCGGTGAAGAACACGTAGGAGAGCGGATCGCCCGGCACGAGCTGCTGCGACGCTGCGACCTGCTGCGATTCGCGCCGCATGTAGAAGAGCGAGGTCCGGGTCGACCAGCGGCCATCGGGCGCACGCCAGGCCAGCCCGGCTTCCGCGTTCCACAGGGCTTCGGGGTCGAAGCGGCGCCGATCCGCGGGCACGGCCGCCCCGATGTTGAATCCACCGGCCTTGTAGCCGCGTGACAGCGTCGCATACCAGGTGCGCGCGGCGCTGGCCGCGAACGACAGGCTCGCATGCCCGCCCCACATCGAGTCGGCCGGCGCGAACGTGCTCGTCTCGCCCGAGAGCGCCTCGCGATCCTGGTAGTCGGCATCGCGCCGCTCGGCGCGTGCACCGAACGACAGGGTCGTGCGCGGCGCGACGCGCCAGTCGACCTCGCCGTAAAGCGCGAGGTTCGTGGCGCGGTAGTCGCTGGCGAGCAGGCGGTAGGCGATCCCGCTCGCCGCATCGCGCTGGTCGTTGCGCTCATCGACATCGAGTGCGTAGGCGCCGAGCGTCCAGCCGAGTCCACCTTCCCCGGCATTGGCCGTCGACACGAGCCGCAGGTCCTCGCTCACCGAACGTCGGCGGCGCGCGAACCAGGTCGTGTAGTCGTAGGGTGCGTACTCGCCCCACATCGCATCGTTGCCCCAGTCCCCGTCGAAGCCATAGCCGATCTTCGAATCGGCGTAGGTCGTCACGCTGCGCAGCTCGAACGCCGCGGCACCCTTCCAGGCAAGGTTGACGGCAGCGCCCGCCGTGCGCTGCCGGTCGGCGCCGGGGTGATCCGAGCGCGTGACGCGCGAATTGTCGATCGAGAAGGCATCGTAGCCGTCGTCGATATCGACCCACATCGCGGTGAGCCCCAGGTCGAGCGTGTCGGACATCGCCCAGCGCACGCGTGCGCGCAAAGTGTCCTCATCGTAGCCGTTGGTGTCGTCTCGACCGAGGAAGGCGTTGCGGCGAAAGCCGTTGCTTTCGTAGTGATGCGCGACCAACCGGAAGGCTGCGGTGCCCGCGCGATCGATCGCGCCGCCGATGACGCCGCCCCCGCCCCAGGTGCCGAGAGCGCCCGCCGTCGCCTCGCCGCGCAGCTCGAACCGCGGCCGCGCATCGCGCGTGCGCAGGCTCACGAGGCCCGCGAGCGCGTTCGCGCCGTAGGCCGTGCCCTGCGGGCCGCGCAGCACCTCGATCTGCTCGACGTCGAAAGTGGTGGCGGGCATGCCGACGCCCGAGAAATCGATGCCGTCGATCAGGAAACCGACCGAAGGGTTCGGGGCACCCTGGTACTGCTCGAGCTCGCCGATGCCGCGCAACTGGAAATAACGCGGCCGCGCCGTGCCCGCCGACCAGTTGAGGTTCGGCACGAGCGGCATCACGTCCTCGAAGTGCTGCAGGCCCGCCTCGGCGATGGTCTGTCGCGGCAACACCGTGACACTCGCGGGCAGCGCATCGACCGCGACGTCGCGCAGCCGGGACGTGACGACGAGCACCTCGTCGAGGTCCTCGGCGCCGGCGAACGGAATTGCGCAAAACAGCATTGCGCCCACGAGGCGCCCGAACGAGCCACAACGGATCATGCCTGCTCCCTACGCCGGTATTAGCCGGATCAGGTTCAACGGGTTCGCCCACTGGCATCTCAGGCCCCGCAAGCGGGCCACCCCAAGGATGTGACGCGTATGTTAGTGATCGTGCGGCGGAGTGCAAGCGATTAGAATTGCAGCCATGAGTCGCACCCTTGCAGTGTTCCAGGTCGACGCCTTCACGCGGCAGCGCTTCACGGGCAACCCCGCGGGCGTCGTGCTCGGCGCGGATGCGCTGACCGAGGAAGAGATGCTCGCCATCGCGCGCGAGCTGAACAACGCCGACACCGCGTTCGTCTCGGCGCCCGACAGCGCCGACCACGACCTGCGCGTGCGCTTTTTCACGCCGCGCACCGAGGCGGCCTTCGTCGCGCACGCCACCGTCGCCGCGCACTACGTCATGTCGCGGCGACCCGGGCCGCGGCGCCTGCGCCAGAAACAGAAGGCCGGCATCGTCGAGATCGAAGTGCGCGGCGAGGGCGAAGGGCGTCGTATCGCGATCCAGCAATCCCCGCCGCCGATCGGCCGCGAGCTTTCAGCGCGAGAGCGCCTCGCGGTGCTCGATGCACTCGCGCTCTCGAGCGGCGACCTCGACGGCCATTGCCCGTTGCTCGTCTGCGGCAGCGCCAGCACGCGCCTCATGGTCGGCGTGCGCGGCGCCGAACAACTGCGCCAGCTGAAGCCCGACGCCGCGCGGCTCACCACCCTCTCCGCCCAACTGGGCGCCGCGGGCTATTTCGTGTTCACGCTCACGCCGCAGGTGCCGGGCGTGCTGACCGAATCGCGCATGTTCTGCCCCGCGCTCGGCATCCCCGAGGATCCCGTGAGCGGCAACGCACACGGCATGCTCGGCGCCTACCTCGCGGCGCACGGCCTCGTCGCACGCAACGGCGATGGCGCGCAGTTCAGCGGCGCGCAGGGCCACTACCTCGGTCGGCCCGGCCAGGTCGATGTCGAACTCGAGTACGTGGACGGCAGCGTGAGTTCGATCCGCGTCGTCGGCGATGCCGCGCTCGTGTTCGAAACGAGCCTCACCCTCTAGCCGCGCATGGCGGACCTGGAATTCGAGCCCGTGTTCGCGCTTGCGGACCTGCCGCCGGGACGGATGCGGGCCTGCACGATCGGCGGTCGCAGCGTGCTCCTGTGCCACACGAAGGATGGACTACACGCGGTCGACAACATCTGCACGCACGCCTTCGCGCAACTCGCCGAAGGGCGGCTGCGCGGCCACAAGCTCGATTGCCCGCTGCACGGCGCGGTCTTCGACGTGCGCGACGGCCGCGTGCTGAAGGGCCCGGCGACGGAGCCGTTGCCCGTGCATCACCTGCGCGTCAACGGTGGGCAGGTGGAGGTGGCGCTCGATCCGGCGGCGCCGGCGCAGGAAGCGCCGTGATGAAAGCTTTCTGAGGTACTGCCTCGCTCCGTAACCAACATCCGTCACCCAACCACGCCTTCAGCAAGCAACAGCCGCCCCTCATGAAGTTCGAACCTGCTGCCGCTGGTGAGCCACTCTTGCGGCGCGTCTTCCATCAGAAAGCGAACGCGGACCTGCTGAGTTGCATCAGGCGACATTGGCCCTACCGCTTGCACGAACAAGCTTCAGGCATCCGCAGTCCAGTTGTCACCTTGGTGTTCAAAGCAGGCGGGTGTAGAGAACCGCTCGCCCCGGGGAGTACGCCACGTCTTCCGGAAAGTTGATACGCCAATTCAGCCGCGCGTGAATTTCCTTGATACCCAGACTCAAGGAGACGGCGGCGATAGACCGAGTGAAAGGGTTCCCAATTGCCCGAAAGTCCCGAACCAAGCTGGCCCAATGCGATCCATAGTGGTGACGGAATGAGCGACATGGCCACAAACGTCGGATCAACATCACAGATCCGAACAGAGTCTTAGCAACTGCACGAGCGTGTGTAGAAGTTCATCACATCGTGCTCGTCGCTGGATCTTGCATGGGCCTGCTAAGTCCTGGGAACTCCAGCCTATGGGCCCGCCTCTTCGATCCGCCGCGATGAATATTCCTCATTTTTTCTTCTGCACGAACCCAAATATTTTTAGGTGCTTGTTGGTAAGCGGCAGCGCCCGCCGCACCAGAATGCCGGCAACACAGAGTGCGACAAACGCCAGCGTACCGGCCCATCCATCGCTCGCTGCCATAAGCGACATCAGGGCACCCAAAGATCCGAGAACAATCCACACCCAGCTAACGACTCGGAGAGCCCCATTGAAGACTCGAAGATATCTATCTTGAAAAGCTGTCATAAGCCGATGCTCCGCAGTCGAATTCAGAAAGGTGCCATCACTGACACCCTCCCGGTGGACCGAGCAGATTTCGGTCGAGCCCAAGCAATGCGCCGAAAGCGTTGATCGCTTGTCGCAAAGACGGACTCGCGTAGGAAAGGGTACCGGATGGTCCCGCGCCGACAGCGAATCCCAAACCCACGCCGATCCGACCTCCGGGAAGTCGACTGCTCCAGCCTCCTGCGGATGCGGGCCCCTGCGATGGAATGTCCACCGACAAACTGCCAGATGCAGCTGCGCCGAAGTTCACTTCCGAATGGAAGGCCGTGGACGTCGACCATCCTTGCGCAATATTACCGGGACCGCCTTGCGCAGTTATTCCAAATCCACCGTAAATCCCCGTACCAAGCAGACCGGATATCTGCCCTTGAACAGTAACCCGAGAATCAAGGAGCGAGCCACCATAGGACACTCCAGCAAGGACGTTGGCACTTGCACCCACGCCAAACGGCCCAATCAGTGGCCCCTGCAACGCACCGCCAACTCCGATGCTGCCGTTCTTGCATGCACCCGGCTGCTGACTTTGCGGCGCTGGCGCTTGCGGCGATTGGGGGGAGGGACGCGGGGGCTTCTTGCCCGTGACTTCGACGACGTCCAGTCCTCCGTCTCCTCCGCCGTTTTCTTCGCGATCGTGGCCGCCACCGGGACGCGGGATGTCGAGTATCCGGAATATGCTTTCGATGATGCCAAAATCACGTTCACCGTACGCCATGACGGTTTCCAGGCCGTTGCGTTCGTACACGATCTCGACGCCCCGATCAGCTGGAATCTGGTCACCGTTTGTCCAGCTCAGGACGACCTTGTCGTCGGCAAATCCGCTTGGATCGACAACGGAAAGCGGATTGCCCAACACATAGCTGTATCGGTTCCATCCTTGGGAGTTCAGCACGCGGCTGACGAACGGATCCGCGCTCACGAACCGCGCGATCACGGGGTCGTAGACGCGCCCGTTCATGTGGATGAGGTCGGTGGAGTCGAGCATCTCGTGGCCGGTGTAGCCGCGGCGGGTGAGGCCGTCGATCGTGGCCAGATCGCCTGACGACGGGGTCCCGCTCCAGGCCGGGCCGCGCCGGTTACCGAACGCCCCGAAGCTCTCGCGCACCACGACGGCGCCGCTGCCGTCGGTGAGGGCGTCCACCGAGCCGAGCGCATCGCGCAGCAGGTAGGTGAGCGTGTTCACGCCCGAGCTTTTGCGCGAGTACACGGCCACGGCCTGGCCGTCGGCGAAGACGGTGTGCCGCCAATCGACCGTACCGCCCTGGGTCACCTTTTCCACGAAGCGGCCGAGGTACACCTGCGTGGCGGTGACGCCGCCCGCCTGGTACACGTGCTGCCAGCGCTGGCCCGCGGGCCCGTACTGGAACGCGCTCGCGTGGGCGCTGTCCTGGACGATCGCCTTGGGCAGGTTCGAGGCGAACCAGCTGAGCGTGGTGCCGTGGCGGTTGGTCAGGTTGCCGTTGGCGTCGTAACTGAACGACCACGTGCCGCCGCCGCCGGTGTTGATCGAGGCGACGGCGTGCAGCTTCGTGGCGTGGTAGCTGTAGGTGCCCACGCCGCTCTGGGCGCTCACGTTGCCGTTGGCGGCGTAGCTGAGGTCGAGGTTGGTGCTGCCGTTGAGCGTCGTGTAGTCCAGCCGATAGAGGTTGTCGTAGTAGGCGTTCTCGGTCAGGCCCTGGTTGTTGTCCTGGCGCTGGGTCAGGTTGCCGGCCCGATCCCACAGGTAGCTCAGGTTCTGCACCCCCGTGCCGCCCCCGGGGCCGGTCTGCAGGTAGTCGACCCAGCCGGTGACCTGATCGACGCCGCGCACCGTGCGCAGGCCATTGCCGAGCGTGGCATCCGTCACCTGCCCGCGCGCGTTGGCGGCATTGGCCTGCCAGAACACCGTGCCCGGGGCGTTGTAGTCCTTCACCCGCAGGAGGGCGCCGTACTGGTAGTCGTATTGCAGCTTCAGGCGATAGCCGGCGGTGCTCGTCGGGTAGGTCAGCGTGTCGGGCAGGCCCGTGAGCGCGCTGTAGCTGCTGTCGACGTCGTAGATATGGCCGCCCTCGCTGTAGCGGGTCTGGCTCGGGCGGCCGAGGCTGTCGAAGCTGTAGGTCTCGCTGTAGGTCGAGATGCCGGTGCCGGCGATCTGCTGCACCTTGAGCTGCCCGATCTCGTGGCTCGCCGCGCTCGTGCCCCAGGTGAAGGCGCTCGTGATGCTGCCGGCGCCCTCGGGCATCACGCGGGTGAGCGGACGGCCGAGGGCGTCGTAGGTCGCGGTGGACACTTGCCCGTTCGCATCGGTCGTCGAGATCATCTCCCCGAGCGCGTCGAACCCGTAGCTCCAGCTGCCGAGGTCGACGTTCATCGAGCCCGTGCGCAGGCCGCGCAGGTTGTAGCTGCCGGTCTGCAGCGTCGCGCCGGTGGCGTCGGTGACGCGCACGGGGTTGCCGAACGCGTCGAAGTCGAACGCCTGGTAGTAGCCGTCGTGATCGGTCGAGCGCGCCACCTGCCCGAGCGCCGTGGCCACCTGTGTCGACTGCTTGCCGAGGGCATCCACGACGCGGGTGGTGAGGCCCTCGTAGTAGGTCGTGATCGTTTGCACCGTGGGGTCCGAGTCGCTCACCGGCCGCGCGGCCTGCGTCACGCGATGGGCGAGGTCGTAACTGAAGGTGGTGTAGAAGAACGTGTCGCCCGCCGAGAGGCGCGCGGGGGTGCTCTGCGAGCTCAGGCGCCCGAGCGCATCGAAGCTCCAGCGCTCGTTGACCTGATAGCCGTCGCGATTGACCGAAGTGCGATCAACCATGCGGTCGAACGGATCGTGGAACGTGACGCCCGAGTTGATCGCGGTACCGGCGCTGTCGAAGTTGTAGCGATCGATGCGGTAGACGGCATTGTCCCAGCCGTAGCAGGCGCCCGACCAGGCCGTGCACAGATAGGGTGTGGCGGTCGTGTACGTGCCATCGGGGCGGTTCTCGCGGTTCGGGCGCCCGAACGCATCGTACTGCCAGGTCACCTGGATGCCATTGGGGTCGGTCTCGCTCGTGGGCACGCCGAGGGCGTAGTCGTAGCCCTTCTGGGTGGTCTGCGAGAGCGCATTGGTGATCGAGACCGGGAACTGCCCGGTGGTGCCCCAGTTCACCGCGGTGGTGCGCGCGCTCATGCCGACGCCGGTGACGCTCTGGCTGTTCACGTTGCCGAAGCCGTCGTAGCCGAGCGTCGTCGTGACCTGCCACTGGGGGTCCCCGGGCTGCAACACGCTTTGTGTCGCTCGACACTTTACCGTGTCCCAGGCGGTGTTCACCGTGCGCGTCTGCGTGCCACCGCCGTACATCGAGTGGCTCTGGATCTGCTGCGTCGTGGTGGGTCGCCCGAAGCACCAGTTCGGGAAGTCGTTGACGTATCCCGCCTGCCAGGTGCGTCGCGTGTGGGTGGCCCCGCCGTTCAGGCCATGACCGGTGCTCGCCTCGGTCACCGTCGTGGAAGTGTCGGTGAGCAGGCCCGTGCTGGCGTCGACTGTGTGGGTGCTGAGGCGGCTGGCGATGAGCGCGCCGTTGTAGGCCCCGCCGACTTCAAAGCGGGAGGCCGCACTGCTGTCGACGAACGGGAACCAGCGCGACTCCACCCCGCTGCCGTACGTGTGTGAGTTCCAGTGCGTCGTGGCGAGCGACAGGGTCGTGCCGCCCGGCTGATGCGCCTCGACGCGCGAGCGCGCGCCGGTGTAGGGAAAGGCGCGCTCGTAGGACTCCTCGACGTACACACCGTTGCGGCTGTCGGTCACCGCGCGCTGCTCGAAGCCCTCGAACCCGCGCCCCTGCAGGTGCCGGCGCGCGCCGCGATAGGCGTAGCTGCGCGTGAAGCTGCCCCCGAGGCCGTTGCTCGCCGTGAGTGCACTCACCACCTGCAGCGGGCCTTGGTAATCCTGCTCGGGGAAGCTCGCATCCGTGAGCTTCGTGTAGCTGCCCTGGCTGATCGGGGTGTAGGTGAAGCCGGCCGTGTTGCCGAAGCCATCCGTCGCGGCGGTCAACAGGTCGGGCTCGACCCCCGCGTGCAGGCGATACTGCCACGTGCCGGTATAGACGTCGCCGTACGCCAGGTCGCGCAGCCCGTCGCCGTTGACGTCGGTGACGGTCACGAGGATGAGCCACATCGAGGCCGAGTACGGCACGCCGGTGTTGACCGGCGGCAGGAGCGCCTCGCCCGTGGCGCGGCGCACCGACCAGGTCATCGTGGCGACCTGCGGCTCGAGGATGTCCTCGTAGCCATCGCCGTCCCAGTCGAGCACCTGCAGGGCGCCACTCGACATGGACCCCGCGGTACCGGCGGCGGTGAACGAGGTGCCGGTGCTGTAGCGGTAATTGATGGTGGTGCTCTGGTCGTAGTAGACGATGTCGGTGCGTCCATCGCCGTTGAGGTCGGCCACCACCGGCTGGGCCGGGGCCGAGGGCGTGGCCACGCTGAACGTCCACGCGCCCGAGCAGATCGCGTGGATGTAATAGTAGTAGCGCCACTTGCGCGTGCCGGCGTTCCAGATGCGCATCGTGCGCCGATAGACGAGATCGCCGCGCCCATCGCCGTTGAGGTCCGTGACGCGGCCCGCGCCGGCGCGCATCGCGGTGAGCCCGCCGACGATGAGGTTGTCGGCCCCCAGCGGACCGGCGAGGGTGTAGACGGTGGAGGAGAACGCCCCGCCCGCCACGCGCAGGCGATAGCGGATCGCATCGCCCCCGCCGTAGCCATAGAGATCGGCCCAGACGAGGTCCTCGCGCCCATCGCCATCGACGTCGGTGGCGAGCGCGTTCGCGCCGGTGCCGGTCGCAGTGGCGGGCGTGCCGGTGTTGCTCGGGGCGCTCAGGCCCGTGCCCGAACCATACAGCACCCACCAGGTGCCGCCCGAGTACGGGACCAAGAGGTCATACGCGCCGTTCGCGTCATAGTCGATCGAGATCGCCCCGGCGTAGTTGAGGTTGGCGATGCCGGAGTCGATCGGCGGGCTATACCCCCCGGCGTTCGCGAACATCACCCGCCACGTGCCGCCCGCGGTCGTGCTCGAGACGTACACGAGATCGAGCCGCCCGTCGCCGTTGACGTCCATCGTGTGCGGGGGCGCGACCACGACGCCGCCCGAGCTGCTCTCCGCGGAGAGGCCCGGCGTGCCGTCCTGATAGCTGAACGTGCTGGGCGCCAGGCAGTCGCTGCCGGTGGCGCCCGCGCACTCGGTGATCGAGGCGAGGCGGCTGCGCCCGGCGCTGCTGAGGCTCGCTTCGTAGGCGAGCGTGTAGCGGCGCACGAGCGTGCTGCCATAGTTCACGTCGATGCGCGTCAGGCGCTGGATGTCCTTGATCACCGCGCCGCCCGCGTAACCCGACTCGACTTCGCCGGCGGGCTGGGTCTGGTAGACGAACGCCATCTTGTACGCCGCCGTGAGCGCCGCGGTGGGGTTGGCGGTATAGGCGACTTGCGCGATCTGGTAGCTGCCGTTCGTCGCGTCTTTGCTGTACGTGAACTCGATGCGATTGTCCGCGCGGTCGCGGATCGTCGAGAGCGCCCAGGTGCGGATCGTGGTTTGGCCCTGCGCTTCGATCTGCGAGTCCGCGCGCGTGCCGTAGTCGTAGATGAGGCCGTCGGGTTGCTCGACCGTGAAGGAAGCCGGCCCGTTGCCCGCGGTGCCCGAGGAGGTGATCCGCGCGAAGCGCTCGAGCTCGGTGCGATACTGCGCGCCCGGCTGGCCGTAGGTGCCGCTCGTGAGCTTCAGCTGGTTGCCGTCGAGGCAGAAGCGGTCGGTGCTGGCGTTGAGCACGTTGAGGGGCACGCCATCCTGCGCCCAGGTCTTGTCGCAGCGATGGATCGCGCTCAGCCCCGCCACGCGCCAGCCGGCGCCGAGCCAGCGATCACCGCCGCCGCGGCTGCCGTACACCAGGGCCAGCTGCGGGGTCAGGCCGTGGGTGCCGGGCGGGGCGAAGATCGGGATCGAGTACTGCGCCTCGCCCGTGGCGGAGACATCGGCCGCGCCTGTCGTGCGGCCCACGGCCGCATGCGCGCCGCTCGACCAGAGCGCTGCACCGCTGAACAGGAGCGCCGCAAGCACTGCGAGTGATCTGGTTGTCATGCCTTACCCCCACACCTCTCACCCGTGCCTGCGGGCGTGCTGGTTGTTCAGTACTGCGACAGATCGAGCGTGAGCGAGCTGCCGGGCGCGAGGCCCGCGGGCGGCGGCGGCAGCGGGGACGCGCGCTGCATCGCCTGCGCGAGGCGCGTCCTGCGCGCCGCGCTGCCCGTGCAGGCGCTCGTGTCCACGTCGAGCACGTCGCCGCGCTCGTTCTGGATCACCTGCACGGCACACGGGCCGCGCTCGGGCAGGGCCGGGGCGGCCATCTCCAGCACCCGTGCCAGGCGGCCGCGGATTTGTCCAAGGTAGACACCTTGCAGGCGCTCGAACTGCGCGGCCTCGGCGGCCGACTGCGCCGCGCGCGCGGCCTCGAAGGCATCCGCCACGAGCGCCTCGGTCGCCAGCGGTGGCAGCCTGGGCAGGGTGATCGCCCGCGCCGGGGCGGGCAGCTCCGGCAGGATGGGTGCGGGCACGCCCGCGGCCGAGGCTTCGGCCGGTGCGATCAGCACGCTCGCGATCAAGGGCAGTACGGCGGCCTGCGGGTCGTCCCTGGAGCGCACCCGCGTGAGGGGCGCGAGCAGCGCGAACAGGATCGCACCGTGCAGCGCGAGCGCAGCCAGCGCCGCGCACCCGTGCACCGCTTGCACTGCGCCCCAAGGCGCATGCCAGACCGCCATGTGCCGACCCCCTCACTACCGTGAGTTGTTATTTACCCAAGCAAGCCGTACCGGTTCTAATACATCAAGGGTCGGTGCGTCAAGAAGAAATACCAATAAGCGAAATTTGCGCGTCCCCCGAACCCCGCGCTTCACGATAAGCGGCCTACGCGCCACCGCTGCGCGGATCGACGCGCAGCGCCTTGCGATACTCGATGCCGCGCTCGCGGTAGTGCGCCGCCGCGTGCGAAATCATCGCGAGCTCGCGCTCGCCCACCTGGCGCACGATGCGCCCTGGGGCTCCCATCACCAGCGAGCCCTCCGGAATATCCCGATCCGGCGGCACCAGCGCCCCCGCCGCAATGACGCAGTGGCGGCCGATGCGCGCGCGGTCGAGCACCATCGCTCCGTTGCCGACCAGCGACTCGTCGCCCACGGTGCAACTGTGCAGCAGCGCCCGGTGGCCGATGGTTACGTCGCGGCCGATGTGGGTCGGCGCGCCCGCATCGGTGTGGATGATCGTTCCGTCCTGGACATTCGTGCCTGCGCCGATGTCGATCCAGTCGCTGTCGCCGCGCAGCACCGCGTTGAACCACACGCTTGCGTCGCGCCCGAGGCGCACGCTGCCGATCACCTGCGCGCCCGGCGCGACGTACCACGCGTCGCCGTCGGTCTCCATGCGGCGCGCGCCGATTGTGTAGATCACGCGGCACCCCGCTGTCGCTGCGCGGCGATCTGCGCGCCGCGATCGGCGAAATCGCGCAGCAGCCGCCCCATGAAGTCCGAGAACACCCGCACCGCGGCCGATTGCCGCGCGCTCGCCGGATAGACGATCGAGGCGGTCGCGCCTTCGATGGCGTGTTCCGCGAGCACCTGCTGCAGGGCGCCGGCATTGAGCGACTTCGCTGCGAGCAACTGGTTGGTCTGGAAAAGGCCGGCCCCGGCAAGCCCCGCCGCGAGCACCGCTTCGGCGCTGTCGAAGGCGAGAGCGCACGCTACGCGGTGTTTCACGCGGGCCTTGCCCTTGCGAAACCCCCACTCGCGCAGCCGGCCCGAGTTGGCGTCGAGATAGCCGATGCACTGATGCGTCGCGAGATCCGCCAGCTCGCGCGGCGCACCGCGTTCGGCGATGTAGGCGGGCGCGGCGCAGGTCA
Organism: Steroidobacteraceae bacterium; assembly: GCA_050185195.1. Classification (GTDB taxonomy): domain Bacteria; phylum Pseudomonadota; class Gammaproteobacteria; order Steroidobacterales; family Steroidobacteraceae; genus CADEFQ01. The sequence continues at coordinate 166,818 of JBFWZQ010000005.1, read as the reverse complement.
GCCAGCGCGTGGTGCAGAGGGCGCGCGCAACCAGGCGGCCGTCGCGCACCGGGCCGAAGCGCAGCGCCACATCGACCTTTTCCGCGAGCAGGTCGACCACCCGGTCGTTCATGCGCACTTCCAGCGTGAGTCCGGGGTAGCGCCGCGAGAATTCGGGCAGCGCCGGGATCAGCAGGTGCCGGCCGAACGCGACGGGCACGTCGACCCGCAGTCGCCCCTGCGGCCGCTCGCGCGTGCGGCTCATCGCCTCATCGGCCTGCGCAAGCTCGGCGAGGATGCGCGTGGCGCGCTCGAGGTATTCGGTGCCGTCGTTGCTCAGCGCGACCTTGCGGGTCGTGCGGTCGAAGAGGCGCACGCCGAGGCGTTTTTCGAGGGACGCGACCTGCTGGCTCGCCTGGGCGCGGGAGATGCCGAGGTCGTCGGCGGCGCGCGTGAAGCTGCCGCGTTCGGCGACGCGGACGAAAGTGGCCATGACGGCGAATCGGTCCACGCCGATTGTTTAGCAGCGCCGGACAATGATTTCAAGTTTGTCGGCTTTTTCCGCAGCAGCCCGGGTGGGAAGCTGGCGACCCGCACAAGGAGGTCGCCATGTTCATCTACCGCAACCGCTCGCCGCTCGCCGTCATCGCCGCGCTGGCCGTCGCGTCGTTTTTCGTGCTGCTGGCCTGACGGTCTTCTTCGGACGGGCCTTGCCCCCGAACACCGCGAGCCCCGCCAGCGCGCGGGCCTGGCCGGTCTCGGCGGTGTGCGCGACGGCACCGGTGGCCAGCGAGACCTTCGCCACCTGGCCCGAGAAGAAGCTGCCGACGTAAATGAAACGCCCATCGGGCGTGATCGCGAGCGTCGCCCAGCCGAAGCCCTCGAGCGCGATGGAGCGCACGGTCTCGCCCCGGTCGTTCACGGCATCGATGCGCGCGCCGCGCGAGACATACAGCAACCCGTCCGGGCCGTAGGCCATGCCGAAGAACATCTCCGGCGGCCCCTTGTAGGGCGGCTGGAACGACTGCAGGTCCGGCAGCTGGCGATCGTCCACGAGGTCGTAGCGCATCAGGCGCGGACCGGTCTCGGTGCAGTAGACGAGCGTGCGGCCATCGGGCGCCAGTGCCGAATGCGTGACGCCGAGGAAACCGGCCATCCCGCCATGGACCTGGGTCGCGTATTCGCGCAGCAGCGTGCCGTCGGCCGAAAACTTCCACACGTGGCCGTCGCCGAAGCGGTCGCCGCCCGGGAAGAACGGCACTTTCGTCTTCATGCGCGCGGCGACTTCGGGACGGACCGTGTCGCCCGCGAGGTGCTCGCCGAGCAGCAGCGAGCCGTCCTGCGCGAAGGTCACGTGCGAGTAGGCCCGGGTGGGCAGCTCGTCGCGGATCTGCACCCGGCCGTCCGGGTGGATGTTGAGCACCACGAACGCGTGCGAATCGAAGGCCCACAGCACGCCGCGCGCATCGAAATTGAGGCCGCCGACGAGGTGCGAGGTGGCGCCCAGCCACAGCACGCCCTTGCGGCGCAGGTTCGCATCGAACTGGATGATGCGGCCACGCCCGGCGTGGTCGTCGAGCGGGTCGTTGAGCTCGGTGGCCCCGACGAACACGTCGCCCCTGGAAAACGGCTTCAGGCTCTCGCTCATGCGGCTAGCATAGCGGTTCTGCCGCGCGGCCTTGCCCGCGCCCTCAAGTAGTCTGTCAGGCGGTCGATAACCGACTGTCCCCTGCTGCGGGGGCCCCACCTGTAGTCCAATACCGACCCTCTTTCCTTGAGCCCCGGGGTATCGTCATCTTGACCCATTCGAGCGGCCGGCTGGCGCTGGCAACCCTCGCAACGATCATCGCCGGGCCTGCCGTCGCCGAATCACCCTACACCTGGGGCGTGACCTACACGGGTGAATGGTGGCGCAACCAGGATGGCGGTCTCGACACCGGCACCCGCTACCTCGACAACCTCGACGTGACGCTCTCGATCGACGCGGAGCGTGCCTTCGGCCTGCCGGGCGTCGAGTTCTTCCTCTATGGCCTCTACAACAACGGCCAGACCTTCGGTGGCGAACTCACGGGCGACATGCACGGCGTGAGCAACATCGAAACGGGCGTGCAGGCGGCCCGCCTCTACGAGGCCTGGGCCGACTGGCGCTTCGGCGCGGGCCGGCGCCAGTCGCTGCGCTTTGGACTCTACGACCTGAACTCCGAATTCGATTCGATCGAGGGCGGCTCGCTCTTCATCAATTCGGCGCACGGCATCGGTTCCGAATTCGCCGACACCGGCCAGAACGGCCCGTCGATCTTCCCCGTGACCAGCCTCGCATTGCGCTGGCGCGCCGATTTCGAACACTGGTCGGTGCTCGCCGCGGCGCTCGATGGCGTGCCCGGGGACCCCGCGCATCCCAAGCGCACCGCCATCCGCTTCGACGACGGCGACGGCGCGCTGCTCATCGGCGAGGTGCAACGGCGCGGCGACCGGGTGAGGAAAGCCGCCATCGGCGTGTGGCATTACACGGCCGATTTCCCCGATGTCGAGGCCGTCGACGTGAACGGCGATCCGGTCATGCGCTCGGGCAACAGCGGCCTCTACGGCTTCATCGACGTGCGCCTGCTCGGCGATGTCGCCACCCCCGACCGACAACTCACCGGCCACCTGCGCATCGGCATCGCGGACGCCGATGTCAGCTCCATCGAGCGTTACATCGGCGCAGGCTTCACCTGGCGCGGCCTCGGGCTCGCCTATGCGCACGTGCACGCCATCGCGCCCGTGCGCGGCAGCGAGGACAACCTCGAGCTTACCTGGCGGGTGCCGGTCACGGACTGGCTGACGCTGCAGCCCGATATCCAGTACATCATCAACCCGGGCCTCGAGCCGGGCTCGAACCACGCGCTCGCTATCGGCCTGCGCTTCGAGCTCGCCTACTAGACAGCGCGATGGCGACCGCGGCCGGCGCCGCGATCATCGCGCCGAGCAGCAACGGCGCCCCGGCGCCGAAACGCGCGAACACCGCGCCCGACAGGAATGGCCCGATCACGCGCCCGAGGCTGCTGCTCGACTGGTAGGTACCGAGCACGCTGCCGCGATTGCCGCCGCCCGCCTGCTTCGAGGCAAGCGCGGAGCCGCTGGGATTGAACGCGCCCGAACCGGCACCGCAAATGACCAGCCCGAGTACGGCGACTTCGATGCCGGGCGCGGTGGCCGCAATGGCCATGCCGATGACGAACGCCGCGATGCCGGCGTAGGCCACCTTGTATTCGCCGTAGCGCGGCACCAGCACGCGCACGAGCCCGCCCTGCATGAGCACGGGCACGATCGCGAGCGCGAACATGAACAGACCCACCGTCCGCGGCCCATAACCGAAGCGCGCCAGTGCCCAGAGCGCAAAGATCGACTCGAAGATCGCCTGGGCGATCGCGATGCAGAGCGCGGCGAGCGTCACGTAACGCAAGGCCGGGAGTTCCTTCAGCAGCGCGAGCGGCGATCGTCGTGCGCCCTCTTCCAGCGCCGCGCGCGCCCGCTGCTCGGGCGTGTGGCTCTCAGGCAGGCGCAGGGCGACCAGCACGATCGCGAACACGGCGAGCGCCATCGAGACCAGCGCGGGGCGCACGAAGCTCGCCGTCGCGAGGTTGTCGCCCGCCAGCAAGCCGCCGATCGCCGGGCCCATCATGAAACCGATGCCGATCGCCGCGCCGATCGTGCCGAGCGCCTTCGCCCGATCCTCGGGCGTGCTGATATCGGACGCGTAGGCCATGGCCGCGGAAATGTTGCCCGCCATCAGCCCGCCGAGGACGCGCGACGCCAGCACCCAGGCGATGTCGGGGGCAAATCCGAGGATCGCGTACGACACGCAGGCGCCAGCGAGCGAGAACATCAGGATCGGGCGGCGGCCGTAACGGTCGCTCAACCGCCCCCACACGGGCGCGGCGATCAGCTGGCACAGGGCGTGGACGCCGAGGATCGCGGTGATGAGCGCGGGCGAAGCGTCGAAGCGCGAGCCGATGTACGGGATCAGCGGCACGATCACGCCGAAGCCCAGCACGTCGATGACGCAGACGATGAACAGCGTCAGCAGTGGTTTCAAGCGAAGACTCCCTGTAACAACTCAGTGCGCGGGCACGAAGATCGCCGGATCCGGCGTGCCCTCGCCGCCCGCCGTCGGACGGGGGCGATCCATCACTCCCCGAAGCACCAACTCCGGGATTCTGGCATCGCCGCGGCCGTCTCCCGCGCCGATCTCACCACCCGTCCGCAGGATGACGAGCCGCAGCGACGGCACGACCCAGAGGCTGGCGCCGTCCGCGCCCGGCAGGTGGTACAGGTCTTTCGTGGCCGGGGAGGGTGGGGCCGCGCCTGCGACCGCGTGACGTTCGAGTACTTGCCGCGTCCAGCCGGGGCGCACGATCTCCTCACCCAGGTAGACCCCGTCGTTGGCGAGCAGCTCGCCGATGCGCAGCCAGTCGCCCTGGGCCGCCCGCAGTCGTGGGGCGAGTACCGCGTCGAAGGCGCCAATCGGTCGCCAGAGGCGCTTTGCGAGGTAGGCCTCGTACGTCACGCCCGCGGCGCGCGCGATTGCCGCACGATCCGGCGTCGCATCGCCATGCAGGGGCTTGCGATCCTCGACGAGCGCGCCGGCCAGCAGGTCGTCGATCACGCCCTGCCACGCGCCCGCCCCGATCGGCGTGCTGAACGTGGTGCCGTGCCAGTAGCGCTCGAAGATCACGTGGCTGTTGCGCACGACGAGTAACGCATTGGCGCCGTGCTGCTGCGCTTCGATCGCCGCACCCTCGAGCGCGGCCGCCTCGACCTGCGCCTGTGCGGCGGGCAACGGCGGCATCGGCGGCACATTGCCACCCGTGACCGGCACCTGCGGAGCTGGCGTTTCGCGCGGCGTGCAGGCGGCCAGAGAGAGGGCGACGACGAGGGCCGCGAAGCAAGTCGCGGATACTTTGCCTGGTTTCATGGGCGTCTTGGTCCCCGGTAGTGGACGGCCCCGCGCCGCAGTTCGAGCTCGTGCGTCGCAAACGCGGGCCACTCCTCGCGATGATGGGTGGCAAGCACGATCGCGGCGCCCGCGGCGACACGCTGGCCGAGCCGGCGCATCAGGTCGGCGCGCGTGGGCGGATCGAGGCCCGAGAAAGGCTCGTCGAGCACGAGCAGGTCCGGCCGACCCATCGCGGCGCGCGCGAACAGCACCCGCCGCGACTGGCCGTACGACAACTCGCCGAGCGGCCGGGCCGCGAGGCGCGACACGCCGAATTCGCGCATCACCCGTTGCGCGGCTGCGCGCTCGCGGCGGCTGGCCGGCTCGTTGAGGCCGATGCTGGCACGTGCCCCCGACTGCACCACCTCGGCCACGCCGAGATGCAGCGGGTGGTCCGTCTGCAGGTGTGGCGCCACGAGGCCGACCCGCAGCCTGAACGCCTCGAGCGCCACGCCCGGCTCGATGACGTCGCGCTCGACCACACCGCCGCTCGCCACGCCATGATCGCCGTACAGCGTGCGCAGCAGCGTGGTCTTGCCCGATCCATTGCCGCCATGAACGACCCAGCATTCGCCGGCGCGCAATTCGAACTCGATTCCCTGCAGCACCTGCACGCCATCGAGGTAGACGTCGGCCTGCGCGAGGCGCACGAGCAGGCGTCCCGGCCGGGCCGGCGTCGCCTGATGGCGCGTGGCGGGGCGGGGGGCCGTTTCGCGCCGAAACCACTGCGCGAGCGGAGCGCGTGCAATCGGACCGCGCCACGCGATGCGCCCCCGGTCGAGCAGCAGCGCGTGCGTGGCCGCGCGGGGCACGTCCTCGGCACGATGCGCCGACAGCACCCACGGGCGACGCGCGCGCGCCGTGCCTTCGAGCCAGCCACGCACGCGCGCCCGGTATGCGGCATCGAGCCCCGTGAACAGCTCATCGAGCAGCAACAGGCGCGGGCGCGCCGCCAGCGCGCGCGCGATCAGCACGAGTCGCCGCTCGCCGAAAGACAGCGTGAGGAAACGCCGGCGCGCCAACTGCCCGATCGCGAGCTTCCCGAGCGCCGCCTGCACCGCGCGGCGCGCGGTCGCATCGAGCGGGTCGAGCAGGATGTCGGTGCGAAAATGCCCGGTCGCGACGATGCGTTCGACGGTCGTATTCCAGCCGTAGCGGTGGTAACGATCCTGCCGCTCGGGGCCGAGGTAGGCGATCTCCGCGAGCACTTCCTGCGGGGTGTGGTGCCATTCGCCGCCGAAGCGATAGCGCCGCCGTTCCCGACCCGTGGGCTTCGGCCAGACGGCGCCCGCCACGAGTTTCAGCAACTGTGTCTTGCCCGCGCCGTTGGCGCCAAAGAGCAGCCAGCGCTCGCCGGGCGCGATTTTCCAGTCGATGTCGCGCAGCACTGCGCGCCCGCCACGATCGAGGTCGACCTGCGCGAGCTCGACCGCGAGATGGCGCGATACGCGGGCCTTAGCGGGCATACCACACGGCCCCGTCGCGGGCCGCCCTGCCCTCGCGCTCGAGCTTGATGAGGTGCGCCTCGAGCGTCATGCGCGCGAGCGCATGGCGGTCCGCGGGCACATCGTCGTACACGGGCGCGAGCAGCTCATCGAGCGTTGCCGATCCGCGCGCCGCAAGCGCCGACCGCACTTTCGCCTCGCGGGCCTGGCGATGGGCGATCACACGATCGATTTCGCGCAGCGGCTCGCCGATCACGCGCCCGTGGCCAGGCGCGATCGCACGCAGCGGATAGCGTTTGAGCCGTTCGAGCGCCTCGAGATAGGCCGAGAGGTTGCCATCGGGCACGAGGATCACGGGCGTCACCCCCTCGAGGATGTGATCGCCTGAAAAGAGGAGGCCCTCGTCTTCGAGCAGCCAGCACACATGATTGGACGCATGCCCGGGCGTATCGATCGCGCGCAGGCGCAGGCCGCCCGCTGCGAAAACCTCATCGCGCACCGGGATGGCATCCGGCACGAAACGTTCGTCCTGCAGGCCATCGTGCGGCGCCGGGCGGCCCACGAGCCGCGCGCCCGTGCGCGCCTTGAGGGTGCTCGCCGCAGGCGAATGGTCCCGATGGGTGTGCGTGACGAAGATCGTCTCGAGGCGCGGCGCCGCCGCGAGGATCGCCGCGACGTGCGAGGGTATGTCAGGCCCCGGGTCGAGCACGGCCACGGGCGGATCGCCGAGCAGCCAGGTATTGGTGCCCGGACCCGTCATCATCGATGCGTTGGGGGCGAGCAGGCGCGCTACGCCGGGCGCGATGGACATCCGTGCAAGGATAGTGTCTGCCCCGACCCGATGGTAGCGTTGCCGGCATGCACTTCGAAGGCAAGGCGATCCTGGTCACGGGTGCGTCCGAAGGCATCGGCCGCGCCCTCGCTCTCTCGCTGGCCCCGGAACGCCCGAAACTCGTGCTCGCCGCGCGCAGCGCCGGGCGCCTCGAGTCGCTCGCGACCGAATGTCGCGCACTCGGCGCCGCGGCCCTCGTTGTACCCGTCGATGTCACCGACCGGCTCGCCTGCGAGCGGCTCGTCCACGAGTCCGTGGCGCAGTACGGCCAGCTCGACGTCCTCGTCGCCAACGCCGGCGGCACCATGTGGAGCCGCTTCGACGCGCTCGCCGACCTCGGCATCTTCGAACAATTGATGCGCCTCAACTTCCACGCCAACGTGTGGCTCACGGCGGCGGCGTTGCCGCACCTCTATCGCTCGCGCGGCCTCATCGTCGCGGTCGCGAGCGTCGCAGGCCTGACCGGCGTGCCGGAACGCACGGCCTACGCGGCCAGCAAGCACGCCCTGGTCGGCTTCTGCGAGTCGCTGCGCATCGAGATCGCACCCCGCGGTGTCGACGTGACGATCGTCGCCCCCGACTTCGTGCTGAGCGAGATCCACAAGCGGGCCATCGGCCCGGATGGCCGCCCGCTCGGAGCCAGTCCGCTGCGGACCGGCCGGGTCATGACCGCGGCGGAATGCGCGCGCCGGATGCATCGCGCCATGGCGAGGCGCGATCGCCTCCTCATCACGTCGCTACGCGGAAGGGCGGGCCGCGTCCTGAAGCTCGTGGCGCCGCGCCTCATCGACCGCATCGTGCGGCGGGCCATCCGCGAGCGTCACTGAGCCCGCCTGCGCAAGCGCGCACACCCGGACTGCGTTGCGGCCAGCGCGCTTGGCCGCGTACAGCGCCTCGTCCGCCCGCTGCAGCATCGTACTCGGCGTGTCGCCGGCCAGGGATGTCGTCACGCCGATACTCGCGGTGATGCCGCGGCCCACCGGACAGACGTGCGACAGGTCGATCGCCGCGATGCCTTCGCGCAGCCGCTCGGCGGTTGCGTGGCCCTCGGCGGGGGCGGTCTCCGGCAGCACCACGAGGAACTCCTCGCCCCCGAGGCGCCCGAAGAACGCCGGCTCGCGCAGGTTGTCGCGCACGGCCTGCGCCATGATCTTCAGCACCTCGTCGCCGACGGGATGGCCGTACCGGTCGTTGATGCCCTTGAAATGGTCGATGTCGGTGATGAGGATCGTGCAGGGTCCCGCGCCGGCTCTCGCGAGGGTATCCGCAAGCCGATTGAGCACCGCGCGCCGGTTCGGCGCCGAGGTCAGCTCGTCGGTGTGCGCGAGCTTGCGCATGCGGAGCGTGGAGCGCCGCTGGTGCACGGCCAGCGTGGCGAGCAGCAGCACGAGCAGGCTCGCGAGCGCGATCACGACCGCCTGCAGCCGGCGCACGGCGCGGCTCTGCGCGAGCGCGCGCTCGTTTTCGCGGATATCCCGCTGCAGCAGCGCGTTCTCGGCCTCCTTGGAGGCGGTATCGAATTCGACGCGCAGCGTCGCGAAGCGCTGGTCGATCTGGTTGCGCAGCAGGCGCTCGCTGACCTGTTTCGCGAGCGCGAGTTGCGTGTAGCCGCTGCGCCAGTCGCCGCGTGCCGCCTCCACCGCGGCGAGTTCCGCATAACCTGCCGCGAGTTCGCCGCGCGCCTCGCCGCTCCTGAACACCTCGATGGCCGCCCGCAGCGCGGCGGCGCTCGCGTCCAGGTCGCCGAGGCCGTGCAGCGCAATGCCGCGCGAGAGGTCGATCTGCGCTCGCAGGCGCGCGTCGGGCGTCGCCCGCTGCATCGTCGTGGCCTGCTGGAGCAGCGTGAGCGCGCTGCGCCAGTTGCCGAGGCCATTCTCGACCGCCGCGAGACCCCGCAGCGCATACGCCTCGCCGCGCGAATAATGGATTTCCCGGTTGATGGCGAGCGACTCGGTGAACGAGCGGCGCGCATCAGGCCACTCCTGCAGGTACTCGTGCGCGCGGCCGAGGTTGTGCAGCGTGACCGCCTGCTCGCGCAGCATCCCCGCCTCGCGCTGCTGCGCGAGCGCGGAGATGTAGATGTCACGCGCCTGCGCGTAGTCGCCCATGCGGTTGTAGAGGATCGCAATGCCGTTCATCGCGGTGAGCGAGTGGTGGCGCATGCCGAGCGTTTCGTAGAGTCCCTGCGCACGACGCAGGTCCGCGAGGCCCAGCGCATACTCGCCCTGCAGGCCGAGCACGTAGCCGCGCGCGAAGAGCGCGCCCGCGACCATTTCGTCGTCGCGGGCTTCCGACGCGACGCGCACGGCCTGTTCGTAGAGGGCGAGTGCCTGCGCGTTGTCGCCCAACGTTTCGCGCATCTCACCCTGGCACACCAGCATCCCGGCCCGCAAACCCGGCCGCTTGCCGCGCGGCAGCAGTGCCTCGATGGCATTCACCTGCGTTTCGAGCGCGCGCTGGTCGCGCTCGGACTCGTAGTCGCACAGGAGCAGGCGCGCGCGGATCTCGAGATCGACGTCGGGCCGCGTGCGCAGGGCAGCGAGTGCCGCTTCGGCGTCGCGCTTGCTGGCGTCCGGATCCGAACGCATCGCAATGGCGCCTTGCTCGACCAGCGCCGCGGCCGGATGCGGATTCGCGGTGGCGGCCTGCGCCAGTCCCCCCGCCCATCCCGCCACGCACGCCGCGAACAGGACCATCCTTGTTGTCGTAGTCGTGCCCAAGGCCCTCAATCTAGCGCAAGTGGGCGGCCGGCGTCGGCCTTGCGCGACACCGGGCCTTATGGCAAATGACCCATGGCGCCATGCGGTACCATCGGGCCATGCAGATCGGCCTGATTGGACTCGGCCGCATGGGCGGCAACATGGCGCGTCGGCTGGCGAGGCAGGGCGTGGCCGTCGCCGGATTCAGCCTCGATCCCACCGATGCCGGCGCGTTCGCGGACGAGCCCCGCGTCCGCATCTACCCGCAGCTCGACGCGATGCTCGGCGCGTTGCCCGCGCCGCGCATCGTGTGGCTGATGGTCCCGGCGGGCAACCCCACCGAGGAAAACGTCGCGACGCTCGCGACGCAGCTCGCGGCCGGCGATCTCGTGATCGACGGTGGCAATGCCCTCTATCAGGATTCGCAGCGCCGCGCGGCACAGCTCGCGCAACGGGGCATCGGGTTTCTCGATGCGGGCGTCTCGGGGGGCGTGTGGGGACTCGAGGAAGGTTATGGACTGATGATCGGCGGCGCGCGCGAACATTTCGAACGGGCCCTGCCCTTGTTTCGCGCCCTGGCACCCGCACCGGACAAGGGCTGGGTGTACTGCGGCCCGTCCGGCGCCGGTCATTTCACGAAGATGGTCCACAACGGCATCGAATATGGGCTGATGCAGGCCTACGCGGAGGGCTTCGCGCTGCTCGCCGCCCGCAAGGACCTCGAACTGCCGCTCGGCCCGATCGCCGAGGCCTGGCGACACGGCACCGTGATCCGCTCGTGGCTGCTCGACCTGACCGCGGGCGTGCTGCACGACCCCGAGGCGCTCGGCCGGGTCGGCGCGCGTATCGCCGATTCGGGCGAAGGACGCTGGACGGCCCGCGAAGCGATCGATCTCGGCGTCCCCACGCCCGTGATCAGCGCGGCACTGATGGCGCGCTTTGCGTCGCAGGGCGCGGACGATTTCGGCGCCCGCCTGCTCGCCCTCGTGCGCAACGCATTCGGCGGACACCCACTGCCGCCTAAGGGGCCGCCGCCGGATCCGTGAAGGCCGTCGCGCGCTCGCGCGAGACACGGCTCGCCGATATGGCCCGGTCGCCCGCGAAGAGCTGCGCGACCGCCCGTTGCCGCCCCGCGCCGAGCGCCAGCCAGACGATGCAGCGCGCGCGGTCGATCGCAGGCAGCGTCAGGGTCAGCCGGCGCAGTCCCGCACGCGGCCCGCTCACGCCGACATCGCGCGCCCGTTCCTCGAGCAGCGGATCGCCCTGGAACAGCGACGCCGTGTGCCCGTCGTCGCCGAGCCCGAGGTGCACGACATCGAGCACGGGCGGCTCGCCGCAGGCCTCGACCAGCGTGGCCGCATAAGCCGCCGCCGCGGCCGCGGCATCCGCGATTCCGACCGGCATCGGGTGGCGATGCGCCGCGGGAATGCGCGCCGCGAGCGGCGACGCGATCAGCTGCGTCCAGTTGCGCGCCGCGTCGTTCTCGGGGGCGATACGTTCATCGACCTGGAAGAGATGCACGTGGGCCCACGCGACATTGAGTGCCGCGAGCCTCTCGAACATGGCCCACGGCGTGCGCCCACCGCTCACGGCCAGGGTCGCGCGACCTCGCTCACTGATCGCCTGCGCGAGATGCGCGGCGATGAACTCCGCGGCGGCCTGTTCGGTGGTTGCAACGTCTTCCCCGGTGACCCACCGCATGCGATCAGCAGCCCGTGCCGGGATCGACCCAGCCGCCGATGTCGGCCGCCATCGCTTCTGCAGCCGCGGGTCCGCGACTGCCCCGCGCATACGCGAGCGGCGGGGCAGCCACGGACGGCGCGCCCGCCGCAATGCCATCGACGATGCGCCAAGCCGCTTCGATCGAATCCTGCCGCGCAAAGAGCGAAGGGTCGCCGCGCAGCGCATCCCCGATGAGGCGCTCATAGGCGCTCATCGCGCCCGTCTCGGCATCGCACATGAGCAGCTCGGTATCGCGACCGCGCATGTCCTCGCCCGGCTCCTTGGTGCGCACGCCGAGGCCAATCGACACCCGTTCAGGGCCGAGCCGGAAGCGCACGTAGTTCGCGTCTTCCGATGAGCCATCGAACAGCGCCGGCGACGGCGCCCGCAAGCGCACCGTCACTTGCGTGGCCGTGACGGCGAGCCCCTTGCCGGCCCGCACGAGGAACGGCACGCCCTGCCAGCGCGGCGTGCGCACGGCAAAACGCACCGCGGCGTAGGTCTCGACGCGCGAGTCGGCGGCCACGTCGGCCTCGCTGCGATAGCCGTCGTACTGGCCGCGCACGATGTCCCCGGCGCCGAGCGGCGCGATCGCCTCGAGCACCTTCACCTTCTCGTCGCGCAGTGCGTCGCTCGTGTAGCGGGCCGGCGGCTCCATCGCGAGCAGGCTCACGACCTGCAGCAGGTGGTTCTGCAACACATCGCGCACCGCGCCCAGCTCTTCGTAGAGCCGCCCGCGCGTGCCGACGCCGAACGATTCCGCCATCGTGAGCTGCACGCTCGCCACCTGGTCCCGATGCCACAGCGGCTCGAGGAACGCGTTCGCAAAGCGGAAATAGAGCAGGTTCTGCACCGGCTCCTTGCCGAGGAAGTGATCGATGCGAAAGATGCGGGGCTCATCGAACACCTGCGCCAGGTGGCGATTGAGTGCCTGCGCAGTCGCGAGGTCGCGCCCGAGGGGCTTTTCCACGACGACGCGTGCATCGGCCCCAGCGCACCCCGATGCACCGAGGTGACCCACCACTTCGCCGAAAAGGCTCGGCGGGATGGCCAGATAGAAGAGCGGCGCGCGGGCCGAACCGAGCGCCTCCTTCAGCCGCCGGAATGTCGCGGGGTCGTGGTAGTCGCCCGCCACGTATCGCAGGCGCTGCCCGAGCGCCGTCGCCGCCGCCTCGTCGTAGCCATCGCCGCGCGCCCGCAGGCTTTCGCAAACGCGCGCCGTGAGTTGGCCGGGGCTCCAGGCATCGCGCGCGACGCCGAGCAGCGGGCCGCCCACCCGCCCGCGTTGCACGAGGCGCGCGATCGCCGGAATGATCTGCTTGAACGACAGGTCGCCGGTGATGCCGAAGACGACCAGCGCGTCGGAGTCGCAATCCGCCATGCGCTCCATTCTACGGTGGACACTGCTGTCGTGCCTGTTTGCGCTAGCATCGGATGGGTAACGATCGATGGGAGCCTCGCGTTTGAACGAATGGCTGGTGCGCTCGAAACTGTCGCCGTCGATCAGGCTGCGCAGGCCGGTGCCACGCGCGCCACTCATGGCGCGGCTCGACGGCGCACTCGATGCACAGCTCACGCTCGTCCAGGCGCCCGCGGGCTACGGCAAGACCTCGCTGCTTGCGCAATGGTTCGAGTCCCTGAAGGCGCGCGGAGTTCCCGCGGCCTGGCTCTCGCTCGACGAGCACGACAGCGATCCCTTCCAGTTCCTGAACTACCTGGTCGGCGCCTGCCAGGAAGCGGGTTTCGCGGCGGGCATCGAGCTGATCGACTCGCCGCACAGCTTCTCCGGATCCGCGCCCGCGGCCACCACCGGTGCGCTGGTCACCGCGCTCAATCGCTGCACCGGCCCCCATGTGGTCATCCTCGACGACCTGCACCGCGCGGAATCCCCTGCCGTGGGCGCGGCCGTGAACCAGCTGCTGGCTTCGCGGCCGCCCCACGTGCATTTCGTGATCAGCACGCGCCAGTACCCGCAGTCGCTGCCGACCGCCGACCTGCGCGCGCACGACGAGCTGCTGGTGATGCGCCAGTCGGAGATCGAGTTCTCGCCCGCGGAAATAGAGTCATTCCTGGCCGACCTGCTGCCCGCACAGCGCCCACCGGACTGGTCGAGCGAACTGCATGCGCGCACCGAGGGCTGGCCGATCGCGCTGCAGACGGTGCGCCGCTGGCTGGCGGGCGGCGCCTCCATCGAGGAAACACTGGCGCAGATCTCCGGCCGCAGTTCCGACCTCGAGGACTATTTCGTCGAGCAGGTCTTCGACGCACTGCCCGTCGACGAGCAACGCTTCCTGCTCGACACTTCGATCCTGGAGCGGGTCAACGGCGAACTGGCCGATGCGCTGCGAGGGAACAGCGGGTCGTGGCAGCTGCTCGAGCGCCTCGAGCGGCACGACCTGTTCGTGCATCGCCTCGATCGGGAGCGCACGTGGTATCGCTACCACCGGCTGTTCTCCGAGTTCCTGAAAGAGCGCCTGCGGCGCGCGGCGGGTCCTGGCGTGGCCGACCTGCACCGCTCCGCGAGTCGCTGGTTCCATGCACACGGCTACCACACGGAGGCCGTCCAGCATGCCATGTCGAGCGCCGACCACGAGCTGCTCGCGGACATCCTGGAGCGCCTCGGCGGCTGGCGTTATGCGCTGATGGGCCACGTGGGCGTGTTCGAGCGCACGCTGCGCGTCCTCCCGGACGACCTCCTCGCCACGCATCCGCGCATCGCACTGGCCGACATCTACCTGAAGGCGCGCCGCGGCGAACACAATGCGGCACGCGCCGCGATGCTGCGCCTCGTGCAGCCGCCGGACCGGCACGCCGCGGACACCGCGCTGGCCGGCGAGATCGCGATCATGCGCTCGCTGCTCGATCGCTACGCCGGCAATGACGTGACGCCGCATGAAATCGGGCAGCTCGAGGCGCTCGGTGTCGCGCTGCCGAGGGAAGACCACCTGATGCATGCCGTGCGCTGCAACCTGCTGTGCGCGGCGCACGCGCGCATCGGCCGCGCAGACGAATCCTTCGCGGCGGGTGAACAGGCGATCGCGCACTTTCGGCGCATCGGCTCGCTGTACGGCGAAGCCTTCATCTACTTCCACGAGGGCTATGCCCGCATGGCGCAGGGCCGCATGCGCGATGCCGAGGCCCTGTTTCGCGAAGGCCGGGACCTGGCCGAAGAACACTTCGGCGCCGGGAGCGACCTCGTTGCCGTGGCGAAGGTTTTCCTCGCGGAAATCGCCTACGAGCGCAACGAAACACCGATGGCCACGCAGCTGCTCGATCGCGCGCTACCGCACATCGAGCAGTTCGATTCCTGGCTCGAGGTCTATGTCGCCGGCTACCAGACGGCGCTCAAGCTGGCGCACCTCGCGCGCGATCCCCTGCAGGTGGCACGCATCGCGCGCCGCGTGCACGCGACCGCGTCGTCACGCATGCTGCCGGGACTGGAAGAAGTCATGGGCGCGTGGCTACGCGAGCTCGCCTGGCGTGACGCCGCGTATGGCGGCGATGCCGGCCCGGCCACGAACCAGGCGGAACCGCCGCTCGCGCCACTCCCCGACGACGCACTGTTCGACCCCGCCCTGCGGCACGCGCAAGTGAGCGCGCAGGCGCGGCACCTGATGCGTGACGGCGACCTGGCGGCGGCGGAAGGCCTGCTCGCCACCGAAACCGGCCGGGCGCATCGGGCGCGCCACCTGCGGGCCTTCGTCTCCCTCTCCGTGCTGCTCTCCATGGTCCGATTGCGACGCGACCCTGCGGCCGCGGGTGCGGCGCTCGATACCGCGGTCGCTGCCGCCGTGTTCGAGGGGCTCAAGCGCCCCTTCATCGATGCAGGGCCGGAACTGCTGCCGATACTCGGCGTGCTGCTGGGTGCCTCGGAGACCCGTCGCGGCAACCGGCTGCGTGACCGGTTCCTGACCGAGGTGGCCCTCGCGATCCGCAGCGAATCGGCCGCAGGACGCGCCGATCCGTTGCTGAGCCCGCGCGAACACCAGGTGCTGGGCCTGCTCGTGCAGGGCCGGTCGAACGGCGAAATTGCCGCCGCCGTGAACCTCTCGCCCAACACCGTGAAGTTCCACCTGAAGAATCTCTTCGAGAAGCTCTCGGTGGGCACGCGCCAGGACGCCGTGACCGCGGCGATCCGCCAGGGGCTGATCTAGCCGACTACCCGGATACCGCGCTCGCCCTACCCGCCGGGGTGTTCTGCACGGCATGACAGCACTGCTAGCGTGGCCGCCGACAGTGAACGGGGGCGCGTTACGATGCGTATCGGTGTCGATGTCGGCGGAACGAATACCGACGCGGTGGTCATGGACGGCCGGCGCGTGCTCGCGACCTACAAGGCGCCCACGTCGCCCAACGTGAGCGACGGCATCGTCAAGGCGATCCGCGCGGTCCTGCAGCGCTCCGCGATCGGGGCCGGCCAGGTCACGGGCGTCATGATCGGCACCACGCATTTCACCAACGCCTTCGTCGAGCGACGCGGCCTGCTGCCGGTCGGCATCATCCGGGTCGCGCTGCCCTCGTCGCGCGGCATCCCGCCGCTCACGGACTGGCCCGCCGACATTGCCGCGGCCATCGGCACGCATCACTACATGGTGCGTGGCGGTTACCAGTACGACGGTCGGGTCGCGGACGCGCTCGACGAGCCGGCCATCGCGCGGGCCGCCCGCGAGATCCGCGCGGCCGGCCTGTCGACGGTGGCCCTTACGGGCCTCTTCTCGCCGGTCAACGCCGCGATGGAAGAACGGGCCGCCGACATCGTGCGCAACGAAGCCCCCGACGTCGCCGTCACGCTGTCGAGCCGGATCGGCCGCATGGGCATCCTCGAGCGGGAAAACGCCGCCGTCATGAACGCGAGCCTGGCGCAACTGTCGCAACAGGTCGTGGGCTCTTTCCGCGCGGCGCTGCGCGAACTTGCGATCGACGCCCCGTTCTACATCACCCAGAACGATGGCACGCTGATGGACGCGGGCTTCGTCGAGCGCTATCCGGTGCTGACGTTCGCCTCGGGGCCCACGAACAGCATGCGCGGCGCCGCGTACCTGTCGAACCTCCAGGAAGCCCTCATCGCGGACATCGGCGGCACGACGACCGACATCGGCATGCTGCGCAACGGCTTCCCGCGCGAATCCTCGCTGAACGTCGACATCGGCGGCGTGCGCACCAATTTCCGCATGCCGGACGTGCTCGCCTGCGGCCTCGGCGGCGGATCGCTCGTGCAGGCCGGCGGCGATGAGGTGCGCGTCGGCCCGCGGTCCGTCGGATTCCGGCTGCTGCAGGAGAGCCGCGTGTTCGGCGGCGACACGCTGTGCGCAACGGACATCGCCGTCGCCGCCGGCTACGCGGACATCGGCGACAGGGAACGGGTGCGCGGCCTGCCGCGCGAACTCGTCGATCGGGCGCTCGCGCGCATCCACCAGATCGTCGCCGAGGGCGTGGACCGCATGAAGACGAGCGCCGCGCCGTTGCCGCTGGTGCTGGTCGGCGGCGGCTCGATCCTCATCCGCGACACCATCCCCGGCGTGTCCGACGTCCTGGTGCCGCATCACGCCGATGTCGCCAACGCCATCGGCGCATCCATCGCCCAGATCAGCGGCGAGGTCGACAAGGTTTTCAACTACGACGATTCGGGTCGCGAAGCAGCGCTCGAATCAGCCAAGGGCGAGGCCCGCCAGCGGGCCATCGACGCCGGCGCCGCGGCCGACACGCTTCAGGTCCTCGATCTCGAAGAACTGCCACTGGCGTACATGCCGGGCGGGGCGGTGCGCATCCGCGTGAAGGTATCGGGCGAGCTCGCACTCGCGGGAGCGCCGCGGCCATGAGACTTGCGATCGAAGACCTCGCGGACATCGCCACCGGGGCCGCCTTCCTCGGCACCGGCGGCGGCGGCGACCCTTACGTCGGCCGGCTCCTGGCGATGAACGCCATCCGCGAATTCGGCATGCCGGAGATCGTCGAGGCCGACTCGCTGCCCGATGAAGCCACGGTGTTCACGATCGCCATGCTCGGCGCGCCCACGGTGCTCGGCGAAAAGGCCGCCTGCGGCGACGACGTGGACCTCGCCGTGCGGCGCCTCGAGCGTTATCTCGGCCGCAAGGCCGACGCGCTGATCGGCATCGAGATCGGCGGCCTCAATTCGCTGCTGCCGGTGATGGCGGCCGCCCGGCTCGGCCTGCCGCTCGTGGACGCCGATGGCATGGGCCGCGCCTTCCCCGAGATCCAGATGGTCACGTTCAACGTCTACGGCGTGAGCTGCACGCCGCTCGTCGTCACCGACGATAGGCTGTCGTCACTCGTGGTGGATACAGGGGACGCCAAGACGGCCGAAGGGATCGTGCGGGTAGCCGCGGTGCAGATGGGTTGCAGCGTGATCCTCAGCAGCTATCCGATGACCGGCGCGGACGTCAAGCGGTCCGCCGTCAAGGGCACGCTCACGCTCGCGAAGGAAATCGGTCGCGCCATCACGCGCGGCCGTCGTAATGGCGACCCCGTGCAGGAACTGGTGGCCTACCTGCGCACCACGCCCTACTACAACCACTGCAAGCTGCTCTTCGACGGCAAGGTCCGCGACCTGCGGCGTGAAACGCGGCAGGGCTTTTCGATTGGGCACTGCCACCTCGATGCCCTGGACGGATCGGGCCGCACGCTCGAAATCAGCTTCCAGAACGAACACCTGGTGGCGCGCGAGCAGGGTCGCGTGCTGGCGATCGTCCCCGACCTGATCTGCCTCGTGGACCGGGAAACCGCAGCGCCCGTGCCGGTCGAGGCGTTGCGCTACGGTCAGCGCCTCAAGGTCATCGCGACGAGTGCCGCGCCGATCATGCGCACGCCGGAATCGCTGGCGGTGTTCGGCCCGCAGGCCTTCGGCCTGGCCGACCCGTTCGTGCCGCTCGAGCGCATCGCAGACCAATAGTCGACGAGGTAGCACCATGCAGACCCGCATCGAGTTGATCACGCCCATCATCACCGAGGGCATACGCACGCTCGATGATGTCAACCCGTTCCGGCGCGCCGACCTGGTCGTGACGCACACGCTGATCGCGCAAGGCCCGGCCTCGATCGAATCGGAGTTCGACGAGGCGCTGAGTGTCCCCGACACGATCCGCAAGGCGATCGACGCCGAACGGCGCGGTGCGAATGCGGTGATCATCGACTGCATGGGAGATCCCGGCCTGCACGCCTGCCGCGAAGCGGTGACCATTCCCGTGCTGGGCCCGAGCCAGACCGCCATGCATGTCGCGTCCATGCTCGGTCATCGCTTCAGCTTCATCACGGTGCTCGACCGGTTGCGGGCGATGATCGGCAAGCTCGTCGCGGGTTACGGCCTGCAGCAGAACTACGCGTCGTTCCGCGCCATCGACATCCCGGTGCTCGACATCGCCCACGACATGCGCAAGCTGAACGCGGCGCTCGCGCGCGAGGCCGCAGCGGCCGTCCGGAACGAGGGCGCCGATGCGATCGTGCTCGGCTGCACGGGTTTCTTCGGCTGCGCGGGCGCCATCCGTGACGCACTGCTGGCGGACGGCCTCGACGTGCCGGTCATCGATCCGATTCCGCTCGCCGTGCACATGGCCGACGCGCTGGTGAAAACCGGCCTGAGCCACAGCAAGCGCAGCTATCCGCCGCCGGGCCGCAAGCGGCTGGCGGGTTATGTCTTTCCGGAATTCGCGGCCACGTGACCCACACAACGACCAGGGGAGTTCGATGAACATCAGCCGATACACGCTCTGCGCCGCCCTCGGCGCCACACTGGCCGCGCCGCTCACGGCCGCCGCGCAGGAGAGTGACAACCAGATCGAAACAGTGGTCGTCACGGCGCAGAAGCGCGCGCAGGATTTCAACGACGTCAGCATTTCGGTGAGCGTGCTCACCGGCGACGACGTGAAGGGCATGGGCCTTGCGCAGATGAAGGACATCGCGACGCAGACGCCCAACGTGCGGATCAACGAGACGCTCGCGAACAGCATCCCCAATGTCAGCATCCGTGGAATCGGGCTCAACGACTACGCCGCCAACAACAATCCGGCCGCGGGCATCTACGTCGACGAGGTCTACCTCGTCTCCCCGGCCATGCTGACCTTCCAGTTGTTCGACGTGGAACGCGTGGAGGTTCTGAAAGGCCCCCAGGGCACCCTGTTCGGTCGCAACACCACCGCCGGAACGGTGAATTTCGTCAGCCGCAAGCCGACCGACCAGTTCGAAGCGAGCGCATCGCTCGACTACGGGCGCTACGACTACGGCCGCGCCGAAGGTGCGATCAGCGGCCCGCTGGGCGACAAGCTCAGCGCACGCCTGGCCGTGCAGACGACTCAGCAGGACGACGGCTATCAGACCAACCGGCTGACCGGGAAGCACGTCGGCGACATCGACCGCACCTCGTGGCGCGGCCTGCTGCAGTGGCAACCCACCGACAGCCTCGACGTGCTGTTGAACGTGCACGGCGGCCGTGACAGGTCGGATGTTTCGCTGGTCAAGATCGACAACCCGTTCAGCACCGAAGACGACGGCGACACCGATCCGTACCGTTCGGGCGCCTCGGTGGACCCGCGCATGGACCTCGAGCTGAAGGGAGCCGCGCTCACGGCGAACTGGTCGATCTCGGATGCCCTGACGTTCACGTCGGTGACGGGCTACGACGAGTTCAAGCGCCTGCACGTCGAAGATCGCGACGCAACGAGCCTGATCCAGCTCGACGGCACGTTCAGGAACCGCATCGAGCAGTTCTCGCAGGAAGCGCGCCTGACCTACGTGGGCACTGAGTTGGTGCTGACGGGCGGCGCCTTCTACGGCACGGACACGGTCGACACACGCGATCGCTTCGACGCCTCGGACCTGCTGCCGCTGCTCGGCCTCGCCGGGGTCGATGCCATCGGCAACGAGTATTCGCAGGAGACCCGGTCGACGGCCCTCTTCCTCAACAGCGAGTGGCGCTTCAACCCCGCCTGGCGCCTGAACGCCGGCGCGCGCTACACGAACGAGAAGAAGGAGTTCAGCAACGCCTTCACCTACCTGATCGCCGGCGGTGCGGAGCTGCAGGTATTCCCGCCGGTGGCCAACGACTACGACATCGAGGACGTGTCGGGGAAGATCGGCCTCGACTACACCGGCTTTGCGGACACGCTCCTCTACGCGAGCCTCAGCCGCGGCTTCAAGTCGGGCGGCTTCCAGGGCCAGCTCACCTTCAACCCCGCGGACCTGCAGGCCTTCGACGACGAATCGCTGCTGGCCTACGAGCTCGGAGCCAAGAAGCGGCTGCTGGACGGCCGCATGCAGCTCAATGCATCGGTGTTCTACTACGACTACTCCGACATGCAGTTCTACGGCGGCCTGTTCGATTCGCCGCTCGGCACGCTGTTCGGCATCACCAACGTGGGCGATGCGGAGATCCTCGGCGGCGAATTCGACCTGTGGTGGAAGCCGACGGCCGGCCTCGACGTGCGGCTCGGGGTCGGGCTGCTCGATACGAAGATCACGAAGTCGGTCGTCGCCGGTGTCGCCGAGGGCAGCAAGCTGCCCAATTCACCCGACTTCACGCTGAACGGACTCGTGCGCTACCAGTGGCCGATCGCCGCCGGCCTGCGCGCCGACGTCACGCTGTCCGGCAACTACCAGGACGACCTGAGCTTCGACATCGTGCGCGATCCGCCGCAGGCGCACGAGCGCGGCTATTTCCTGGCGGATGCGCGCATCGGCATCGGCGCCGACGACGACCGCTGGAACGCCTACCTCTGGGCGAAGAACCTCGCGGACGAGCGCTATCGCACGCAGGTCCTGTTCTCGAGCGTGGGCTACGGTGCGACGTACGGGCCGCCGCGCACGTACGGCGTCGGGGTGTCGGTCTCGTTCAAGTAGGAGTTTGGCGGTCGCCGCTGTGGCGGGCAGCGGCGACCGCTTGTGAACTGGCGCGCCCGGAGAGATTCGAACTCCCGACCCTCAGGTTCGAAGCCTGATGCTCTATCCAGCTGAGCTACGGGCGCGTGGAAAACAGCAGGCCGGGGATTCTACACGCCTGCGATTGGGACCCGAGTGGCTGAATGCTCCCTTTCAGGACTCCCCGGAGAGATTGTTCGCGTCCGCAGTTGCGGACGCTCATCCTTCGCTGCCGCGAAGGACCGGCGCGCATTGCGCGCCGTCCGACTCGCGCTGACGCGCGAGTCGTCGAACTTCCGACCCTCAGGTTCGAAGCCTGGCGCGCGGGGGGAACCGGCCGGCGCATTCTACACGCACCACCCGCTACACTTGGCCCCATGCGCAGCCACGAGAACCTGCTGGATGAAGCGGTGCAGCTCGCCCTGCGCAATCGCGCGCAGGGTGGGCGCCCTTTCGGGGCGGTCATCGCCCGCGACGGCGAGGTCGTGGCCACCGGCGTCAACGACACGGTCCGCACCCACGATTTCACGGCGCACGCGGAGATGGAGGCGATCCGCGCCGCCTGCCGGCGCCTCGACAAGCCGGATCTCGCCGGCTGCACCGTCTACGCGAGCGGCCATCCGTGCCCGATGTGCCTGTGTGCGCTCGCCATGGCCGGCGCCGAGGCCGTCTACTACGCCTTCAGCAACGAGGATGCCGCGGCCTACGGTTTTGCGAGTACCGGCGCCTACGCGAGCACCCGCCTGCCGCTCGAGCCGCCGCCCCTGCCGCTGCGGCAGCTGGCGCTCGGCCGCTCCGCGCGGGACCTTGACGCACCGTAGGCCTATACTCGCCCGCAAAACCGGCCAGGAAGGCCGAATGGAAGGGGAGTGCCATGATGAAGGGAATCATCGTTGCGGCGACGTCGTGGGCGTCGCTCGCCTGTCTCACGCTGTCCGGCGCCGCGCTTGCGCAGGACAAACCGCCCGAGTCGTACATCTACGCCACCTATTTCAAGTGTGACGTGACGCTGCAGGAGCGCGCCGACGAGATCGTCGCGCAGCTCGACAAGCCGCTGTGGGACGCCGCGATCGCCGACGGGTCGGTCGCGGGTTGGGGTTGGCTCGTGCACCACACCGGCGGCCAGTGGCGCCGCGTGCAATATTTCCGCGCCGGCTCCATCGACGCGCTGTTCGCCGCACAGAAGAAGGTGGGCGACCAGGCGGATGCCAAGAACAAGAAGCTCGTGACCGAGTTCGGCAAGATCTGCAATTCGCACGACGACTACATCTGGCGGACCGTCGCCGGCAGTGGCAACGAACGCGCGCGCGGCGGCGCCAGCTTCTCCGTGTACTACACCTGCGACCAGGCGCGCGAGGCCGAGGCGGACGCGCTCGTCAAGGACGTCTTCGCGCCGATGTACGACCGGATGGTCGCGGACGGTTCATTGAAGTCCTGGGGCTGGAACGAGCATGTCGTAGGCGCGCAGTACCGCCGGCTCGCGACGATGACCGCCGCGGACGTCGGCTCCCTGATGAAGGCGCGCGCGGCCGTCGTTGCGGCGATGGAAAAGAACCCGCTCGTGCATGCGTTCGACACCCTCTGCGGGTCGCATGCCGACTACATCTGGGAGATCAAGAGCGAGGTTCCCTGACGCAACCCGCTACGCGGGCGGCAGGAACCGGAAGCGGCACACATGGCCGCCCTTGGCCATGCATTCGTGCAGTTCCACCTTGCTGCCCGTGTAGCTCGTCAGCAGCGCGATATCGAACTGGCAGATCGCGGGGTTGCGCTGCGCCAGCTCATGGAAGACGCAGTTGTCGGCTTCGATCGTCGGGGCGCCGCCGACATCCTTCACCTTGCGCGCGTCGTAGCCGAGCTGGTCCATCAGCCCTGACAGTTCCTCGACTTTCTCGCGCCGGCTCGCACCCGGCGGGGCACGGT
This sequence comes from Steroidobacteraceae bacterium, assembly GCA_050185195.1. Classification (GTDB taxonomy): domain Bacteria; phylum Pseudomonadota; class Gammaproteobacteria; order Steroidobacterales; family Steroidobacteraceae; genus CADEFQ01. The sequence continues at coordinate 143,373 of JBFWZQ010000005.1, read as the reverse complement.
GCGGCAACTGCGCCACGACGGACGCCGCGATGCGCCCGAAGCGGGTGCGCAAGCCCGCGCTGCCGTGCTCCTGCGCCATCGCCTCGACGAGCAGCCGGGCAAACCACGAATATCGACGGGGAAAGACTTCGCGCCCCTCATCCGTGAGCACGTAGAGCCGTAGCGGGCGACCGCCCGAGGCGCGCTCGGCGCCCGGTGCGACGAGACCGTCGCGCATCAGCGAGGCGAGATGCTGGCGCACCGCGGTGCGCGTGACCCCGAGCGCCTGCGCCAGCTCGTCGACCGCAGCACCGCTCTTGTTTCGCAGCAGGTGGCGCAGCAGCCGCTTGCGGCGTTCACCGTAGAGTTCCGCCATACTTTTGGCATATTAGTATTTCCTTAGTGTTTTTGCCAGCGTAGAACGGAAGGCCACAACCACCCGAGGAGATACCGAGATGAAACGCCTGTTGCCCGCCCTCGCCGCCGCTGCGCTCGTCACCGCCCTGCCGGGGCCGGCGCTGTCCGCGGCGACCCACCACGAGGCCGCGAGTTCGGCCGCCACCTCCACGACCATTGCCGTGAAGCTCGCGGACACGAAGGATGCGCTGCGCGGCCTGTGGTTCCAGCACATCTTCTGGGTGCGCAATGTCGTCGTCGCGCGCCTGGACGGCGATGCGGCCGCCGCGAAGGCCGCGGAAGCCGAAGTCGTGGCCAATGCCAAGGCCATTGCCGGCGCCGTCGAGCCCTTCTACGGCAAGGCGGCGTCCGACCAGCTCTTCACGCTGCTCGCCGGCCACTGGGGCGCAATCAGCGCCTACGTCGACGCCACGAAGGCAGGCTCGAAGGCGCAGGAAAGTGCGGCCTTCGCGAAGCTCAGTTCGAATGCCAATGCAATCGCCGACTTCCTCGCGGGCGCCAATCCGCACTGGCCGGCGGCGACGTTGCGCGGCCTGTTGTCCGCACACGGCGCGCACCACGTGCAGCAGATCCAGCAACTGCACGCCGGGCAGTATGACGCCGAGGCCCGCACCTGGGCGGCGATGGCGAGCCACATGAACGTGATCGCCGATGCGCTCGCGAACGGGCTCGCGGCGCAGTTCCCCGACAAGTTCCGGTAGGCACCACGACGACGGATCGTGGCGGGCGGACGGCCAGGCGGCGCAAGCGGCGCCCTGGCCGTCCGCCCTCTGCTGTTCGCTGTCGCGGGTTCGCGGTAAGCTCCGGCCTCCCAACTCCCACTCGAGGATGCCCTCCATGAAGGTGTCGATACTTGCCGCGACGCTGGCGTTTGCCATCGCGGGCGCCCCTGCCTATGCGGCCTGCACCTACCCCACGGCGCCCGACAAGCTGCCGGACGGCTCCGTCGCCACCAAGGACGAGATGCTCGCGGGCAAGAAACTCGTGCAGCAGTACAACAAGGACATGGAAGCCTACCTCGCGTGCATCAAGCTCGAGTTCGACACGCGGGTCACGGCCGATGCCGCGACGCTCACGCCGGAGCAGAAGGCCGAGCTCGACAAGCGCCAGGTGCAGAAGCACAACGCCGCGATCGATGAGCTCGAGGCCGTCGCGGGGCGTTTCAACGAACAGATCCAGGCCTTCAACAAGGCGCACCAGAAGTAGCCGGCAGGGACCGATACGGCGGGTCGCCACCGGGCAGCGCGGTCCGCGCGCCGCCCGCTGGCGGCACGATTTTGCGCGAGATCACATCGCGCGCTGCTTTCCCCGGTATTCACTGTACCGGCGCGCCCGTCGGCGCGACAATGCGTACATGCCCCCGAACGAACGTGTAGTCCCGATCGCGCACGCGCGCGGGCCGCGCGACGCACTCTCGCGGCCGCTGCGCGACCTGCGCATTTCCGTGATGGACCGCTGCAATTTCCGCTGCCCTTACTGCATGCCGCGGGAAACCTTCCACGACAGCTATCGCTTCATGAAGAGCGCCGAGCGCCTCTCCTTCGACGAGATCGTGCGCCTCGCCCGCCTCTTCGTATCGCTCGGCGTGCAGAAGATCCGCATCACCGGCGGCGAGCCGCTGCTGCGCGCAAACCTGGCGGACCTCGTCGGCGACCTGACGGCCTTGCCGGGCGAGCCCGATGTCGCGCTGACGACGAACGGCGTGCTGCTCGCGAAGTACGCGAGCGAACTCAAGGCGGCGGGCCTCGCGCGCGTGACCGTGAGCCTCGACAGCCTCGATCCGGACATATTCCGCAAGTTGTGCGGCGGCTTCGACGAACTCGACGCCGTGCTCGCCGGCATCGAGCACGCGCGCCGTGCCGGGCTCACGCCGCTCAAGGTCAACACCGTGGTCCAGCGCGGCGTGAACGATGCCGGGGCGCTCGACCTCGCGGCGCGCTTTCGCGGCACCGGCGTCGTCGTGCGCTACATCGAATACATGGACGTCGGCAACCGCAACCGCTGGCAGCCCGAACTCGTGGTGCCGTCGGCCGAGCTGCATGCGCGCATCCACGCGCGCTGGCCGCTGGCGCCGCTCAGCCGCAACTACGTCGGCGAAGTCGCGCAGCGTTACGCCTACGCGGATGGCGAGGGCGAGATCGGGTTCATCTCCTCGATCTCCCAGCCCTTCTGCGGCGATTGCTCGCGGGCGCGCCTGTCGTCGGACGGCGTGCTCTACACCTGCCTCTTCGCGACCCACGGCCTCGACCTGCGTGCCCCGCTGCGTGCGGGCGCCAGCGACGAAGAACTGCTCGCGATCGTCCGCGACCGCTGGACCGCGCGCGCCGACCGCTACAGCGAGCTGCGCGCCACGCTGCGCGCCGGCGTCACGCAGGAGCCCAAGGTCGAAATGAACTACATCGGCGGTTGACCATGCCCACCCGTACCCGGCGCAAGCCAGTCCTGACCCACGTCGATGCGGCGCGCCGGCCCACCATGGTCGATGTCGGCGCGAAGGAGGTCACCCTGCGTGAGGCGAGCGCGGAGGCGGTCGTGACCTTGCCGCGGGCGGCCGCGCTGGCATTGCGCCGCGCCGGCCAGCGCACGAAGAAGGGCCCGGTGTTCGATACGGCGATCGTGGCGGGCGTCATGGCGGCCAAGCGCACGCATGAGCTCATTCCTTTCTGCCATCCGCTCGCGCTCGAGCGCTGCAAGATATCCATCGACGAGGCGCGCGCGGGCCGCCTCGTGATCCGCTGCGACGTTGCGATCCACGGCCGCACGGGCGTCGAGATGGAAGCACTCACCGGCGCGAGCGTCGCGGCGCTCACGATCTACGACATGACGAAGGCGCTGTCGCACGACATCGTGATCGGGCCGGTGCGGCTCATCGCCAAGTCGGGCGGCAAGCGCGACTTCCAAAGGCCGAAGCCATGAGCGCCGCGCCGCTGTTCGGCCTCGTGCTCGCGGGCGGTCGCAGCACCCGCATGAAGCGCGACAAGGCGGCGCTCGCCTACCATGGCGCCACCCAGCTCGAACGTGCGTGGGCATTGCTCGAACCCTGGACCGCCCAGCGCTTCATCTCGGTGCGCACCGACCAGGCGCAGGACGCCCTGCGCGCGCGTTATCCGCAGATCCGCGATGCGCTGCCCGATGGCGGCCCGGCGGCCGGCATCCTGGCCGCATTCGATGCGCACCCCGGGGCCGCGTGGCTCGTGCTCGCCTGCGACCTGCCGTTCCTCGGCCCCGACACACTCGCGCACCTCGTGGCGCATCGCGACGCCGCGCGGGTGGCGACCGCCTATCGCAGCGCCCATGACGGCCTGCCCGAACCGCTCTGCGCCATCTGGGAGCCGGCGAGCCGCCCGGCCCTCGCGGCCGCGGTCGCATCCGGTCGCGGCTGCCCGCGCAAGTTCCTGATCCAGGGCAGCCCCGCGTTGCTCGAGCCGCTCGATCCCGCCGCCCTCGACAATGTGAACGCAGCACAAGAGTATTGGACGGCCATGAACACCCTGAACGCCACAGACACGCCCCTGCAGGTCCGCGTGCAGTATTTCGCCTTGTTGCGCGAACAGGCCGGCCGCGGCGAGGAAACGCTCGCGACGCGCGCACGCACGCCGCGCGACCTCTACGAGGAGCTGCGCGCGCGCCATCCGTTCACGCTGCCGCCTGAACTGCTGCGTGTCGCCGTGAACGCGGAATTCGGCGACTGGGCGCAGCCGCTCGCGGACGGCGACGCCGTCGTCTTCATTCCGCCGGTCGCGGGCGGCTGACGGGCGCGACATGTCCCGGTTCCGTTTCACGACCACGGCGATCGATGCCGATTCGGCGCGCGCAGCCCTCGCCGATCCTGCCTTCGGCGGCTATGCGGCGTTCGAGGGCTGGGTGCGCGATCTCAACGACGGTCGCCGCGTCGAGCACCTCGAGTACGAGGCCTTCGAGCCGCTCGCGCTGCGCGAAGGCGAGCGCATCCTTGCCGAGGCCTGCGAGCGCTTCGGCGTCACGCGCGTCGCCTGCGTGCACCGCGTCGGCGATCTCGCGATCGGCGACCTTGCCGTCTGGGTGGGCGTCAGCGCACCGCACCGCGACGAGGCGTTCCGCGCCTGCCGCTTCATCATCGACGAGGTGAAGCACCGGGTCCCGATCTGGAAGAAGGAGCACTACGTCGACGGCGATTCGGGCTGGGTGAACTGCGAGCGCTGCGCCGCCGCCGTGCACGACCACGCGCACGATCACGAACACCAACACGCCCACGCTCTGGCCCGCAGCCCGCAGCCCGTAGCCCATGGCCCGGGCGCCCGCAGCGCGCCGGACTACTCCCGCCAGATGGCCCTGCGCGAAGTCGGCCCGGCCGGCCAGGGCAAGCTGCGCGCGACCTCGGTGCTGGTGGTGGGCGCAGGCGGCCTCGGCGTGCCGGTGCTGCAGTTCCTCGCCGCCGCGGGCATCGGCCGGCTCGGCATCGTCGATCACGACCGGCTCGAAGCCTCGAACCTGCATCGCCAGACCCTGTACGCGCTCGCCGATTGCGGTGCGCCCAAGGCCGAGCTCGCCGCCGCACGACTCGCCGCCCTCAATCCGGAGGTGCGGCTCGACACGCACGTCACGCGCATCGATGCCACGAACGTCGAGGGCCTGCTCGCGCCCTACGACATCGTCGTCGACTGCACCGACAACTTTGCCACGAAGTTCCTGCTCAACGACGCGGTCCTGCGCCTCGGTCGCATCGGTGTCTTCGCGAGCGTCTACCAGTATGAAGGCCAGTTGCAGGTGGTCGATCCGCGGCACGGTGCCGCGTGCCTGCGTTGCCTGTGGCCCGCCGCCACGCGCGACGGCCTCGTCGGCAACTGTGCCGAGGCCGGTGTACTCGGCCCCGTGCCCGGCACGCTCGGGACGCTGCAGGCGCTCGAAGTGCTGAAGATCGTGCTCGACCTGCCGGGCCGGCTCGGCGAGGAGGTGCTGTTGATCGACCTGCTGTCGCTCTCGACGCAGCGGTTGAAAACACGGCCGACGCCCGATCACGCGCAGCATGGCCGTGCGAGCGCAGCGGCATCCGCGCCGGCGAGCGCCGACGTCGACGTCTCGTACACTTCGATTGCCGCGGCCGAAGCGGCCGGCTACGAAGTCGTCGACATCCGCGAAGCGGCGGAATGTGCGGCCTCACCGCTCGCGGCACGGCGCGCGCGTCACCTGCCGCTCGGCGAGCTGCTGTCCGCCCCGCTCGATCCGCGCGAGCGGCTGCTGCTCGTCTGCGCGCGCGGCGTTCGCAGTCACGCCGCCGCGGAGGCATTGCGCGCGCGCGGGATAACCGGCGCGTACTCGTTGCGCGGCGGCGCCGCCGCGCTGCGCGCGCCGTAGCGCGCCTGCACGCTCAGGCGCGGGTCTGGCCGGTGCCGCGCACCACGTACTTGTAGCTCGTCAGCTGCTCCACGCCCACGGGGCCGCGGGCGTGGAACCGATCGGTCGAGATGCCGATCTCGGCGCCCATGCCGAACTCGCCGCCGTCCGCGAACTGGGTCGAGGCGTTGTGCAGCACGATCGCGCTGTCCACGCGCGCAAGGAAATACTCGGCGGTCTGCGCATTCGCGGTGACGATGGACTCGGTATGTGACGAACCGTATTGCGCGATGTGCGCCATGGCGGCTTCGACACCGTCGACTTCGCGCACGGCGATCACGGCATCGAGGTACTCGGTGTGCCAGTCCTCCTCGGTCGCGGGCCGCACGCGCGCGTCGACTGCCTGCGTCGCGGCGTCGCCGCGCACCTCGCAGCCTGCGTCGAGCAGGTCGCGCACGATCGGTCCGAGGAGCGCGTGCGCCGCGCGGTCGACGAGCAGGGTCTCGGCGGCGCCGCACACCCCGGTCCGGCGCAGCTTCGCGTTGTGCACGATGCTGCGTGCCATGGCGGGGTCGGCGTCACGGTCGACATACACGTGGCACACGCCTTCGAGATGCCCGATGACGGGCACCCGCGCCTCGGCCTGCACGCGCGCCACGAGCGTCTTGCCGCCGCGCGGCACCAGTACGTCGAGCAGCCCGCGCATCGAGGCGAGCATGTAGCCCACCGCGTCGCGATCGGTCGTGGGCACGAGCTGGATCGCCTCGCGCGGCAACCCGGCCGCTTCGAGTCCCGCGACGAGCGCGGCGTGGATGGCACGGTTCGAGGCGGTGCTTTCCGAGCCTCCACGCAGGATCACCGGATTGCCGGACTTCAGGCACAGCGCGCCGGCATCCGCGGTCACGTTCGGGCGGCTCTCATAGATGATGCCGACGACGCCGAGCGGCACGCGCACCCGCTGGAAGCGAAGGCCGTTCGGCCGCAGCCATTCGGCGGCGATGCCGCCCACCGGATCGGGCAGCGCCGCGATTTCATCGAGCCCGCGCGCCATCGCCTCGACGCGCGCGCCATCGAGGCGCAGCCGGTCGAGCAGCGCGGCGCTGAGTCCCCTTGCCCGGGCGCGCACCATGTCTTCTTCGTTGGCGGCGAGGATCGCGGGGCCGCCCGCGCGGATCGCCTGCGCTGCCGCCGCGAGCGCGGAATTCTTCTGCGCGCTGCCTGCCGAGGCGAGCGCCGGGCGGGCAGCCTGCGCCGCGCGACCGAGCGCCGTCATCAGTGTCGGGATATCGCCTGCCGCCGCGCTCATTCGCCCGCCCCCGCGTCGATCATCACCAGGTCGTCGCGGTGGATCATCTCATCGCGGCCGCGAAAACCGAGCAGCGCCGCGATCTCGCGCGTCTTCCTGCCCATGATGCGGACGACGTCGCCATCGGCGTAGGCCGAGATGCCACGCGCAATCTCGCGACCATCCGGCGCGAGCACGCTCACCGTGTCGCCGCGATCGAACCGGCCGCGCGCGCGGACCACGCCCGCCGGCAGCAGGCTCTTGCCGGCGCGCAGCGCGCGCAGGGCGCCCTCGTCCACCACCAGCGCGCCGCTCGGCCTCAGCGTGCCGGCGATCCACTGCTTGCGGGCGGCCGCGGGATTGGCCTGGGGCGAAAACCAGGTGCAGCGGGCGCCACCCTCGATGCGACGCACCGGGTGCTTGTGCGCGCCTGCCGCGATGCAGAAATGGGCGCCCGCGGACAGCGCGATCTTCGCCGCGGCGATCTTCGTTGCCATGCCGCCCGTGCCGACGTCGGACGCCGCCGCGCCCGCCATCGCCTCGATCTCGGGCGTCACGCGGGGCACGTGGTCGATGAACGCCGCCTCCGCGCTCTTCCTCGGATCGGCGGTGTAGAGGCCGTCGACGTCCGACAGCAGCAGCACGCAATCGGCGGAAGCCATCTGCGCCACGCGCGCCGCGAGGCGGTCGTTGTCGCCGTAGCGGATTTCCGTGGTCGCCACGGTGTCGTTCTCGTTGATCACGGGCAGTGCGCCGAGGCCGAGCAGGCCGTGCAAGGTCGCGCGCGCGTTCAGGTAGCGTCGCCGGCGTTCGCTGTCCTCGAGCGTGAGCAGCACCTGGGCCACCGTGACATCGTGTGCCTCGAACAACTCCTTGTAGGCATGCGCGAGGCGGATCTGGCCGACCGCGGCCGCGGCCTGGCTTTCCTCGAGCCGCAGGGGGCCCGGCGCGAGCCCCAGGTGGCGTCGGCCAAGTGCAATGGCGCCCGAGGAAACCAGGACGATTTCCTGGCCGCGGCGCCGCAACCGCACGAGGTCTTCGGCCAGGGTTTCGAGCCAGGCGCGGTTCAGTCGGCCGGTCGCGCCGTCGACCAGAAGGGCCGATCCCACCTTGACGACGATGCGCCGTGCTTTGGCCAGGGGAGAGACCGGCGAGACCGTTCGGCGGGTGTACATAAAGCGGCGAAGTATACGGTATGGCCGCGTTGCCTCGGCCACGGGGGGACCGCATACTAGCTGCATGAGCAGAGACTACGAACCCGCCCCTGGCCAGTGGTACGTGAATGCCGAGGAAGAGGAAACCTTCCGCGTGCTCACGGTCGATGAGGATTCCGAGCTGGTCGAAATCGAGTATCTCGACGGCGAGATCGAGGAGATCGACCTCGAAACCTGGCACGAGATGGACCTCGAGAAGACGACCGAACCGGAAGGCTGGGCGGACCGTGACGACGACGACGATGATGAAGATGATGATGATGATGATGACGACGACGATGACGATTGGGACGACGACGATGATGATGACGAAGACGATGATTACGATGACGAGGCCGACGACGAGCGTTGACCCGGGCGGGTGCGGCCATCAGCCGGCTGCCGGCCTTGAAAGCCGCCGCTCCATCCCCACGTCTTTCCCACCTCCGGCCTGAAGGCGCGACATGAAGCGAATATTCCTTTTCCTGGTGACGAACCTGGCTGTCGTGCTGGTGCTCTCGGTCGTTGCCCGGTTGTTCGGCCTCGACCAGTACATGGCGGCGAACGGCGGCAACCTCAGCGGCCTGCTGGTTTTCGCCGCCCTCTTCGGCTTCGGTGGCGCGTTCATTTCGCTCGCGATCTCGAAGTGGATGGCGAAGCGCTCGATGGGCGTGCGCGTCATCACCCAGCCTGCGAACCCGACCGAACAGTGGCTCGTGAGTACCGTGCGTGCGCAGGCCGAACAGGCCGGCATCGGCATGCCGGAGGTCGGCATCTTCGACTCGCCCCAGCCGAACGCCTTCGCGACCGGCGCACGGCGCGACGCCGCGCTCGTGGCGGTGAGCACCGGTCTCCTGCGCTCGATGAGCCAGAAGGAAGCCGAAGCCGTGCTCGGCCATGAGGTGAGCCACGTCGCCAACGGCGACATGGTCACGCTCACCCTGATCCAGGGCGTGGTGAACACCTTCGTCATTTTCCTCGCGCGGGTGATCGGCGGCCTCGTCGACCGGCGCGAGGACGGCCGCGGCATGGGCTATTTCGTCACCGTGATGGTCGCCGAACTGGTGCTCGGGATCCTCGCGAGCACGATCGTGATGTGGTTCTCGCGGCAGCGCGAGTTCCGCGCCGACGCGGGCGGCGCGCACCTGGCCGGCAGCTCGAACATGATCGCCGCACTCGAGCGGCTGAAGGCCGCGCAACCGCAGCCACTGCCGTCGCAGATGGCCGCCTTCGGCATCGCGGGCGGCCGCGGCGCAGGGTTGAAGCGCCTGTTCATGAGCCATCCCCCGCTGGATGAGCGGATCGCGGCGCTGCGCAACGCGCGCCTCTGAGTCGATGGGCGAGCCCGCCACGCCGGCCGATCCCGGCGCGCGCGCGCCGCGCGGCGCAGCGCGCCTCCTGCATGCGCTGCTGCGCTGGTTCGATTCGGGCGCCGCGGCGGCCTCGCCTGCTGCGGCCCCCGGTGACGACCGCGTCGACCTCGCGCGCATCCTGCCGTTCGTCGGCATGCACCTCGCCTGCCTCTTCGCCTTCGTCGTCGGGGTGAGCCCGGTTGCCGTGCTCGTCGCGGCGATCGCCTATCTCGTGCGCATGTTCGCGATCACGGGCTTCTACCACCGCTATTTCTCGCACCGCTCGTTCAAGACCTCGCGCGTCGGGCAGTTCGTGTTCGGCGTGCTCGGCGCCTCCGCCGTGCAGCGCGGCCCGCTCTGGTGGGCCGCCCACCACCGCCACCACCACGCCTGGTCCGACCGCAAGGAAGACCCGCACTCCCCGATCCAGCACGGCTTCCTGCGCTCCCACATGGGCTGGTTCCTGTCAAAGCGCGGCTTCGTGCCGGACCTGAAGCGCGTGCGCGACCTGCTGCAGTTTCGCGAACTGCGCTGGCTCGATCGCTTCGACGTCGTCGTGCCCGTGCTGCTCGCGGTCGGCATGTTCGGCCTCGGCGTGCTGCTCGAAGACGTCGCGCCGCACCTCGACACGAATGGCTGGCAGATGCTCATCTGGGGCTTTTTCATTTCGACGGTGGCCTGCTACCACGGCACCTATACGATCAATTCGCTGTCGCACGTCTTCGGCCGCCAGCGCTATCGCACCGGAGACTCGAGCCGCAACAACTGGCTGCTCGCGCTCGTGACGCTCGGCGAGGGCTGGCACAACAACCACCATCACTATCCGAGCGCCGTGCGGCAGGGCTTTTACTGGTGGGAGGTCGACATCACCTACTACCTGCTGAAGCTGCTGTCCTGGCTCGGCATCATCTGGGACCTGAAGCCCGTGCCGGTTGCCGCGCGCGACCGCTCCGCGCGGCGCATCCACGGCCCTCGCTGAGGCACACGCGCGGCGTCCCATGACGACCGAAGTCTCGCCCAAGGTCGCACTCGCCGGATTCCGCCGCGTCCTCGGCGCGGACGCGGTGATCACCGATCGCGAGGCCATGGCGCCCCATCTCACCGATCACCGCAGGCTCTACGAGGGCGCGGCGCTCGCCGTGTTGCGCCCCGGGTCGGTCGAGGAAGTCTCGCAGGTGCTGGCCTTCTGCCACGGCACGCGCATCGGGGTCGTGCCGCAGGGCGGTAACACCGGCTACTGCGGCGGGGCCACGCCCGATGAAACCGGCCGGCAGGTGGTGCTGTCGCTCGCGCGGCTCGCGCGCGTGCGCCGCATCGACGCCGCCAATTATTCGATGATCGCGGAGGCCGGCTGCATCCTCGCGAACCTGCAGCGCGAAGCCGAAGCGGTCGATCGATTCTTTCCGCTCTCCCTCGGTTCGGAAGGCAGTTGCCAGATCGGCGGCAACCTCTCGACCAACGCCGGCGGCCTGAATGTCGTGCGGTATGGCATGACACGCGACCTCGTGCTCGGCCTCGAGGTGGTGCTGGCCGACGGCCGCGTGCTGTCGACGCTCGGCGAACTGCGCAAGGACAACACCGGCTACGACCTGAAATCGCTGTTCGTCGGCGCCGAGGGCACGCTCGGTGTCATCACGGCCGCGAGCCTCAAGCTGCTGCCGCGCCCACGCGCCGTCGCGACCGCCTTCGTCGCCGTGCGCGGTGTCGCCGCGGCCGTCGACCTGCTCGGCCTGCTGCGCGAGGCGAGCGGCGATCGGGTCAGTTCATTCGAGCTGATCCCGCACATCGCCGTCGAACTCACGACGCGGCACATCCCGGGCATCGCCCAGCCGCTCGCCGGCGAGTACCCGTGGTACGTGCTGTGCGAACTCAGCTCCGCGCGCGCCGCGGACACCCTCGATGCGATGCTCGAGGATGCCCTGCGCGACGCGATGGACGGCGGGCTGCTCGACGACGCCGCGCTCGCCCAGAACGAACGCCAGCGCGGCGCCTTCTGGCGGCTGCGCGAATCGATCCCCGAGGCGCAGCGCATCGAGGGCCCGAGCCTGAAGCACGACGTGGCGCTGCCGATCGGCAAGCTGCCGCGCTTCGTCGAGGAGGCGGGCGCGTGGATCGCCGCCAACCTGCCGGACGCCGTGCTCGTCGCCTACGGCCACGTGGGCGACGGCAACCTGCACTTCAACGTGAATGCGCGTGCCGGCGCAGACCCGGTGCGCTTCGTGGCCCGTGCGGACGAAGTGCAACGCGTCGTGCACGACCTCGTCGCGTCCTTCGGCGGCAGCGTGAGCGCCGAGCACGGCATCGGGCGCCTCAAGGTCGACGAACTGGCGCGCTACGCGCCGCCCCTCGAACTCGAGCTGATGCGCGCGGTCAAGCACGCGTTCGACCCGAACGGCATCATGAACCCCGGCAAGGTGCTGCGCATCCCATGACGTGCAATCGAAGTGCCTTGCCCTGCCTTCCCGTCGTCGCGGCATTGCTCGTGATCGGCGCCTGCAGCCGGCACGCCGAAGCGCCGACACCGTCGCCGGCTCCGGCTGCGGCTGCGGCGCACACAGCGGAAGGCGCGCCGCGCATCGCCCTCGCGCCGGACGGCGTGCACATCGACTACCGCGTCTTCGGCCGTGGCAAGCCCCTCATCGTGCTGGTCCATGGCTGGTCCTGCGACGCCAACTACTGGCGCGCGCAGATCGACGACCTCAAGTCGACCTACACGGTCGTTGCGGTGAACCTGGCGGGCCACGGCGCCTCCAGCCGCAATCGCGACCGCTGGACGATCGAAGCCTTTGGCGCCGATGTCGCCACCGTGCTCGCGGCCTTGCCGGAGGGCAAGGTCGTGCTGGTCGGCCACTCGATGGGCGGCCCGGTGGCGCTCGAGGCGGCACGCCTCATGCCGGACCGGGTGATCGGCGTCGTCGGCGTCGATGCCTTCCACGACATCGGCGATACGGGCAGCAAGGCCTATCGCGATTTCGCGGACTCGTTGATCGCGCGCCTGCGCGCGGACTACATCGGCGCGACGCGCGAGTTCGTCACGAAGCAGCTCTTCGCGAAGGATGCCGACCCCGCGCTCGCGCGCCGGGTCGCGGACGACATGGCCCTGGCGCCGCCCGAAGTCGCCATACCGTCGCTGCGGGCGCTGTTCGACTACGATTACGGCCCGACGCTCGCGGCGCTGCACGTGCCGATCGTCGACATCGAAACCGACCTCTACGGGCCCGTCGACCTCGAGCGGATCCGCCGGTTCGCGCCGACGTTCCGGGCGGTCGTCATGCCGGGGCGCGGACACTTCCTGATGATGGAGGACCCGACGGGCTTCAACACCCGCCTGCGCGAGGCCATCGACGGATTTCCGCGGGACCGGCCGTAGCGGGCGCCGGCCGCCCGGCGGCCGCGCGCTACTTCTTCGCGGCTGCCGCTTTCTTCGGTGCGCCGGTCTCGGCCGCGAGCCAGGCGATGACTGCCGCGCGATCTTCCGGCTTCGCCATGCCGGCGAATGCCATGGTATTGCCCGGCACGAGCGCCGCGGGGCGGTGCAACCACTTGTCGAGCGTCGCGGCATCCCACGTGAGGTTCGACTTCTTGAGTGCGGGCGAATAACGGAAGCCCGGCTCCGCGGCCGCCTTGCGGCCCATCAGGCCGGCGAGGTTCGGACCCATCATCGAGGGCGCGCCGGCCTTCACCTGGTGGCAGGCCTGGCACTGAGTGAAGAGGAGCTTGCCCCGCTTCAGCTGGGCCTCGGAGGCGGCGGGACCCGACGCGAGCGCCTGGGATGCAAGGAGGATCGACAGGGTCGTGGCGGACAGCAGCTCGCGCAGCATCGATGACATTCCTCGGGATGACAGCCTGGCGCCATTCTAGCGGGCGCGCCTGAACCCCACCTTAAGGGGAACTACCACGCCGCCCTGCGGCGCCCGCTGAACGGTCAGCCCTCCACCGCCCGCTGCCGCGGCACCACCGCCGCGCAGCGCACGGCGAGGTGCCCCGCGTCGAGCGCGATCTCGTCGGCATCGGCGGGCGCCCACGATGTCGCCAGCGGCTCATTGCGGCCGATTTCATCGAGGATCAGGATCAGTGCGTCCCGCCCGCCCGCGAACGGCCAGTCGTTCGCGTGCAGCTCGATCTCGAGTTCGCGCCCGTCCGGCACCCTGAAGCGCGCGCGCCCCCCTTGGTCGTGCAGGTCGCCGGCGTAGACATCGCGCAGTTCGCGGTGGCGCACGCTGTCCGACCAGCGCACCCGGCAGGCGAAGAGGCGCGCCTCATAGAGCTGGAACCAGGTGTACCCCGCGATTTCATCCTCGACGGTGTTGTCGGCGACGCGCACGTGGCGCTTGCGGTACCAGTAGAGGTCCTGGCCCACGAGCAGGCGGTAGTCGATGTAGCGCGCTTCGTGCGGCGCATCGTCGCGGCAGCCGTTGCCTTCCGTGCCGCCGACGAACTGCGTGACTTCGCGACGCAGGACGAGATCGCAGCCCGCGTTCGTCTCGAGGTCGTCGACCTTGAGGCTCGCGATGAGGCGTGGCGAGCGATGCAGGTGGCGAAAGCGCGCGGGGTTGCGGAACGTGTACTGGCGCACGCGCACGCCCCCGCCGGCCCGTGGTTCGAGTCGCAGCAACACCTGGCGGCGCAGGTTCTCCGGGTCGTCGTGCAGGAATTCTTCGGCGTACAGCACATCATCGCCGAGCCAGGGCAGCGCGATGCGCGAGACGAGGGTGCGCACCCGCATTTCGGAACCCTCGGCGCGCCCTGCTTCATCGCGGCCCGCGAGGACGAGTTGTTCCGAGGTGTCGTAGATGCCGGGCCACCACGCGGCGAGCGTAACCACGTCGTCGGCCGCGCCTGCGCGGGCGATCCCGAATGTGCCGACCGCAATCGCCGCGAGAGCGAGGGGTCGCCAGGCGTTCATCCCGGCGGCTTTGCGACCCGGATCAGCCCCTCCTGGGCGGTACTCGCGATCAGCTTGCCGTCGCGCGCGTGCAGCGTGCCGCGCGTGAAACCGCGCGCACCCGAGGCACTCGGGCTGTCCATCGTGTAGAGCAGCCAGTCATCGAGGCGTGGCGGGCGATGGAACCACATGGCGTGGTCGATGCTCGCCATGATCAGGTCGCCCGCGTGGTAGGACGTGCCGTGCGGCCGCACTGCCGTGTTCAGCAGGTTGTAGTCCGACACATAGGCGAGCAGGCAGCGATGCAGGCGGTCGTTGTCGGGCAGCGGCCCGACCGCGCGCAGCCAGACGTGCTGCAGCGGCGGCAGCTTGCGCGGATGCAGGTAGTCGTCCGTGGGCTCGACGGCGCGGAACTCGAACGGGCGCTGCTGCTCGTACATGCGCCGCACTTTCTCCGGCAGTTGCTCCAGCACCTCGAGCGGCGGCGTGCCGCTGTCGGGCAGCGACTCCGGCGGCGGCACGTCCGGCATCGGCAACTGGTGGTCGAGCCCCTGTTCGCGCACCTGGAAGGACGCCGACATGTTGAAGATCTGCTCGCCGTGCTGGATCGCCACCACGCGCCGCGCATCGAAACTGTGGCCGTCGCGCGCACGATCGACGTGATAGACGATCGGCGCATTGAAGTCGCCACGGCGCAGGAAATAGGCGTGCAGCGAGTGCACGTCGTGCGACTCCACCGTGGCGTAGGCGGCCATCAGCGCCTGGCCGAGTACCTGGCCGCCGAATACCTGCGGCGCGCCGATATCGCGGCTCACGCCGCGAAAGAGGTTCACCTCGAGGCGTTCGAGCTCGAACTGGCGCAGCAGGTCGGCGAGGCGCGGGTCCATCGGTCAGGTGCCGGTGACGCCGAGCCGCTTGTGCATGACGGGACTCGTGGTCGTGTACTGCAGGAACTGCTTTTTCTGCGGGTACAGGTGGTGCTGGATCGCGAACGCCGCGAGCGCGGCCTCGTGGAAACCCGAGAGGATCAGCTTCTTCTTGCCGGGATAGGTGTTGATGTCGCCCACGGCGAAGATGCCCGGCACCGAAGTCTGGAATTTCTCCGTATCGACCTTGAGCGCCTTCTTCTCGAGCTCGAGGCCCCACTCCGCGATCGGCCCGAGCTTCGGATGCAGGCCGAAGAAGGCGAACACGTGGTCCGCCTCGAGGGCGTGCAGCGTGCCGTCGGCGCCCTTGACCTGGATGGCGCGCAACACGGCCGTTTCGCCCGTGCCTTCCACCGCCAGCGATTGCGCGAGGCCCTCGACGTAACGCAGCTTGCCCGCCGCCTCGAGTTCGCGCATGCGCGCGACGGACGCGGGCGCCGCGCGAAACTCGGCGCGCCGGTGCACGAGCGTCACCGGGGTGCCCTTGGCCGCGAAGTCGATCGCCCAGTCGAGCGCGGAATCGCCGCCGCCGAAAATCACGAGTCGCTTGCCGAGGTAATCCGCGGCGCCGCGCACCCGGTAGTGGACCTGCCGGCCCTCGAAGGCCTCGGCGCCTTCGACACCGAGGCGCCGCGGCTGGAACGAGCCGACGCCCGCGGCAATCACGATGGCGCCCGCGTCGAAGACGGTGCCGGAGTTGGTCTTGACGTGGAACCGCCCCGACTCGAGCCGCTGCAGTTCGGAAACCTCGGCGCCGAGATGGAACTGCGGATTGAAGGGGTGGGCCTGCTGCATCAGCCGATCGACCAGTTCCTGCGCGCCGCAGACGGGCAGCGCGGGGATGTCATAGATCGGCTTGTCGGGGTACAGCTCGGTGCACTGCCCGCCCGGCGCCTTCAGGGAATCGAGCACATGGGCGGTGATGCCGAGCAGGCCGAGTTCGAATACCTGGAAAAGGCCGCATGGACCGGCGCCGATGATGACGACTTCCGCACTGATCGGGTTCAAACGAGGCTCCCTGTAGGCAAGAGGAAATTCTAGCAGCCCGTTGGCCGCGGGCCATCCGGACGGACTATATTAGGCGCAGTCGAACGGTGGCCCCCGGGGAGTTCTCATGCTCACGATCAACGTCAACGGCACTGATCGCTCTGTGGACGTCGACCCCGAGACACCCCTGTTGTGGGTGCTGCGCGATGCGGTCGGGCTCACGGGCACGAAATACGGGTGCGGCATGGCGCTGTGCGGCGCCTGCACCGTCCACCAGGACGGCCAGCCGATCCGCTCCTGCGTGACGCCCGTCGGCTCCGTCGGGACCGCCCGGATCACGACCATCGAAGGCCTCTCGCCCGACCGCAGCCATCCCGTGCAGAAGGCGTGGATCGAGCTCGACGTCCCGCAATGCGGCTACTGCCAGTCGGGCCAGATCATGTCGGCCACGGCGCTCCTCGCGGACACGCCGAAGCCGACGGATGCGCAGATCGATGCCGCCATGGCGGGCAACATCTGCCGCTGCGGCACCTACCAGCGCATTCGCGCGGCGATCCACCGCGCCGCGGAAATCGCCGGAGACAAGTCATGAGCGTCGTGGTTGCAACGGGCGCCGTTTCGCGACGCGACGTCCTGAAAGCGGGCGCCGCCGGTGCGGGCCTCGTACTCACGATCGGCCTTGCCGGTTGCCAGAAGCCGGGCCGGGCGCGCGGCGAGCGCAAGCTCATCACGGCAAACGCCTGGTTGCGCATCGGCACCGACGATTCGATCACCTTCCTGTGCGATCGCTCGGAAATGGGCCAGGGCGTGTACACGGCGCTGCCGACCCTGCTCGCCGAAGAACTCGGCGTCGATCCGCGGCGCATCGCGATCGAGTTCGCGCCCGTGGCTGACGCCTACAAAAACGGCGCGCTCGGCGCCCAGGTCACCGGTGGCAGCACGAGCGTGCGCGATGCCTGGACGAAGTTGCGCACGGCGGGCGCGCAGGCGCGCGAGATGCTGCTGGCCGCGGCCGCGAAGGAATGGGACACGACCGCGGGCGCGTGCCGGGTCGAAAACGGCGAGATCGTCTCGCCCTACGGCAAGCGCCTCCCGTTCGGCGCAGTGGCCGAGGCCGCCGCGGCGTTGCCCGTGCCGAAGGAGGTCGCGCTCAAGGATGCGAAGGACTTCCAGTGGATCGGCA
The DNA here is from genome assembly GCA_050185195.1 of Steroidobacteraceae bacterium. Classification (GTDB taxonomy): domain Bacteria; phylum Pseudomonadota; class Gammaproteobacteria; order Steroidobacterales; family Steroidobacteraceae; genus CADEFQ01. Next base: position 125,853 of record JBFWZQ010000005.1, on the reverse strand, counting down.
AGGCGCTCAATCGCTTCGACACGCCCGCCAAGGTCGACGGCTCGGCCATCTTCGGCATCGACGTGAAGCTGCCGGGCATGTTGTACGCCGCGCTCGCGCAGCCGCCGATGCTCGGCGGCAAGGTCAAGGCTTTCGATGACGCCGCCGCGAAAGTCATGCCGGGCGTGCGGCATGTCGTCAACACGAGTTCGGGCGTCGCCGTGGTCGCCGACAGCTGGTGGCAGGCGCGCCAGGCGCGCGATGCGCTCAGGATCGAATGGGACGCCAATGGCATGGCGGCGCTCAACGACGGCGCCATCCTGCGCGGCCTGAAGCAGGCGTCCCGGCAGGCCGGCCTCGTCGCCCGCAAGGACGGGGACGCCGAAGCTGCGCTCGGTTCAGCCGCACGCGTCGTGCGCGCCGAGTACGAGTTGCCGCTGCTCGCGCATGCCACGCTCGAGCCGCAGGTGTGCACGGCCGACGTGCGCGGCGGCGCCTGCGACCTCTACATCCCGACGCAATCGCAGGCCGCCGCGCAGGCCGCAGCGGCCGCGGCGGCGGGCCTCGCGGCAAGCGAGGTCAACGTGCACACGACCTTCCTCGGGGGCGGCTTCGGGCGCCGGCTCGAGGTCGATGTCATCGCCGCGGCGGTCGAAGCCTCGAAGGCCGCCGGCAAGCCGGTGAAACTGCTCTGGACGCGCGAGGATGACACCACCCACGACGCGTACCGGCCACCGGCCTTCGACACGGTCGCTGCCGGATTCGACCGCGACGGCAAGCTCGTTGCCTGGAAACTGCATCTGACGGGGCCATCGATCACGGCGCGGGTGTTCCCCGGTGCCGTGCCGGCGGGCAGCGTCGACCCGTTCAGCGTCGAGGCCGCTTCCAACTACCCCTATGACGTACCCAACGTGCTGGTCGACTGGGTGCCGCACGAAGTCGGGCTGAATGTCGGCTACTGGCGCTCGGTGAGCCATGCGCTCAACTGCTTCGTGGTCGAGAGCTTCATGGACGAACTGGCGATCGCCGCGGGCCAGGACCCGGCGGCGTATCGCCGCACGCTGCTCGCCAAACAGCCGCGTTACCTCGAGGTACTCGAGGTCGCCTTGCGGCGCGCGGGCTACGACACGCCGGCAGAAGGCCGCTTCCGCGGTGTCGCCGTGATGGAAGGCTACGGCACCTACATGGCGCAGGTCGCGGAAATTTCGCTCCCCGACGGCAAGGTCAAGGTCGAAAAAATCGTGTGCGCGGTCGACTGCGGCCAGGCCGTCAACCCGGGCATCGTCACCGCGCAGGTGGAAAGCTCGATCATCTTCGGCCTGTCCGCGGCGCTCTGGGGCGAGATCAACGTGCAGGGCGGGCGCGTCCAGCAGACCAACTTCCACGACTATCGGGTCGTGCGCCTGCCCGAGACGCCGATCATCGAGACCTTGCACGTCGAAAGTGACAACCCCCCGGGCGGCATCGGGGAACCGGCAACCGCGCTCGTCGCACCCGCCGTCTGCAACGCCATCCATGCGGCGACCAAACGGCGCCTGCGCTCCCTACCCATCGCGAGACACAAACTGGCATGAGCAAGAACTCCGAACTGCAGCAGCGGCGCGAGGCCGCGATTCCCCGCGGCGTCAGCAACAACTTCGCGATCTACGCCGAGCGCGCGCGCAACGCGGAACTCTGGGACGTCGAGGGCCGGCGCTACATCGACTTCGCGAGCGGCATCGCGGTGCTGAACACCGGCCACCTGCACCCGGCGATGCAGGCGGCGCTCGGCGCGCAGCTCGAGCGCTTCACTCACGCCTGCTTCCAGGTGACGCCCTACGAGAGCTACGTGGCGCTCGCCGAGCGCCTCAATGCACTCGCCCCCGGCGCCACGCCGAAGAAGACCATCTTCCTCACCACGGGCGCCGAGGCGGTCGAGAACGCCATCAAGATCGCGCGCTACCACACGAAGCGCTCGGGCGTGATCGCCTTCTCGGGCGGCTTCCACGGGCGCACGCTCGCCTGCAGCGCGCTCACCGGCAAGGTCGTCCCCTACAAGGCGGGCTTCGGGCCGATGCTGCCCGAGGTCTATCACCTGCCCTATCCGATCGCCTACCACGGCATCAGCGTCGACGATTCGATGGCCGCGCTCGAGCAGCTCTTCAAGGCCGACGTCGATCCGGCGCGCGTGGCCGCGATCATCATCGAACCCGTGCTGGGCGAAGGCGGCTTCTATGCCGCGCCCGTGGACTTCCTGCGCCGCCTGCGTGCGGCGTGCGACAAACACGGCATCCTCCTCATCGCCGACGAAATCCAGACCGGCTTCGCGCGCACCGGGCGCATGTTCGCGACCGAGTACGCCGACATCGAACCCGACCTGATGACCGTGGCAAAAAGCCTCGCGGGCGGCGTGCCGATCTCGGCGGTGACCGGCAAGGCGCAGATCATGGATGCGCCCGTGCCGGGCGGCCTCGGTGGCACCTACGCGGGTTCGCCGCTCGGCTGCGCGGCGGGCCTCGCGGTACTCGACGTGATCGAGCGGGAGAAGCTCGCTGCACGCGCGCTGGCGCTGGGCGAGCGGCTCACCGCGCGCCTCAAGGCGCTGCAGGCCCGCTACGCCTGCATCGGCGAGGTGCGTGGCCTCGGCATGATGGTCGCGATGGAGATCGTCAAGAACCGGCGGGCCGATGCACCGGATGCCGAGCTCACGAAGCAGCTCGTGCAGGCCGCGGGTCGCCGCGGGCTCGTGCTGCTCTCCTGCGGCATCTACTCGAACGTGATCCGCTTCCTCGCGCCGCTCACGATCGAGGAAGCGCTGCTCGACGAAGGGCTGGGGCTGCTTGAAGGGGCACTCGCGGAGGTCACGGGCGGGGCGCAGCGGGCGACGGGGTGAGGCCGCGCGGCGCGCGGCCGCGGGCCGCGGGCCGCGGGCTACGGGCCAGAGCGTTCGCTAGCTTGGTGCCGACGCCACGGGGCGTAGCACCATTGTCCTGGCGAGCCTCGAGCGAATTCAATGCATCGTGGTGACGTCGACGCGGTGCGCACAGTGGCGCTGGAGCGAATTTGCGTTGGCGGGTCGCGACTGCCAAGCGCGACTGCGACCACTTCGCGCGCCGCGAGGATCAGCTCGCCGATCGCCCCGCAGGTATGCCTCGCACCGCTGACGAGCATCCCGGCGTTGCAATACAAGTCAGCGAACGAGCGCTCTGGCCCGTAGCCCGTAGCCCGTAGCCCATTGCCCATTGCCCGTCGCCCGTCGCCCGTCGCCCGCCGCGCTGCGCGCTACGCACGCCCCGCGTTCGAATCCGTGGGCGTGTGGAAATACTCGCTCTCGCCCGCGAGTTCTTCCATCAATCGCTTGAGTTCCGCCATCCGCCCGGCCGCGGTGCTGATCGGCATGCAGTCCTGGCAACGCGGATCGCCGCAGGGCTGGCGGGAATAGAGCCAGTACTGCACCGCACCCGCAAGCAGGCCGTCCGCGATGTCCCAGAGATCGGCGTCCTTGTCCTTGTCCGCGATCTTGTTGCCGAGATCGACCGCCTTGCTGAAGGCGGCATCGAAGCTGTTGCCGAGTTCACTCATGTGCGCATTGTAACCCGCACCCCGCACCCGTGCCGAACACGGCCCCGCGCCTGCGAATGCGTCAGCGGGCGACCCGCAGCACGATCTTGCCACGCGTGTGGCCGAGCCGATTGAGCTCCTGCGCCTGCGCTGCCTGTTCCAGCGGGAACACGCGCTCGATGTGCAGCGCCAGCCGGCCGGCATCCGCGAGCGCGACGATCTCGCGCAGCGGATCGCCAAGGGACCCCGGCCGGGGCCCGCCGCCAATGCAACGGATGCGTGCGGCGTCGCAGGTGCCCGTGTCGGGCTGCCCCGCGATCGTGACGAGTCGGCCGCCCGGCCTGACGACGGCGACCGAACGCGCGAGTGTGTCGCCTCCCACGGTATCGAACACGATGTCTACATCGGACACCCGCGCTTCGAACGGCGCCGCGCGATAGTCGATCACTTCGTCCGCGCCGATCGACTTCAGGTATTCGGCGTTGTGCGCCGACGCCGTGGCGATCACCCACGCACCGCGCGCTTTCGCGACCTGCACGGCGACACTGCCGACGCCGCCGGCACCGCCCTGCACCAGCACGCGCTCGCCCTTCGCGAGGCCGCCCGCGAGGATGAGATAGCGCCATACGGTCGTGCCGACGGTCGGCAGGCCGGCGGCCGTTTCGAGGCTCCACCGGGCAGGCGCGCGTGCGACGTCTTCCGCGGGTGCGATGGCGAATTCCGCGTAGCCGCCCTGGGCGGCACGCTGCAGCGACGCCACCACCGCATCGCCCACTTGCCAGCCGGAAACGCCCTCGCCCACCGCATCGATGGTTCCGGCCACGTCGTAGCCGGGGATCCACGGTGAGTCGGCGCTGATCGTGCGGCCGAAACCGCGCTCGCGGATCTTCCAGTCGACGGGATTCACGCCCGCCGCAACCACCTTGATCCGCACTTGCCCGGCTGCGGGCTGCGGCACGGGAACGCGTTCGAGTCGCAGCACCCCGGGCCCGCCGATGGCGTGCATGCGCACCGCGAGCATGTCATCGGCGGCCATGGCGGGCGCCGTCGCAGCGAGCCAGCCGATCGCCAGCAGGAGTCGCGTGCGGCGACGCACCGTCAGAAGAGGCGCATGCCGATCCACCACGCAACCGCGGCAAATGCCGCGGAGGCCGGGATCGTGACGATCCACGCGAGCACGATGTTGCCGGCGAGGCCCCAGCGCACCGCCGACGTGCGCTGCGCGGTGCCGACGCCGACGATGGCGCCGGTGATGGTATGCGTGGTCGAGACGGGAATGCCGAACGAGGACGCGCCGAAGAGCGTCAGCGCACCGGCCGATTCCGCCGCGAATCCACCCACCGGGCGCAGCTTCGTGATGCGCTGGCCCATGGTCTTGACGATGCGCCAGCCGCCGAACAGCGTGCCGATCGAAATGGCGCTGTAGCAGCTCACGATGACCCAGGTGGGCAAGTGATCGCGCGTGGTTTCGCCCGCTGCGATCAGCAGCAGCCAGATGATGCCCATGGTCTTCTGCGCGTCGTTGCTGCCGTGGCCGACGCTGTAGAGCGCCGACGACACCAGCTGCATGCGCCTGAACACCCGATCGACGCGATTCGGGGCGACGCGCAGGCAGATCCACGACACCGCCACCATCCACAGTGCGCCGAGCAGTACGCCCAGCATGGGCGCCACGACGATGAAGGCCGCGATCTTGATGATGCCCGGCGCGAGCAGCGGCGCCGTGCCGGCACTCGCGATCGCGGCGCCGATCATGCCGCCGATCAACGCGTGCGAGGAGCTCGACGGGATCCCGTAGTACCAGGTGATCACGTTCCACGAGATCGCGCCGACGAGCGCACCGAAGATCACGTGGTAGTCGACGAAGTCGGGGTCGACGATGCCCTTGCCGACGGTCGCTGCCACCTTGAGGTGGAAGATGCCGATCGCGACGAAGTTGAACATCGCGGCCCAGGCCACCGCCTGGTAGGGCTTCAGCACCCCGGTCGACACGACGGTGGCGATCGAGTTCGCGGCATCGTGGAAGCCGTTCATGAAATCGAACGCCAGCGCGAGCACGACGAGGAACGCCAGCGTCGTCAGGACGATCTCGCCGCTCATCTTCAGCCGTTCTCGAGCACGACGCCTTCGATCACGTTCGCGACGTCCTGGCACTTGTCAGTCGTCGCCTCGAGCAGCTCGTAGATCGCCTTCAGCTTGATCAGCTGGCGATCGTCGCGCTCGTCGCGGAAGAGCTTCGAGACGCCCGCGCGCATCACCCGGTCGGCGTCGGACTCGAGGCTGTCGATGTCCTGGCTGATCTTCATGATTTCAGGCGCATTCTTCATCGACGAGAGCAGCACGACGGCCGCCTGCACGCGCTCGCAGCAGATCTGCACGAGGTTCGCGAGATGGATCGCCTCGGCCGTGAGGTGCTGGATGTCGTAGAGCACGAGCGTCTCGGCCGTGTCCTGGATCAGGTCGAGGATGTCGTCCATGCGCGAGATCAGGCGGTGGATGACGTCGCGGTCGAAGGGGGTGACGAAGGTCTTGTGCAGCAGCTCGACCGCGTCGCGCGTGACCCGGTCCGCCTCGTGCTCGATCGCCTCGATGCGGCTGATGCGCGAACTGCGCCCCGGCACATTGTCGTATTCCTGCAGCAGCTCGAACAGCTCGCGCCCGCCGCGTACGACGAGGGCGGCGTGATCGTTGAACATCGTGAAAAACTGGCCCTCGCGAGGCATCAGGGCGGAAAACACACTCATGAGGGCACTCCGGTCGCGACGCGGCGGGATTATTACACAGGCCGCACACGATGCGCGGCCTCGCGTTATCTTGCGCACATGACCCGGATCGCCCTGCTCGACGCCCACCTCGCCTTCGGCCTGCTGCCCCTGCTCGACGATGCGAACCTCACGCTCACGGCGGGCGAGCGCCTCGGGCTGATCGGGCGCAACGGCACGGGCAAGTCCTCGCTGCTCGCGGTGCTCGCCGGGCGCCAGGCGCTCGACGAGGGCGAGGTACGCCGCCGCGACGGCCTCTCGATCGTCTTCGTCGAACAGGAGCCCGCCCTGCCGCCGGCCGCCGACCTGCGCGCGAGCCTCGCGCAGCGCGGCGATTTCGCGGCCCGGGGCGACGAGGCCCGCCATGCGCTCGATGTCCGCCTCGCGGCGTTGCTCGACCGGTTCGGGCTCGCCCCGGACCGTCCGCCCACCGATCTCTCGGGCGGCGAGCGCAAGCGCGCCGCGCTGGCACTCGCCTTCGCGCTCGAGCCCGACCTGCTGCTGCTCGACGAACCCACCAACCACCTGGACTTCGCCGGCATCGAGCAGCTCGAAGAACTCGCGGCGCGCGCGCCTGCGCTCGTCGTCGTGACACACGACCGTCGCTTCCTCGATCGCGTGGCAACCCGCATCATCGAACTCGATCGCGGCGTGCTGCGCTCGTACCCGGGCAATTTCGCGGCCTACGAACGCGCGAAGGCGCAGGAACTGGCCGCCGAGGCCCTCGCGAACCGGCGGTTCGACAAGTTCTGGAAACAGGAAGAATCCTGGATACGCCAGGGCGTTGAAGCCCGCCGCACCCGCAACGAAGGTCGCGTGCGCCGGCTCGAGCAGTTGCGGGCCGACCGCGCCGCGCGCCGCGAGCGCCTCGGCGACCTGCAGTTCTCGCTCAACGCCGGCGACCGCTCCGGCAAGCTGGTCGCGGAACTCGAGGGCGTCGGCAAGCAGTTCGGCGCGAAGACCATCGTCCGCGGCCTCACCATGCGCATCATGCGCGGCGACCGCCTCGGCCTCATCGGCCCGAACGGCGCCGGCAAGACGACGCTGCTGCGCCTGATGCTCGGCGAGATCGCACCCGACGCGGGCACGGTGCGGACCGGGACGAACCTGCGCATCGCGTACTTCGACCAGCTGCGCTCGCAGCTCGATCCCGATCGCACCGTGGCGGAAACGATCAGCCCCGGCTCGGACTGGGTCGAAGTGAACGGCGAGCGCAAGCACGTGACGACCTACCTTGCCGATTTCCTCTTCCCTTCACGGCGCGCCCGTTCGCCCGTCAGCATGCTGTCGGGTGGCGAGCGTCACCGGCTGCTGCTCGCACGCCTGTTCGCGCAGCCCGCAAACCTGCTCGTGCTCGACGAGCCGACCAACGATCTCGACATGGAGTCCCTCGAACTGCTCGAAGCGACGCTGCAGGGCTACCCGGGGACCCTGCTGCTCGTGAGCCACGACCGCACCTTCCTCGACAACGTGGTGACGCAGACGCTCGTCGCCGAGGGAGAGGGCAACTGGCGGGAGTACGTCGGCGGCTACAGTGACTGGCTCGCGCAGCGCGCGGCACGCCCCGCCATGTCACCCACGGTCGCCCGCACGGCCCCGGCCCCGGTCCGCGAGCGCAGTCGCCAGCGCCTGTCGTATCGCGAACAGCGCGAACTCGACGGCCTGCCATCGGCGATCGAGGCGCTCGAGCAGGAGAAGGCCGCGCTGACCGCCGCGATGTGCGCGCCGGACTACCACCGCACGGCGCCCGAGCGCATGCGCATCGACGGGGAGCGCCTCGGATCGATCGACCTCGAGATCGAGGCTGCGATGGCGCGCTGGGAGGAGCTGGAGGCGCGGCGGGCCTAGCCCGTAGCGCACAAGAGAACGCCCCGGTGGATGACTCCACCGGGGCGTCCCGTTTCAACTTCCCGCCACCAGTCAGTGCTGGACGACCGGGACCACGTCGGCCTCGAGGCCCTTGTTGGCGCTGCGATAGAAGAACAGCAGGCCATCCTGCGACGGCGAGGCGAGGTCGCCGCCCGGCACCGCCATCACCGTGAGCGTGGCGAGGCTGAGCGGACCCACCCCGGCCGCGGGCGGCGCCGTGACGTCGTACTTCGGGGCCGACGGCGTGAAGATCCTGCCGTCGATGGAATCGGTGAGATTCCCCGTGAAGTAGTTGTCGAACGCCAGCACCGAGATGCCGAGCTTCGACGACGCACTGACACCATACGGCGCGAGCGGCATCGTCAGGATCACGTTGCCCGTCTCGAGGTCCGAGTCCGCGTAGAAGTACGCGGTCCCGACGCCCGTCGCGAGGTTCACCACCGTCACGAGCGTCTGGCCGGTGGCCGCGAAGCCACCTGCCTCGGACGTGTACATCATGACGTCGTCGATGCCGTCGGCATTGACGTCGAGGTACACGTCGAGCTCAGCCGGATAGCTCGGATGCGCCCGGGTACCCCAGGTGCTCACCGCCACCTGCAGGCCGAGGCCACCGAGGCTCGCCGGCAGGCCGACGAGGCGCGCACCGATCGCCTGCAGGTCGACCACGGCAAAGTTGGCGCCGGGGCCGGGCAGCTGCGAGGCCGGGATGCGCGCACTCGTGCCGAGCAGCGCGAAGGGCTCGACCGCGCCAGCCTTCGCATAGGCGAGGTTGACCAGGCGCAACGGCGCGCTCGTCTGGCCCGCCGGAATCACGACCTGCTCACCGACCGCCTGCACGAGCGCGGCCTTCTTCGGCAACACGTGCCAGGGCACATGCACTTCGTCGGTGCCGTCCTTCAGCGTGATATAGCCGTCGTACTCGGCCGACTGCAGCAGCGAGCCGTTGCCGCCCTGCGAGCCGCCGCTGCCGTTCGCCCACGGCCAGTCGCCGAGCTTCGCCGGATCGATCGACAGCAGCACCTTGAAGGTCGCCGTGCCGTTGCCGGGCACCCGCACCGAGGACGGCGCGATCAGCCTGACGGCGCCATTCGCCGCGTCGTCGTCGTAGCGGAACGACTTCTCTACCGCGTAGCGGCGCGTCTTCGACGAGAAGTTGCGCACCTTCACGGTCCGGCTGAGGACCATCGGGTAGCTGGTGCTGTGGTAGCCGAAGGACAGCGCCGGGGTCTTGCTCTCCGCATCCCACATCGCCGTGTGGGCCGCGAGCGCGCGGTTGACGCGCACTTCGCCGCCGCCGATGCGGGTGATCGGCACGAGCACCTGGCCTTCACCGGCAAGCGCACGCTGGTAGATTTCCGGATCCGCGCTGTTCGCGAGCAACGCGCGCACCAGGGTCGGCGTCAGTTCGGGACGGGCCGACAGCAGCACCGCCGCCGAACCCGACACCATGGGCGCCGCGCCGGAAGTACCGCCGAATGCTTCCTCGCCCGTGCCCGTGCCGGCGATCGCCGACACCGAGGCGCCGGGCGCACCGATCTCCGGCTTGATGGCACCGAAGCTCGTCGACGGTCCGCGCGAGGAGGTGCCCACGATCCAGCCCTTGCGCGACTGCGCCGTGGCGTCCGAAATCGTGACATTCACCGCCGAAGCACCGAGCGTTGCGCGGATTGCGTTCGCGACCGCCTGCGTGACCACGAGGGTCGGCGCGCAGTTGCTGCCGTCGGGCGTGCACTCGCCACCGTTCGAGAACGACACGGCGTCGCCCGCGGCGATCAGGCCGAGGATCACGGCCGTCGCACCGGCATCGGTGGCGTTGCGCACTTTCTGGCTGACCGAACAACTGCCGCGGTTGATCAGCGCAACGTGGCCCGCGAGATTGGCCGGCAGCGCCTGGCCGTTGCAAGCAAGCGTCGCGACCGGCACGACATCGCCCGTGACATTGCGGCCGGCGACCGGCGCCCACTCGACGGTGGCGGTGTTGGTGTAGGCACCCGCGATGCTGGCCGGTGAATTGACGACCAGCGGATAGGCGAGCGCACCCGGCACCTCGGTCTGCGCGACGCTCAGCACTTCGGGCGTCGCGGCCGGCGAACCCGTGATGAACGGCCGGTCGGCGCTGTTGCCGGCCGACGCGATCACGACGACGCCTGCCTCGACCGCATTCGCGCTTGCGAGCGAGAGGTCGTCCTGGATCTGGCCGTAGCTCGACCCGAGCGACATGTTGATCACGTCAACGGCGTCGTCCATCGAGCCGTCGCCGTTGGGATCGAGCATGTAGTCCATCGCCTGCATCAGCGCCACGCCGTTGCAGGAAGTCGCGACGGAGCTGCACACCTTGGCGACGACCAGCTTCGCGCCAGGCGCGACACCCTTGTGCTGCCCGTCGGCGGAAAGGCCCGCGATGATGTCGGACACGTGCGTGCCGTGACCCTGGATGTCGATCGGGTCGTCATCCTCCACTGCCGCCGTGTTGGGCCACTGCTCGCCGATGAAATCGTGGCCGTCGATCACCTTCGACGTCGGGAACAGGCCGTCGCGCGTCGTGTTGCGTGGATCGGCGACCCCCGTGCCGTAGGCGGCTTCGTAGGCAGCGGCCGTACCGGCGCCGCCGAGGTTGTAGTGCGTGTAGTCGACGCCCGAATCGATGACGCCGACGGTGACGCCCGCACCGGTCGCACCCTGCGCCTGCGCGATGGCGGCGCCGATGTAGGGCACGGTTTCCGATAGGTCCATGCTGTAATCGCGCGTCGGCCGCACCGACAGGACGTCGCGATAGCCCGCGACCGAATAGAGTTGCGCGGAATCGATGCGCACGATCACCGAGTTGTAGGCGATGTGGGTGCGCGCGATTTCCCGGCCGCCGAGGGCGAGCAGGCGCGCGAGCATCGCGTCCTGGTTGCGCGCGAGCGTCGCGCCATACGTGCGCTGCTGCGCCTTGCTCAGCAGGCCGCCGAGCCGCTTGGCGTTCTGTCCGTTCGCGACCGCGAGCGGCTTGCCGGAGAGCTGCACGATGACATCGACTTCGCCCTTGGCGCCCGCGAGGGCCGGGTCGATCTTGCGCGAGGCCTGCACCGGCGCGGCAAGCGCGAGCGACGAAGCGTCGGGCAGGTAACGATTGGCACTGACTGGTGCGGCGGCACTGTGCCCCGCGAGTGCCGCGGCCACGGCCGCAGTGGCCAGCACGGCGAACTGACGTTTCATGGAAACCCCCTGAGTTCTAATTGGCGCGACCCTGGCATGCCAAGGATGCTTGCGACGCAGCATAGCAGGGGCTTTGTCAAGGAACCATGCCGCACAATCGGCTCGCCTCGCCGCCGACTTAAGTCAAATCAAGATTGCGCACTTGGCCCGTTCACTGGTACCCCTTCGCCTGCAACGCGAAGAGGTGCGCGTACCGCCCACCGAGGGCAACGAGCTCCTGGTGCGTCCCGCGTTCGACGATCCGCCCCCGATCGAGCACCGCGATCTGGTCGGCCATGCGCACCGTCGAGAAACGATGCGAGATCAGGATCGTGATGCGCCCGTCGGCAAGGCGACGGAAGTGCTCGAACACATCCGCCTCGGCCTGCGCGTCCATCGCGGCGGTCGGCTCGTCGAGGACGAGGATGTCGGCGCGCACCCGCATGAAGGCACGCGACAGCGCGATCTTCTGCCACTGGCCGCCCGACAACTCGCGCCCCTCGCGAAACCACTTGCCGAGCTGCGTGCGGTAGCCGGCGGGCAGTGCCCCGATGAATTCGTCGGCCTGGCCGCGCGCCGCCGCCGCGCGCCAGCGCGACTCGTCCTCGAAATGCGGCTCGTCGCCCGCGCCGATGTTCTCGCCCACCTGCATCTGGTAGCGCGCGAAATCCTGGAAGATCACGCCGACCCGTTCGCGCAGCACGTCGGCGTCCCAGGCCTCGAGGTCGAGGCCGTCGAGCAGGATGCGCCCGCTCGTCGGCCGGTAGAGGCGCGTCAGGAGCTTGATCAGCGTCGTCTTGCCCGAGCCGTTCTCGCCGACGAGCGCGAGGCTCGCGCCGGGCGGCAGGTGCAGGTCGATGTCGGCGAGGGCCGCCTCGCCCGACTCGGGATACCGGAACGACACCTTCTCGAAGCGCACGCCGTCCTCGGGCCGCGGGCCCCGCGCCAGCGCGCCGCGCGCGGGGGGCACTTCGGTCTCGAGGTAGTCGTAGAGCGTAGAGAGGTAGAGGTTGTCCTCGTACATGCCGCCGATCGCCGCCAGGCTCGCCGACACGGCCGCCTGCCCCTGGCGAAAGAGCATCAGGTACATGGTCATCTCGCCGAGCGTGATCGCGCCCTGCACCGCCTCGATCGCGATCCACGCGTAGGCGCCGTAGAGCGTGACCGTCGCGATGAGCCCGAGCCCGAGCCCCCAGGCGTCGCGCCGGACCGTGAGTGCGCGGTCCTCGTGGTAGAGCCTGCGGAAAATGTCGCGATAGCGCTGCAGGAAACGCGCCCCCAGCCCGAAGAGCTTGACCTCCTTCGCATGGTCCTCGCGCGCTAGCACCGTCTCGAGGTACATCTGCATGCGCGTCTCGGGCGAGCGCCAGCGAAAGAGGCGGAACGCGTCGCCCGAGAACTTCGCCTCGGCGAGGAAGGCCGGCAGCCCGGCGACGATCAGCACGGCGACGGCCCACGGCGAGAAATGCGCCAGTAGCACCGCGAAGCTCACGATCGACACCGCGTTCTGCGCAAGACCGAAGGTGCGCATCACGAGCGACAGCGGGCGGCTCGACGCCTCGCGCCGCGCGCGCGTCAGCTTGTCGTAGAAGTCGGCATCCTCGAAGTGGGCGAGCTCGAGCGTCAGCGCCTTCTCGAGGATCATGACGTTGACACGTTGCCCGAGCTGTGCGCGCAGCAGGGACTGGCACAGGGACAGCAAACGCTGCGCGGCGGCCACCGCGGCGACCAGCAGGCCCTCGATGACCACGTAGCGCAGCGCGGCCTGCGGGTCGTGCGACGAGGCGATCGCGGTCACGACCGCGTCGACGATGCGCGCGCCGACCCACGCGACGGCAGCCGGCAGGATGCCTGCAATCGCCGTGAAGACGGCGATGGCAAGAGTCAGGCGGGGATTCGTCGTCCAGACGAGCGACACGGCGCGCCGGCTGTAGCCGAACACGCCGAAGAAACCGGGTTTGTCATTTGGAGCTGGCACTGCGCACAGTGTGACGCAAACGGCTAACCTTCGCGGCGTGATTCGCGCCGCCCGCCTCCTGTCCTTGCTGCTGCTCTCGCCCGCAGCCGCGCTCGCGCAGGGCGCAACGAGTTCCGAACAGGAATTCGCGAACTATTCGTTCGCGCATGAGCTCGGCTCCGGCCTGTACGAATCCAGCGGCCGCCTGATGCAGATCTATCGCCTGCCCTTCGCGTGGCGCTATCGCGAAGCCAGCGACCGCGCGCCGGGCGTCACGCTGCTGTTGCCGGCCACGCTCGGCTTCTTCGATTTCGATCCCACCGGCCTCGTGCAGCACGGCCTGCCCGACGGCATCGACTCCTTCAGCTTCGTGCCTGGGGTGGAGCTCGAGATCCCGCATGGTGCGTGGCGGGTCATGCCGTTTGCGAAAGTCGGCGTGGCCGTCGCCGACCACGCCGACGTGAGCGGCACCCTCTACAGCGTGGGCGTCAACAACGAATCGTTGCGGCAATTCGCGACTGGCTGGCGCGCACGCCTGCGCAGCGACTTCCTCTACTCCGGCGTGAACCATCGCGGTGACCTGCCGAGCGATGCCTTCGTGCGCTGGCGCAACGCCGCCGAAGCCTCCCAGGGCCTCGGCCTGCGACGAGCCGGTCGCGACCTCGAAGGTGGCATCTTCGCAGTGTTCGACTGGTATCTCGACCCACCCACCGGGCCCGTGACCGGCATCGACATTCCCGCCGTGCAATTCGAGGCCGGCGTGATGCTCGGCACGCGCCCGGCGCTCAAGTGGCGGCGCGTTCCGGTACCGCGGATCGGCCTGAGTTATCGCGCCGCGGGCGACCTGTCCGCCTGGCGCATCGTGCTCGGCGCGCCCTTCTAGCCGTCGCCCCGCGTCGTCGGCGAGCGACAGTTTTCGCTCTGGCGTGGAATGGACCATGATCGGGGCGACTCATATGTCAAACCTGCCGGGACTCACCGCGGATGCGCACGGTACATTGCCCGTATGACTGACCAGCCCACCCGTCCGGAGCGTTGGCGCTCGGGCATTGCAACGCGGCTTGCGCTCGGTTTCGGCGCGATCGCGCTCGTGCTGCTCGCGGGCAACTGGTATGCCGCGCGCAGTGCGAAGTTCGCGATCGACACGCTGCACGACACCACCGTCGAGCGCATCCCGTTCGCGCGTGCCGCCGCCGGCATCACCGACCAGTTGCTCGCCTACGATCGCGCGGTCTTCGACCAGTTGCGCGCGAACGATGCCACGACATCCGACGCCACGGCCCAGGCGGAACGGCGCCTCGGCGAGGCCATCGCGGCTTATGTCGAGCAGCGGCCTGCGAATGCGGCGCACGGCGATCGACTGCTCGGCGAACTGCGCACGCACGTCGACCTCGGCAGCCAGCTCGCCGATGCCGCGCGTGCGCGCGAAGCCGCGCTGACCCGTTACACGCAGGTGCTCGACGCGCTGGCCAGGCGCGTCTCGACGACCTGGGACGCCAATGCGCGCCTCGAAGTCGCGGGCAGTGCCCGCCGTTCGTTCGCCGAGCTCGAGTTCGCCGCGGGCCACCTGCGCACCGCCTTCAACGGCTACCTGATCAATGGCAGCGTCGAATCCGCCGCGCGCGTGCGCCGCGCGCAACGGGCGCTGAAGGGCACGCTCGACGCGCATCGCGAAGAACTGAGCGACTCGCCCGGGCGCGCCTGGGTGGGCCTCATGGACGAGGACCTCGCCGCCACCGCGCGCCTGCTGTCCGAAGTGGCGGCCCGCGACGCGCAGATCGACTCGATCCGCGCCGAGTTCGCCGCCTCGAGCGCCGCCGTCCCGAACCGCCTCAACGAACGCATCGCGCTGCCGGCAAGCGCGGCCGTCGCCGATTCGGCGGGCGCCGCCGCACGCGCGACGCACGAGGCGCGCCAGGCGTACCTCAACATCACGCTGGTCGTCATCGCGCTCACGCTGCTCGTCTCGCTGCTCGCGACGCTGTCCGTCACGGCGCCGATCCGGCGGCTCATCCGTGCCACGCGCTCGCTTGCGCGCGGTGCCTGGCGCACGCGCGCCCCGCGCGGCGGCCCGCGCGAACTCGACGAGCTCGCCGGTGCGTTCAATTCGATGGCGGCGCAGCTCTCGCAAGCCAATGCCACGGTGGCGCAACACCAGCTCGAACTCGAGGATCGGGTGCGGGCGCGCACGCGCAAGCTTTCGTTCCTCGCCCACCACGACACGCTCACCGCCCTGCCGAACCGGCGCTACGGGTTTACACACCTGCGCCGGCTGGCGCGCCGCGCGCTCGCGCAAGGCGACACCGTCGGCATGCTGGCGCTCGACGTCGACAACTTCAAGGCGATCAACGACCACCTCGGCCACGCGCTCGGCGACGAGCTGCTGCGCGCCATCGCCGATCGCCTGCGGCTCGCCTGCGGGGAGCGCCATTTCGCAGCGCGCCTCGGTGGAGACGAATTCATCGTGCTCGTGGAGCGCGTCGGGGACGTCAGCCAGCTCGAACAACTGGCAAACGATATTGTCTCGGCGTTTCGCCGCCCGCTCGCCGTGGCGGGGCGCGAACTGCTGGTGAGCGTGAGCGTCGGTGTCGCCGCACTGCCCCTGCACGCCGGCGACGCCACCGCACTCGCCCGCGCAGCCGATGCTGCGCTCTTTCGCGCGAAGTCCCAGGGGCGCAACCGTGTCGGCCTCTTCACGCCCGAGCTTCTTGCCGGCACGGCCGCGCGCTTTCGCATGGAACAGGCGCTGCGCCGCGCGATCGAGGCCCGCGAGCTGGTGCTCGTATTCCAGCCGCAGGTGGCGCTCGAAGGCGGCGAAACCAGTTGCGTCGAGGCGCTGGTGCGCTGGCGGCGCGGCGACGGCAGCCTGGTGCCCGCGGCCGAGTTCATCGCGATCGCCGAGCAGTCCGGCCTGATCATCGCGCTCGGCGACTGGGTGCTCGAGAAGGCCGTGGCGACCGCCCTGGAGTGGCGCGGGGCCGGCATCGTGCA
This sequence comes from Steroidobacteraceae bacterium, assembly GCA_050185195.1. Taxonomy (GTDB): domain Bacteria; phylum Pseudomonadota; class Gammaproteobacteria; order Steroidobacterales; family Steroidobacteraceae; genus CADEFQ01. The sequence goes on along the minus strand of JBFWZQ010000005.1, from coordinate 109,575 downwards.
GCCGCGCATCGCCATCAATGTATCGATGCCGCAGCTGCTCGACAGGAGTTTCGTCGAGCGGGCCGGCCAGCTCCTCGCGCGCCACGGGCTGGCGCCCGACACGCTCGAGCTCGAACTCACCGAGACCGCGTTCCAGACGGGCGCCGCGACCATCGAGGCCCTGCAGCGGGCCCGCGAGCTCGGCCTGCCCATCGCGCTCGACGATTTCGGCACCGGTTATTCGTCGCTCAACTCGCTGACCCACCTGCCCCTGAAACGCGTCAAGCTCGATCGCAGCCTGATTGCCGACCTCGACACGAATATGCGCTCGGCCGCGATCGCGCGGGCGATCATCTCCGTGTGCCACAGCCTCGGGCTCGAGGTCACGGTGGAAGGGATCGAGCGCATCGAGCAACTGCGGCTGCTGGCCCGCTGCGGCCCGATCGCCGCGCAGGGCCACTTCGTTTCGAGCCCGATCGCAGGCGACGCCGTGCCGGCCTTCGCGCGTGGCAGCCGCGCGCGCCTCGCGGCGCTGCTCTCCGAAGCCGGCCGCGAAGGCGAGCGCGATGCCGTCGTGCCGTTCCGGCCGCGCGGCTAGCGTATCCGGCGGGTGGGCCGGTCGCGACGGCCGCCAGCACTGCAACGGGTATTGATAGCATGTTGACCTGGTCCGGGAATGGCAGGGTGCAACATGGGAAGTGTAACCAGGGCAGTTTCGACGCGATCGGCCGTGCTGGCCGCGCTGTGCGCCACACTCGTGACCGTGGCGTCAGCCGCGCCTCCGCGAAGCCTGGGTGAACTGCTCGCGGGTTCCGCGCCGGGCGACTGGCGCGCACCCGATCCGGAAAACACGCTCTACATGGAGATCGATTCGGGTCGCGTGATCATCGAACTCGCGCCCGGATTCGCGCCGCATCACGTCGCGGCGATCCGCGCGCTCGTCCGCAGCCACTACTACGACGGCCAGGCGATCGGGCGCGTGCAAGACAACTTCGTCGTGCAGTGGGGCGATCCCGTCGCCAAGGGCGTGAAAGTCCCGACCCTGTCGGCCGAGTTCACGCGACCCGTGACCGCTGCGCTGCCGTTCACGGTCCTGCCGGACCACGACGGTTATGCCCCGGTCGTCGGCTTCACGCATGGACTGCCCGCTGCGCGCGATGCCGCCGGCAGGACCACCTGGCTCGCGCATTGTTACGGCACGCTCGGTGTTGGGCGCGACATGGGGGCGGATTCCGGCAGCGGCGCGGAACTCTATGTGGCCATCGGCCACGCGCCGCGCCAACTCGACCGCAATGCGACGGTCGCGGGACGGGTGGTGTACGGCATGGAGCGGCTGGCTGCGCTGCCGCGCGGCACCGGCCCGATGGGCTTCTACGAAAAGCCGGCCGAAGGCACGACGATCCGCAGCCTGCGTGTCGCCGCAGACGTGCCCGCCGCGGATCGCACGCCGCTTGAAGTGCTGCGCACCGACACGCCGCTTTTCCAGCAGCTCGTCGAATTACGCCGCAACCGCACGGACGACTGGTACAAGACGACGGCGGGCTACATCGACCTGTGCAGCGTGCCACTGCCGGTGCGCGTCGGGGCGCCTGCCAGCTAGCGGGTCGGGTCCGGACTCAGAATCCGGCGCTCGAAAACGCCTGTGAAACCCACACCCGCACGACGGGCTGTTTCATCGGCAAGGAACGGAGGCTACTTCGCGACGAGGATCTTCTTGACCCAGCCGCTGCCCTTGCCGGACTCGATTTTCAGGAAACCGTTCTCCTCGACGCCCATGTAGATGAGCTCCTCGCCCCGGGCGAGCGTGGCCACGGTCTTGCCCGAGTCTCCCGCACTGCCCATGATCTTGACGCCCGAGATCTTCGGGAAGACCACGTCGCCTTCGTTGTAGACCGCGCCCGCTTTCGTCTTGCCGCCCGACGCCGCCTCCTGGGCGAGCGTACCGACGTCACGTTGCAGGTTCGGGTCGTTGCGGACCACGCGCACGATGTTGTTGAAATTGTCGGCGAACGAGGCGGCAATGATCTTGCCCTCGTTGGTATTGCCGTAACCACCGATCCCTCCGCCGCCGCCGCCGCCGAAGAGCGCGGCGCCCAGCGCGAGGTCCGCTTTCTTCGAGCTGCCCTCGGCCGAAGCGACCTGCACGCCCGAACGCGCGTCCGCGACGAGCATGCTCGTCTGGGCCTCCTTGAACTTGAGGCCGCCGGCAACCGCACCGAGCAAGCGCCCTCCGCCGCCGAAGAGGCCGCCGATCGCACCGCCGACCCCACCGGCGTTGTTTTCGCTGAAGACGACCGCCGGAGTCAGGATGAAGTCCGCCGCGACCATCTGCCCGCCGCCGATGTTCGAGCCGCCGCGCATCTCGCCGCCCCCCGCGAGCGCGCGTTCCTGCATCATGTTCTGCATGCCCTGGCCGCGTTCGACGACGATGAAGCAGTTCGACTGCTGGATCATCATGCGGATCAGGCCCACGGGCGATTGCAGGTTGTAGCGCGAGAGCGCGCTCATGATGTAGTCCTGCGGCTCGACGACGGCCACCGCACCCATCGGCTTGTCGCACTTCTCGAGGTCGCTTGCGGCGCCGGACGCGCCCTGGGTGCCCGCGGCCCCCTGGACGTCGGACCCGCCCTTGCCTTTTTTCGTACTGAGCGGGCCGTCGGCCAGGGCCCCCGTCGCAAGCAGCATGCCGGCCAGCAGCACCGCGATCGGCCGAATCGCAGAGGAACGCGAATCCATGGAAATCTCCCTTTTCCGTTCGACGCTGGGCCGAATATACGCCCACCGGCAAACCGCGCGCCATTCCGCTGGCGCGCCTCATCGGCTACCAGAGGCGCAACTGCACCTGCGTATCGATCGGCGGCCAGCGGACAAACCCGCGGGGACTCATCGCCGGACGCTCCTGGCCATGCGGGACGTGCAGGCAGCGTTCCCGCTCCCGGCCTTGCTCCACCTTGAGGCGCATGCCGTGCTCCAGGCCGAGTATCGACTTGTGCAGGTCGTACGAAGCCCACAGGTGGCAGCACGTGAGGGACCCGACTTCGACGGGGATGATCGGCAACGGGTGCTCGCACTCGCCCTTGCAGCCCTTCGGGGCATGCCGCTCGAAGAGGTAGGCCGGCAACTCCACCTGCCGACGCAGCTTGCGCAGCCTTCGAAGCTCGGAGATGTCTGCTTCAAGGGAGTCGGGGATGCGCCCGGCGGAATCCGTCGATACCCTAGGGGACCGCCTGATGTCCGGACATTTGCGAAGAGCTGGCGCGCCCGGAGAGATTCGAACTCCCGACCACCTGGTTCGTAGCCAGGTACTCTATCCAGCTGAGCTACGGGCGCGCCGAAACCTGTAGAAATTTCAAGCGGATGGCGAACGCATGAGGCCGCCCTCGCGAGGCGCGCGAGAATACAGGAACCGCGCCGCCGCGCCAAGCGGCCATTTTACCGGCTAAAAATCTCCCGGCGAATCAGCCTGTTCCAGATGCGTGTCCGAACATTCCGGGGGGAATCATCCACACCCTCGGCAATATGTCTCTGTCCGTCGGACGAATGCCGATCAGGCGCGCGGCGAACGAATGCGCGATAGGACCGCGGGCACTCGCGCATCGCGAGGCGATCCGCCCCATTTTCTTTGCCAGGCACGGCGCAGCCGCAGCCCCGAGGAAAAACCAGCAGCCTCGGCGGCGACGGTGACGTTCGAGCCATGTTCAAGCGACTGGCGCGCACGCTCGAGTCGAATAGTGGCGAGGAACTGCAAGGGTGATATTCCGGCGTGCTGAACGAACAGTCGCAGCAGATGGCGCTCGGTGACATGAGCCAATGCAGCCAGGGCAGCCATGTCCCAGTCTCGTTCCGGCGCCGCATTGATTGCATCCTGCACGCGGTGCACCGCCGCGTGCGTATGGCGCCGGTGGGCAAGAAACGGTGACAACTCCGGATCAAGTGGCGACCGGCGCAGATAGACCACCATGTCTTCCGCCACGCAGGCCGCCAGCGAATCACCGCATTCGCCCGCAATCAGGTGCAGGGCGAGGTCGATGCCCGCGGTGACGCCCGCGCTGGACGCGAGGGGTCCATCGACCAGGAATACGCGGTTCTCCACTACCCGCGCCCGGGGCGCCAGCGTCCTCAGCAGGCCGATCAGGTGGTGATGCGTGGTGCACTGGCGGTTATCCAGTAGCCCGGCGCGTGCGGCGAGTACGGTGCCGGAGCAGATCGTGACCAGCCGGTGCGGGCTACCGGGTGCCAGCAAGTGTCTACCCAGAGTCTGCGAAAGATAGCGCGCGAGCGACTGGATGGCTGGAGTAACCTTGTGTGCGTACGCACTCGGCTGGCCCACCACCACCGTCCAGGTCGGTGATCGCAATGCTCCCGGCAGCACCTCGAGATGGTCGAGCGACAGTCCCACCGAGGTCATCGTGGTTGGGGAAGCACCCGCAAAGCGCAGCTTGAACTTCGGCGACAACCCGCGATCTGCTCGATAAAGATTCGCCAGGCGAAATGCCTCCGCAGCCCCGGCTATGTCGAGCAGCAGCGAGTGCGGCGCGATAACAAACAGCACGTCGATCATTGATGACTGTGCGCGCATTTTCAGACATCTCCAATCAGGCGCAGTATGCAACAAGAAGCGGCTGATCTACGCTGTGACAAGCCTAGAATGTCCGTTTTTGCGCGCTTCGTGTCGGCGGCCGCCGCGATGCCGTGTCCCGCTCCGCCCACAATGTCGACACCCTGCGGCCAACGGCGGCACCGCGGCCCATCACTCACCTGGAACACTGGCGTGCCCAACATGTTTATTTTTCAACGCTCTCCCATACCCCCGCTGGTGGGAATAATCATCATTCTGTCAGGCGTCCTGCTCACCCATCAGCGTAACCAGTTCGCTCGCCGATTGCCGGAAACACCGTGCTCGGTGGCACCGGCCTTCCGGGAAGCGCCGCGGACGAGAATGAGAGACTTCGCACGGCTGCAACGGCAAACCGGACGAAGCGTCGACCGGTGGATAGCGGGGCGGTTGTAGTCGTCGACATTCGCCGGAAACAGCCCAGGTATCGGCGAGCTCGACAGGAGTGGGAAATGGCACTGCGCCAGGGACATGCCCGCCGCCCTGGAAGAACATGCAGCGCCAATACGAGATCAATACGGAAGCATCTTCACGTCCGTGGCGCCCTCTTTATCCGGGGACCTGCAGGTGTCCCCTCGGCTCGACGCTACGCCAGTAGTAGTGGTAGTAGACCACCGGGATCACGAGCAGCGTGAGCACGGTCGAGACCAGGAGGCCGAAGATCAGCGACACCGCGAGCCCCCCGAAGATCGGATCGTCGAGGATGAAGAAACCGCCGAGCATGGCGGCAAGCGCGGTCAGGGCAATCGGCCGCGCGCGCACCGCGGCGGCGGTGATCGTCGCCTCCTGCAGCGGCTTGCCGGCGCGCACTTCCTGCTGGATGAAATCGACCAGCAGGATCGAGTTGCGCACGATGATGCCCGCGAGCGCGATCATGCCGATCATCGAAGGCGCGGTGAACTGCTGGCCGAGCAACGCATGGCCCGGCAGGATGCCGATGATCGTGAGCGGAATCGGCGCCATGATCACGAGCGGCACGCCGTACGAGCGAAACTGCGCGACGACGAGCAGGTAGATCAGCACGAGACCCGCGGCATAGGCGATGCCCATGTCACGGAAAGTCTCGAACGTGACCTGCCATTCGCCGTCCCACTTGAGGCTCCACTCGACGGGGTTCTGCGGCTGCGCCGTGTAGTACTGGCGGATCGGCGCCCCGTCGATCAGCGTGTCGTGCAGCTTTGCCGCTATCGCCCGCAGACCGTACATCGGGCTGTCCGTCGCCCCCGCGTCGTCGCCCGTCACATAGACCACCGGCAGCAGGTCCTTGTGCTGGATCGTCTGCTCGCGCGTGCTCGGGCGCACCTCGGCCACTTCGGAGACCGGCACGAGCGCACCATTGTCCGCGCGCACGCGCAGCGTGGAGAGGTCCGCGATCGTCGCCTTGTCGCCGGGCGACAGTTCGATGCGGATCGGCACCGGGTAGCCCGCCTGCTCATCGTGCAGGTACGACATGTCCTCGCCGCGCAGCGCTGCCGCGACGGCCGCCGCGACAGCACGCTGCGAGACACCCAGTCGCGCGGCACGCGCGCGATCGACCACGACGATGAGTTTCTCCTGCGGTGCCTCCACGGAGTCATCGATGTCGACGACATCGGGCGCCGCCTCGAAGACACCGCGCACCTGTCGCGCCACCTCGAGCTGGCGCGTGTAGTCGAGGCCGTAGATTTCCGCGACCAGTGGCGCGAGCACCGGCGGCCCAGGCGGCACCTCGACGATCTTCACGTTGGCGCCCAGGCGGCGGCCAATCGTCGCGAGCGGCCCTCGTACGCTGCGGGCGATGTCGTGCGACTTGCGGTCGCGATCTTCCTTCGGCAGCAGGTTGACCTGGATATCCCCCTGCCACGGCGCGCGGCGCAGGTAGTACTGGCGAACGAGCCCGTTGAAATTGATCGGCGCGGCGGTGCCCGCGTAGAGCTGGTAGTCGGTAACCTCAGGAACGGTGCGCACGTGCTCCGCGAGCGCGAGCAGGACCCGCTGCGTCTCCTCGACCGGCGTGCCCTCCGGCATGTCGACGAGCACCTGGAATTCGCTCTTGTTGTCGAACGGCAGCATTTTCATGATCACCGCGCGCAGGCCGACCAGCGCGATCGATGCCGCGATCAGCCCGAGCAGCACCGCGAGCAGCTTCCACCGGTTCCGGCGGCCCGCGTCCTGACGGAGGAACGGCGTCATGACGCGCGTGAAGAGACGCTGCAGGCCGGCGCCCTCCCCGTGCGCGGCGGGCGCGTGCTCGTCGCGCGTGAACAAGCGCCGGTACATCCACGGCGTGAATACGAACGCGACGGCGAGCGAGATCAACATGCCCATCGAGGCATTGATCGGGATCGGGCGCATATAGGGGCCCATGAGGCCGGTGACGAACGCCATCGGCAGCAGCGCCGCGATCACCGTGAATGTCGCGAGGATCGTCGGCCCGCCGACCTCGTCGACGGCCGCCGGAATGGCCTCGGTCAGCGACAGCCCGCCGAGCTGCATGTGCCGATGGATGTTCTCGACGACGACGATGGCATCGTCGACCAGGATGCCGATCGAGAAGATGAGCGCGAAGAGCGACACGCGGTTCAGCGTGAACCCCCACGCCCACGAAGCGAACAGCGTGGCGGCGAGCGTGACGACGACGGCCGCCCCAACCACGATCGCCTCGCGTCGCCCGAGTGCGAGCCACATCAGCACGACGACCGAAAGGGTGGCGAAGAGGAGCTTGCCGATCAGCGTCTGCGCCTTGTCCTCGGCGGTGGCGCCATAGTTGCGCGTGATTGTCGCCCGCACGCTGTCAGGGAACGCCACGCCACGCAACTGCCCGAAGCGCGCGATGACATCACGCGCAACCTCCACCGCGTTGGCGCCCGGCTGCTTCGACACCGCGATGGTCACGGCCGGGTGGATGCCGCCTGCGGCGGTGCCGATGCTGACATGACGCTCGGGGTCATCGGCGCCGGCGCCCACCTGCGCGACATCGCGCAGGAACACCGGCGAACCCTCACGGACGCCGACGACGAGATCGGCCACTTCCTCCGGCGTCATCAGGAAGGTGCCCGCTTGGACCTCGATCTCCCGATTGCGGTCGACGAACGACCCCGCGTCGACCGACGCATTGGCCGCCCCCAGGGCACGACGCAGGTCATCGAGCGACAGGCCATAGCCGGCGAGCCGCTGCGCATCGAAGCGCACGCGCACCACCCGGTCGGGGCCGCCGAGCGTCTCGATGTCGCGGGTGCCCGGCACGCGCTGCAACTCCGTCTCCATCGCGTGCGCGATGCGCTGCAGATCGAGTGCGGTGATCGCCGGGTCCTCACTCCAGAGCGTGGCGGCGACGATCGGCACGTCGTCGATGCCCTTCGGCTTGATCAGCGGCATGCCGACGCCGGTACCCTGCGGCAACCAGTCCTGGTTCGAATAGAACGCGTTGTAGAGGCGCACGATCGCTTCGGTGCGCGGCGTGCCGACCTCGAAGCGCACGGTCAGCATCGACATGCCGGGCGTCGAGGCCGAGTAGATGTGTTCCACGCCCGCGATCTCGGCGGCGATGCGCTCGGCCGGCGTGGTGACGAGCGATTCGACCTCGCGCGCCGAGGCACCCGCATAGGGAATCGACACGTTCGCGAACGTGACATTGATCTGCGGCTCTTCCTCGCGCGGCGTCACGAATACGGCAAAGAGCCCGAGCAGGAGGCCGGTGAGCGCCAGCAGCGGCGTGATTTCGGTGGTGAGGAAGGCGCGCGCGATACGCCCCGCGGGCCCGAGCGGCGCCTCCCGCGTCGCGCTCATGGCGCCGTCTGCTTCTTGTAGGCAATGCCGGCGGCAATCGGGTCGGTGGCGACCCGCTCACCATCGACAAGACCTGCGAGCACCGGGACGCTGCCGTCGGCGGTCGGGCTGCCGACGCGCAGGTAGCGAAAGTCGATGCGGTCCTTGTCGCCGGTCACGTAGACGGCAGTCACTTCGCCGCGCCGGACCAGGGCGCTCGCCGGCACGAGCAAGCGCGACTCGGTGCCGCTGACGAAGGCGACTTTGACGAGAGTACCGGGGAAAACCGCGTGCTCGCCTGGCGGCAGCGTCACGAGCACCCGGAAGGTATGGGTCACGGGATCGGCGCTGGGCGGGATGCGCAGCTCGGCCGCATCGACCGAGATGCCATCCGGCAGGATCACGCGGGCACGTTGCTGCCTGCGCAGCGGCTCGACATGCCGCTGGGGAATCTCCGCGATGACACGCAAGTGCTCGAGCGACAGGCCCGTCATGATCGGCCGCCCGACCGTCACCGCCTCGCCGACCCGCACATGGCGTGCGACCACGATGCCGGAGTACGGCGCGCGGATCACGGTATACCCAAGACCCTCGCGCGCCTCGGCGCGCGAGGCCTGCGCGGCCTCGGCGCGCGCGCGTGCCGACTCGAGATCGGCGGCGGCCTTGTCGAAGCGGGCCTTGGCGACGAGCCTCCGCTCATACACATCCTTGATGCGGCCGAACTCGAGTTGCGCTTCGGCGAGGCGCGCGTGCGCTTCCGTCACGGCCGCGTCGCTCGCTTCAGTGCGCGCGCGCTGTTCGCTGCCGGTGAAGCGCGCGATGACGGCGCCCTTCTCGACATAGTCGCCGACGTCGACCGGCAACTCGACGACCCGGCCGCTGGTCTGCGCGGCGACAGTTGCCTGATTGACCGCCTCCACGACGCCATCGAACACTTTCTCGCGCGGCACTGGTGCCAGCTTCACGGCGACTACCTCGAGGCCCCCGCCGGCGCCCGCGGGTGTTCCCACCGCCGGGCCTTCACCGCCCGAGCAGGCGACGAGCGCCGCCGCAAGCGCGACGACCCCGGAGCGCGCGAGCAGCAGCGGGCCGTGCAACTTCACGAGCGTCAGTGCCGATCGCCGGCTGCGCAGAACGCTGCGCCCGGCGCAACGCCCAGCTTGCGGAGAATCATCGCGAGCGGGCACAGGCCGGTGAACGAAGCCTGCAGCAGGTTCGCACCGACGAAGGCGGTAACCCAGAGCCAGTTCGGGCTGTGCAGCTGCGACAGTCCAATCGAGGCCAGCACGAAGAGTCCCGCCATGCGGAAGACCCACTGGTCGACAGTGGCGCCGCGTGGCATAGCCATGGATGTTGTCATGATCGTCTCCCGGGTTGATTATACTAATTAGCGCACTCTAATTTATCTGCTGCTAATATACAATCCCACGCCGCGGGGGACCGCATTGGAGAGGAGCATCATGCGCAACACAGTCGATCAAGCCATCCGGGCCGCCATTCTTCTCGGCCTGTTCGTTACGGGTCTTGCTCTCGCATCGGAACCCGTCCCCGCGCCGCAAGGCGGGCGGCTCGAAGCTTCCCGCGAACTGGCCGCCGCGCTGCAGAGCGAACTCGGGAGTCGCCTGCAGGCCGCGCTGGCCGAAAATGGGCCCGTGGGCGCGATCGAGGTCTGCCGGACCGCCGCGCCGGGCATCGCGACACGACTCAGTGAGCGCTCGGGCGCGCAGGTCGGGCGCACGGCGCTACGCGTGCGCAATCCCCTGAACGCGCCGGATCCCGGGGAACGAGCAGTGCTCGAAGGCTTCACGCAGCGCTTCACCGTCGGCGAGAGCAGCCCGCTCGAGGACTACCAGTCGTTCCCGGATGGCCGCACGCGTTACATGCGGGCGATCGTGATGCAGCCGATGTGCCTCGCCTGCCACGGATCCACGCTCGCAACGCCGGTGCGCAAGGCGCTGGCGGAACGCTATCCGGCCGACGAAGCCACCGGCTATTCCACCGGCGACCTGCGTGGTGCCTTCGTCGTCGAGTGGCCACCAGCAGAGACCGGCGCGGCGCAGGTGCTGCTCGGTAGCGAGCCCGCGGCGCACATCGCCGCACTGGACTGATGAGCTTGCGCAACCCGTAATCAGGCGGCCGCGCCGAGCGTCGAACGCGCCCAGCGCGCGATTTCGCTGGCCGGCAACGCCCCGGACATGCGTCCGATCTCGCGCCCATGCTGAAACAACGCCAGGGTCGGAATGCTGCGAATGCCGAAACGCACGCCGAGTTCGGGCTGCGCCTGCGTGTCGATCTTGCCGAGCCGGATCGCCGGCTCGAGCTCTGCGGCCGCCGCTTCGAAGTGCGGCGCCATCGCCTGGCACGGACCGCACCACGGGGCCCAGAAGTCGACGAGCAGCGGCAAGTCGCTGCGCGCGGCATGCGTCTCGAACGAGGTCGCATCAAGCGTGAGCGGCTTCGCGGTGAACAGCGCCCGGCTGCAGCGCCCGCATTTCGGCGCGTCAGCGAGCCGTTCCCGGGGCACACGATTGAGCGCCGCGCAGTGCGGGCAGCTGACCTGCAGCGAAGCACTCATGTTTGCGCTCCCGCGGCCGCGCCGCCATGCACGATGGCGCCGGTGGCATCTCTCACCGTCACCTGCACATCGACGCCGTCACGCACACTCTGCGTCACGACGCAGAAGTCCTCGAACTGCTCAAGGATGCGCGGCAGTTGCTGATACCCGGCCGCCGGTTCGGCCAGCAGCAGCTCCACCTGCGCACTGCCGATGCGCCAACGCCCATCGGCATTGCGTTGCGGCGTCGCGCTGATCTGCGCCTTCACCTTGCCCGGGGAGTTGCGAAATTTGCGCAGCGAGAAGAGCAGACTCGCCGCCATGCAGTTGGCGATCGCGGCGAGCAGCAGCCGCGAGGGATTCGGACCACGGTCGCTGCCGAGCGGCGCGGGCTCGTCGGTCAGCAGCGGCGAGAGCGCCGTGTCGTCGAAGACGACACGAAAAGCGTAGTCGCTCTCCTGTTCGAGGCTGACACGGATCGGACTGTCGATGCTCAACCGGGTTCTCCTTAGTTTGCTTTAATATTAGTACTCGCTTATATTCGCCCAGACTTGCCCATGGCGCATGGACCGATGCCGAAACGATCGAACCGACTGCCAGCCGACCTGGCTGCCATGCAGGCACACGCCGGCGCGGCCACCCAGCTGCTGAAGGCGCTCGCGAACGAGCGCCGACTGCAGGTGCTGTGCCTGCTCGCGGGCGGGGAACGCTCGGTGGGTGAACTCAACGAACTGCTCGACCTCAGCCAGTCGGCCCTGTCGCAGCATCTCGCCGTGCTGCGCGAAGAGGAACTCGTGCGCACGCGGCGCGAGGCACAGATGATCTACTACTCACTGATGCCGGGACCGGCGGCAGAGGTGATCGAAACCCTGCATCGCCACTATTGCGGCACACCCGCCGGTACCCGCCGCGTCAACTCCAGGGCGAGTGCCTGAACGTGTAGTCGCCGATCACCTGTTCGGCTCGTTCGTCCACTGCGATGAGGGCCGCGCGCAGGGTCACGACTCCCAGTGTCCGCAACTGCTCGACGCTTGAGGCAAGCACCACCACGCCGGACGTCGGGTCGAACGGTATGTCCGCCATTCTCAGCCGCGCGCCCTCCCCGCCCGGATCGAACGTGAGATCGAGGCGTCGTACGTCCCGCAATGGCGCCTGCAGGTGGGCGGCGACGAGATCGTCGCCTGGACCCACCGTGCAGTTCACGCTGCCGCCCGCGGGCAGGCGGTATTCGCGCACCTGCATTCCGGCTTCCTGGAGGTGCCGGATCGACGCGGCAGAGAGCACGGCGCCCAGGCGACCCGCGCGGAACTGCCCGCGAATGGCTGCCGCGAGCTCGACGAGGCGTGCGAGCCGGGCGCAGCACTGTCCGCACGCGATCAGGTGTGCCTCGAGCGTCTCCTCGACCGTTGCATCCATCTCGCCCGCCCAGTAGGCCAGCAGGTCCGGCAAGGGCGTGGGCATTGAGCAAGCGTCGCTCATGGCTCACCCGGCCCGTTCATGCACTCGCGCAGGCGCGCGATGCCGCGATGGCGGATCACGCGCACGTTCGCCGCGGTGAGCCCGAGTTCGGCACCCACCGAATCGGCGGGGCGATCGTCGTAGAACGTCATGATGAGTACGGCGCGTTCGCGCTCCGCCAGCCCTTGCAGGCAACGGTGCAGGCGATCCGCATCGAGGGGTTCCGCATCTTCGTGGACGAGTGGCGGCAGGTCGATCGGGAACGTGCCGAGGAGGCGCTCGCGGCGGGTCGCATTGCGCCGCAAATCCACGATGCACTGGCGCGCCGTGCCCAGCACGAACGCGGCGAGCCGTTCGGCCTCGCGCACGGCGCCCTCGCGCAGCTTCTGCAGCACGATGACCAGCACCTCCTGCGCAAGGTCCGCCGCGGCCGCATCGTTTCGCAGGTGCCGCAGGGCGAAGAGCCGCACGCGCGGCCCGAAGCGCCGACAGACCTCGGCTTCGGCCCGCGGGTCCTGCGCGGGCGCGGCCAGGGCGATACGCTGCACGAGCACGGCGTCGTCATCCACGGAGGCCGAGCATAAGGAGACTGGCGCTCATACCGCAATGTGTAACGAACCGCCGACTCGTTACACATTGTCTCCATCACCACCCGGAGGCGACCATGATCACGGACAGCCAGCACGGCACGAACATCGAGGAAATCGCGGACGGCATCTACCGCATCAACACCCCGGTGGCCGTGCCCGGCGGGCCGGGCGCCTTCAGTTTCAACCAGTACCTCGTCGTCGATGACGCGCCCATGCTCTTCCACACGGGCCAGCGAAAGCTCTTTCCGCTGGTGCGCGCGGCGATATCCGCGGTCATGCCGGTGAACCGCCTGCGGTACCTCGGCCTGTCGCATTTCGAAGCCGACGAATGCGGAGGCCTCAATGAATTCCTGGCCGTATCCCCGCAGGCCGAACCCGTCTGCAGCCGCATCGCCGCCATGGTGGCGATCGGGGATTTCGCGGATCGTGCGCCCCGGGCGCTCGCGGATGGCGAGGACCTCTCACTTGGGCGCCACACGATGCGCTGGTTCGACACCCCGCATGTACCGCATGGGTGGGAAAGCGGGCTGATGCTGGAAACGGGCACGCGCACGTTCTTCTGTGGCGACCTCTTCACGCAGGGCGGCGCCGGCGAGACGGCGCTTACCGAGTCGGACATCCTCGGGCCGAGCGAAACCTTCCGCGCACCGCTCGACTACTACGCGCACGCGCCGCAGACCGCTGCGCTGCTGGAACGGCTTGCGCTCGAACGCCCCACGACACTCGCCTGCATGCACGGCAGCGCCTGGCGAGGGGATGGCGCGTCGTTGTTGCGCGGGCTGTCGACGGCACTCGCGAGCTAGTGAGCGACGTCGGCAAAGTACCGCATCGCGACGTCGCAGCGTTCGTACTCCGCGCCATAGCGGGCCATGATGTCCGGGTCGTGCCGGAAGCCGAGCTTCCCGTACAGGTGCACGGCCGCGACACAGCGCTTGCTCGTGAGCAGGTACAACGGATCGGCACCCATGGAGAGGGCACGCTGGATGGCTGCACGCAGCAGGAACTCGCCGGCCTTCAGCCCGCGCGCGCTTTCTCGCACGCCCATTTTCGTCAGCTCGATAGCATTGGCGGGCTTCGACCGCTTGAGCGCACACGCGCCGACGATGCCGAGCCCGCGGGCCTCGACGAAGAGGATCGCACCGCCCTGGTCGACGATCCTTGCGCGCGGATGGTCGAGGACATCACGATCGACCGCCTCGAGGCGAAACATCGCCTCGATCCACTCTGCATTGATATCGCGGAACTGCCCCGCGAGCGCATCGTCGTATTCGCGGATCCGGAGCGCTGGCTGCGCGTTGCGTGCCGCGCGGATGTCGAGCGGCGCTTCGGCCAGCGCCGCCTCGAACGCACCGATCCGGTCCATGAAACTGCCGTCGCGGCTCTCCAGCAAGTCGCGCAGCACGTCCTCGAGCGCAGGCACGACGTGCAGGCCGGCCCGCGCGAACGCCGCAGCGCCAGATGGCGTCAGCGACACGACCCGCTTGCGCTGGTCCGCGCACGGCTGCGACTGGACGAGGCCCAGCTTGGCGAGTTGCAGCACGCCGCGGGTGACGCCGGGCTGACTGGTTCCGACCACTTGAACCAGTTCCCCGATGCTCAGCTCCCGCCCGTCGAGCGCCGCCAGCAGCGGCATGTGGCTCGGCTGCATCGGCAGGCCTGCCGCTTTGATAACCTGCGCCGCACCGGCCTGCATGCGCTCGCCGAGGCGCTTGAGGCGGCTGCCGAGATAGGCGGGGCCCAGGTCCCGCAGGAGATCGGTGCTCATGGGTATCAATATACCGTTATATAACGGGTTATGAAATTCCTTGCGACGCTGGTGGTACTGGGGCTGGCCACCGCTGCCATCTACGTACGGTTCCTGAACGATCGCGCGCGGGCGGCCGCGCGCGCCGCGCAAGGCAGCACCATACTCGCCACCCGCTGCGGACCGATCGAATACCAGGAAGCCGGCCTCGGTGCGCCGCTGCTGATGATCCACGGCAGCGGCGGCGGGCATGACCAGGGCATGGCCTTCGCGCGCCCGCTCGCGCGGCACGGCCTGCGCGTGATCGCGATGTCGCGCTTCGGCTACCTGCGCACGCCGCGACCCCTCGACGCGTCACCCGAGGCGCAGGCCGACGCACACGTGTGCCTCCTCGACGCGCTGGGCATCGACAAGGCGGTCGTCGTGGGTGGCTCCGCGGGCGCCCCCTCTGCGCTGCAAATGGCGATCCGCCATCCCGATCGTGTCGGCGCACTGGCGCTCATCGTGCCGATCGCCTACCAGCCGAGTTCGACCGCCCACCCTGCCCCGCCGATATCGGACCGGACGGACGCAATGTTCATGCGTCTGCTCGGGTCCGATTTTCGGTTCTGGGCGGCCCTGCAAGTAGCCCGCGACCAAGTCGTCCGCTACGTGCTTGCGACTCCACCTGCATTGCTCGCCGCGGCGAGCGACCGCGAGCGCGAGCGCGTGAAGGCCCTGGTCGACGGCATCTTGCCGGTGTCGGCCCGCATCGCCGGCCTGCGCGACGACACGGGACTGGGCAAGCGCCTCACGCCCTACCCGCTGGAATCGATTCGTGCCCCGACGCTCGTAGTCAGTGCGCGCGACGACGGCTTCGGCACGTATGCGGCCGCCGAGTACACGGCAAGCCGGATCGCCGACGCGAAAATCATCGGGTTCGAAACCGGCGGCCACCTGTGGGTGGGGCATGACGACGCCGTGCGCCGTGAAATCGTCGACCTCGCCCGGCGGGCACACGTGCAACCAGGCGCGGAT
The DNA here is from genome assembly GCA_050185195.1 of Steroidobacteraceae bacterium. Lineage (GTDB taxonomy): Bacteria > Pseudomonadota > Gammaproteobacteria > Steroidobacterales > Steroidobacteraceae > CADEFQ01. The sequence continues at coordinate 93,871 of JBFWZQ010000005.1, read as the reverse complement.
ACCACCGCTCGCGTCGGCATCGACGAAGCCGCGTTGCCCGCGCCCGTCGCCCGCTACCTTCGCCTTGCACTGGGCGACAACCTCCCCCGCCCCGAGTCGGTTGAGATCCACCAAACGGGACAACTGCGCACCGATGGGGTGTCAGGGCGCTGGATGGACTTCACGGCCGTGCACGTCGCCTCGGCCGCTCCTTGCGCATTTACCTGGAACGCGCGCGTGCGCCTGCTGCCCCTGATCCACCTGCGCGTGATCGACTCGCTCCGGGACGGCCTGGGCGCGGGCCGGGTGCTCCTGCAGTCGCGTTTCGAGGTCGCGATGGACGGCGGCACGCCACAGATGAATTCAGGAGCGCTGCACCGTTACCTCGCCGAGGCCGTCTGGTATCCATGGGCCCTCGTGCCGGGCAAGGCACTACGCTGGACGGCCATCGATGACGATCGCGCCCTCGCGACGCTGACGTGCGGCGGGACTACCGTCTCGCTCGAGTTCACGTTCGGTGAAGACGGCACCGTGGTCGGCATCTACACCCCCGCGCGCTGGGGCAAGTTCGGCGCCGGTTTCAAACAGCTACCCTGGGAAGGCCATTTCTCGGACTACACGCACAAGGGTGGCGTGATCGTTCCGTCGAGCGGTGAAGTGGGCTGGCATCGCGATGGCCAGTTGCGCATCGTGTGGCGCGGGAGAATCACGCGCTATGCGATCGAAGCTTCCCTCACCCCGGAATGAGCGGCCGAGCTGAACCTTCCCATCCCCACCTCGACCAATGCACCCTCCTGTCGCAACAGCCACAGCGCCTCCAGTCCCAGGCGATGCGCCATGACTGGCCCATCGCCCGGCCCGACCACCAGCAGCGCCGTGGCCCAGGCGTCGGCATCCATGCACGTGCGTGCAAGCACGGTGACGGAAGCGACATCGTTGCGCACGGGCGCGGCCCGACGTCCGTCCATGGTGTGCGCCAGACGCGCATCACCCACCTGCATGAAGCGGCGGTAGTCGCCCGAGGTGGCCACGGCCAGGTCCTGCAGTTCGATCACGCCACGCACCGCGCGGCGCCCGGGCTCAGGGCTCTCCAGCGCCACCGCCCAGGGCTGCCCGTCAACCTGGCTGCCCAGGGCCCGCAGTTCGCCATCGAGCGCCACCAGCGCGTGGTGGATGTCGTAGTGCTGCAGCACATCCACCATGCAATCCACGGCGTAGCCCTTTGCGATACCGCACAGATCGATCCGCAGGCGAGCGCGCTTGCAGGCCCGGCCTGCATCCAGATCGAGTTCCAGGCTTTCGTGCGCGGGGCAGCGGGAGGTGTCGCCCGCTACGCGAATCGCTCGTGCATCGGGTTCGTCGCGTGCCGCGCCAAAGCCCCAGGCATCGACCAGCGCTCCAACGGCAGGGTCGAAGGCACCCGCGCTTAGGCGGCTGATCTCCAGCGCGCGGGCAAGCACGTCCAGTATCTCCGCGGGCAGTTCGACCCAGCTGTCGACGGGTGCGCCGTTCAGGCGCATGAGGTCGCTGTCGGACTTCCAGGGAGACATCTGCGCATCCACCCGATCCACGGCTGCCTGCAAGGCGGCTTGCAGTGGTTCGGGCTCGCGATCCGGCGCGAAATCGCATTTGACGGACCAGCGTGTGCCCATGGTCGGGCCATTCAGGTCAGAAGAGATCTTCGGCATAGCGCCCCTTCGCCTTGAGCTGCTGCACGCTGAGGCGCAGCGTTCCCAGAATTTCGTCCAGCGCCTTGGCGACATCCCGGCCCATGGGACGGCTGCCACACACGCGCACGATGGCGCCGCGCTTCAGCAGATCGCGCAGGCGCGTGGCGTCACGGCGCAAGGCGTCCTGCACGTAGCCTCCGCCCGGCGTGCGCGAGAACTCGGCCTGCAAGCTGGCCAACCGCTGCTCCTCGAGCCAGTGCTGGATCTCGGGCTCGAAATAGAAATCGAGCGCGGGGTCGCGCCCCCCGTAATAAAGATGCATGGGGACGCGCCTGTCGTTGCGCCGAATGAACCCCGCCAGTGGCGCCACGCCCGTACCCGCGCCGATGAGCACCACAGGCTGATGCCGGCCTTGCAAAGCGAATCCGGGATTGCGCCGGATGAAGGCTTCGGCCGTACCCCCCGGCTGCAGGCCGTAGAGGTAGGTGGAACACAGGCCGCCCGGGAACAAGCGCACGCAGATTTCCAGGAATCCGTCCGGGGTGCCCGAGGCCAGCGAGTAATACCGCGGCACACCAGTGCCCGGCGGAAGGATGCCCACCAGATCGCCCGCGTCAAAGTGCGCCAGACCGCGCCCACGCAGTCGATCCCACCATCCCAGGCGCGGCCATTGAAATCGCAGGATGGCCGTGGGCCTGTCCGTCTGGCCAGGGTAGTCCCGTCGCGAGATCAGCGTGAGCGTGGTGCTCGGCGGCATGCGCGGCACATGGTTCAGCACCAGGGGCTCATTCAGCGCCTGCGCCAAGGCCTCGCCCCAGAGAGCGAACTGCTGGCCTGACTGCTGGTGAATGCATTCGAGCGGCAGCAACGTCGGCCAACCTCGTGCGCGCAGGGCCTCCTCCACCGACCGGGCAAAGGCACAAAAGGTGGGAAACTGCTGGTCGCCAAAGCCGAGTACCGCCACGGGCACAACGCCGGGGGGATGGCGCTCGATGCGTTCCAGGGCCTGACGGGCATGGGTGGGGGCTTGTCCCTCGCCATAGGTGGCGGCGAGCACGAATACCTGCCGCGTTGCCGGAGTTGTCTCGAAATTCTCGAGGCCGCTCGTGCGCACGCGATGGCCGCATTGCACGAGCGCATCGTGCAGCGCCTGGGCGAAACCCCAGGTGCTGCCATTTTCGCTGGCGACGAAAATCAGCACATCGGCCTGTGCCAGGCCACTGTTGCCGATGATGCGAACCGCCTGGCGACGTGCCCGCCGCCAGATGAGCAAGCCCGATAGCCACAGCAGCACGATGGAGGCGCCCACGAGCCCCAGCACCATGGCCCAGGGCCAGGCGCTTTCACCCGTATGCAGTACCACGGCCCAGTCGTATATGCGCTGGGCAGTCGTGGAATCCTGCCAGGCGAGGGCCTGGCCGCTGTAGCGATCGATCCAGCCCTGGCCCTGATCTGTTGTCACTTTCCAGATATCTTCTGGGTCCGCGGCGCTCGGGAAATTCAATTTGCGCAAGTCCCGCGCGTCGAGACCCTGCAACGCAGGCAATTGCGCGCCGGACAGCGCGGCCTGGCTGCCTATCACAGACACGACGTCCGGCTCAGGTCCGGCGTCGAGCTCCAGCAGCTCAAGCGTGGTCGCGCTCATGTAGAGTGCCGTGAGCGAGGACAGGCACAGCACGACGAGCACCACCCTGCCCACGAGTACGTGCAGGCGCTGCGCCAGCAAACCACGCACTGGGCCTGCCAGGCGTCGCCATCCGCCCATGCGTCGCAGCAACAGCACGAGGCCGGAGAACGAAATCAGCGCCATGGCCAGTGCAATGGCGGCAGCGCCCCAGCGGCCCGCATCGCCCATCAGCAGCGTGCGGTGCAGGTTCTTCACCCAGCGCGGCAGTTGAGAGGGACGGTAGTTGGCGAGAACCCGGCCGTCGTCCGGATCCACATAGGAGGCTTGCGCCTGCTCGCCATCGAAGCCATAGGCAACGAAGGCTCCTGAGGGCAGGCGACGGATTTCCTCCACGCCCGGCATGGCGCGCTGCACGCGCTCGGCCAGCGTGGCCACGGACAGATCAAGCGGAGCCGGACTGGCGTGTCGTGCCTGTACCACCGAATCGATGACCAGGAAGACGCCAGTCGTGCCCAGCTCCAGCGCAAGGCAACCAGCCGCCAGGCCCAGCCAGCGGTGGATGGCTTTCCAGCCCATGAGTGCTGCCTACTTCAATTGATAGGTCAGGGACTGGATGTACTGTTTGCCGGCCTGGAGCTTGCCGACGTTCTGCGTCGTCAAGGGCACGCGGACGTCCGATGGGCTGTCTCGCATGTCTTCCGCCGCGGCGTCGATGCGGATTTCATAGCCTGCGTCGATCAGTGCATCTGCCAGATCGGCGGTCACCTTGAGCGTGCGCCCCGCGCCCACGCTGGCGCCGGTCACGCCGGCGAGGCGCTTGGCATCGCCGGCGGACAGCCGATTCCAGTCGGCCAGGTGTTTGTAGAACTTGGCCTTGCCCCCCGCCACCCAGAGCGTACGGACATAGGTACCCTTGGAGTCGGTCAGGTAGACGGCGAGATAGGCGCCATCGCCGCCATAGTTCTTGAGCTGGGTCGTCAGCGTGAGCTGACGGCCGTGGGCCAGCGCGGGCAAGGCCAATGCGCAGGCGGCGGCCACGGTGGTAGCCAAAAGAGGTCCGGTTGTGGGCTTGGATATGCGTCTGGACATGGGTCTTCTTCCGTCGCACTAGTTGAATTGGCCACGTTCCCGGCTGCGGTGTTGATCCTTGTACTTGATCTTCACCACCTTCAGGGTCTGCGGGTCGATCTTGGCCTTGAAGGCACGGCCCTGGGCATCCTTGCCGAGGACTTCGTAGCAGCCGTCATCGATCTTGAGCCGCTGCACTTCCCAACCCCGGGCCGTCGCCATCTCGTGCACGGCTTCTCGCGATTGCCACTGCTCCACCGGCACTTCGCAATCGTCGGAGGCCTGGACAGGCCAGGCCGCAAGGCCCAGCGACAGGGACAGGGCGAGCAGCCCGCGGCGCAGGAATGGAATGGGATTCATGCCGGTGCTCCCATGGCGGCGCTGCACGCCTCGTGCCTGGACTTCTTGCATGCTGCCACAGGTGGGGACGGCACCCTTCATTGCAATAGCAAGCGTGCATCCAGCTGCGGCTGAATCAGACTCGTTCTCAGTCGCAATCTGTTTTCAGATCTCGAAAAGTACAACTAAGGCGCACCCGATCAGAGGTCCGCCAGGATGACTCCACGGACTCGATCGCGAATCGGACAACCAGCAGCCGGCCGCATGGCCCCAGATGGCGGTGCGAGAAAGCGAATAAGAGGGGTTTGCCGCGCCGCTGCCGAACGCGGCGCGCCTGGGCACCGTGGGTCCCCGGGTTCGGAGCAAGCCACCGGCCGGCGGGAGCTCCCAATGGCGGAGAGAGAGGGATTCGAACCCTCGAAGGGCTTTTGACCCTTACACCCTTAGCAGGGGTGCGCCTTCGACCACTCGGCCATCTCTCCGGTGCGCTGGAAGGGGCGCATCATACTGGCCGCAGTCCGGTCAGGCAAAGTCTCAGCCGACCGCGTATTCCTGCGAGTTGCCGGGCGCGTCGCCCTGCTCTTCGCGCTGGATGCGCTCGTAGATCTCTTCGCGGTGGACCGACACGGTCTTGGGCGCATTCACGCCGACGCGAACCTGGTTTCCCTTCACGCCGAGCACCGTGACCGTCACTTCGTCACCGATCATCACGGCTTCGCCGACGCGCCTCGTCAGAATCAGCATTTCCAGGGTCCTCCATGAATAAAGCGTCAGGTTGGGACCAATGTAACGGCAGCCCAACCCGGGAGCCATCAGAAAAACCCCTATTGTCCGGACAGTGAGAACGCTTCGTGTGTTTCGCGCACCGCCCGTTCGAGTTCCGCTTCCGCGAGCAGCACGGAGATGCGTATTTCCGACGTCGAAACAAGCCTCACCGCGATGCCGGCACGCGCAAGCGTTGCGAAAAGTCTAGCCGCGACGCCGGCGTGGGAGCGCATGCCGACGCCTACGACGGACATCTTGGCGACCCGGTCGGTGCCCTCGACGCGCGCCGCCGGCCAGGAGGCGGCACCCTGCCGGGCGAGTTCGAGCGCCCGGACATAATCCCCACGATGCACGGTGAAGGCGAAATCCGCGGTGCCGTCCTCATTCGACGCGAGCACGATCATGTCGATTTCAATGCCCGCCCCGGACACGGCCTCGAGCAGCCGATAGGGCGTCTCGGGCGCATTCGGCACGCCGCTCACCACGATCTGGGCTTCGTCGCGATTGAACGCGATGCCTGACACTACAGGTGCTTCCACGCGCGGGTCCTCCCGGTCGATCAAGGTGCCTGGGCCGTCGCCATGGCTCGCGGCCACCCGCAGCGCCACGCCATATTTCGCCGCGAATTCCACGGCCCGCAGGTGCAGCACGCGCGAGCCCTGCCCTGCGAGCTCGAGCATTTCATCGAACGATAGCCGCTCGAGTCGCCGTGCCTCGGGCACCAGGCGCGGATCGGTGGTGTAGACCCCGTCGACATCCGTCAGGATCTGGCATTCGTCCGCCTTCAGCGCAACCGCCAGCGCGACTGCGGTGGTGTCGGAGCCGCCACGGCCGATCGTCGTGATGGCGCCCGTGGCGTCCACGCCCTGGAAACCCGCGACCACCGGCACCACCCCTTCATCGAGCGCCGCCGAGAGCACCGCCGTCTCCACGGCCTCGATCCGGGCCCGGCCGTGCATGCTCGTCGTGCGGATGCGCACCTGCGCGCCCGTGTAGGAGCGGGCCGGGACGCCGCGCGCGCGCAGGGCCATCGCGAGCAGCGCGATCGAGACCTGCTCGCCCGTCGCGAGCAAGGCGTCCAGCTCCCGCGGGTCGGGCGCCGGGCACAGCGCGCGGGCCATGTCGACGAGGCGGTCGGTGGCGTCGCCCATCGCCGAGACGGCAACGACGGCGCGATCGCCGCGCGCGCGCACCGCCGCCACGCGGGCCGCCACCTTGTGGATCAGCTCGATCGAGCCGACCGAGGTGCCCCCGTATTTCTGGACGATCAGCGCCACGGGCGCGCGCCGCTACGCCCCGAGCTTCGCCCGGACGAAGTCGGCCACGCCGCCCAGCGCCTCGGGCAGCGCCGCGGGGTTCGAGCCCCCCGCCTGCGCGAAATCGGGCCGCCCGCCGCCCTTGCCGCCGACCTTGGCGGCGACCGCGCCGACGAGTTCGCCCGCCTTCACATGCTTCACCTGGTCCGCGGTGACACCCGCGACCAGCACCACCTTTGCCGGCCCCTCGACCGAGGCGAGCACGATGATCGCGGACTTCAGGCGGTCCTTCAGCTGGTCGACCGCATTGCGCAGCGCGCCGGCATCGGCGCCGTCCACCTGCGTCGCGACCACCTTGACGCCGCCCACGTCGATCGCACCGGTGGCGAGGTCGGTGCCCTGCCCGGAGGCGAGCTTGTCCTTGAGCGCACGCACCTCTTTCTCGAGGTCGCGGACACGATCGACGGTGGCGCGCAGCTTGTCGCCGATATCGTCGCGCGTGCCGCGCACGAGCCCCGCGAGGTCGCGCAGCAGGTCGTCGCTCGCCTCGACATGCTCGACCGCCGCCGCCCCGGTGATCGCCTCGATGCGGCGCACGCCCGCGGCGACGCCACCCTCGCCCACGATCTTGAAGAGGCCGATGTCGCCGGTCCGCGCGACGTGGGTGCCGCCGCACAGCTCGGTCGAGAAGCCGCCGAGCCTGAGGACCCGCACGTGGCTGTCGTATTTCTCGCCGAACAGCGCCATCGCGCCGGAAGCCACCGCGTCGTCGTACGCCATCACGCGCGTGTCGGCCGCGGCATTGGCACGGATCTCTGCATTCACGAGTTGCTCGATCTCGCGCAGCTCGGCCGGCGTCACCGCCTGGAAATGCGCAAAATCGAAACGCAGGCGATCGGGCGCGACGAGCGAGCCCTTCTGCTGCACATGGGTGCCGAGGCGCTGGCGCAGCGCCGCGTGCAGCAGGTGCGTCGCCGTGTGGTTCAGCCGGATCGCCTGCCGGCGTGCATCATCGACCTGCGCGTCGAGCGCATCGCCGACCTTGATAGTGCCGGCCTCGAGCACCCCGAGGTGCGAGATGGCCTTGCCGCGCTTCTGGGTATCGGCCACCGCGAAGCGTACGCCCGCCGCGGCGCCACCCGCGACCAGGACACCCGTGTCGCCGACCTGCCCGCCCGATTCGGCGTAGAACGGCGTGCGGTCGAGCACGATCTCGCCGCGCTCGCCCGCGCCGAGAGCGGTCACTTCCGCGCCGTCCTTCAGGATCGTGACGACCCGGCCACGATCGGCGATGCCGTCGTAACCGAGGAACTCGGAGGCCGCATCGATCTGCGCACCACCCCGCAGGTCGACGCCGAACTTGCTGGCGGCCCGCGCCCGCTCGCGCTGCGCCTCCATCGCGGACTCGAAGCCCGCCTGGTCGATCGCGAGGCCGCGCTCGCGCGCGATGTCCGCCGTGAGGTCGGCCGGAAAACCGTAGGTGTCGTAGAGGCGAAACACCGTTTCGCCATCGATCGTCTTCGCCGCGCCGAGCCTCGCGATCGCGGCTTCGAGCAGCACCATGCCGGTCTCGAGCGTGCGCGCGAACTGTTCTTCCTCGAGCTTCAGCACCCGCTCGACCTGCGAGCGCGCCTGCGCGAGTTCCGGGTACGCCGCGCCCATCTCCTGTACGAGCGGTGCCACGAGCCTCCAGAAGAACACGTCCTTGATGCCGAGCTTGTAGCCGTGGCGGATGGCACGCCGCACGATCCGGCGCAGCACGTAGCCGCGGCCTTCGTTCGAAGGCGTGACGCCGTCGACGATCAGGAACGAGCAGGCACGAATGTGATCCGCGATCACGCGCAGCGAACCCTGGGCGAGATCCTGCGTACCGGCAAGCTGCGCCGCCGCCGCGACGAGATTCCTGAAGAGGTCGATCTCGTAGTTGTTGTGCACGCCCTGCATCACGGCCGAGAGGCGCTCGAGGCCGGCGCCCGTGTCGACCGAGGGCTTCGGCAGGGGCGCCATCGTGCCGTCGGGCGAGCGGTCGTACTGCATGAAGACGAGGTTCCAGATCTCCGTGTAACGATCGCCGTCCTCGTCGGGCGAACCCGGCGGACCGCCCGGGATCGAGGGGCCGTGGTCGTAGAAGATCTCGCTGCAGGGGCCGCAGGGGCCGGTGTCGCCCATGGCCCAGAAGTTCGACTTCTCGCCCATGCGCGAGAAGCGGCTCGCCGGCACGCCGATCTCCTTCAGCCAGATATCGGCCGCCTCGTCATCTTCCTGGTAGACGGTGACCCAGAGCCGCGCCGGGTCGAGCTTCAGCACCTGCGTGACGAAATCCCACGCAAAGCGGATCGCGTCACGCTTGAAGTAGTCGCCGAACGAGAAGTTGCCCAGCATCTCGAAGAAGGTGTGGTGGCGCGCGGTGTAGCCCACGTTCTCGAGGTCGTTGTGCTTGCCGCCCGCGCGCACGCAGCGCTGGCTCGAGGCGGCGCGCACGTAGTCGCGCCGGTCCTTGCCGAGGAACACGTCCTTGAACTGCACCATGCCGGCGTTGGTGAACAGCAGCGTGGGGTCGTTGCCGGGCACCAGCGACGACGAGGCGACGACGGTGTGGCCGCGTTCGCGGAAAAAGTCGAGGAACGCGCGTCGGACATCCGCCGCGCTCATGTAGGACGGTTTGTTGGCTGTCATGGATCCGGGTCGTAGGTGCCCCCGGGGACGTTCCCGAAGGCTGACCGGATATCATCGACGGAAAAGCCCCGATATTGCAAAAAACGGGCTTGGCGCGCCTTGTCCCGGAAATCCCCGGGTGGCCGGGCGCCGAACTTGCGCGCCCGGGCAGCGGCCGCGAGGGCCGCGAAATCGGGGCCGGCCGCGAGGGCTTCCTCGATGAGTTCGGCAGGCAGGCCCGCCGCCTTGAGATCCATGCGGATGCGCACCGGGCCCTGCCCGCGCGCGGCCCGGTAGGCGACGAAGCGCTCGGCGTAGCGGGCATCGTCGATGAGGCGCTGCGCGACGAAACCTGCCACCACCGCCTCGACCTCGGCCGGGTCGTGGCCCTTGTCGATCAGCTTCGCCTTGAGTTCGCCCGAGGCGTAGTCGCGGCGGGCGAGCAGCGCGACGCCATCGGATTGCGCGGCTGAACGAGTCATATAGCCCCGATTTGAGCGGTGACTCGACGCGCCGCACTCCCGGATGATCGCCGGTAATCATGTGGGAGCCGCAACTCGATTTCGCACGCCGACTTCGCCGGAACACCACGGATGCGGAGCGGACACTCTGGCTCCATCTGCGCTGCCGTGGCCTGGCTCAAGCCCGCTTTCGGCGTCAGCATCCGATTGGCCCCTACGTCGTTGATTTCGCCTGCCTCGAACACAGACTGGTCATCGAGCTCGACGGCGGCCACCACGGTCACGCTCGATTCAAGGAGTTGGACACCAAGCGCACGGCCTGGCTGGAATCCCGGGGATTCCGGGTCATCCGCTTCTGGAATCACGATGTACTGCACCGGACGGAGTCAGTACTGGCGATGATCTATTCTTGCTTGCCTACTCTTCCTCCGCCCCCCTCCCCAGTTTTGCGGGGGAGGGGGTAGGGGGAGGGGATTAGGCGGTATCGGCCGCCTGCTCGCCATTGCCGTTGCGCGCGGCCTTCGGCACCAGCAGCTTCGCGCGAACCTGCGCCTCGATGTCCTTGGCGATCTCGGGGTGCTGCGCGAGGAAGTTGCGGGCGTTGTCCTTGCCCTGGCCGATGCGCTCGCCCTTGTAGCTGTACCAGGCGCCCGACTTCTCGACGATGCCATTCGAGCTGCCGAGGTCGATGATCTCGCCTTCGCGGGAAATGCCCGCGCCGTACATGATCTCGAACTCGGCCTCGCGAAACGGCGGGGCGACCTTGTTCTTCACGACCTTCACGCGGGTCATGTTGCCGATGACCTCCTCGCCCGACTTCAGCGCGCCGATGCGGCGGATGTCGAGGCGGACCGAGGCGTAGAACTTGAGGGCGTTGCCGCCGGTGGTGGTCTCGGGGCTGCCGAACATCACGCCGATCTTCATGCGGATCTGGTTGATGAAGATCACGATGGTGTTCGAGCGCTTGATGTTGCCGGTGAGCTTGCGCAGCGCCTGCGACATGAGGCGCGCATGCAGGCCGACCTGCAGCTCGCCCATCTCGCCTTCGATCTCGGCCTTCGGCGTGAGCGCGGCGACCGAGTCGATCACCACGACGTCGACGGCGCCCGAGCGCACCAGCATGTCGGTGATCTCGAGCGCCTGCTCGCCGGTGTCCGGCTGCGAGACAAGGAGCTCATTGACGTTGACACCGAGCTTGCCGGCGTACACCGGGTCGAGCGCGTGCTCGGCATCGACGAAGGCCGCGGTGCCGCCCATCTTCTGCACTTCGGCGACGACCTGCAGCGTGAGGGTGGTCTTGCCCGACGATTCCGGCCCGTAGATTTCCACCACGCGACCGCGCGGCAGGCCGCCGATGCCGAGCGCGATGTCGAGGCCCAGCGAGCCGGTGGAGACGGCTTCGATGTCGTAGCTGGCCGAGGCGTCGCCGAGGCGCATTACCGAACCCTTGCCGAACTGCTTTTCGATCTGGCCGAGCGCAGCAGCGAGCGCTTTCTTGCGGTTGTCTTCCATCGCTCGATTATTCCACAGAAGAATACGCAGCGGAGACGCAAATCGACGGTGTTCACCGCCTATACAGGGGCCATTCACCGACGACACTGTATGGCTGGCCACGCCGGCTTTCGGCCAGCACGAAACGATTGCAGCACCAGGTGACGGGCGGCATCGGCCACGGTCCGCGCACGCCATTCGGCGGCGACACTTCGCGTGCCAGCGTCACATGTGCGCGGAAGGATTTGATGTCCGGGCAAATCTCATGCCTCGACGGCACCGCGACGAACACGCGCGGGCGCTCCCACCACTCGAGCCGGTCGAAGCGCACGTCTACGGGTTCGCGTCTCACGCCATCCGCCCAGTCGCGGTGTACGCGCTCTTCGGCGGCGGTCACCTCGCCGAGGAAGCGCAGGGTCAGGTGAAGGTTTCCACGCGGCACGGCTCGCCCGCCAAGCGCCGCGCGCAGCGGGCCGGTCGCGGCGAGCAGCGCGTCGCGTTCCGCGTCGTCCGGCCAGAGCGCGAAGAACAGGCGTCGCGTCGTCACGGCTCCCCGCAGGCACCGAGCTCCCTGACCAGCCCCAGTGCGTACTGCACCGACGCGCGGCGTACGGCATCCCGACCCCCCGGGAACTGGCGGACATGCGCCACGGTCTCGACGGCCGCGCCGCGCCGCACCGAGCGCGCGAACCAGACCGTGCCGACGGGCTTGCCCGGCACCCCGCCATCGGGCCCGGCGATGCCGCTCGTGGCGAGCGCCACGTCGACCCCTGCGCGCCGCAGCGCGCCCTCGGCCATCGCACGCACCACCGCCTCGCTGACGGCGCCATGGGCCGCGAGCAGCGCCACCGGCACGCCGAGGTCGCGCGTCTTGGCGTCATTCGAATAAGTGACGTAGCCGCCGTCGAACCACGCGGAACTGCCCGGGACATCGGTGACGGCCTTCGCGATCCAGCCCGCCGTGCAGGACTCGGCGGTCACGAGCCGCCACCGCGCAGCGAACAGCTGCGCACCGACCACCTGCGCGAGCGCGAACAAGGTCGAATCCGGTGCCATGGCACGCAAGGCTAACCGATTCGCCGATGGTAGAGTTCGCGGATGCCCGATGCCTCTTTCGTCCTGCGCCTCACCTGCCCCAACCGCCCCGGCATCGTCGCCGCGGTCTCGGCGTTCCTGCTGAAGACCGGCTGCGACATCCTCGATGCGCAGCAGTTCGACGATACCCAGTCGGAACTGTTCTTCTCGCGCGTCGTGTTCAAGCCGGTTGCGCAACCTCTCGACGTCGCGGCGCTGCGCGAACGCTTCGCACCGACCGCCCGCGAGTTCGCCATGGACTGGTCGATCGACGACCGCACCCGCCGCGCCCGCGTGCTGCTGCTCGCCTCGAACCACCACCATTGCCTGGCCGACCTGCTCTACCGCTGGCACGCCGGCGAGCTCGCGATGGACGTGGTCGGCATCGTGTCGAACCATCCGCGCGAAACCTATGCCCACGTGAATTTCGGCGACGTGCCGTTCCACCACCTGCCGGTGGACCCCGGTACGAAACCGCAGCAGGAAGCGCAGCTCGCCGCCGTGGTGCGCGACACGCGCACCGACCTCGTGGTGCTCGCCCGTTACATGCAGATCCTCTCGGACGGGCTGTCGCGGCAACTCGCGGGCCGCTGCATCAACATCCACCACAGCTTCCTGCCCGGCTTCAAGGGCGCAAGGCCCTACCACCAGGCGCACGCGCGCGGCGTCAAGGTGATCGGCGCGACGGCGCACTACGTGACCGCCGACCTCGACGAAGGCCCGATCATCGAGCAGGACGTGGAGCGCGTGACCCATCGCGACGGCCCGGACGACCTCGCGCGCCGCGGCCGCGACATCGAGCGGCGCGTGCTGGCGCGCGCGGTGCGCGCGCACATCGACCACCGCATCATCGTCAACGGCCGGCGCACGATCGTCTTTCCCGAATGAGCGCCGTGGCGCCCGAACACGCCGGCCACACGCCAATGATGCAGCAGTACCTGCGCATCAAGGCGCAGCACCCCGACGTGCTGCTCTTTTATCGCATGGGCGATTTCTACGAGCTCTTCTACGACGACGCGCGCCGCGCGGCCGCCCTGCTCGACATCACGCTGACGGCGCGCGGCAGCTCGGCGGGCGCGCCGATCCCGATGGCGGGCGTGCCCTTTCACAGCGTCGACGGCTATCTCGCGCGACTCGTGAAGAAGGGCGAATCGGTCGCGATCTGCGAGCAGATCGGCGATCCCGCGAAGTCGAAGGGACCGGTCGAGCGCCAGGTGGTGCGCGTCGTGACGCCCGGCACGATCACCGACGAGGCGCTGCTCGACGACCGGCGCGACACATTGCTTGCCGCGGTCGCCTTCGACACGGCGCAGGCCGGCGAGCGCTTCGGCCTCGCCTGGCTCGACCTCGGCGCGGGCCGCTTCACGGTGCTGCAGGGCGAGGGCATGGCGGCGCTCGCCGCCGAGCTCGAGCGGCTGAAGCCCGCCGAGCTGCTCGCGCCGGAGGGCAGCGCGCCGCCGCGCCTCGGGCCACTGCGCGAATGGCCGGCGCGGCACCGGCCGCCATGGCACTTCGAGCTCGCGAGCGCTTCACGCCTCCTCACTGACCAGCTCGGCACGCTCGACCTCGCGGGCTTCGGCGCCGACGAGTTGCCGCTCGCGATCTGCGCGGCTGGCGCCTTGCTGCAATACGTGCGCGATACGCAGCGCTCGGCGCTGCCGCACCTCGCCTCGCTCACGGTCGAAGAGCGCGGCGACGCGCTCGCCATCGATGCCGCCACGCGGCGCAACCTCGAACTCGACGCGAGCCTCACCGGCCGGCCGGACGCCACGCTGGTCGCACAGGTCGACTCCGCGGTGACGGCCATGGGCTCGCGACTGCTGCGCCGCTGGCTCAACCGGCCGCTGCGCGATCACGCCACCCTGCGCGCCCGCTTCCACGCGATCGGCGAGCTGCTGCATTCGCGCCGCTACCACGAGGTGCGTGCGCCGCTCGCCACGATCGGCGACATGGAACGCATCCTCGCGCGCGTCGCGCTGCGCTCGGCGCGCCCGCGCGACCTCACCCGTCTGCGCGAGGCGCTCGGCGCGCTGCCGACCCTGCGCGCGTCGCTCGCCGAGATCGACTCGCCCCTGGTCTCGGAGCAGGTGGCGCGGGTGTCGGAGCACGCCGATGCGCGCGCCCTGCTCGCCGCGGGCATCGCCGCGGAGCCGTCGCAGGTGCTGCGCGAGGGCGACGTGATCGCCGCCGGGTACGACGCCGCGCTCGACGAGTTGCGCGCCATTTCGAGCGACACCGACAGCTTCCTGCTCGAGCTCGAACGGCGCGAGCGCGAACGCTCAGGGATAGCCAACCTGAAGCTCGGCTACAACCGCGTACAGGGCTTTTTCATCGAGATCACGCGGGCGCAGGCCGATCGCGTGCCCGCCGACTACATTCGCCGCCAGACCGTGAAATCCGCCGAGCGTTTCATCACGCCCGAGCTCAAGGGCTTCGAGGACAAGGTGCTCGGCGCGCGCGAGAAGGCGCTCGCACGCGAACGCGAACTGTACGAGGACATCCTCACGCAACTGACCGACCGGCTCGCACCGCTGCAGGCCACGGCGGCGGCCGTCGCCGGGATCGACGCGCTGGCGGCGCTCGCGGAGCGTGCGCTCGCGCAGCGCTGGGTGGCGCCGGAGCTGGTGGCCGAGCCGTGCCTCACGATCGAAGCAGGCAGGCACCCGGTGGTCGAGCGCTGCATCGACGAACCCTTCGTGCCGAACGATCTCGCGCTCGATGCGCGCCGGCGCATGCTGATCGTCACGGGCCCGAACATGGGCGGCAAGTCGACGTTCATGCGCCAGAATGCGCTGATCGTGATCCTCGCGCACATGGGCAGTTTCGTGCCCGCCGCGCGCGCGGTCATCGGCCCGATCGACCGCATTTTCTCGCGCATCGGCGCCGCCGACGACCTCGCCGGCGGGCGCTCGACCTTCATGGTCGAGATGACCGAGACCGCGAACATCCTGCACAACGCCACCGCGCGCAGCCTCATCCTGATGGACGAGATCGGCCGCGGCACGAGCACCTTCGACGGCCTGTCGCTCGCCTGGGCGGTAGCGCGGCAACTCGCGCTGCAGGTGCGCGGCTACACGCTGTTCGCGACCCACTACTTCGAACTGACGGCACTCGCCGCCGAGATCGACACCTGCGCCAACGTGCACCTCGACGCCACCGAGCACGCCGACTCGCTCGTGTTCCTGCACGCCGTCAAGGACGGCCCCGCGGACCGCAGCTACGGGCTTGCCGTCGCGCAGCTCGCTGGGGTGCCGCGCACGGTGATCGCCGCCGCGCGCGGCTATCTCGCCGAACTCGAAGCCGCGCGGGACCGGCATGCACCGACGCCGCAGCGGCAACTCGCGCTCGAAGCACCGGCGCCCGAGCCGTCGCCGCAGGCGCTCGCGGAGCGGGCCGCACTCGAGCAACTGTATGCCATCGAACCCGATACGCTCACTCCGCGGGCGGCGCTCGACGCGCTCTATGAACTCGCGGCCAGGCTGAAGCGCCCCTGACGCAGGAAACGGGCCGCTTCCAGCGCGACCCGCCGTGACAGCAACATGCCGGTGTGGCTCACGGGCAGCACGATGCTGTCGGCCGCGCCGGCGTAGCGCGTCTCGCGCACCGCCACGGTGCCATCGTTCGGCTCGTGGAAATGCGCGATGAAGCGGCCCAGCCCCGCGGGGCGACTGCCGGCGATCACGCCGATCTCGCGCCCGTCGCAGGCCGACCCCGCGCGTGGCGCGGGCGCAGCCGCGAGCACCGCGCCGCTGCGGCCGAGCGCCCGCCGCAGCACCGGCCGGCGCAGCAGCGTCGCCGCCGCGTCGCTGCCCGCCACCGGGGAACCCAGCAGCACGACACGGCCCGGCGGCAGCGGCAGGGCGCGCCGCCTGGCCCTTTCGAGCGCACGCAGGATCAGCAGCCCGCCCAGGCTGTGGCCAACGAGGTGCACGGGTCCCTCGAGCGCCGCGATGCGGCGGGCGAGCCGGTCGGCGACGAGATCCGGGTCTTCGGCAGTCGCCCGATAGTGAAAGGCCTGCGTACGGGCCGACAGCTCGTGCGCAAGGCGCCGCCGCAGGAAGGCGGCTTCCGCGCCGGTCATATAGAGGCCGTGGACGAATACGATCTCGGCGGACATGGCTCTCACCGGTGGGCCAACGCCAGCTTATCGCCTCGGGCCCCCGGGGGTTGAATCCCGCGCCAGAGGCGCCATATGGAGACCCATGCGAATGGACAAACTGACGAGCAAGTTCCAGGCGGCGCTGGCCGACGCCCAATCGATTGCGCTCGGCGCGGACAACCAGATCCTGGAGCCCGTACACGTGCTGCAAGCGCTCCTCGACCAGCAGGGCGGCACCGTGCGCCCCCTGCTCCTGAAGGCCGGGGCCAATACCACCCGGCTGCGCAGCGACGTCGCGGCGGCGATCGACCGCCTGCCGAAGGTCGATGGCACGCCCGGCGAGATCCACGTTTCGAACGATCTCGCGCGCCTGCTCAACGTCACCGACAAGCTCGCGCAGCAGCGCGGCGACCAGTTCATTTCAAGCGAACTGTTCGTGCTCGCTGCGTTCGAGGACAAGGCGACCCTGGCGAAGCTGCTGAAGGATGCCGGCGCGGCGAAGGCCGCCGTGGAAAAGGCGATCGACGAGGTGCGGGGCGGCGAAGCCGTCAGCGACCCGAACGCCGAAGAGAGCCGCCAGGCGCTCGAGAAATATACCATCGACCTCACCGCGCGTGCGTCGGGCGGCAAGCTCGACCCCGTGATCGGCCGCGACGACGAGATCCGCCGCACGATCCAGGTGCTGCAGCGGCGCACCAAGAACAACCCCGTGCTGATCGGCGAGCCGGGCGTCGGCAAGACCGCGATCGTCGAGGGCCTCGCACAGCGCATCATCAATGGTGAAGTGCCCGAGGGCCTGAAGGGCAAGCGCATCCTCGGGCTCGACATGGGTGCGCTGATCGCGGGCGCGAAGTTCCGCGGCGAATTCGAGGAGCGGCTCAAGGCCGTGCTCAACGACCTCGCGAAGCAGGAAGGCCAGGTCATCCTCTTCATCGACGAGCTGCACACCATGGTCGGGGCTGGCAAGGCCGAGGGCGCCATGGATGCCGGCAACATGCTGAAGCCCGCGCTCGCGCGCGGCGAACTGCATTGTGTCGGGGCGACCACGCTCGACGAGTACCGCAAGTACATCGAGAAGGATGCCGCGCTCGAACGGCGATTCCAGAAGGTCCTGGTGGCCGAGCCCAGCGTCGAAGACACGATCGCGATCCTGCGTGGCCTGCAGGAGCGCTACGAGGTGCACCACGGCGTCGACATCACCGACCCGGCGATCGTCGCTGCCGCGACGCTGTCGCACCGCTACATCGCGGACCGCCAGCTCCCCGACAAGGCCATCGACCTGATCGACGAGGCTGCCGCGCGCATCCGCATGGAGATCGACTCCAAGCCCGAAGCGCTCGACAGGCTCGAGCGGCGCATCATCCAGCTCCGGATCGAACAGGAAGCCCTCAAGAACGAGAAGGACGACGCCTCGAAGAAGCGGCTCGCCGCGCTCCGGGAAACCCTCGGGCAGCTCGAGAAGGAATATGCCGACCTCGAGGAGATATGGAAGAGCGAGAAGGCGACCCTGCAGGGCGCCGCCACCATCCGGGAAGAACTCGAGAAGGTGAAGCTCGAGATGGAAGCGGCGCGCAGGAAAGGCGACCTGGGCGAGGTCGCGAAGCTGCAATACGGCCGCATGCCTGAACTCGAGAAGAAGCTTGCGCAGGCGCAGGCCGCCGAACAGAAGGAGACGCAGCTCGTTCGCAGCAAGGTGACCGACGAAGAGATCGCCGAAGTCGTCTCGAAGTGGACCGGCATCCCCGTCGCGAAGATGCTCGAAGGCGAGAAGGACAAGCTGCTGCGCATGGAAGAGGCGCTGTCGCGCCGTGTTGTCGGCCAGGACGAAGCCGTGCGCATCGTCTCGAACGCGATCCGCCGCTCGCGCGCCGGCCTTGCCGATCCGCGGCGGCCGAACGGCTCGTTCCTGTTCCTCGGCCCCACCGGCGTCGGCAAGACCGAACTGTGCAAGGCGCTCGCGGAATTCCTGTTCGACACCGAAGAATCGATGGTGCGCATCGACATGTCGGAGTTCATGGAGAAGCACTCCGTGGCCCGGCTCATCGGCGCACCGCCGGGGTATGTCGGCTACGAGGAGGGCGGCTACCTCACCGAGGCGGTCCGCCGCCGTCCATATGCCGTGATCCTGCTCGACGAGGTCGAGAAGGCGCACCCGGACGTGTTCAACGTGTTGCTGCAGGTGCTCGACGACGGCCGCCTGACCGACGGCCAGGGCCGTACGGTCGATTTTCGCAACACGGTCGTGATCATGACCTCAAACCTCGGTTCGAACGTGATCCAGGAACTCGCGGGCGAGGGCAACTACGCGCGCATGAAGGGCGCGGTGATGGAGATCGTGCAGCAGCAGTTCCGCCCCGAGTTCATCAACCGCATCGACGACATCTGCGTGTTCCATCCGCTCGGCACGGCCGAGATCAGGAGGATCGTCGACATCCAGCTGGTGCACCTCAAGCAGCGGCTGGCCGAGCGCGGCATCGAGCTCACGCTCGAGGCGGCGGCGCGCGACCAGCTCGGCGAGGCGGGTTTCGATCCGGTTTACGGGGCGCGGCCGCTGAAGCGCGCGATCCAGCAGCAGATCGAGAATCCGCTCGCGCAGGCGCTGCTCGCGGGCCAGTTCGGCCCCGGCGATCGCATCCGCGCGGCGCTGCACGAGGGCAAGGTGGCGTTCGAGAAAAGCCTCTAGAATCGGCATCGGGAGGATCCATGCCGTTTTACGAGTACCAGTGCGGGAGCTGCGGCCACTACTTCGAGGCCATGCAGAAGATCACCGATACGCCGCTGCGCAAATGCCCCGACTGCGGCAAGCCGGCGCTGAAGAAACTGCTGTCGGCACCGGTTTTTCGCCTGAAGGGCAGCGGCTGGTACGAGACCGACTTCAAGTCGGACAAGGAAAACAAGCGCAACCTCGTCGAGGACAAGAAACCCGAGGCAAAGCCCGAGGCAAAGCCCGAGGCGAAACCCGAGACCAAGACCGAAACCAAGCCCAAGGCGAAGGCCAAAGCCAAGAAGAAGCCCGCCCGCAAGGCCCGCCGCTGACGATGTTCGAGCCGCACCGGGTCGCGTCGCTCGCCGCCGAGGAGACCGCCCGGTTCACGGCTGGGCACCCGGTGTCCGCCGCCCACGCCCGTCGCCTCGCGGTGCACTGGCTGAACGGCGTGCCGATGCACTGGATGCGCGACTGGGGCACCCCCTTCCCGCCGGTGGTCCACGAGGCCGCGGGCGCGCGGCTCACCGACGTCGACGGCTGCAGCTACCTCGATTTCTGCCTCGGCGATACGGGCGCGATGTTCGGTCACGCGCCACCCGCCGTTGCCCAGGCCGTGGCCAACCAGGCCAGCCGCGGCTTCACGACGATGTTGCCGGGCGAGTGCGCCGCGCAAGTGGGCGAAGGGCTCGCGCGCCTCTTCGGCCTGCCCTGCTGGCAGATGACCCAGACGGCGACCGACGCGAACCGCGCGGCGCTGCGCTGGGCACGCGCGATCACGCGCCGCCCCAGGACCCTCGTCTTCAAGGGCTGTTACCACGGCACCGTGGACGAGGTGATGCTGCGGCCCGGGGGTGTCGGCGCGGCCTTCGACGCGGATACGAGCGCGATTGCGGTCGAGTTCGACGATCTCGCGGGTGTCGAGGCCGCGCTGCGCGGCGGCGATATCGCCGCCCTGCTCTGCGAGCCCGTGATGACCAACGCGGGGCTGGTGCTGCCGCAGCCGGGCCTGCACGCGGCGCTGCGCGACCTGACGCGCCGGTATGGCGCCCTGCTCGTGGTCGATGAAACCCACACGCTGTCCTCGGGGCTCGGCGGCTACACGCGCACGCACGGCCTCACGCCGGACTTCCTCGTGTGCGGCAAGGCGATCGCCGGCGGCGTGCCCTGCGCGGTCTATGGCTTCACGGCCGAAGTCGAAGCGCGCATCCAGGGCGTGCTCGCCGCGCGCCATGAGGCACATGGCCACACGGGGATGGGCACCACCCTCGCGGCGAATCCGCTCGCGCTCGCGGCCCTCGCGGCTGCCCTCGCGGCACTGCATGTGCCCGCCACCTACGACGCCATGCTTGCCGTGGCCAGCCACCTCGAGGCGACACTGCAGGCGCTGTTCCAGCGCCGCCGCCTCGGCTGGCACGTTGCGCGCGTGGGCGCACGCCTCGAGATCGGCTATGGCGAGCCACCGCGCAACGGCACGCAGGCGCTGGCGCTCATGCAACCCGCCCTCGAACAGGCGATCCACCTCTACCTGCTGAATCGCGGCTGCCTGCTGACACCCTTCCACAACATGATGCTGTGCTCGCCCGTCACCTCGGCGGCCGATGCGGACCGGCTCGTGGCGGCGCTCGATACGTGCCTCGGGGAACTCGCATGAACGAACTGCAACGCTTCCGGGCGGCATACCCGGACATCGACGCCGTGCAGGTCTTCATCACCGATGCGAGCGGCGTGCCGCGCGGCAAGAGCGTGCGCACGAGCGAACTCGAGGCGATCTTCCGCGACGGGCGCCGCGTCGCGGGCTCGATCCTCGGCCTCGACATCACGGGCGAGGACGTCGAGGCGACGGGCCTCGTCTGGGAGGCGGGGGACGCCGACGGCCTCTGCCGGCCGGTGCCCGGCACCCTGCTGCCCTCGCCCTGGCTGACGCCGCCGACCGGGCAGCTGATGCTGACGATGTACGACGACGACGCCATGCCCGCCGCGGGCGATCCGCGGCACGCACTCGCGCGCATCGTCGCGCGGCTCGAGGCGCGCGGCCTTGTGCCCGTCGTGGCCTGCGAACTGGAGTTCTACCTGCTCCGCGAAGCGAATGGCCGCTTCGAACCGGCCGGCCGGCGGGTGGAGGGCGAGCCCGCGCGCATCGAGTCGTACAGCCTCACGCGCCTCGATGACCTCGCGCCGCTCTTCGCCGACGTGCACGCGGCGGCAAAGGCGCAAGGGCTGCCGGCCGAAACGCTGATGGCGGAGTACGCGCCGGGGCAGTTCGAGATCACCCTGCACCACCGGGCCGATGCGCTGCGCGCGGTGGACGAGGCGGTGCTCTTCAAGCGGCTGCTGCGCGGCGTCGCGCGCCGGCATGGCTGCATCGCGACCTTCATGGCCAAGCCCCTCGCGGACCGCGCGGGCAGCGGCCTGCACATCCACGTGAGCCTCGCGGATCGCGACGGTCGCAACCTGTTCGCCGCCGGGGATCCGGCCGGCACGCCGCTGCTGCGCCATGCGATCGGCGGCATGGCCGCGACGGTGGCCGACGCGTTCCTCGTGTTCGCGCCGAACGCGAACTCCTATCGGCGCTACCGCAGCCTCTCCTACGCGCCGGTGGCGCCCACCTGGGGCGTCAATAACCGCACGGTGTCGTTGCGCGTGCCCGCGGGCCCGCCGGCCTCAAGGCACGTGGAACATCGCATCGCCGGCGCCGATGCGAACCTGTACCTCGCCGTCGCAACGGTGCTCGCGGGTCTCGAGAAGGGGCTGGACGGGCAGATCGACCCCGGCCCACCCGTGCAGGGCAATGGTTACGCGATCGCGCCGCCGCGGGTTTTCCCCGCGACCTGGCACGAGGCGATCGAGCGCGCGGCAGGATCGGAATTCCTGCGGGACGCGCTTGGCGCGGATTTCATGAAAGTGTTCCTGGCCGTGAAACGCCAGGAATGCGAGCGCTTCATGGCCGAAGTCACGCCCCTCGACTACGCCTGGTACCTGCGCGACACCTGAGCGGTTCAGCGCCCCGCCAGTTCCACCTTCACCGACTCGAGGGCGTCGCCGCGCTGGAACTCCACGTCGACGAGGTCGCCGGGCTTCATCGTCTTCAGGACGTCCGAGAACGCCTGCATCGTCTCGATCGGCTGGCCGCCGAGCTTGAGGAGGATGTCGCCCGCCTGCAGCTTGCCCTTGGCGGCGGGAGACTCCGGGATCACCGACTCAGCGCGCACGCCGCGGCCGGTGTAGGCGAAATCGGGGATCACGCCGAAGGACACCTTGCGCTCGCGTGGCGCCGCAGCGGCCGCCGAGGCGACGGGCGGGCCACTCGCCTTCATGGTCGCGTGCAAAGGCTCGGCGCGCGCCGCGAGGTAGTCGATCGCTTCCTTGGCAACCGTCGCGACCTTCACGAGGCCGGCCCCGTCGATCTTGTCGGCGGTGTCGCTGGCCTTGTGATAGTCGAGGTTCGAGCCCGAGAAAACCTGCACGCCGGGGATGCCGCGTTCGATGAACGCCTGCTGGTCGGACGACACGGCCGCGCCCTCGATGACCTGGATCGGGATGCCGGTTGAGAAGCCGACACCGCGAAACACCGGCGACCACTCCGTTGCCGTGCCCGCGCCGATGATGCGCACGGGACCGTCGCCGAGGCGCCCGACCGTGTCGAGGTTGATGTTGGCGCGGATGCCCGCGAGCGGCACCGGCGACGGGTGTTCCGCGTACCAGCGCGAACCGAGCAGGCCCGACTCCTCGCCCGAGAAGGCGACGAACACGAGCGTGCGCGGCGGCCGGCCCTGCGAGGCGATCGTGCGCGCGAGTTCGATCAGCGCCGCGACGCCGCTGGCGTTGTCATCGGCGCCGGGATGGCCCGGGCCGAGGTGGTCGTAGTGGGCCGAGACGACGACGGCCTGGCCGTCGAACGCGGCGTTCGCGCCCGGCAACACGCCGATCACGTTCGAACCGCGCGGGAACGCCTGCAGCCAGCCGCCCTGGTCGCCACCCGGCGCGAGACCGGCTGCGGCGAAGGCCTTGGCGATGTAGTCGGCGGCCTGCTCGATGCCGCGCGTGCCGAGCCCGCGGCCCTCACGCTCGGGTGCCGCGAGATACTGCACGTGTCCGAGCATCGCCTCACCGCTGAACACCGGCGGCGGCTCGGCGAGCGGCGCGCGCGCGGGACGGGCGAGCGGTGCCAGCGGCGTGCGATCCTGACGCAGGTCGACCCGCAGCGGCGAATCGTCCGCGCTCCACTCGCCCTTGCCGGTGTTCTTCGCCTCGTCGCCCTCGAACACGAGCCAGGAGTACTTGCCGTAGTGGGGCAGCTTGCCCGCGAGCCCGGGAGCCGCTGCGTCGCTGCCGAGCGCGATGAAACCTACGGCCCTGGCCATGTTCGCCGGATGGCGGCGCGCGAACACGACGGTCGCGTCCGCACGCGCGAGCGCCGGCTCTGCCGCCACTTCCGCCAGCAGCGCTGCCGCAAAGCGGTTGTCACGCCCGAAGACCCACACGGCCTGGTCGGCCGGCAGTGCCTTGACCTCGGAATCGAGCTTCACCTCGAGCTTCTGGGCGGGGCTTGCCCAGCGAGCGAGCACGCTGCGGTAGAGGTCCTGCTTCGCCTTGTCCGCCCTGGCCGGCAGGACCGCGAGGACCTGCGTGTCGCCGAACAACTGGCCGATCGACGGCGCAGTCTCGCGCGGATCGAGCAGGCGGAACACATCGAACTCGGGATCGACTTCGACCGTGAGCGGTGCGGCATCGACCGCGATGTCGAACGGCGTCGCCGCGCCCGCGACGGCGATCGTCCGTGACACGTAGCCATTCGCCGTGCGCACCGACACCGGCACGTTCAGTTCGAGCGGGGCGGACTTCTGCGCCTGGCGGATCACGCCGCGCACGTGCTGCCCTTCGACGCGCACCTTCTCGACGCGCAGGTCGGCGGCGCCGGCCTGGTTGACCCACTGCTCGAAGAACGTGTCGAGGTTGACCCCGCCCGCCTTCGCGAACTCGCGCTTGAGGTCCATGAAGCCCGCGCGCTCGCCGCGCTCGGTGCGATAGAAACCCTGTAGCGCCTTGCGGAAGGCGTCATCGCCGAGCTGGCGGCGCAGCATGTGGAAGCCCATCAGCGACTTGCCGTAACCCACGGCCTCCGTCGCGGCGCTGTGGCGCGAGCGGAACTCGTTCAGCGGGAAGTCGTGGCTTTCCTTCACGTAGTCGCGGTAGCGCTTGAGCGTGTCGCGACGATACGCGGCGCCCTTGCCGGCCTGCTCCTGGAAGAGGTGGTCGGCCATGTAGGCCGCGAGACCCTCGCACCAGTTGCCGGTCGCGTAGTCGACGAACACCGAGTTGCCCCACCAGTTGTGGAGGATCTCGTGCGGATAGGAAGACGTGAGGATGAACGGGAAGCGGATGATCTGCGAGCCGAGCAGCGTGAACGACGGCATGCCGTAGCCCGTTTCCCAGAAGTTCTCGACCAGCGCGAACTTCGAATAGGGGTATGGGCCGATCAGCTGGCGATACATCTCGAGATCGCGCGCGGTGGACTCGAGGAACTTGCGCGCGAGCTGCTCGTCCGGGGTGCGCAGGAACACCTGCGCTTCGACCGCGCCCACCGTCTCGGTGTAGCGCGTCAGCGGGCCGCCGACGAGCGGCAGCTCGTCGACCGGCGCCGGATCGACGGTGATCAGGTGCCAGCCTTCGGGCGCGTGGCTGCGCACCTTCGCGACGAACAGTGTCTCGCCGAGGTACGGGTACCAGAGCGAACTGCCGGCAAGGTACACGCCCTTCTCGCCGATGAAGCCCGCGGTTTCGCTGAAGCCGCGTGCATACTCTTCTTCGGGCGTGTCGAAACCGAAATCGACGGGGCCCGCGTAAACGAGTCGCAGCGTCGGGGCGTCCTTCGGCAGGGTGACCCGATAACGCGCGGCCCGGCCCGACTTCACGAGGTCGGCGCTCGAACCGTTGATGCCCGTGAATCCCGCGGCGTCTCCCATCGGCAGGCGCTGCACGGCCGGCGTGGACGAGGCGATCGCGAGCGGCGTCGCGAGCAGGAACTCGACCTCGCGGCCCGCATACGCGGCGGGAAAGCTGACGGTCGCTTCGACCGCGAGACCGTGGGTCGCGGGTTCGACGCGCACGTCGAGGTCGTAGCGGGGAAGGTCGGCGGCCTCTGCCGCAAAGGCGAAGAGGGCGAGCGCGGCTGCGCTCGCCCGGATCCACGAGGATTTCTTCATTACTGCTTCGGAGTCGGACGTCGGAACACGAGATCGAGCGTCTTCGGCTTGCCGTCGCGGCGGATCTCGAGCGCCGTGCCGTCACCCCATGCGTATTCGCCGGTTGCGCGCTGCAGGTCGGTGGTCGAGCCGATGGGCGTCGTGCCGAGGCGCACGATCACGTCACCGAGCTTGACGCCGGCCTGGGCGGCGCTGCCGTCCTTGTCGACCTGGATGACCTTCGAAGGTTCCTTGCCGATGCGCCCCGCAAGCGAGACACCCAGCACGGGCAGGCCCGGGCCATCGCGCCCCGGAACGCCCCAGATGAAGTCGGCATAAGACGCACGCACCGGTCCGACCGGCGCGCCACCCGCGGCGCGCACCGCCACGGGAATCAGCGAACGGACTTCGCCACCGTAGTTCGCCTCGAGCTGGCGCACGCCACCCAGGTTGTAGGCGACATGGCCGGCACCGATCATGATCACGATGATTGCGTTCTTGCCACCATGTTTCTCGAGCGCCTGCAGGGCATTCCAGCCCATCGAGGCGTCCCAGGCGACCTGGGCGCGGTGCAGGCTGTCGAGCTGCGCGTCCGTCATCTGCGTATGCAGCGCGTCATCGTCCGTGAAGTAGGCGCGGAACAGCCGCTTGTGCTCGGCATTGTCCACGTCGATCTTCGGCGGCAGGTGCGCGCGCGTTTCGGCGTCGAGCGCCTCGAAGCCCTTCTCGCGGATGACATTGACAGCCGCGCGCGGCAGGTTCACGCCGTACATTCGAATGCCCTGCTCGCGGGTGTAGTTGAAGATGTCCCGGTAGTAGCCCCAGTGGTGGGACCAGTAGACATACCAGCCGGACAGATCGACGAAGCCCTTCTCGGTGAGCTTGCCGTCGATCCAGTTGTCGAGTTGCGTGGGCTCGGTATACGGATACATCTCGAGGCCGATCAGGACCTCGCGACCGGCGTCGTGCAGCGCCTTGATCGCCGCGAGCTGCACGTCGTGGAACTCGGGGTTGGTGTGCTCTTCGCCGATGAAGAGCACCCGCGTGTTCGCCAGCCGTTGCGCGAATTCGGCCGGGGTCACCAGCTCGCCGGCGCGCGTATCGAGCACGCCGTCGAGGGTGATGGAAACTTCCTTGTTGGCCCGGGCGGGATCGCCGATCGGCAGGTCGAGGTAGTTCTCGCCGGCCATCGCCGGCAGGCTGGCGGTGAGCCAGCCTGCGGCGATGATTGCACCGGCGGCGAAGTGCCGCCCCATCAGAACCGCATCCGCCACGTGATGCCGTAGGTCATCAGGCGCGGGTGCGACACGGTGTAGCGGATCGGGAAGAAGGCTCCGCTGTTCGACGTGCCGTTCGGCAGGGTGTTGGTGAAGTGCACGTCACGGAAGGCGCCCGACGGTGCGTCCTCGTCCGTGAGGTTGCGGCCCCACAGTTCGAGCGACCAGGTGTCGGTGCGCACGCCGAGCGACGCGTTCACGTTCAGCGAGGACGGCAGGATCGCCTGGTTCGACGAGTCCGCGAACTGCTTGCCCCGGTAGGAGGCATCGGTGCGGAAGAACCAGTTCGTGTCGCCGCGCAGCGGGGCGCTGTAGCCCGCACCGGCGTTCCACTGCCACTCGGACAGGCGCAGGATCTGCTTGCCCGAGATGTCGCCATCCGGGAAGAAGCTCGGGAACTGCGCGAACGTGGCGACCTTCGCATGGTCGTACTGGCCGTCGATGTACGACACGCCCGCGTTCAGGTCGAGGCCGTGCACGGGGCGCGCGGTGATCGAGAGCTCGGCGCCCTGGATCGTGGCATCGCCGCCGTTGGCGCTCAGCGACACGGGCTGCGTGATCTGCCGGCCGCCGATGGCCTCGAAGACCTGCGGGATCACGATCTGCGTCCAGTCCATGTAGTACGCGTCGAGTTCGACCCCGAGGCGACGGTCCAGGAACTCGCTCTTCATGCCGAGTTCGTAGCTCAGCATTTCCTCGGGCTCAAACGGCTGGATGATGGTCACGATCGTGCCCGGGTTGTCGACGAACCGCACCTGCGAGCCGTCCGAGCCGCCACCCTTCTCCGCGTGCGCCACGGCGCCGTAGACCGACATGTTGTCGGCCGGCTTGAAGCGCAGCGTCGTGCGCCAGTTGACCAGGTCCGACTTGACCGAGCGCCTGGTGTTGGTCTGGTGGTCGATGAGGGTCTTCTTCTCTTCCGTGTAACGGCCTTCCGCGCCGATCGACAGCCTGTCGGTGATGTCGAACTCGGCCTGCACGAAGCCGGACGGCGCTTTCGTGCCGTTCTCGATCACGTTGCCGGAGATCGCAGCGCCGGTCGGGCTGGTGAACCAGTCCTTGAAGGCCGCATCGCCGGCGCCTGCCGCGAAGTCGACCCAGAGGCCGGGGCCGAAGGAGACGCAGGCGAGGCAGAACGAACCGAAATCAGCCGGCAGCGGCTGCGTCGTCGTGACGTCGTCGATGCCCGACTCGCTCGTCGTGTCGTAGTAGTAACCGCCGACCGCCCAGGTGAAGCGCTTCGACTGGTCGCTCGAATAGCGCAGTTCCTGGCTGAACTCCTTGTAGGTGATGCCGGGGCCGACCTGCAGCAGGCCGGTGCGAACCTGCTTGCGATCGCTCGAGCCCGTGCCGAACTGTCCACCACCCAGCGGGAAGGGGAAAGTCGGTCCGGTGAGGTACGTGAAGATGATGTTTTCGCCGTCGTTGCGGCCGCCATCGACGAAGAACGACTGGCTCGTGGCGGAATAACCCGTGAGCGCGTCGATCTTGCCGCCGTCGGCGAACGACCAGTTGAGCTTCAGGTGGCCGCGCGTGACGTCACGGTCTTCGCCCGTGGCGCCCGAGATGACCGTGAGGTCGTTCTTGCCGATCGACTGCAGCTCGCCGCAGTAGTTCAGCAGGCGGCTCGTCAGCATCGGCGTGACGGGAACCTGGCTGCGGTTCTCGCAATTGGCCGTCGCCGCCGTCATCGCGGAGTTGTCGATCTGGTCGTCCGAGATGTAGAGGCCGATCTCAGCCTCGAAGTTGTCGTTCGGCGTCCAGACGAGTCCGCCCTGGAAGGTCTTGTACTGGTAGCCGCCGATGTCCGGCGCCGGGCCGCGGCCCCGCCACTGGTTCTTGTAGGAACCGTCGAAGTTGTCGTACAGCACCGCCGCACGGCCCTTCAGCACGCCTTCGATCAGCGGGCCGCTGGCCGAAACCGAGCCGAGCAGCCGGCCGTCGTTGCCGAAGGTGACTTCGGTCTTGCCCTTGAAGACGTCGGTCGGCTTCGCGGTGACATAGTTGATGGCGCCGCTGAAGCTGTTGCGGCCGTACATCGCCGCCTGCGGGCCCTTCACCACTTCGATCCGCTCGAGGTCGAGCTGGCTGAAGTTCAGGCCTTCACGCGCCGACACGTAGACGCCGTCGATGAAGATGGCGGTGTTGTTCTCGCCCAGGATGTCGATCGGGGCGACGCCGCGAATGACGGGGGCGGGAAGCATCTCGCCGATCACGTTCGAGAACGTGAGGCCGGGCGTGTTCGCCGCGACGTCGTCGAGGTTCTTGATGCCGCGCTCTTCGATCGCGCGCTCGGACAGTGCCGTGATGGCAAGTGGCACGTCGATCAGGCGCTCTTCGGTCTTGCGCGCCGTGACGACGATCTCATCGAGACCCTCGGCCTGCGGCTCGGCGACCGCCGCGGTGGCGCCCCCGAGCAACGACAATGCCGCGAATCCGGCAAGAGTGTTAGATGTACGCATCGTTCTCCCCGTGGACGCACCATGCGCCCCCCTATTGCCATGTACGCTAGCGCGGCAGGACACTCCTGAGCAATATCAAACCGGGCTGGGATGACACCTATGCGCAACAGATTCCTCGTGGTGGTCACGCTGCTCGCCGGCGGCGCCCTGTCGGCCTGTGCGGTCACGACCGCCGTGACGGTCCCGCAGGGGGCCACGGTGTCGACGCGGGCGAACGAACTGCCCTCCTGGCAGATCCCCAACCTGGGCGAGGCCGCCGAGGCCTATTACGGCCCCGACAGCTCCCATCTCATCGCCCAGGTGCAGGATTCGCATGCTTTGCTGGGCGCGCGCGGCCATGAAGGCTTCCTGACGAAGACCTTCACCGACGCCGGCACGGACATCGTCCTCATCAACGACAAGGGCTACGACGGCTGCTCCTACTTCTTCCCGGACGGCAAGAAGCTGGTCTGGACGTCGGTGCGGGACCACATGGGCACGACCGGGCGACTCCAGGGCGACTGGTCCGACTGGCGGAACTACCCGCAGGGCGCCGAGTTGTATATTTCAGACAGAAAGGGCGGCCACATCCAGCGCCTGACGAACAACGACTACTACGAGGCGGAAGTCACCGTCTCGCCGGACGGCAAGTGGATCGTCTTCGGCCGCCAGGTCAAGGGCAACATGGACCTCTGGGTCATGAACGCCGACGGCACGGGCGAACACCAGATCACCTTCACCGAGGACTGGCAGGAAGGCGCGCCCTATTTCCTCCCGGACAGCAACACGATCCTGTTCCGCGCGTGGAAGGCCTCCGAGTACGGCCAGCGGCCCACCCCGATGACGATCTTCACGATCGAGCGCGACGGCTCGGACCTCAAGGTGCAGACCCACACGCACGAGATGAACTGGGCACCGTACCCGACCCCGGACGGCAAGCACTTCCTCTATGTGCGCATCGAGCCGAACAGCAACAACTGGGAAGTGTACCTGGGTGAAATCGACGCCGGCCCGCAGGCGCAGCCGCGCCGCCTGACCTTCGACGGTGGCTTCGACGGCTTCCCGTCGATCTCGCCGGACGGCCGCAAGATGGTCTGGACCAGCAACCGCAGCGACGCGAAGCAGGCGTTCATGCAGAACCTGCGGCTGCACGTGATGGATGTGTCCTCACTCGGGCTCGGACCGAAGTAAAATGGCCGGATGCGTACACATTTCTGCGGACAGGTCGACGAGGGATCGGCAGGCAAGACAGTCACCGTAGCAGGCTGGGTGCACCGGCGGCGGGATCACGGCGGCGTGATCTTCGCCGACCTGCGCGACCGCTCCGGCCTCGTGCAGGCGGTGTTCGATCCCGACGCGAAGGCCGTGTTCGAAGGCGCGGAAAAACTGCGCAACGAGTTCGTCGTGCGGGTCACCGGGCTCGTGCGCGAACGCCCCGCGGGCACCGTCAACGCGAACCTCGCCTCGGGCCGCGTCGAGATCCTCGCGCGCGAGATCGAGATCCTGAACCGCGCCGAACCCCTGCCCTTCCAGCTCGACGAGCATGTCTCCGAGGAAGTGCGGCTGCGCTACCGCTACCTCGACCTGCGGCGCGACGTGATGGCGAAGCGCCTGCGGCTGCGCCACGCCGCCACCCGCGCGCTGCGCGGCTATCTCGACGATGCCGGCTTCGTCGACATCGAGACGCCGATGCTGACCAAGGCGACGCCCGAGGGCGCGCGCGACTACCTCGTGCCCTCGCGCACGCACGCCGGCAAGTTCTTCGCGCTGCCGCAGTCGCCGCAGATCTTCAAGCAGCTCCTCATGGTCGCGGGCTTCGAGCGCTACTACCAGGTCGCGCGCTGCTTTCGCGACGAAGACCTGCGCGCCGACCGCCAGCCTGATTTCACCCAGCTCGACATCGAGACCTCGTTTCTGCCGCAGGACGAGATCATGGCGCTGATGGAGGGGCTGATCCGCCACCTCTTCAAGGCGGTGCTCGACGTCGACCTGCCAAACCCCTTCCTGCGCCTGCCGTACGCGGAGGCGATGCGTCGCTACGGCTCCGACAAGCCCGACCTGCGCGTGCCGCTCGAGCTCGTCGATGTCGCCGACCTCGTCGCCGATTGCGATTTCAAGGTGTTCGCCACGCCGGCGAAGGACCCGCAGGGCCGCGTGGCGGCCCTGCGCGTGCCCGGCGGCGCCGGGCTGCCACGCTCGCAGATCGACGAGTACACCGCATACGTCGCACGTTACGGCGCGCGCGGCCTCGCCTACGTCAAGGTGAACGAGCGCGCAAAGGGGCGCGAGGGCCTGCAGTCGCCGATCGTCAAGTTCCTGTCGGACGTGGCGGTGGCCGGGATCCTCGAGCGCACCGGCGCGCAGGACGGCGACCTGGTCTTCTTCGGCGCGGACTCGGCAAAGGTCGTGTGCGATGCGCTCGGCGCGCTGCGCCTGAAGCTCGGCGAGGACCTGAAGCTCGTCACTGACACGTGGCAGCCGCTGTGGGTGGTCGATTTCCCGATGTTCGAGTGGGATGGGGATGCGAAGCGCTGGATGGCGATGCACCACCCGTTCACCTCGCCCGCGAACCTCGAGCCGCAGGCGCTGCGCGACCGGCCCGGTGAGGCGCTCGCCAAGGCCTACGACATGGTGCTGAACGGCTCGGAGATCGGCGGCGGCAGCGTGCG
Source organism: Steroidobacteraceae bacterium (assembly GCA_050185195.1). Lineage (GTDB taxonomy): Bacteria > Pseudomonadota > Gammaproteobacteria > Steroidobacterales > Steroidobacteraceae > CADEFQ01. Next base: position 62,111 of record JBFWZQ010000005.1, on the reverse strand, counting down.
CATCCACTCGCAGGCGCTGCAGTCCACGGTGTTCGACCTGCTCGGCATCGACCACGAGGAAGCCCAGCGCAAGTTCGGCTTCCTGCTCGATGCGCTCAAGTACGGCGCGCCGCCCCACGGCGGCATCGCCTTCGGCATCGATCGCCTCGTGATGCTGATGGCGGGCGCCGACAGCATCCGCGACGTGATCGCGTTCCCGAAGACCCAGACGGCGGCGTGCCCGCTCACCGACGCGCCGACCGAAGTGAGCGAGCAGCAGCTGCGCGACCTGCACATCCGGGTGCGGATGCCTCCACCCGCCGGCTAGTTGCGCGCAGCGCTGCAGCGCGCTCGCGGATGCCGCGCAAGGCAGTGCCGAGCGCGCGCATTTCCCGAATCGTGAGCGTGTCGCCGATCGCGTCGAGACAGGGTGATGCGGCCGCCTCGGCGCATTCCAGCGCGCGCCGGCCCTGCGAGCTGAGCTCGAGGTACAGTGGCCGCTTGTCCGCCGGGCCCGGCTCGATCGCAACGAGACCCTGTTTGCCCAGCGCCGTTGCCAGCCGATGAGCCGCTTGCCGCGAGCAGCGAAGATCGCGCGCGAGATCGGATATGGAATGGCACCGGGCACGCCGTTTCAACGCAAGCAGCAGGGCGTGGCGTCGCGGGTTGCCGCCCGCGAAGCCCCAACGGCCCTCGCGGCACGCAAGGGTGGAGCGCGTGAGGTCCAGGGCCGCGGCGGTATTCCGGATGTCATCGATCAACAGCTGCGCTTCGCCGAGCCACAGCCGGCGCTGTTCGCAGAAGCTGAGGGGCGGGCGCAGGCGCGGTGCGCTGATGATCGGATTGGCCATTGTTTCGCGGCACGACTGTGGCTGGGCGCGCAAATACCTTCCGCCTCGCCGACCGTATCAACAAGCGGACAAATCGCGGGTCTTTGTCCGGATATTGATAGTGGCCGGCGGCGGGGGGCAAGCGCGCGGGGCCGACCATCGCGGCAAGCCCGGCAAGCCGTCTCAGCCTGCGCGCTAGTGAGCGGTGCGTTCCACGACCGCGATCACCAGGATCCCGGCCACGATCAGCGCGATCTGCAGGACGCTCGTGCGTGCATCGAGGCGCCGGTGCAGGCCGGGTATGAGGTCCGCCACGGCCACATACAGCAGGCTCGCCGCGGCCACCGCCAGCACGTACGGCAGGGCATCGAGCACTGGGCGCAGTGCGAACCAGGCGATGACACCGCCGATCACCGCGGTCAGGCTCGTCGCGAGATTGAACCATAGGGCCCGCGCACGCGACCAGCCCGCGTGCAGCAACACCGCGAAATCGCCCACCTCCTGCGGGATCTCGTGCGCCGCCACCGCAAGCGCCGTGGCGATGCCGAGTTTGAAATCCGTCAGGAAGGCCGCCGCGATCAGCACGCCGTCGAGTGCGTTGTGCAGGGCGTCGCCCGCGAGCACCATCCAGGCCGCTGCGTGTTCGTGCGGGTCGTCGTGGTGCTCGCCATGGCAGTGCCGCCACAGGACGAATTTCTCGAGCACGAAGAAGAGCAGCAGCCCGCCAACGAGCGCGAGGCCGATGCCGTGTGCCCCACCCTCGCCCGCCCCCTCGATCGCGTGGGGCAGGAGCGCCAGCAACGCCGCACCGAGCAGCGCACCGGTCGCGAAGCTCACGAGGTGCGGCAGGCAGCGCGCCCGCACGGGCGCCGGCAGCAGCAGCACGAGTCCTGCGCAGGCCGCGCTCGCAAGACCGCTCAGCGCGGTGGCGAGGATGATGACGGCGAGGGTGTTCACGCCGACAGCCAGCCGAGCGCCGCCATGCGGCCGCACTGGCCGTCCCGGCGATGGGAGAAGAAGCGCCCGCGATCGGCGAACGTGCACGACCCGTCCACCGCGATGCCCTCGACGCCGCAAGCCGCGAGGCGCCGCCGCGCAAGCTGCGGCAGGTCGCACCACCAGTGGCCCGTGCGACCGGGCCGGAACGCCGCCATCGCCCCGTCGTCCGCCGCGATGAAGGCATGGCGCACGTCCTCGCCCACCTCGAAATGCTGCGGGCCGATCGCCGGCCCGAGCCAGGCGACGAGGTCGCGTGCCGGCACGCCCATTGCGCGCACGGTGGCCTCGAGCACGCCCGCCGCGAGCCCTCGCCAGCCGGCATGCGCCGCGCCGACGGCGGAACCGTCGCGCGCGGCGAACAGCACCGGCAGGCAATCGGCCACCATGATGGCGCAGACGCGGCCGCGTACGCGCGTGAACACGGCATCGGCAGGCCCGCGAGGCAGCGTGCCCGCTTCGCCGATCTCATGGACGGCCACGCCGTGAACCTGCTGCAGCCACGCGGGGGCCGAAGGCAGCGCGAGCGCCTGCACGACCCGGCGGCGGTTCTCCGCGACACGCAGCGGGTCGTCGCCGACATGCGCCCCGAGGTTCAGCGAGTCGAAGGGCGCCGCGCTGGCGCCGCCCGTGCGCAGCGTGAACGCTGCTTGCACGCCGGCGGGGGCGGCCCATTGCGGCGCAATCCACATGGATTGCATGATCCGGTGTCAGGCCGATGAATGCGAGGGGTATGAAAAGAATATTCTGGCTTGCCGTTGCCGCCACGGGCGCCTATGCGCTCGGCGGGCTCGCCCTCCACCGAGGCGAGAGCATCAACGCGCTGTGGATCGTCGTTGCCGCCGTCTGCATCTACGCGATCGGCTTTCGCTTCTATTCCGCGTGGGTGGCCGCGACAGTGCTCTCCGTCGACGCGACCCGGGCGACGCCGGCGGAACGGCTCGACAATGGGCGCGACTTCGTCCCGACCCATCGCTGGATCGTCTTCGGCCACCACTTCGCCGCCATCGCCGGCCCGGGTCCCCTGATCGGCCCGACGCTCGCGGCGCAGTTCGGCTACCTGCCGGGCACACTCTGGATCCTGGTCGGCGCCGTGCTGGGCGGTTGCGTGCAGGACATGACGATCCTGCTGCTGTCCACGCGCCGCAATGGCCGCAGCCTCGGGCAAATGGCCCGCGACGAGCTCGGTCCCGTCGGCGGCGTCGCCGCGCTCACCGGCACCATCGTGATCATGGTGATCCTGATCGCCGTGCTCGGCCTTGTCGTCGTGAATGCCATGAAACACAGCCCATGGGCCACCGCGACGGTGTTCGCCACGATCCCCATCGCGATCCTCGTCGGCCTGTACTTGCGCAACTGGCGCCCGGGCCGCGTGATCGAAGGCTCGCTGATCGGCGTCAGCCTGCTCCTCTTTGCGGTGGTGGGCGGTGGCTGGGTCAACAGCCATCCCGTCCTGCGCGCATGGTTCGACTACCCGGGCCTCACCCTCGCGTGGTTCGTGATCGCCTACGGCTGGTGCGCGGCGATCCTGCCGGTCTGGCTGCTGCTCGCGCCGCGCGACTACCTCTCCACGTTCCTGAAGCTCGGCACCATCCTGCTGCTCGCGATCGCAATCGTGTTCGCGCAGCCCGACATCAAGATGCCGGCTGTCACGCAGTTCATCGACGGCACCGGCCCGATCTTCGGCGGCAAGATATTCCCGTTCGTGTTCATCACCGTCGCCTGCGGCGCCGTCTCGGGTTTCCACGCGCTCGTCGCAAGCGGCACGACGCCGAAACTCATCGGCTCGGAATCCGACGTGCGCCTCGTCGGCTACGGCAGCATGGCGCTCGAGTCCTTCGTCGCGATCATGGCGATGATCGCCGCGACGCTGCTCGACCCGGGCGTCTACTTCGCGATCAACACCGCGGCGGGCGTCGTCGGCGCGACGCCCGAAGCCGCGGTCGCCACGATCACGTCGTGGGGCTTCCCGGTCACCGTCGAGCAGATGCAGGCGCTCGCGCGCGAGATGGGCGAAAGCACGCTCTTTGCGCGCACCGGTGGCGCGCCTTCGCTCGCGGTCGGCATGGCGAGCATCTTCGCGAGCAGCTTCGGCCAGGGGATGCTCGCGATCTGGTACCACTTCGCGATCATGTTCGAGGCAGTGTTCATCCTGACGACGCTCGACGCCGGCACGCGCGTCGGGCGCTTCATGCTGCAGGACATGCTCGGCAACGTGTGGCAGCCGCTCGGGCGCACCTCGTGGTATCCCTCGGTGCTCTTTGCGAGCACGCTGGTCGTCGCGGCGTGGGGCTACTTCCTCTACATCGGCGTGATCGACCCGAATGGCGGCGTCAACATCCTCTGGCCGCTCTTTGGCATCGCGAACCAGATGCTTGCGGCGATCGCGCTCTCGGTCGCCACCGGCATCATCGTCAAGCAGGGCAAGGCGCGCTACGCCTGGGTCACGCTCGCCCCGCTCGCCTGGCTCGCGATCGTCACGACCACCGCGGCGGTGCAGAAGATCGTCAGCGACGATCCGCGCATCGGCTTCTTCGCCGCCGCGCGCGACCTCGCCGCGAAACTCGCCGCCGGCGCGCTGCCGCCGGAGCGCGCGGCCGTCGCGCCGCAGCTGGTCTTCAACCAGCAGCTCGATGCCTGGATCACCGGATTCTTCCTGATCGTCGTTTGGGTGGTGATCGCCGACATGCTGCGCGTGTGCTGGCGGGCCGTGAACGGCCGACCGGTGCTGCCGAGCTCCGAGGCGGCCTACGTGCCGGCGAAGGGCGTGGCATGAGCTCGCAGGCGCCACGAGTCCTCATCCGCCTCGGCGAGCTGCGTTCGCTCGCGCGCCGGGCGAGCGGCGATGACGCCTATGAACGGTTCGTCGCACATCGCCGCGCGGTGCACCCGGGCGAGCCGTTACCATCGCGGCGGGAGTTCTGGTGCAGCGAGGTCGACCGCAAATGGCAAGGCGTGAACCGATGTTGCTGAGGGTGGCGCTGCTGGCGCTCGCCTGCGGTATGGCAGGCGCCGCGACCGTGCCAGCGCCAGCGCCTGCGCCTGCGCCTGCGCCCGCGGGCGCCTGGCATCAGCGCGAAGCGGCGATCATGGGCACGCGCATCGCGGTCGAGCTGTGGTCGAAGACCGACGCGCAGGGCGAGGCCGCCATCGACGCCGTGATGGCGGAGATGCACCGCGTCGACATCCTGATGAGCCACTACAAGCCCGAGAGCCAGCTGTCGCAGATCAATGCGCATGCGGGCGACGGCCCCGTGCGGGTCGATCGTGAACTGTTCGACCTCATCGCTCGCTCGCTCGAATTCTCGCGCCTCACGAACGGCGCCTTCGACATCACTTATGCGAGCGTCGGCTACCTCTACGACTACCGGCATCACGTCAGGCCCGACGAGGCGCAGATCGAGGCGCACCTTTCAGCCGTCGACTGGCGCAGCCTCGCCCTCGACCCGGCGAAATCGACCGTCCGCTTCACGAAACCGGGCATGCGCATCGACCTCGGAGGCTTCGCCAAGGGGTATGCCGTCGATCGCAGCATTGAACTCCTGCGGGATCGCGGCATCGAACACGCATCGGTCAGCGCCGGCGGGGACACGCGCATCCTGGGCGACCGCTTCGGGCGCCCCTGGATCGTCGGGATCCGGCACCCGGACGACGCCAATCGGGTGATCCTGCGTATCCCGCTCGAAAACGTGGCGCTGTCGACTTCGGGGGACTATGAGCGCTATTTCGACGAAAACGGCGTGCGCTACCACCACATCATCGACCCGCGCACCGGGCATTCGGCGAGCAAGGTGCGCAGCGCCACGATCATCGGGCCCACGGCGACGCAGACCGATGGCCTGTCGAAGACCGCCTTCGTGCTCGGGCCGGAGAAGGCCCTCGAAATCCTCTCGCGCATTCCCGATGTCGACGCCGTCTTCGTCGGTCCCGACGGCAAGGTGTACTACACACCCGGCCTCGCGCCACCGGCGAAGTAACCGCGCGGTCAGTCCGCCCGCAGCGCCGCGACGAGCGCCTGCATGTCCGCCGGCATGGGCGCCTCGAATTCGAGCGCTTCGCCGCTCGAGGGGTGCACGAAGCCCAGTCGGGCGGCGTGCAGCGCCTGGCGCTGGAACGACTGCAGCGCTTCGAGCAGGGCCGGGGATGCGCCCGCCGGCAGCCGCCGGCGCCCCCCATACACGGGGTCGCCGAGGATCGGGAAGCCCGCATGCGCGAGGTGCACGCGGATCTGGTGCGTGCGCCCCGTCTCGAGCATGACGCGCGCGAGCGTATGCGAACGAAACCGCTCGACGACCCGATAGTGCGTGACCGCCGCGCGCCCGCCCGGCCGCACCGCCATTTTCACGCGCACCGATCGATGCCGGCCGATCGGCTCGTCGATGGTGCCGCCGCCCGTCATCACGCCGGTGGCAACGGCGAGGTACTCGCGGGAGATTTCGCGCGCCGCCAGCAGTTCGACGAGCGCGGCGTGCGCCTCGATCGTGCGCGCCACGACCATCAACCCGCTCGTGTCCTTGTCGAGGCGATGCACGAGCCCGGCGCGTGGCACCCGCGCGAGCTGCGGGTCGTGGGCAAGAAGGCCGTTTTGCAGGGTGCGGTCGCGATTGCCGGCACCGGGATGCACGACGAGCCCCGCGGGCTTGTCGATCACTAGGAGCGCTGCGTCTTCGTGCACGATCCGCAAGGCCATCGGCTGCGGTGCCACGGCCGTGTCCGCCGGCACCTCGCCCTCGAGCACCACCCGCTCGCCGCCCAGCACCCGGTCGCGCGCGCGCGCGGGCCGGCCATCGATCGAAACGGTCCCGCGCTCGATCCAGCCCTGGATGCGGGAACGGGAGTACTGCGGCAGCAGCCGGGCGAGCGCCTGGTCGAGGCGCAGGCCGGCCAGGCCCGGATCGACGGTGAGATCGTGCCTGCGGAACTCTGTATTCATTAATTGTCTATACTGTCGGTTTCGAGGCCACATTCCAACGAGAGGCCCCCCTTCGATGTCGATTGCCCCAGCGCCGCTGCGCCGCGGTCGCCTGTTGCTGCTGGCTACGCTCGCCGCGCTCGTCGCGGTCGCGGGTTGCCGCACCAACCGGGAAGACCAGTACGCCAAGACCAATCCCGAGGTGCTCTACAGCCAGGCCCACAAGGCACTGATGAACCAGGACTTCGACGGCGCGATCCGGATGTACGAGGCGCTGACCGCGCGCTATCCCTTCGCGCCGGAGTCGCGCCAGGCGCGGCTCGACCTGATCTACGCGTACTACCGCGGGCGCGAGGCCGAAAGCGCGCTCGATGCCGCCGACACCTTCATCCGCGAGAACCCGACCCATCCACGCATCGACTATGCGTGGTACATCAAGGGCCTCGTCGACTTCGAGCGCATGCCGAACGCGGTCGAGCGGCTGTTCCGGGTCGACCTGTCGGAGCGCCCGCCACAGACGGCCGCAAAGGCCTTTGCCTCGTTCAAGACCGTGGTCGAGCAGTATCCGAAGAGCGAGTACGCGCACGATGCGCGCCGGCGCATGCTCTACCTGCGCAACCGGCTGGCTGACTACGAACTCTACGTCGCCCGCTACTACATGAAGCGGGGCGCCTGGGTGGCGGCGGCGCAGCGTGCGAAGCAGACGATCGAGCAGTACGACGGTTCGCCTGCCGTGCGGGAAGCACTCGAGATCCTGGTCGATTCCTACGACAAGCTCGGCATGAAGCAGCTCGCGGAAAATGCACGCGCCGTCTACGCGCTGAATTTCCCGGGCGACCAGCGGCGCGTCGAGGAAAAGAAATCCTGGTGGAAACTCTGGTGATGCCGGGCGCGCCGCCCGCGCCTCAGCGCCGGTAGCCGTTCGTGACCGGATAGCGCCAGTCGCGGCCGAAGGCGCGGCGACTCACGCGCACGCCCGGTGGGGCCTGCCGCCGCTTGTACTCGTTGCGCTTGACGAGATCGAGCACCCGGCCGACCGTCGCACGATCGAATCCGCGCGCGCAGATCTCGTCGACCGAAAGATCCTCCTCGATGAAGGCCGCGAGGATGGGGTCGAGGATGTCGTAGGGCGGCAGCGAATCGCTGTCCTGCTGGTTCGGCCGCAGCTCGGCCGTCGGCGGACGATCGATGACCCGCTGCGGAATCGCGGGCGAGAGGCCATTGCGGTAGTCCGAGAGCCGGTAGACGAGCTGCTTGCTGCAATCCTTGATCGGCGCGAAGCCGCCAGCCATGTCGCCGTAGAGCGTCGCATAGCCCACCGCCATCTCGCTCTTGTTGCCCGTCGTGAGCAGCATGCGGCCAGTCTTGTTGGAGATCCCCATCAGGAGCAGCATGCGGCAACGCGACTGGATGTTCTCCTCGGTCGCGTCGGGCTCGCGGCCGGCGAACTCGTCCCGCAGAGTCGCGAGTGTCGCCTCGAACATCGGTTCGATCGGCAGCATGCTGTACTTCACGCCGAGCAGGTCCGCCTGTGCCTTCGCATCCTCGAGGCTCATCGACGAGGTGTAACGCGAAGGCATCGCCACGGCATGCACCTGCGCGGGACCCAGCGCGTCGACGGCGATCGCGAGCGTGAGCGCGGAGTCGATGCCGCCGGACAGCCCCATCACGACCCCGGGAAAACGATGCTTGCCGACGTAGTCGCGCACACCGAGCACGAGCGCGCCGTAGACGCTCGCCGCCTCCGGCAGCTCGGGCGCGACTTCGGCCGGATGCGCCACCAGCGCGCCGCCCGATCCCCGGCTGAACTCGACCAAGTGCAGGCCCTCGGCATAGGCCGGCGCGCGCATCGTGACCGTCCCGCTCGCGTCCATCACGAACGACTGGCCGTCGAACACGAGTTCGTCCTGGCCGCCCACCAGGTTCACGTAGGCGAGCGGCAACCCCACTTCGAGCACGCGCGCGCGCGCGGCCGATTCGCGGTCGCGTTGCTTATGCAACTGGTAGGGCGAGGCATTGCAGACGACCAGCAACTCCGCGCCCGCCGACTTCGCCAGTTGCGCGGCCTCCCGCTCCCAGATGTCCTCGCACACGAGCAGGCCGACCCGCACGCCACGGATGTCGACCACGGTCGGCTGTGCGCCCGCGCTGAAATAGCGCTTCTCGTCGAAGACCTGGTAGTTCGGCAGCGCACTCTTGCGATGCATCGCCTGCACGGCGCCGCGCGCCACGAGCGCCGCGGAATTGTAGATCTGCGTGCCGCTGTACTCGGGCAGGCCGACGAGCACGGCAATGTCGCCGATGCCGCGGCAGACTTCGGCAAGCCCTGCCTCGACCTGCAGCCGGAAACCCCGGTGGAACAGCAGGTCCTCGGGCGGATAGCCCGAGAGCGCGAGTTCCGGGAACACGACGAGATCGGCGCCCTGCGCCTGCGCCGCGCGCGCCGTCTCGATGACACGCGCGACGTTGCCCCGCACGTCGCCGACCAGGAAATCGAATTGGGCGAGCGCGATCCGCAGCGGGGCGGCAGCGGTCATTTGGGTTTGCGAGCCCGCCGCGCGGGACGCCGCGCCACCTTCTTCTTCGCCGGCGAACGCCGCACGACGGCCTTCTTCTTGCCCGTCGCCTTTTTCTTGCCCGCAGCCTTTTTCTTCGCCGGCCTCGGCTCGACATGCCGCGCGGCCGCGGCGCTCTTGCGGCGCTTGAACAGCAGGTCGCGCATCGCGTCGCCGAGGTCCGCGGGCGACTTCACGGTGCGCACCCCGGCACGATCGAGCGCCCGATACTTGTCGGCCGCCGTGCCCTTGCCGCCCGCGACGATCGCGCCGGCATGCCCCATGCGCTTGCCCGGCGGCGCGGTGACGCCGGCGATATAGGCGACGACGGGCTTCGAGACGAACTTGCGGATGAACTCGGCGCCCGCTTCTTCGTCGCTGCCGCCGATCTCGCCCACCATGATGATGCCTTCGGTGCCCGGATCGCGCTCGAACAGCTCAAGCACGTCGACGAAGTTCATGCCGCGCACGGGGTCGCCGCCGATGCCCACGCAGGTGCTCTGGCCGAGACCGTTGTTCGTCGTCTGGAACACTGTTTCGTAGGTCAGCGTGCCGGAGCGCGAGACGATCCCGATCGCGCCCTTCTTGTGGATGAAGCCCGGCATGATGCCGATCTTGCATTCGTCGGGCGTGATGACGCCGGGGCAGTTCGGCCCGATGAGGCGCGTGCCCTTGCCCGCGAGCGCCGCCTTGACCTTCACCATGTCGTTGACCGGGATGCCCTCGGTGATGCACACGACGAGTTCGATGCCCGCATCCGCGGCCTCGAGGATCGCGTCCGCCGCGTACGGCGGGGGCACGTAGATCATGCTCGCGGTGGCACCCGTCTCCTTCACCGCGTCGTGCACGGTGTCGAACACCGGCAGGCCGATGTGCTTCTCGCCGCCCCGGCCCGGCGTCACGCCGCCCACGAGCCGCGTGCCGTAGGCGAGGCATTGCCCGGAATGAAAGGTGCCCTGCTTGCCCGTGAAGCCCTGGCAGATGACCTTGGTGTGCTTGTTGACGAGAATGCTCATGCCTTGCCCTTCGATGCCAGCGCGACGACCTTCTTCGCGGCGTCCGTGAGATCCGCGGCCGGTGCGAGCGCGAGCCCGCTGCCCGCGAGCATCTCGCGCGCCTTCTCCGCGTTCGTGCCCTGCAGCCGCACCACCACGGGCACTTTCACGCCAAGCTTCTTGGCTGCAACGATGATGCCCTCGGCGATCAGGTCGCAGCGCACGATGCCGCCGAAGATGTTGACGAGGATCGCGCGCACGTTCGCGTTCGAGAGGATCAGCTGGAACGCGGCCGTCACGCGCTCGGCGGTCGCGCCGCCGCCCACGTCGAGGAAGTTCGCGGGACGCCCGCCGTGCAGCTTGATCAGGTCCATCGTCGCCATCGCAAGTCCCGCGCCATTCACCATGCAGGCGATGTCGCCGTCGAGCGAGACGTAGTTGAGGTCGTGCTCGCTCGCCTTGACCTCCATGGCGTCTTCCTGCGAAACGTCGCGCAGCGCGGCGAGGTCTTTCTGGCGAAAGAGCGCATTCGGGTCGATGTTGATCTTGGCGTCGAGCGCGACGAGCGCGCCCGCCTTCGTCACGATCAGCGGGTTCACCTCGAGGAGGCTCGCGTCGCGCTCGAGGTAGAGCCGGTAGAGCGCCATCGCGATCTTCTGGAACTCCCCGACCTGCGCATCGCTGAAGCCGAGCGCGAACGCCATCTGCCGGCACTGGAAGGGTTGCAGGCCCGCGGCCGGGTGCACGTTCACCGTGACGATCTGCTCCGGGCTGTGCTCGGCCACTTCTTCGATGTCCATGCCGCCGGCGGCCGAACCGATGAGCGCGATGTGGCCCTTCTCGCGATTGAGGGTCAGCGACAGGTAGAGCTCGCGGGCGATCTCGGAACCCGACTCCACGTAGACGGAATTGATCGGCAGGCCTTCTTCGCCGGTCTGCTTGGTGACGAGCCTCTGGCCCAACATGCCTTCGGTGGCGCTGCGCACGGTCGCGAGGTCGCGCGCGAGCTTCACGCCGCCCGCCTTGCCCCGCCCGCCCGCGTGCACCTGCGCCTTGACGACCCAGACGGAACCTCCTATCGCCTGGGCGGCCGCCACCGCCTCGTCGGCGCTGCGCGCCACGCTTCCTGCGGGCACGGGCACGCCGTACTGCCGGAAGACTTCCTTCGCCTGGTATTCGTGGAGATTCATGGACCCGCCGGATGGCAAAAAGAACCGCTATTCTCGCGGAATGATAAAGTCCCGGCAAATGGGGGTGCAGGACGAGGATCGCGGCTCGACCCTCGGCGATCTCGGGTGGCGGATCGTCGGCCTGCTGAATCTCTATCGGCTGGTCGTCCCGCCGGTGCTGTTCGCGATCTATCGCTTCACCCTGCCGCAGCCCACGATCGGCAGCGAGTACCCGCGGCTCTTTTTCACGATCTGCGTGCTGTATTTCCTCGCGGGCCTCGTGCTGGTGCTGGCGCAACGCCTGCCGCGGCTGCCGGGCCGGTTGCTGCTGCTCGGCCATGCGCTGGTCGATGCCGTGGCGATCGGCCTGCTGCTCTATGCCAGCGGTGGGGTCGCGAGCGGCCTCGGCATCCTGCTGGTCGTCCCGGTGGGCTCGGTGGCGCTCCTCGCCGAGGGCCGCCGCAGCCTGCTCGTCGCCGCCATCGCGGTCGTCGCGGTGCTCGCCCAGCAGGTGTTCAGCCAGCTGGCGGGGAGCGGCACGCTCGCGGACTATCCGGCCGCAGGCGTCCTCGGGGTGGTGCTCTTCCTCGTCGCGCTCGCGAGCTGGCCGCTGACGGCACGCTTGCAGGAGAGCGAGGCCCAGGTGCGGCGGCGCGAGGTCGATCTCGCGAACCTCGCTGAACTCTCGCAGTACATCGTGCAGCACCTGCGCGAGAGCCTGCTCGTCGTCGACAGCGAAGATCGCATCCGCCTCATCAATGAAACGGCGGCCCGGATCCTGGGCGAAGGGCGCGCCTGGCCCGGCGCCCTGCTCGGCGAGGTGTCCCCGAGGCTCCTGTATCTCCTGTCGACCTGGCGGCAGAGCGGCGAGCGGCCGAAGGACAGCGGCGCCACCCTCTTCGCAAGCGACGGGGCGAGCGAGATCCTGCCGCACTTCGCCCCCCTCGGGAACGATGTCCCACCGCCGGTCATCATCTTCCTCGAAGACACCACCGAGATCGCCGGCAAGCTGCAGCAGCTGAAGCTCGCCTCGCTCGGGCGCCTCTCGGCGAGCATCGCGCACGAGATCAGGAATCCAGTCGGCGCGATGAGCCACGCGGCGCAACTGCTCGGCGAATCGAGCCGGCTCGGCGACGAAGAACGGCGCCTCGCCGAGATCATCCGTTCGAATGCCGTTCGCGTCAGCGAAATCATCGCGAACGTGCAGTCGATGTCGCGGCGCGAGCCCGTGCAGGCCGAGCAGTTCGGGCTCGCCACCTGGCTGCGGGAGTTTCGCACCGAGTTCTGCGCGACCCTGCCCTGCCCCGAAACGCTCATCGACCTGCAGGACGCCACGGCAGACATTGAAGTCCGTTGCGACCGCAGCCAGCTGCGCCAGATCGTCTGGAACCTCGCGCACAACGCCGTGAAGCACAATGGCGACCCGCCACGGCCCATCGAACTGCGCGCGGGCCGGCTCGCACCGACCCAGCGGCCGTACCTCGAGGTCGCCGATCGGGGGCCCGGCATCCCCGAAGCGCTCGCGGAGCGCATCTTCGAGCCGTTCGTCACCGGTGAAACCCGCGGCACGGGCCTCGGGCTCTACCTCGCGCGCGAACTCGCGCAGGCCAACGGCGCCACGCTGATCCATGAACCCCGTCCCGGCGGTGGCAGCGTGTTCCGCCTCGTATTCTCCGATCCGCTACGATGGCGGGCATGAGCAAGCCGGTCGTGCTGATCGTCGACGACGAGCCGGATCTCGTCGAACTCGTCAGCCTCACGTTGTCCCGGATGAACCTCGACACCGCCGCGGCGGGCGACCTCGCGGGCGCGCGGGAGCTGCTGCAGGCGCGCCATTTCGACCTGTGCCTCACCGACATGCGCCTGCCTGACGGCGACGGCCTCGACCTCGTCGCGTGGATCCAGGAGCACCGGGCGCTGGTGCCCGTCGCGGTGATCTCGGCCCACGGCAACGTGGAATCCGCGGTGCGCGCGCTCAAGCTCGGCGCCTTCGACTTCGTCTCGAAGCCGCTCGACCTCGGCGTGCTGCGCAAGCTCGTCACGAGCGCCATCAAGCTCGGCGGGCAGGGCGGCGACGCGACCGTGCGCGGCCCTCGCCTCATCGGCCACTCGCGGGTGATGGAGGCGCTGCGGCAGATGATCGCGCGGGTGGCGCGCAGCCAGGCCCCCGTGCACATCTCGGGCGAATCGGGCACCGGCAAGGAACTCGTGGCGCGGCTGATCCACGAATCGGGATCGCGGGCGGAAGGGCCGTTCGTGCCCGTCAACTGCGGCGCGATCCCGACCGAGCTGATGGAGAGCGAACTCTTCGGTTACAAGCGCGGCAGCTTCACGGGCGCGGTCAACGACAGCAAGGGCCTGATCCAGTCCGCCGAGGGCGGCACGCTGTTCCTCGACGAAGTCGCCGACCTGCCGCTGCACATGCAAGTGAAGCTGCTGCGCGTGATCCAGGAAAAGACCGTGCGCCCGATCGGCGAAACGCGCGAAGTCGGCGTCGACGTGCGCGTGCTGTCCGCGACCCACCGCAACCTCGCGGCCCTCGTGCGCGAGGGGCGATTCCGCGAAGACCTCTACTACCGCATCAACGTGATCGAGATGCGCGTGCCCTCGCTGCGCGAACGCGCGGAAGACATCCCGGACCTCGCGGAAGCGATCCTGCGACGACTCTCGCGCCGCATGGGCGTCGAGGCGCCGGAGATCGGCGCCGAAGCGCTCGGTGCGCTCGCGGGCCACCCCTTCCCGGGCAACGTGCGCGAACTCGAAAACGTGCTGGAACGCGCGCTGACGCTCTGCGTGACCGACACCATCGAGGCCGCCGACATCCAGTTGCGCGCGCCGATGCTCGACGCAGCCGCGGACGGTGCCAGCGCTTCCCCCGGCGCACCCGCCGCCGCGCAGGCAGTCGTCGGTGGCGCGCTGCCCGGCGCCGCGCTCGGCGAGCAGCTCGACAGCCTCGAGCGCGAAGCGATCGTCAAGGCGCTCGAACAGACTCGCTACAACAAGACCGCCGCCGCGAAACTGCTCGGCATGAGCTTTAGGGCGCTGCGCTACCGGATCAAGAAGCTCGGGATCGAGTAGTCATCCCTGGCCGCATTGCTGGTCGGTATAACCGCAGTTATACTACTGGCATGAAGACGGCAATTTCCATTCCGGATCCGGTCTTCGAAGAGGCGGAGCGGCTCGCGAAACGGCGCGGCATGTCGCGCAGCGAGCTGTACTCGAAAGCGGTGTCCGACTACGTAGAGAACCAGCGGTTCGTCGGCGTGCGCGAACGGCTCGACGCCGTCTATGCTGCAGCGCCTGCTGATTCGGAGCTCGAACCTGACATTGCACGTGCCCAGGCCAACTCGCTCACCCGGGAGCGCTGGTAGTGCGCCGCGGTGAAGTCTGGTGGGCGTCGCTTGGCGAGCCCGCCGGCTCGGGGCCGGGATTTCGCCGCCCGGTGCTGATCGTGCAATCAAATGAATTCAATGAGAGCGCCATTCGCACGGTCATTTGCGCGGTGGTCACTTCGAATCTGCGCCTGGCCGCGGCTCCGGGAAATGTGCGATTGCCTCGCAAGGCGGGCGGGCTGGTGCGCGAATCAGTCGTCAACGTGTCCCAGTTGATCACGCTGGACAAGCGCTATTTGACCTCCCCGGTCGGGCGCGTGTCGCCCACGGTGATGCGCGATGTCGAGGCAGGCTTGCGGCTGACGTTGGCGTTGTAGCCCGACACGCAGTGACGCAATGGTGCGTCTCGTGCTGCTCCCAGACAGTCCGCTCGCTACGCCACTGCGCGCAGATCGAAATCCGCATGAATCACATCGTACGGCACGAAATACTTGCCGTCCTCGCGCCGCTCGACCAGCCCGTATTCCATCAGCCTGACGACATCCTCATGTACACGCTTGACGTCGCGACCGAGATTCCGCGCCAGGCCGCGCACACTGCAGGGACCCAACTTCTGTGCCTGTTCGATCAGCTCCCAACGCTTGGGCGATAACACCCGAAACAGGGCGGCCGGCGACTCGAACTGCAGCAGATCGCCTTGCGAGCCGCCCGTTTTCCAGGACCTGACGAAGCGCGCGCCCATTTCGCCGAGCGCTCGCCGCGGATTGGGACGAATGCGAATATCGACTTTCCTCATTTCGACCTCATCCTTTCGACATCGCTCAAGAAGTCCCGAACCAGCGACTCCACGTCCGTGAATGCATACGGTTCCTCCCTGCCGGAAATGTGCCTGTGGTCTCCCTTTGTACGTTCGTTGTCGTAACCCACCAGCCGCTCTCCGATGCGACCATAGAACAAGCGGTACTTGTAATCATGGCCGCTGCCCCGCACGGGCGCCGGCAGCTTCCAGATGACCATTTCCACGAAAGTACCGTCGTCGTACTCCATGCGTTCGCGCAGCAGGATCTCGGCTCTGCTGTAGGCAATCATGCCAACGCCCTTCCAGGGCTGTCAACCTCGAGGACTCATGACAGTGGCCCTGAACGCGACGCGGCGCACGCTGAAAATGCCGGCAGTTCGCGCAGATTGGCGCTCAATCGGGACTTCGAATGCGCGCGAGCCAGTTCTCGACCCGCAAACCCGCGACTCGGCGAAACTCACGCACGTTGCCGGCAACAAGCACCGCCTCCAGGGATAGCGCGAGTGCGAGAAGTACGCTCGCGCGCTGCGCTGCCCCATCAAGAATCCCGGGATCGAATAGTTGCGACCCACTTCATGACGACCCACAGGAGCCCGTGCCGGGCATGAAACGGTTCGTCCGACACAACCAGCGCCGGCCGTGAGCGACGGGTCGAGCGATCGGTGTACGGAAACGGGACCTTGATGACGTCGCCACGACTAAAGATCGTCATAGGCGCGAGCGTCGGCGGCGGACCGCCATTCATCGAAGGTGGTGAATGGGTCATCCGCGGCAGTTCCCGGCTGTTGCCGCGAAAGAATGACCCGCTTGCCGTCGATCTGGTACAGCAGCTCGTCGCCCTCTTTCAGGCCCAGCGCAGCCCGCACGGGCTGGGGAATCGTGGTCTGCGCCTTGCTGGTGAGCTTACTGGTGATCATGGCGTTCACCGCCCTGGTAACGGGATTTGACGGTAAGGAATTTCCTTTCCACGGTTAATGGCTGTCGTTGAACCATGCCGCGAAGTTTCCATTCCCGTCCACCCGGTTTTCCACACGCATATCCCGCGCAAGCGCACGAAAACCAGGTGTCCGCGCTGACAGCTACCCGCTGGCCGGCGCAGCCGGTTCATTGCAGACGCGTTCCAACAATGTGACGCACCGTGTCAGCTTGTGACGCGAATCGCACGGCAGCGTCGCGCAAGGGTGACAGGGCGCACAAAACATAACGGCCTCGCACGGGCACGAATTCGCGGCGCATCAGCAACTTGGAACCGCATCACATTGCTGGCACGCCCGTTGCTTCATGCTTCCCCTGCAGGCGGAACACGCCGCGAAATTTTGGTATCGACTGGAAATCTTCGACCTCAAGGAGCTTTGTCAATGAAGACCATGCAGAAGGGTTTCACCCTCATCGAACTGATGATCGTCGTCGCGATCATCGGCATCCTCGCCGCGATCGCGATCCCGGCGTACCAGGACTACACGATCCGCGCGCAAGTCACCGAAGGCCTGAACCTCGCGGGTGCTGCGAAGGCAGCCGTGTCGGAGTCGATGGCCGGCAACGGCACTTGGCCCGCGGACAACACCGAGGCGGGTCTCGGCGCCTCCACTGACATCGTCGGCAAATACGTGACGTCTGTGGAAGTTGTGGACGGTGTCATTACGGTCACGTTCGGCAACCAGGCGAATGCCACGAACCTGAGTGGCGACACGCTCATTCTCACGCCGGGCACCAGTGCCAACGGCGATGTGGCCTGGCAGTGCGGCAGCAAGGACATGTCGACGGCTGTTGGCGTGACGGCGGTGGCGGCCGGCTGGCAGGCCACCGGCACCGGCGGTACGACGCTCCAGAAGTATCGCCCGGCGGAGTGCCGCGGCTAAGCGAATGACACGCATCCTCAGGATGCAGAAGCCCCTCTCCGGAGGGGCTTCTTTTTTTGGGAGCCGAATCACGCAGGCCCCGCCGCCGCTATGCGACCATCCTCCCGGATTTGACAATTGCCCGGGGGTCACCCTCCGGTACACTATCGCTAACCGGGGTCGCGCCCTGCTTGCTGCAAGTGCATGAACGATAACGCTTCTCTCGCCATCGGAGGCTCGCGCTCCGCCCTCGGCGGGCTGCCCCAGCGGCTCGTGCAGGACGGGCTCGTCGACGAGCCGACGATGCAGAACGCCCTGCAGGGCGCGCGCGACCGCAAGGGCGGCTTCGTCACCCAGTTGATCGGCATGGGCGCCGCCCGGGCGCGCGACATCGCCGTGGCGGCCTCCAGCGAGTTCGGCGTGCCGCTGCTCGACCTCGACAGCCTCGCGGTCGACCTCGATCTCGTGCGGCTCGTCAACGACAAGCTGCTCGCCAAGCACCGCGTGCTGCCGCTCTTTCGCCGCGGCAAGCGCCTGTTCCTCGCCGTCGCCGACCCGACCAACCTGCACGCGATCGACGAGATCAAGTTCGCGACCGGCCTCGGCATCGACGCCATCGTCGTCGAGGACGACAAGCTGCAGCGCGCCGTCGACAAGGCGCTCGAGCAGGTCGACACGCAGATGCCGAACCTCACCGACGAGGAAGGCGTCGACCTCGAGGGCCTCGAGGTCACCGGCGGCGAAGACGAGCACGAAGGCGGCGTCACCCGCGACGACGTCGACGACGCCCCGATCGTCAAGTTCGTCAACAAGGTGATGCTCGACGCGATCCGGCGTGGCGCCTCGGACATCCACTTCGAGCCGTACGAGAAAACCTATCGCGTGCGCTATCGCATGGACGGCATCCTGAAGGAAGTCGCGCAGCCACCCGTGCAGCTCGCGCAGAAGATCTGCGCGCGCATCAAGGTCATGGCTCGGCTCGACATCGCCGAGCGCCGCGTGCCGCAGGACGGCCGCATCAAGATGAAGCTGTCGAAGACTCGTGCGATCGACTTTCGCGTGAGCACCTGCCCGACGCTGCACGGCGAGAAGATCGTCACCCGTATCCTCGACCCGTCGCAGGCGATGCTCGGCATCGACGCGCTGGGCTACGAGCCGCAGCAGAAGGAACTCTACCTCCAGAACCTCGCGAAGCCGCAGGGCATGATCCTCGTGACCGGCCCGACCGGCAGCGGCAAGACCGTGTCGCTCTATACGGGCCTCAACATCCTCAATCGCGAGGACACGAACATCTCGACCGCGGAGGACCCGGCGGAAATCAACCTGCCCGGCGTCAACCAGGTCAACGTCAATGCCAAGGTGGGCCTCACGTTCGCTTCCGCGCTGCGCGCCTTCCTGCGCCAGGACCCGGACGTGGTGATGGTCGGCGAAATCCGCGACCTCGAAACCGCGGAGATCGCGATCAAGGCCGCGCAGACCGGCCACCTCGTACTCTCCACCCTGCACACGAACGACGCGCCGCAGACGCTCACGCGCCTCATCGACATGGGCGTGAAGCCCTACGCCATCGCCACGTCGTGCAGCCTGATCATCGCGCAACGCCTCGCGCGCCGCCTGTGCACCCAGTGCAAGCACCTCGTCGATGTACCCGCGGAGGCGCTCCTGAAGGAAGGTTTCCCGAAGGAAGACGTCGCCGCGGGCATGAAAGTCTACGGCCCGAAGGGCTGCCAGTCCTGCACCGACGGCTACAAGGGCCGCGTCGGCATCTACCAGGTGCTGCCGGTCACCGAGGAGATCGGCCGCATCATCATGGAAGGCGGCAATGCCATCCAGATCGGCGACGCCGCACGACGCATGGGCGTCTGGGACCTGCGCCGCTCGGGCCTCGAGAAGGTCAAGCAGGGCATGACGAGCCTCGAAGAGATCAACAGCGTCACCATCGAGTGAGCTGACGGAGATTCCGCATGGCCAATATGTCCGCAACTGCATCCGTCCGCACGATCAAGCGGGATATCCCGTTTGCGTGGGAAGGCATGGACAAGCGCGGCAACCGCGTCAAGGGCAAGAGCCTCGCGCCGGATGAGGCCGCCCTGCGCACCGAACTTCGCCGCCAGGGCATCGCGCCCTCGAAGGTGAAGAAGCAGTCGCAGGCCTTCAAGAGCGGCGGCAAGGTCAAGCCCGAGGACATCGCGGTTTTCAGCCGCCAGCTCGCAACGATGCTGGCATCGGGCATTCCGCTCGTGCAGGCCTTCGAGATCGTCGGGAACGGCCACGAGAAACCCTCGGTGCAGAAGCTGATCCTCGACATCAAGCAGGACATCGAGGGTGGCACTTCGCTGCACGAAGCGCTCGCGAAGCACCCGCTGTATTTCGACGACCTCTACGTGAACCTCGTCGAGGCCGGAGAACAGGCCGGTGCACTCGAGTCGCTGCTCGACAAGATCGCGACCTACAAGGAGAAGACCGAGGCGATCAAGAAGAAGGTCAAGAAGGCGCTCTTCTACCCCGCGGCGGTCATGGTGGTGGCCGTGGTGGTCACGCTGATCCTGCTGATCTTCGTGATTCCGCAATTCGAAAGCCTGTTCAAGGGCTTTGGCGCAGAGCTACCGGCCTTCACGCAGTTTGTCATCAACCTCTCGAAGGGCGTGCAGAACCATGGGCCTTTGCTGGCCGTGCTGGTCGGCGGCGCAGTCTATGCATTCATGTACTTCAAGAAGCGCTCGCGCAAGATGCGCGAGGCGCTCGATCGCATCTCGCTCAAGCTGCCGATCATCGGCCCGATCCTCGTGAAATCGGCGATCGCGCGCTACGCACGCACCTTGTCGACGATGTTCGCCGCTGGCGTGCCGCTGGTCGAGGCGCTCGAATCGGTGGCGGGCGCCACCGGCAACATCGTCTACGAAAACGCGGTGATGAAGATGCGCGACGAAGTCGCCACCGGCCAGCGCCTGCAGCGCGCGATGGAGAACACCCAGCTCTTCCCGAACATGGTGATCCAGATGATCGCGGTCGGCGAAGAAGCCGGCGCGCTCGACCAGATGTCGGCGAAAGTGGCCGAGTTCTACGAGGCCGAAGTCGACAACGCCGTCGACAGCATGTCGAGCCTGCTCGAGCCGCTGATCATGGCGATCCTCGGCGTGTTGGTCGGCGGCCTCGTGATCGCGATGTACTTGCCGATCTTCAAGCTCGGCGCGGTCGTGTGATCGCAGCCCTCTTCGTTCTCGGGCTGCTCGTGGGCAGCTTCCTGAACGTGGTCATTCACCGCACGCCGATCATCCTCGACCGGCAGTGGCGGCGGCAGTGCAACGAGCTTGCCGGGCGCGAGACACCCGCGGCGCCGCATTTCAGTATCGTGGCGCCACGCTCGGCCTGCCCGGCGTGCAAGGCGCCCGTCAAGGCGATCCACAACGTGCCGGTGCTGAGCTGGCTCGTGTTGCGGGGTCGGTGCGCGAGCTGCCAGGCGCGGATCAGCGTGCGCTACCCGCTCGTCGAGCTGCTGACCGCCATCCTGTCGGCGACGGTGGCCTGGAGGTTCGGCTACACGCCGCAGATGGGCGCGGCAATCGCGCTCACCTGGTTCCTGGTCGCCCTCACCTTCATCGACTTCGATACGCAGCTGTTGCCCGATGCGCTCACGCTGCCGCTGCTGTGGCTCGGGCTCGCGGCGAGCGTCGCCGGCTACACGCCGGTCGGGCCGCGCGAGGCGATCATCGGCGCGCTCGCCGGCTATCTCTCGCTCTGGTCGGTGTACCACCTCTTCCGGCTCGCGACCGGCAAGGAAGGCATGGGTTACGGCGACTTCAAGCTGCTCGCCGCGCTCGGCGCCTGGCTCGGCTGGCAGATGCTGCTGCCGATCATCCTGCTCTCGGCCGCCGTCGGCGCGGTCACGGGCATCGCGCTCATCGTCGTGCGGGGACGCGACCGCAATGTCCCCATGCCCTTCGGCCCCTTCCTCGCGGCGGCCGGCTGGATCGCGCTGATGTGGGGCCCGCAGATCGTGACGGGATACCTCGGGATGTTCACCGCTTGAACCTCGGCAGTACAATCGACGGAAGAGGTACGTATGTCCCGTCAGTTTGATGTCGTGGTGGAACGAGACTCGGAAGGTTACTTTGTGGCCTCCGTCCCTGCATTGCCGGGCTGCCACACGCAAGCCAAGTCACTGGACGAATTGACCGAGCGCATTCGTGAGGCCATCGAACTCTGCCTCGAAGCCGAAGGTAGCGACGTGCCCAACCTGGACTTCGTGGCAGTACAGCGGGTTACGGTCAATGCATGACGAGCTTCCCCGCGCCAACCGGAAAGGAACTCGTCGCAGCCCTGCGTACGGGGGGTTACCAGGTCGTGCGGATCAAAGGTAGTCACCATCTCGCATTGGCACATTCTCGCCAAACACAATCATGACCTTCCGCGTCGGCCTCACCGGCGGCATCGCCAGTGGCAAGAGCACGGTAGCCAACCTCTTCGCCGCACTCGGCGTCCCGGTCATCGATACCGATCTCATCGCCCGCGACGTGGTGGCACCTGGCACCGCGCTGCTGGGAAAGATCCGGGCTGAGTTCGGCGACGCGGTCATCGCCCCGGACGGTTCGCTCGACCGGCGTGCGCTGCGCACGCGGGTTTTCGGCGATTCCGCCGAAGCGACAGCCGCGCGACGCCGGCTCGAGGCCCTGACCCACCCGGCGATCCGCGCCGAAATGGAGGCGCGCTCGGCGAGGGCCGGGGGGCCCTACCAGATCCTCGCGATTCCGCTGCTGGTGGAAGGTGGCTCGCGCTCGCGCGTCGACCGGGTGCTGGTCGTCGATGCCGACGAGGCCACCCAGGTCCGTCGCCTGCAGGCCCGCGACGGCTCGACTCTCGCCGAGGCACGCGCCCTGCTCGCGGCGCAGGCCGATCGCACGACGCGCCGCGCGGCCGCCGACGACCTCATCACGAACGAGGGCGATCTCGAGGCACTCGCCGCACAGGTCGAGCGCCTGCATTCGACCTATCTGGCCGCCGCAGGCGTTTACGGGAGCGGAGGCGCTCGCGCACAATAGGCGGATGTCCGAAGAACTGGCGCAGTCGGAGGCCCCGGTGGCCGAAGAGGCCGAACTCGTGTTCGAGCAACCGCTCAACGAGCGCATGCGCACGTTCCTGCGCATCGATTTCCTGTATGGCCAGGCCTCGTACCACAACGAGCGCGCCAGCGAATGGGGCAGCCGCGCCGCGATCGGGAGCCTGATCGACATCCTCGCGATCACGACCCGCGGCGACGCCCGTGCCGATGCGCTCAAGGAGCTCGAGCGCCAACTGACGCAGCTGAACGAGTTCCAGGCGAAGCCGAATGTCGATGGCGCGCGCCTGCGCACCGTGATGTCGAACCTGATGCGCCTGCGCACCGAGCTGCTTGCGGCCGGCTCCACCTACCTGCAGCCCATCAAGGAGTCCGAATTCCTCGCAGCCGTGAAGCACCGCAGCGCTATCCCGGGCGGCACCTGCGAATTCGACCTGCCCGATTATTTCTACTGGCTGCAGCAGCCCGAGCAGGTGCGCACGCAGGCCTTCAGCGAGTGGCTCGCCCTGTTGCGGCCCTTGTGCGATTCGATCGCCGAGTTGCTGTGGCTCACCCGACAGAACGGCCGGCCGCGCAACGAGGTCGCCAAGGGCGGCGTCTTTCACATCACCTTCGATCGCGAGTCGCCGGTGCAGTTGCTGCGCATCGGCGTACCGCAGTCGCTCGGTCTCTATCCCGAGATCAGCGGCAGCCACTACCGTTCGAGCGTGCGCTTCCTCAGCTGGAACGGCCTCGGCGCGCGCCCCACCCAGGCCACCGCGGACGTGCCGTTCACGCTGAGCTGCTGCAGTTGAAAGTTCCCTGCCCCACCTGCCAGCGCGAGACCGAGTGGTCGGACGCCTCGCCGTATCGCCCGTTCTGCAGCCAGCGTTGCCGCCTCATCGATCTTGGCGCATGGCTCTCGGAAGAGCATGCGATTCCCGGCGATCCGGTCGAGCCTACGCCGGATGGCACTCTGCCCACGGACCTGCGCGACCGCGAGTCAACCGCCTGAATTCTTGAGCTCCCCGGTGGCCGGCGCGGGCGCTTGCATACCGAGCGCCTTCGCCGCAAACGCCCACTGGTCCGCGAAATCCTCGATCTGCATCCACACCGGCTTGCCGGCCCCGTGGCCGGCACGCGTCTCGATGCGGATCAGCACCGGGTTCGCGCAGCCCTGCGCGGCCTGCAGCGCCGCTGCAAACTTGTAGCTGTGCCAGGGCACCACGCGGTCGTCCCGGTCGGCGGTCGTCACGAGCGTCGCGGGAT
Source organism: Steroidobacteraceae bacterium (assembly GCA_050185195.1). Lineage (GTDB taxonomy): Bacteria > Pseudomonadota > Gammaproteobacteria > Steroidobacterales > Steroidobacteraceae > CADEFQ01. The sequence goes on along the minus strand of JBFWZQ010000005.1, from coordinate 38,402 downwards.
AACACACGCCCCGCTTCACGTTGTGCACGGGCGAGTAGGCGTAGAGCGCCTTGAACTGGTCGGCCTTCTCGCTCAGGCCGTAATCACCCGACCACTGGCGCGCGTTCGCGCTCGCGAGCTGGTAACGCAGCATGTCCTGCACGCCGACGCCCGGCAGGGCCGCCCCGAAGAGCTCGGGCCGCTGCAGCATCACCGCACCGACGAGCAGGCCGCCGTTGCTGCGCCCGTTGATCGCAAGCCGAGAAGGCCGGGTGTACTTCTCGCGGATCAGGTATTCGGCGGCCGCAATGAAGTCATCGAACACGTTCTGCTTGTGCGTCAGCGTGCCCGCGTCGTGCCAGGCCTCGCCGTACTCGCCACCGCCGCGCAGGTTCGCCTCGGCATAGGCGCCACCCATCTCGAGCCAGGCAAGCACCGTCGGCCGGAAAACGGGCGTCAGTGAGATGTTGAAACCGCCATAGCCGTAGAGCAGCACCGGCTGATTGCCGTCGCGCGGCATGTCGCGCCGATGCGTGATCGACATCGGCACTTTCGTGCCGTCCTTGCTGGGGTAGAAGACCTGCTCCGTGACATAGCGGGAGGTATCCGCGTCGATCCTCGGCGTGCGAAACGCGCTGACCGCAGTGGTGGCCGCGTCGAGCCGCAGGATGCGCGTCGGGGCGAGATAGTCGGAGAACGCGAAGAAGACTTCGCTATCGTTGCCCTTCGCCTCGAAATTGCCGGCCGAGCCGGACCCGGGCAACTGCACGTCGCCCACCGGCTTGCCGTCACGCTCGAACAGCTTCACGACGTTGCGTGCATCCTGGACATAACTCACGAGCACCCTGCCGCCCGCGATATCGGCCGAGTCGATCGCGGCCGCCGCCGCCGGCACGATCGTGCGGGCGCCCGCGGCACTCGGCGTCGCGCGATCCACTGCGATCACGCGCCAGTTGGGCGCGCCCGCCGTCGTGGTGAAATAGAGCGAGTCCGCGTCGTTGCCGAGGTAGACGTAGTTCGCGTCGAAGTCGGTGAACAGCTTCGTGACGCGGCCATCGGGTTGCGAGATGTCCTTCAGCACGACGCCATCGCGGCGCGTGTCCTCGTAGATCGAGATGACGAGCAGCTTGCCGTCGTCCGTGACTTCGGCGGAAGGCGCGCGCGACGGATGATCGGTGACCGCATAGACGAGCGCATCACGCTCCTGCGGCTCCCCGAGCCGATGGAAATAGACGGCCGGGCGACCGGCATCGTCGCCATGGCCGTCGGCGCGGGCGGGGTAGCGGCTGTAGTACACGCCGGACCCGTCAGCCGCCCATGACACCTGCCAGAACTTCACGCGCCGCAGTTCATCCGGCAGGTCGGCGCCATCGTCGACGCGGCGAAAGCGCCAGATTTCCCAGTCGGTGCCGCCGTCCGACAGCGAATAGGCGAGCAGCTTGCCGTCGGGGCTTGGTTCGAAACGCGCCAGCGCGACCGTCGCGTCCTTGCTCGCGCCATTGGGATCGAACAGCACCCGACCCGCGGAATCGGCCGTATCGGCGACGTACAGCACGCCCTGGTTCTGCGTGCCGTCGTTGCGGGTGAAGAAGTAGCGCCCACCGGCCTTGCGGGGTACGCCGAAGCGTTCGTAGTTCCAGAGTCTCGCGAGCCGCTCCTTGAGCCAGGCGCGCTGCGGAATCGCTTCGAGCCATGGCTGTGCCAGCGCGTTCTCCGCCTGCACCCACTTCTTCGTGGCGGGCGAGGCGAGCGACTCGAAGCCGCGATAGGGGTCGGCGACCTTCGTGCCGAAATAGTCGTCGACGACCGCGGACCGGGGCGCCGACGGATAACGGAGCTTCGCGGCGGCGACCACCCCGGCGGCCAGGGCCACGGTGCAGGCGGCGAGGGCGATCGTCACGAGGCGCGGGCGCGCGGCTTGGCTGCGGATCATGTTCTTCCCTACACTCGAAGATTGCCGATGCGGCAGTCTAACAAACGGACCGATCCGATGACCGCACCCCGTACCGCTCGCTTCGTCGCATTCGTGCTGTCGCTCGCCGCCACGCCGGCCCTCCCGGCCGACCTCACGATCGAGCGGTTGTTTGCGGCACCGGACCTCTCGGGACCGACCCTGCGTGGCGCGTCGTTCGCGCCGGACGGCCGCCGCATCACCTACCTGCGGGCGAAGGAGAACGCGAAAGACACCTACGATCTCTGGGCCTACGACATCCCGACCCACCGTCACACCCTGCTCGTCGACTCCGACCGGCTGGCCACCCCGGGCGCAGTGCTGTCCGCCGAAGAAGCCGCGCGGCGCGAGCGGCAGCGCACCTCCGCGCTCGGCGGCATCCTCGACTACGACCTGTCGGTCGATGGCCGGCGCATCCTCGTGCCATTCGGCGGCGACCTGTACCTGTACGAACCGGGCGCCGCGCCCGGGCGCGCCATCCGGCGCCTGACCAGCACGCCGGCCGACGAAACGGATGCGAAATTCTCGCCACGCGGACGCTATGTCAGTTTCGTGCGCGACTCGAATCTCTACGCCCTGGAACTGTCGAGTGGGCGTGAGATCCCGATCACGCATGATGGCGGCGGACTCATTGCGTACGGCGTCGCGGAATTCATCGCGCAGGAGGAGATGAACCGCAATACGGGCTATTGGTGGTCGCCCGACGATCGGCACATTGCGTACACACGCGTCGACGAAACGCCGGTGGCGGAAGTCGAGCGTTTCGAGATCCTTGCCGATGGCATCGAGGTGGTGAAGCAGCGCTATCCGGCAACGGGCGCCCGCAATGCCGACGTGCGCCTCTTCGTGGCGCAGGTCGGCGGGGGACCCGCGGTGCGAGTGGATCTCGGCGCGAGCCCCGACATCTACCTCGCCCGCGTCAAGTGGCTGCCGAACGGCTCCGCCCTCGCCGTGCAGCGCCAGAGCCGCGACCAGAAGACGCTCACCTTGTTGAAGGCCGAAGCCGCGACCGGCGAGACGCGCACGCTCCTCGAGGAACACTCGGACACCTGGGTCGACATCTGCGACGAACTCACGTTCGTCTCGGATGATGGCGAATTCCTTTGGGGCTCGAGCCGGTCCGGCTACCACCACCTGTACCTCTACGATGCCGACGGGAAACTGCGCCATGCCGTGACAGGCGGCGAATGGATGGTCGCGGGGGAGGATCGCGGCGATGCGCTGCGCGCGATCCGCGGTATCGACCGCCGGCGCGGGCTGGTCTGGTTCATGGCAAATGCGGCCTCGCCGATCGAGCGGCAGCTCTACGTGGCCTCGTATCGCAGGCAGGAAGCGCCGCGCCGCGTCACGCGCGAGGCGGGCTGGCACACGGTGCGCATGTCGCCCGACGCCCGCTACTACCTCGACACGTTCTCGGACAGCGAGCACCCGCCCGCGGTCACGCTGCGCAACCTGGACGGCAGCGTGCGCGCGACGCTCGTCGCGAATGCGCTCGACGCGTCGCACCCATACGCGCCCTACCTCGCCTCGCACCAACCATCACGGTTCGGCACGCTCGCAGCGCGCGACGGACAGATACTCCATTACCAGCTGACACCGGCGAAGGACATGCAGCCCGGCCGGCGTTACCCGGTGATCATCGACGTGTACGGCGGCCCCAGCGTCCTCGGCCGCGTGCGCAACGCCTGGGGCAATCCGTTTCGGCAGTACCTCGCCCAGTCGGGTTATGTGGTGTTCACGCTGGACAACCGCGGCACGGCGTTTCGCGGCGTGCGGTTCGATGGCGCGGCCTTCCATCGGCTCGGCTCCGTCGAAGTCGAAGACCAGGTGACTGGCGTCGAATACCTGCGCACCCTGCCCTTCGTCGACCCGCAACGCATCGGCATCTGGGGCTGGAGCTACGGCGGCTACATGGCACTGATGTCGATGATGCAGGCACCCGAGCATTTCGCCGCGGGAGTCGCGGGGGCGCCGGTCACCGACTTTCGCCTCTATGACACCCACTATACGGAGCGCTACATGGGCACGCCCGCGGAGAACCCCGGCGGCTATGAGTCCTCGAGCGTGCTGGCACACGCCGCGGGTTTGCGCGGGCCGCTGCTGATCATGCACGGCATGGCCGACGACAACGTGCTCTTCACGAACAGCACGACACTCATCGAGCGCCTGCAGGCGCTTCGCAAACCCTTTGAGGTGATGCCCTATCCGGGCGGCAAGCACGGCCTCCTGAGGCACGCGGACATGGGGCCGCACGCCTACCTGACGGTGAAGCGTTTCTTCGACGAAAACCTGTAGCGTCGTGCAACGGGCAAGAGACGCGGGTTGCGCGCCCTGGGTTCCGTCGCTGGTCGCGTTTTTTTGGCCTGCCGGGATATTGCGTGTGAGGCAGAAGAACGACGAAGGCGGCGCAAGCCGAGCACCGAGGCAGTCAACGCCGCGTCGATGGCCTTCAAGAAGGCGCTGATCGAGCGGGTGTTTGGTGCCGGGCTGACGCATCACGTGGGGGACGCGCCCGGGGCGGACAAGCCCGAGGGAGCGAGCAATCACCGCAACGGCTCGAGCAGCGCTTTACGGGCTTTGACGACCAGATCGTGGCGATGTACGCGCGCGGCATGACGGCGCGAGAGACCCAGCGATTTCTCGCCGGGCAGTACGCGACCGGGGTCAGCGCCTGGCTGGGCCTCCCCCTCGAGCCGCTCTATCCGGTGGTGTTCTTCGATGCGCTGCGGGTGAAGTCCCGCGGTGTGCACGGCATCCTGATTGCCGTTGCCGATGGGCTGAAAGGCATCGGCGAAGCACTTGCCGCGGACCTGCGTCCGATTCATACCGCCGCAAGTGCCGAGGCGGCCGCCGCGGCGCTCGCGGCCTTCGAGCAAAGTCCATCGGGTTGCCAGTTCCCGACGGGGGTGGCTGCTGGCGCCGCGCCTGGGACCGCGTCAACCCCTTCTTCGCCTTCCCGCCGGCCGTACGGCGCGTGATCTACACGACCAATGCCATCGAGGGCATCCATGCGCAGTTACGCAAGATCACCAAGGCGCGAGGCAATGAATCACCGCAGAGCAATATGGGCCGACGTGGACACGTCGCAGGAACGCCTCACACACAGAAATCCTGACACTCCCCTCCGCAGTCGCCGATGAATTCAGCGACCAGCAAGGGAACTCAGCGCACGCGACCCGCGTCTCTTGCCCGTAGCCCGTAGCCCCGGCACTACGGCATCTTGAGCTTGCTGCCCGGTCCCATCGGGCCGAGGCCACCGGCCTCCGGCACGACGATGCGCGAGGCGGCTTCGCGCCGGTACTCGCGCGCTTCGTCAATCGCCTGCTCGAGCGCGACCTTGACCGAATCAGCAAACTTCGCGAGTGCGTCCGGCAGCGTCTTCGCGTCGATCTCGAACATGAGTGGCAACACGCCACCCGGCGTCAGCAACTGGGTCTGGCCGGAATAGAGCACTTCACGGGAACCGTCGTCGTTGCCGTCCACGGTGACCGGCACGAGGCGGCGCAGGGTGCCGGCCTTGCGGTCGGTGAACACTTCCTCGCGGTAGAGGCCGCTCGCGTCGAGCTGGATGTCGGGCAGATTCGGATCGTTGGCCATGGCAAACCTGTCGGATGGAGTGGCGGCATTGTATCGCGCATTCCCGCGCGGTTCCCCTCAGCGTGCCGCGTTTTCCTCCTGCAGCATGGCCACCGTCGCAGCCGCACCCGTCTGGCGCAGGATCGCCTTGGTGCGGAAAAAGCGCAGGTAACCGGCAGGTCCCATCCGGGAGCCGCCGAGCCCCGAGAGCTTGAAGGAGTTCTTTTCGGCCTCGAACACCATGACGGTGAGCGAGCAGTCATTCAGGCTGACGGCGCCCACATCGAGCTGCCGCCCGATGGCTTCTGCCTCTTCCATCGAGCCGGCAATCACTGCGGCCGACAGGCCGTAGATGGAGTCGTTCGCGAGGCGGATCGCTTCCTCGATCGTATCGAAGGCGACGACGGGCATCAGCGGCCCGAAAGTCTCCTCGGTGATCACCTGCATGTCGTGCGTGACATCGACCAGCACCGTCGGGCGCAGCCACAGGCCGCCATGCCGCTCGACCGTGCCGCCCGCGAGGACTTTGGCGCCCTTCGCCACGGCGTCGGCAATCTGCTGCTCGACCACCCGCGCCTGCGCCGCCCAGATGAACGGACCCACGACACCCCGATGGATGTCGGGCCAGTTGATCTCGACGGCGCGCGCCTTGGCGGTGAGCCGTTCCACGAAGGCGGCATGGATGCGCCGATCGACATACACGCGTTCGATCGACTGGCAGGCCTGCCCGCTCGCGGTGATCGAGGCGCGCAGCACGGCGTCGGTGGCGCGCTCGATGTCGGCATTTGCCGTGACGATCACCGGGTCCTTGCCGCCGAGTTCGAGGAACGCGGGGATGAAATGCGCCGCGGCACTGGCGCCGACCAGGCGACCCGTTTTCACGCTGCCCGTGAAGCACACGGCATCGACGGCGGCGACCAGCGCCTCGCCCGTTTCCTTGCCGCCCGGGGTCAGCGCGAGCACAGCGGCCAATTCGGGGACTGCGTCGATCGCACGTCGCACCGGCTCCATCCAGCGCGGCGTCACCTCGCTCGGCTTCAGCAACACGACGCTGCCGGCTAGCAGCGCCGGGATCGCGTCGATCAGGGACAGCAGGAACGGGAAATTCCACGGGCTGATCGCGCCGACGAGCGCGTGCGGCACGAGCTGGTAGTCGTAGTCCACCGTCGGCATGTTTGCCGACCGCCCACCGGGCTGCGCGCCGAGGCCTGGTGCCTCGTTGCACCAGCGGTCGATCACACCCGGCACCCACAATGCCTCGCCTGCCGACAGCAGGTGTCGACCGGTGTCGCGCGTGAGTGCGTCGGCGATCTCGTCCTTTCGGGCGAGGAGTTCTGCCTTGAAGTCCTGCAGGACGGCGATTCGATGCGGCAAGCCTGCGTCACGCCACGCAGGCTGCTGCGCACGCAAGGCCGCCGCCACGCGCACGACTTCGGCAGGGGCGGTCGCCGTGAACTGAAAATCCACCTCGCCAGTGCGGGGATTGCAAACATCGATCGTCTGGGGCTGTGTCATCGTGTTCCCTGGAAGAGCGCGCAGCGCGCGCACGAATGGTTCGTCGGCTTCGAGGACATCCCACCTGGGCAGTTCACCAGGAGCTACCCAGGCGAGGCGCTGGCCGTCGAGCGGACGCAGTTCACCGCTCCAAGATTCAACCAGCCACAGTGACAGGTCGATACGGCGATCTACGTAGTCGTGCGACACCGTCATGAACGGCCGCGCCGCCTGCACGGTGATGCCGAGTTCCTCGGCGAGTTCGCGGTCGAGGGCCGCCCGTTCGCTCTCCGTGGCCCCGACCTTGCCGCCCGGAAACTCCCAGCGGCCGGCCATGTGCTTGCCGGGCGGCCGGTCGGCGAGCAGTACGCGCCCCTCGGCGTCGAAGAGCGCTGCCGCCACGACCCGGGTGCGCGTCACTCCGCCTGGGCCAGCGCGCCGTGGCAGTGCTTGTATTTCTTGCCCGAGCCGCACGGGCACAGTTCGTTTCGGCCGACCTTGCGCTCGCCACGAACCACGGGCGTGTGCGATTCCGCGGCGGCCGCTGGCCGGCCCGGAAGCTGCGCGACGCCTGCGCCCCGGGCAGCACCCGCGGGCGACTGGCCGGCCGGCGCCTCGGCTTCGCCGCCGCCGAGGGCCGATTGTGCGTCGGCATGCTGGGCCTGCAGCGCCTGCATCAATCGAAGCCGGCGGCGCTCCTCTTCCCGATCGATCTCTTCCTGCGTGCGCACCTCGATCTTCGAGAGGAGCGATGCGGTCTCGAACTTCACGCGATCGAGCATCGCGGAAAACAGTTCGAACGCCTCGCGCTTGTATTCGTAGCGGTAGTCCTTCTGCGCATAGCCGCGCAGGTGGATGCCCTGGCGCAGGTAGTCCATGGCCGCGAGGTGATCGCGCCAGTGCTGGTCGAGCGTGCGCAGCATCACGTCCTTCTCGACGTGCCGCATCAGGTCCGCGCCGATGCGCGCGACCTTTTCATCGTAGGTCGCTTCGACCGCCGCGACGATGCGCGCGCGAAAGCCCGCTTCGTCGACCTCGGGGTCCTGCTCGAGCCACTCCTTCGGCGCGATGCGCGTGTTGAAATCCTTCAGCACGGACTCGACGAGCCCATCGAGGTCCCAGTCCGCGGGTCCTGCGTTCTTCGGCACGAACTGGTCGACGAGCGTGCCGATCGCATCCGCGCGGATGCCACGGATCGCATCCGCGACTTCCGCCTGCGCCATGATCTCGGTGCGCTGCTGGTAGATCACCTTGCGCTGGTCGTTCGCCACGTCGTCGAACAGCAGCAGCTGCTTGCGGATATCGAAGTTGTGCGACTCGACCTTGCGCTGCGCCTTCTCGATGCGGCCCGAGAGCATGCGGCTCTCGATCACCTCGCCCTCCTTCATGCCCGCCATCGTCAGCAGGCGCTTGGTGAAGTTCGGATCGCCGAAGATCCGCATCAGGTTGTCTTCCATCGACAGGTAGAAGCGGCTCGACCCGGCGTCTCCCTGCCGGCCTGAACGGCCGCGCAACTGGTTGTCGATGCGGCGGGACTCGTGGCGTTCGGTGCCGACGATGTGCAGGCCGCCCGCGGCGAGCACCTGGTCGTGCCGCGCTTTCCAGCCGCCCTTCACGCGCTCGCGATCGGCATCGGCCGCCTCGGGCGGCAATGCCGCCAGCTCCGCCTCGAGATTGCCGCCGAGCACGATGTCGGTGCCGCGGCCCGCCATGTTCGTGGCGATCGTGATGGCGCCCGGCCGGCCGGCCTGCGCGACGATGTGTGCCTCGCGCTCGTGCTGCTTGGCGTTCAGCACCTGGTGCGTGATGCCTTCCTTCTGCAGCAGGCCCGACAGGAGTTCCGAAGTCTCGATCGAGGTCGTGCCAACGAGCACCGGCTGCTCGCGCGTCACGCAGTCCTGGATATCCTCGATGATCGCCTTGTACTTGTCGCCCTGGTTGAGATAGACGAAATCGGGGTTGTCCTTGCGGATCATCGGCCGGTGCGTCGGAATCACGACCACTTCGAGCCCGTAGATCTGCAGGAACTCGGGCGCCTCGGTGTCGGCGGTGCCGGTCATGCCCGAGAGCTTCCTGTAGATGCGGAAATAGTTCTGGAACGTGATCGAGGCGACCGTCTGGTTCTCCTCGCGCACCCGCACGCCTTCCTTGGCCTCGATCGCCTGGTGCAGGCCGTCCGACCAGCGCCGGCCCTGCATCGTGCGGCCGGTGAACTCGTCGACGATGATCACCTCGCCGCCACGCACGATGTATTCGACATCACGCCGGTAGATCGCGTGCGCGCGCAGCGCGGCGTTCAGGTGATGCATCAGGCGGATGTTGCCCGAGTCGTAGAGGCTGTCGCCGTCGCGCAGGAGGCCGGCTTCCAGCATGTACTGCTCGACGTGCTCGTGGCCTTCCTCGGTGACGTGCACCTGCTTCTGCTTCTCGTCCACCGAGTAATCGCCCGGGCCGTTCTCTTCCTTCTGGCGCGAGAGGCGCGGCACGAGCTTGTTGATCGCGAGGTAGAGCTCGGTGCTCTCCTCGGCGGGACCCGAGATGATGAGCGGCGTGCGGGCCTCGTCGATCAGGATCGAATCGACCTCGTCGACGATCGCGAAGGCGTGGCCGCGCTGCACCCGGTCCTCGAGGCGGAACGCGAGGTTGTCGCGCAGGTAGTCGAAGCCGAACTCGTTGTTCGTGCCGTAGGTGATGTCGCAGGCATAGGCCGCGCGCTTCTCGGCGCTCGACTGCGAGTTCCTGATCACGCCGACCGTGAGGCCGAGGAAGCGGAAGATCGGCCCCATCCAGTCCGAGTCGCGCTGCGCGAGGTATTCGTTCACCGTGACGACGTGCACGCCTTCGCCCGGGAGCGCATTGAGATAGGCCGGCAGGGTCGCGACGAGTGTCTTGCCCTCGCCGGTGCGCATTTCGGCGATCTTGCCCTCGTGCAGCACCGTGCCGCCGATCAGCTGCACGTCGAAGTGGCGCATCTTCAGGGTGCGCCGCGCCGCCTCGCGCACCACCGCGAAGGCTTCGGTCACGAGGTCGTCGAGCTTTGCGCCGTCCTTCAGGCGCGCGCGGAACTCTTCGGTCTTTGCCCGCAGGGCGTCGTCAGCAAGGGCCTCGATCGCCGGCTCGAGCGCCGTCGAGGCGCGCACGTTGCGGGCGTAATTCTTGACGAGGCGGTCGTTGCGGCTGCCGAAGACGCGCGTGAGCAGTGCGAGCACGGGGTGTCCTTGAAAAAAATATAACCCTGTCAGGGAGTTGGGTTCACCCTGAGGGTCAAAGGCCGAACATTGTACGGATAGACGCGGCGCGGCGGAAATGATTCCCCCACCCCGGTCCCTCCCCCATTCAATGGGGGAGGGGCCGGGGGAGGGGGTTTAGCGCCCGATGAAGGTGAGCGGGTCGACCTGCCGGCCCTGCCGCAGCACTTCGAAATGCACGTGCGGGCCCGTCGAGCGGCCCGTGGAACCGACCTGCGCGATCGTGTCGCCGCGCTGCACGGTGTCGCCCACGGCGACGAGCGTCTGGCTGTTGTGGCCGTAGCGGGTCACGAAACCGTTGCCGTGGTTGATCTCGACGAGGTTGCCGTAGCCGGAGCGCTCCCCGGACCATGTCACGACGCCCGCCGCGACGGCGACCACGTCGGAGCCCGCCTGCGAGGCGAAGTCGATGCCCTTGTGGAACGCACCATGCCCCGTGAACGGGTCCTGCCGCGAGCCGAAGTAGGAAGAGATGAAGCCCTGGCGCACCGGGCGACCTTCGGGGTGGATCTGGTCGCGCAACTGGCGGGCGATCAGCACGTTCTCCAGCGCCGCAAGCTGCGCATCGCGCAGGTCGACCCGGTCCTCGAGGCTATCGAGCATGTTCGTCAGATCGGGGATCTGTGCGGCGACGCCGCCCTCCCCGTCTTCCGGGCCGCCCGCGGGCGGCACGGCATCGAAATTGAATTCCCTCGAGTCGAGGTTAGCCATTTCGGCGAGGCGCTTGCCGAGCGCATCGATGCGGATCATGCGGCCGTTGACCTGGCCCATGCGCATCGACAGCGCGTCGATGCGCTCCTGCAACGCGCGTTTCATCTCGGCAATCTCGGCCTGCTGGGTCTGCACGACCTGCGACCAATGGGTGGCGTCGCCGCGCGAAAATGCCTTGCTGGAGCGCTGCCCGAGCTCGAGCCCGAGCACGAACGCGATGCCCAGCACGCCGAGCGCGAGCGCACCGACCGCCCCCAGGGTCACCGGGTGGGCGAGGTTCACGTGCCGCGCGCGTCCTTCACGCCGAGAGAAGAAAATCAGGTTCATCCGTTATGCTCGGTCCAGTGGCGGGGGCAATATGCCGAAGAGCCGGGACCGATACAAGAAGACTGGCGCACAGAGTCGAAATTCAGGGTCTCCCCGATATGGTAAACCGCGCGCCCTGGCCGACTTGCTGGCCCGCCCGACCTCCCGGGTGGCTGCCCTCGCGGAACGCGCTGCGGCGGCCGGAGACTGGCTACAGCTCGTGAAGGGGTGGGTGCCTGCCGCGCTGGCCCCGCATGTCACCTCGGCCGTCGAGCGGGGCCAGGTCCTGACGGTTTATGTCGCATCCGCGGCGTGGGCCGCGCGCCTGCGCTTCGAAACGGCAGCCCTGCTCGGGCAAGCGCGGGAAAAATCCGGCGCCATCGCGACCGTGCAGGTCAAGGTGATGCCGCCCACCCGGGCGGACCCGCGTTAGTTCAGGCGGCGGTACTCGGCAGGGCTTCGGTGCCAATGTAGTGGATCGGCGTGTCCTTGTCGGACTCGAAGACCACCTCGCGCCACGCGTCGGCGTCGGCGTGCAGGGCGCGCAGCAGCTTGTTGTTCAGCCCGTGGCCGGACTTGAAGCCGCTGAACTCGCCGATCAGGCTGTGGCCGAGCAGGTAGAGGTCGCCGATCGCATCGAGGATCTTGTGCTTCACGAACTCGTCTTCGTAGCGCAACCCGTCCTCGTTCATGATGCCGGTGTCGTCGAGCACGATCGCGTTGTCGAGGTTGCCGCCGAGCGCTAGATTGTGCGATCGCATCGCCTCGAGGTCGCGCATGAAACCGAAGGTGCGCGCGCGGCTCACTTCCTTCAGGAACGAGGTCGTCGAGAAGTCCATCGAAACGGCCTGCGTGCGCCGCTTGAAGATCGGGTGGTCGAACTCGATGCGGAAATTCACCTTGAAGCCGTCGAACGGGTGGAACTCGGCCCACTTGTCGCCGTCCTCGACGCGCACGTGCTTCAGGATGCGCACGAAGCGCTTCGGCACGGACTGTTCCTCGATGCCCGCCGACTGCAGCAGGAACACGAAGGGCCCCGCGCTGCCGTCCATGATCGGCACTTCGGGGGCATTGACCTCGACGATCGCATTGTCGATCCCGAGGCCCGCGAAAGCCGACATCAGGTGTTCGATCGTCGAAATGCGCGCGCCGTTCATCACGAGCACGGTGCCGAGCGTGGTCTCGCCGACATTCTCCGCGAACGCCGGAATGTCGACCGGCGGCTCGAGGTCGACGCGGCGAAACACAATGCCGTGGTCGGGCGGCGCCGGCCGCACGGTCATCAGCACCTTGGTGCCGGTATGCAGACCCACGCCGGACGCGCGGATCGCGTTCTTGAGAGTACGTTGACCGAACATAAATAGGAGTAAGCGGTAGCGCCCGATCCCGTGCTGGAAACCGGCTGGAGCGAGGCGCCGACGAGGCGCACCGGCCCCGGCATGAACGGGGCGCTACCGTACCACAAGCCCGCCTGTCGCGTCAGTCTGCCTGGCGGCGCAGGAAGGCCGGGATGTCGAGCACGTCCTCGACGTCGGCGTCCGCACGCAGCCCATCGCCCACTGCCCGCTGGCGCTGCACCGTCGGCCGATCGAGCGCGGCGTAATCCGAGCTGTTGAGCGGCGAGCGGCGCACGACCCGCATCTGAGGCTCCGCCTTCGCGGCGGCGTTGCGACCGAACTCGCTCGGGCGCGCGGCGGGCGCCGCGGCCATCCGGCCGAGGCCGGTGGCCACGACGGTCACCCGGATCTGGTTCGACAGGTCCGGGTCGATCACGGTGCCGACGACCACGGTGGCGTCTTCCGAGGCGTACTGCTTGACGATGTTGCCGACTTCCTGGAACTCCCCGATCGAGAGGTCCATGCCGGCCGTCACGTTCACGAGCACGCCGTTGGCGCCCGAGAGATTGATGTCCTCGAGCAGCGGCGACGAGACGGCGGCCTCGGCGGCTTCGCGCGCGCGGCCTTCGCCGCTCGCCGTGCCCGAGCCCATCATCGCCATGCCGGTTTCGGACATCACGGTGCGCACGTCGGCGAAGTCGACGTTGATCAGGCCCGGCCGCGTGATCAGCTCGGCGATGCCCTGCACGGCGCCCTGCAGCACCTGGTTCGCCGACTTGAACGCGTCGAGCAGCGTGATCTGCGGCCCGAGCACGGTCAGCAGCTTCTGGTTCGGGATCGTGATCAGCGAATCGACGTACTTGCCGAGCTCGGCCATGCCGTGTTCCGCCACCAGCAGGCGCTTGCCGCCTTCCATCTCGAAGGGCTTCGTCACGACCGCGACGGTCAGGATGCCGAGCTCCTTCGCCACCTGCGCGACGACCGGCGCGGCGCCCGTGCCCGTGCCGCCGCCCATGCCGGCGGTGATGAAGAGCATGTCGCAGCCTTCGATCATCTCGATGATGCGATCGCGATCTTCCATCGCGGCCTGGCGACCGACTTCCGGGTCGGCGCCGGCGCCGAGGCCCTTGGTCATGTTGGCACCGATCTGCAGCGCCGTTTTCACCTTCGAGTGCTTGAGCGCCTGCGCATCGGTGTTGATGCACAGGAACTCGACGCCCTCGATCCCGGCGGCGACCATGTGGGCCACGGCGTTGCCACCGCCGCCACCTACGCCGAGCACCTTGATCACGGCGCTCTGGCTGTACGCGTCCATTAGTTCGAACATTTCAATACGCTCCTTTGGTAAAAAAAACCCGGGCTGCGGGCCACGGGCCGCGGGCAAGAGGCGCGCTGTGCGCGCCTTGGCCCGTTGCCCGTCGCCCATGGCCCGTCGCCATCAAAAATTTCCCGCAAACCATGACTTCATGCGGTCGAACATCGACTTGGCGCTGCCGCCGATGGACCGGCCGCGATTGCCCGGCAAAGAGTTGTCGCGCGCGTAGAGCAGCAGCCCCACGGCGGTCGAGAAGATCGGGTTCCTGACGACGTCGGTGAGGCCCTGCACCTGCTGCGGCAGGCCGAGGCGCACCGGCACGTGGAAGACTTCCTCGGCGAGCTCGATCGCGCCTTCCATCTTGGCGCTGCCGCCCGTCAGCACGATGCCCGCGGCGATCGCCTCCTCGAAGCCGCTGCGACGCAGCTCGTCGCGCACGAGGCCGAAGAGTTCCTCGTAGCGCGGCTCGACGACCTCGGCGAGCGTCTGGCGTGCGAGCCGGCGCGCCGGGCGGTCGCCCACGCTCGGCACCTCGATGCTCTCGTCCGGGTTCGCCAGCTGCGAGAGCGCGCACGCGTAGCGCACCTTGATGTCCTCCGCGTAGTGCGTCGGCGTGCGCATCGACACCGCGATGTCGTTCGTGACTTGGTCGCCCGCGATCGGGATCACTGCGGTATGGCGGATCGCGCCGTTCGAGAACACCGCGAGATCGGTCGTGCCGCCGCCGATGTCGACGAGGCACACGCCCAGTTCCTTCTCGTCGTCGGTCAGCGTCGCGAAGCTCGACGCGAGCTGCTCGAGCACCACGTCGTCGACCGCAAGGCCGCAACGCTGGATGCATTTTTCGATGTTCTGCGCGGCGCTGTCGGCGCCCGTGACGATATGCACCTTCGCCTCGAGGCGCACGCCCGACATGCCGATCGGGTCGCGGATGCCTTCCTGCCCGTCGATGATGAATTCCTGCGGCAGCACGTGCAGGATCTTCTGGTCGGCCGGGATCGCAACGGCCTTGGCCGCGTCGATCACGTGCATCACGTCGTGCTGCGAGACTTCCTTGTCGCGGATCGCCACCACGCCGTGCGAGTTGAGGCTGCGCACGTGGCTGCCCGCGATGCCGGCGAACACCGAATGGATCTCGCAGCCGGCCATCAACTCGGCTTCCTCGACCGCGCGCTGGATCGACTGCACGGTCGACTCGATGTTGACGACCACGCCCTTCTTGAGCCCGCGCGAGGGCTGCGAGCCGAGGCCGATCACCTCGATGCTGCCGTCCGGCGCGACCTCGCCGACGAGCGCCACCACCTTCGAGGTGCCGATGTCGAGGCCTACGATCAGGGTCCTGTCTGCGCGTTTCGCCATATCTCCTCAGGCATCCGGGTTGTCGTCAGTGGCATGGCCGGCCGCGAGGCGCATGCCGCCCGCGCGCCAGCCGATCGCAAAACCGTTCGAATAGCGCATGTCGACGTAGGCGATGTCGCCGCTCTTCTCGCCGACGAGCGCGAGGCCCGCGGCGATGAAGCGCTCGAAGCGTGCATCGACGTCGCGGCGGCCGAGGCGCACGGTCACGCCGTTGTCGAGATCGAATTCCCACGCGCCGCGCGCATCGAGGCGCATGGCGGTGAGGTGCATGCCGGCCTCCATCAGCCGGCCGCGCACCGCGAGATAGCGGGCCGCGACGTCGTGCTCGGTACCGGCGGGGCCCGACAGCTTCGGCAGCTCGGGCGGAATGTGGCGTGTCTCGGAAATGAAGAGCTCGCCGCGCGTGTTGAGCAGGCCGTTGGCGCCCCAGCGCGCCGCCGCGACCTGCTCGGTCACCAGCACGCGCAGGCCTCGCGGCCACGCCCGCTGCACGCTCGCGCTTTCGACCCAGGGAATGCCGTGCAGGCCGCGACCCACCGCCTCGAGGTCGACGCCCACGAGGCCCATGCCGCGCACGCGCGCCTTGACCGCCTGCTCGACATCGAGCGGCGAGACACGCTGGAAGCGGCCCTCGACGGTGATCGTCTCGATCGGCTGGTCGAGCGCCCACGCGACGCCGACGACCGCGCCGCCGACGGCCGCGAGGCTGGCCACGGTCGCGGCCAGGCGCCGCCAGTCGATGGCGGGCAGGTGCCAGCGACGCTCCACCTGCTTGCGCCGGTTCTTGGGCCTGAGCGCCATCAGCGACGGGTCCTCGCGAAGCTCGTCTCGAGCACCCGCCACACGAGCTCGTCGAAATCCATGCCGACGGCGCGCGCGGCCATCGGCACGAGGCTGTGGTCGGTCATGCCGGGCACAGTGTTGATCTCGAGCAGCAGCGGACGACCGGCGGCGTCCATCATGAAATCCGCCCGTCCCCACCCGCCGGCGTCGCAGGCCTCGAAGGCCGCCGCCGCGAGCATGCCGAGCCCTGCTTCAGCCTCGGCCGCCAGGCCCGAGGGACAGAAGTAGCGCGTATCGGAGCGAAAGTACTTCGCTTCGTAGTCGTAGAAGACCTTGGGCGTCTCGATGCGGATCGAGGGCAGCGCGCGACCCTTCAGCATCGCAACGGTGTATTCGGCGCCGGTGATCCAGGGTTCGGCGAACACCACCGGTT
Organism: Steroidobacteraceae bacterium; assembly: GCA_050185195.1. Classification (GTDB taxonomy): domain Bacteria; phylum Pseudomonadota; class Gammaproteobacteria; order Steroidobacterales; family Steroidobacteraceae; genus CADEFQ01. Next base: position 21,910 of record JBFWZQ010000005.1, on the reverse strand, counting down.
CGTGGATCGCGGCCGCCTGCCAGGCGGCGTGCAGGTCCTCGGCGCGCTCGACCTTCGACATGCCGACCGACGAGCCCTGCGTCGCGGGCTTCACGATCATCGGCAGGCCGAGCCGCGCGATGGCGTCGGCGAAATCGCCGGGACCGCGCAGCACCGCATAGTCGGCCGTCGCGACACCGACGGCGGCCGCGAGGCGCTTGGTGCGCAGCTTGTCCATGCACACGGCCGAGCCGAGTACGCCGCTGCCGGTATACGGCAGGCCGAGGCATTCGAGCGCGCCCTGCAACGTGCCGTCCTCGCCGCCCGGCCCGTGCAGCGCGATCCACGCGCGATCGAACTTGCCGTCGAGCAGGTCCGCCAGCGGACGTTCGCGCGGGTCGAAGGCGTGTGCATCGACCCCGCGCCGCCCGAGCGCGGCGAGCACGGCGTTGCCGGAGAGCAGCGAGATCTCCCGCTCGGTGGACCCGCCGCCGAGCAGCACCGCGACGCGCCCGAAGGCAACGGCATCGGTGACTTCCGTGTTGCGGCCGGTATGGAAATCGAGTCTCATGCTGCACACCTCCCGACGATCATCCCGCGCTCCGCGCCGCGGCGAGGCGCGCGGGCAGCTCATGAGCCACCGCGCTGATGCTGCCGGCGCCCATCATCACGACGACGTCGTCCGCCTCGACCACGGCGGCGAGCGCCTGCGGCAGCTCCTCCGCCTTCTCGACGAACACGGGCTCGACCTGCCCACGGGTACGCACCGCGCGACAGATCGCGCGACCGTCGGCGCCCGGGATGGCCGCCTCACCCGCCGCATACACCTCGGTGACGAGCAGCGCATCGGCGCTCGACAACACGCCCGCGAAATCGTCCAGCAGGTCGCGGGTGCGCGAATAACGATGCGGCTGGAAGGCGAGCACGATGCGCCGCCCCCCATGCGCCTGGCGCACGGCGTCGAGCGTCGCGGCGATCTCGGCGGGATGGTGGCCGTAGTCGTCGATCACCGTCACCGTCCCGCCCGCCACCGGCACGTCGCCGATGTGCTGCATGCGCCGGTCGATGCCCTGGAAGCTGGCGAGCGCCCGCTGGATCGCCGCGTCGGCGATGCCGATCTCCTGCGCGACCGCGATGGCGGCGAGCGAATTGAGCACGTTGTGCAGGCCGGCCAGGTTCACGGTGACCTCGAGGCCGCGGTCCGCGCCGCGCCGGATCGCCGTGTAGTGCGTGCGCAGCCGGTCGCGGCGCACGTCCACGGCGCGCAGGTCGACCCCTTCGCCGAGGCCGTAGCCGATGACCGGCCGCGACAGGCGCGGCAGGATCGAGCGCACGTTCGCATCGTCCGTGCACAGCACCGCGAGCCCGTAGAACGGCAGGTTGTGCAGGAAGTCGACGAAACTCTGCTTCAGGCCCTCGAAGTTGCCGCCGTGCGTCGCGAGGTGGTCGTGGTCGATGTTCGTGACGATGGCGATCATCGGCTGCAGGTGCATGAAGGACGCATCGCTCTCGTCCGCTTCGGCCACGAGATAACGCCCCGCGCCGAGGCGCGCATTGCTGTCCGCGCTCTTCAACCGCCCGCCGATCACGAAGGTGGGGTCCTCGTTGCCCTCGGCGAGGATGCTCGCGACGAGGCTCGTGGTCGTCGTCTTGCCGTGGGTGCCGGCGACCGCAATGCTGTACCGGAAGCGCATCAGCTCGCCGAGCATCTCGGCACGCGGCACCACGGGCACGCGGCGCTCGAGCGCATCCGCCACTTCGGGGTTCTCGCGCGACACCGCGCTCGAGACGACCACGACATCCGCGTCCTGCACGTTCTGCGCACTGTGCCCGAAGGCGACCCGCGCCCCGAGCTGGGTGAGGCGCCGCGTCACGGCATTCGGCTTCAGGTCCGAACCCTGCACCCGGTAGCCGAGGTTCAGCAGCACTTCGGCGATGCCGCCCATGCCGCTGCCGCCGATGCCGACGAAATGGATCGTGTGGATGCGCCGCATCCGGTCGTGCATGGGCGTGCTCATGCGGCGGCTCCTTCGACGCGCGCCACCGCGAGGCAGGCGTCGGCGAGTTCCTCGGTGGCGCGCGGCCGCGCGAGCCGGCGGGCCCGCCCGGCCATCGCGACCAGCCGCTCGCGGCCGCCGCGACACAGCTCGAGCAGCTCGCGGGCGAGCCGCTCGGCCGTGAGTTCACGATCGGGCAGCAGCAGCGCGGCACCCTCGCGCACGAGGTAGCGTGCGTTCGCGGTCTGGTGATCGTCGACCGCCGCCGGGAACGGCACGAGGATCGAGGCCACGCCGGCCGCGGCGAGCTCGGACACCGTAAGCGCGCCCGAACGGCAGATCACGAGATCGGCCCACGCGTAGGCCTCCGCGATGTCGTCGATGAACGGCGTCACTTCGGCGGCGACGCCCGCGTCGAGGAAGCTCTTGCGTGCCGCGTCGATCCAGCGCGGTCCCGCCTGGTGGCGGATTTCGAAGCGCACGCTGCCGACGAGCCGCGCCACCGCGAAGGGCACGACCGCGTTCAGCTTGTTCGCGCCCTGGCTGCCGCCGACGACGAGCAGGCGCAGGACGGCGCCGCGACCCGCTGCGCGTGCCGCGGGCGCCGCGAGCGTGAAGAACTCCGGCCGCACCGGATTGCCGATCTCGCGCACGGGCTGCGAGGCGTCGAAGGCCCCGGGGAACGCGGTGAGCACTTCCCGCGCGAAGCGCGCGAGCGTGCGGTTCGTGAAGCCCGCGATCGCGTTCTGCTCGTGCACGACGAGCGGCCGGCGCGTGAGCCAGGCGGCCAGGCCGCCCGGCCCCGTGACGAAGCCGCCGAGGCCCACGACGACGATCGGGCGGTGACGGCGCATGACACGCAGGCTTTCGCCGAGTGCACGCATGAGCCGGAAAGGCGCGGCGAGCAACGTGCCGACGCCCTTGCCGCGCAGGCCCCCGATGGAGATCCATTCGACGGGCAGGCCCGCGGCCGGCACGAGTCGCGCCTCGATGCCCTGTCGCGTACCGAGCCACACGATGTCGCAGCCGCGCTCGCGCAACACGCGCGCGAGCGCGAGCGCCGGGAAGACGTGGCCGCCAGTGCCGCCGGCCATGATGACCGCGGTACGTGTCGCGCCGCTCATTCGGCCACCGTCGCCGGCCCGCGCGTGCGCGAAGCGGCTTCGTGATGGACGCGCAACAGGATGCCGACCCAGGCGACCGTCACGATGAGGCTCGAGCGGCCGTAGCTCATCAGCGGCAGCGTCAGCCCCTTGGTGGGCAGCGCCCCCATGTTGACGCCGATGTTGATGAACGCCTGCATCCCGATCCAGAGCCCGAAGCCCGCGGCGAGGTAGGCCTGGAACTTGAGGCCCGCATCGGCGGCCAGCCGCGCGATCGCGAACGCGCGCCATGCGAGCGCGAGAAAAAGGCCCACCGTGATCACGACACCGGCGAGCCCGAGTTCCTCGGCGAGTACGGCAAAGAGGAAATCCGTGTGCGCTTCGGGCAGGTAGAAGAGCTTCTGCACGCTTTCGCCCAGCCCCACCCCGAACCATTCGCCGCGCCCGATCGCGATCAGCGACTGGGTCAGCTGGAAACCGCTGTTGTAGGGATCCGCCCACGGGTCGAGGAATGCCGCGAGCCGCCGCATGCGATAGCCCGAGAGTGCCACCAGCATGCCGAACGCGGCGAGCGCCGTGCACATCATCGCGAGCACGTAGCGCAGGCGGGCGCCGGCGACGAACAACACGCCGAAGCCCGTGGCGAACAACACGGTCGCGGCGCCGAAATCGGGCTCGGCGAGCAGCAGCACGCCCACGAGCGCGAGCAGCCCGAGGGGTTTCGCGAGGCCGGTGAAATTCGCGCGCAGTTCGGCCTCGCGCCGCGCCGCGAAGCTCGCGATGTAGACGAGCACCAGCAGTCGCGCGAGCTCCGAGGCCTGGAAATTGAAGCCCGCGAGGCGGATCCACCGCCGGCTGCCATTGACGACGTGGCCGAGGCCCGGGACCAGCACCACGACGAGCAGTGCGAAGGCGACGAGCAGCAGCGGCAGGGCGAGCTTCTCGAGCAACTCGGTTCGCACGCGCGTCAGCACGAACGCCGCGGTACCGCCCACGCACAGCAGCAGCAACTGGCGTTCGAGATAGTAGAACGGCTCGCCCGCTTCCTTGGTGGCGATCGACACCGACGCGGACGTCACCATGACGAGCCCGAACAGGGCGATCGCGAGCACGAGCGCAACCGTCACCCAGTCGGTGCGAAAGCCGCCGCCGCGGGCCCCGGAACGGGCCCAGCTCATGGGAGTCGCCACTGCGCCCACCTCGCTCATGCGGCGAGCTCCTGTACGGCCGCGGCGAACACCCGACCGCGGTGCGCGTAGTCGCGGAACATGTCGAGGCTGGCGCACGCCGGCGAGAGCAACACCGTGTCGCCCGGCCGGGCGACTTGTGCCGCCGTGCGCACCGCGGCCTCGAGGCTGGCTGCGCGCGTGAGCGGGCAGACCGGCTCGAGTACCGCCGCGATCGCGGGCGCATCCCGCCCGATCAGGACCACATGGCGCACCCGGCCGCGAAAGGCCGCGGCAAGCGGCCGGAAATCCTGCCCCTTGCCGTCGCCGCCGGCGATGATCACGAGCGTGCCGGCAAAACCGGACACCGCCGCGAGCGTCGCGCCGACGTTGGTGCCCTTCGAGTCGTCGACATAACGCACGCCGGCGATGTCGGCGACCCACTGCGTGCGGTGATCGAGGCCCGGGAATTCGCGCAGTTCCGCGAGCATCGCGGGCAGCGGCAGGCCGAGCGCCTCGCCGAGGGCGAGCGCGGCGAGCGCGTTCGCGGCGTTGTGCAGCCCGGCGATGCGCAGCTGCGCGAGCGGCAGCAATGGCTCGTCGCGCCGCATGAGGCACAGGCCCTCGGCGCCGCCGCGATCGGCGAGCCCGAAGTCGGCGCCGACGTGGGCGCGCAGCGAAAACGTCAGCGTCGCGACGGACGCACCGGCTTTCGGGCGCATCGCCGCGACAAGCGGATCGTCGAGATTGATCACGGCCGTGCGGCAACGCGCGAAGATCCGCGCTTTCGCCGCCGCGTAGGCCTCGACGGTTGCGTAGCGATCCATGTGGTCGGCCGTCACGTTCAATACTGTCGCTGCAGCCAGCTCGAGCGATGCGGTCGCCTCGAGCTGGAAACTCGAAAGCTCGAGGACGTAGAGCGCCGTCGCGGCGTCCCCGAGCAGGTCGAGCGCCGGTTCACCGAGGTTGCCGCCGACGCGCACGGCGAGGCCCGCGCGTCGCGCCATGCGCCCGAGCAGGGTCGTCACGGTGCTCTTGCCATTGGTGCCCGTGATGCCGACCACCGGCGCGCGCACCGCGCGCGCGAACAGTTCGATGTCGCCCACCACCTCGAGGCCGCGGGCACGTGCCGCCGCGAAAAAAGGATCGGACAGCGCGAGCCCCGGGGAGGCGATCACCAGGTCCGCCCCCTCGAGCAGGCCGGCATCGAGGCCGCCTGCCCGCACCACGATGTCGCCCGCGAGCGCACGCAGCGCACCGAGCTCGGGCGGCTGCGGGCGCGTGTCGGTCACGGCGAGGCGCCAGCCCTGCGCGTGCAGGTAACGCGCGCACGACAGCCCCGTGCGTCCGAGGCCGGCGATCACCGCGCTGCGGGCCATGGGGCGGCTCATCGCAGTTTCAACGTCGCGAGGCCCGCGAGCACGAGCAGCAGGGAAATGATCCAGAAGCGCACGATCACCTTGGGCTCCGCCCAGCCCTTGAGTTCGAAATGGTGGTGGATCGGCGCCATGCGGAAGAGACGCTTGCCGGTGAGCTTGAACGAGGCGACCTGCAGGATCACGGAGGCGGTCTCGAGCACGAACACCCCGCCCATCACGAGCACGACGAGCTCCTGGCGCACGATCACGGCGATCACGCCGAGGGCGGCGCCGAGCGCGAGCGCACCGATGTCGCCCATGAACACCTGCGCGGGGTAGGAGTTGAACCAGAGGAAGCCGAGCCCGGCGCCAACCATCGCGGCGCAGAAGATCAGCACTTCGCCCGCCTGGGGGACCGGGGGAATGCCGAGGTAGTTGGCGAAGACGGCATTGCCGCTCGCGTAGGCGAATACGCCGAGCGCGGCCGCGACCATCGCCGCGGGCATGATCGCGAGCCCGTCGAGCCCGTCGGTGAGGTTCACCGCGTTGCTCATGCCGACGATCATCAGGTAGGCAAGGCCGATGAAACCGAAGGCCGACAGCGGCAGCGCCACGCTTTTCAGGATCGGCAGGTAGAGCGTGGTCTCGGTCGGCGTCTTTGCCGTGTAGAACAGGACGGCCGCCGCCGCGAGGCCGGCCAGCGACTGCCAGAAGTACTTCCAGCGCGCGACGAGCCCGCGTGAGTTGCCCACCACGAGCTTCAGGTAGTCGTCGTAGAAGCCGATCGCGCCGAATGCGAAGGTGACACCGAGCACCACCCAGACGAAGCGGTTCGAAAGGTCCGCCCACAGCAGCGTCGCCACGAAGATCGCCACGATGATCAGCACGCCGCCCATCGTCGGCGTGCCGGCCTTCGGCAGGTGCGTCTGCGGGCCGTCCTGGCGCACGACCTGGCCCACCTGGTAGCGGGAGAGGCGCGCGATCATGCCCGGGCCCACGAGCAGCGAGATCGCAAGCCCCGACATCGTCGCGAGGATGGCGCGCAGCGTCAGGTAGGAGAAGACGTTGAAGCCCGTGTACTCTGCGGTCAGTTCCTTGGCGAGCCAGTACAGCACCGTTCCCCCCTATCCCGCGTCGCGTGCCGTGGCGAGCGCATCGACGACACGCTCCAGGCGGTTGGACCGAGAACCCTTCACCAGCAGGCTGACGCCCGCGACGAGCGCCACGTCGAGTTCGCGTGTCAGGGTCTCGGCATCGGGGAACCAGCGCCCGCCCGTGCCGAAGGCTTCGACCGCGAGCGCGGAGAGCGGCCCGGTGGCGAACAGCCGCTCGACGCCCTGTTCACGCGCGTAACGGCCGACATCGACATGCGCCGCCTGCGCGTGCTCGCCGAGTTCGCCCATGTCGCCGATCGCGAGCCAGCGGCGGCCGGCGAGGTCGGCGAGCACGTCGATGCCGGCGCGCATGGAACTCGGGTTCGCGTTGTACGAATCGTCGATCAGCCACGCGCCGGCGCGCGTCGTGCGGAAATTGAGCCGGCCCTTGACGGCCCGCATCGTCGCGAGCCCGGCAACGACGTGCCCGAGCTTCGCACCGGCCGCCATCGCGGCGGCGGCGGCGGCGAGTGCGTTCGCGACATTGTGGCGACCCGCGAGTTGCAGCCGGACTTCGACGGCACCCGCCGGGGCCTGCATGACGAAGCGCGTCGTGAAGCCATCCGCGCCGACTTCGGTCGCGACGTCGCGGGCCTGGAAGTCGGCGCCGGCCGCGAAACCGAAGGTCACGACGCTTGCGCGCGTCATGCCGCGCCAGAGGTCGCAGAAAGGATCGTCGGCGTTGACGATGGCGACGCCGTGGGGCCCGAGCGCCGCAAACAGCTCGCCTTCCGCCCGGGCCACGCCTTCGAGGGATCCGAAGCCCTCGAGGTGCTCGGCGCCCGCGTTCGTCACGAGGCCGATGTCCGGTCGCGCGAGCTCCGCGAGCGCGGCAACCTCGCCCGGATGGTTGGCGCCGATCTCGATGACCGCATGGTCGTGCACGGGGTCGAGCCGCAGCAGTGTCACCGGCACGCCAATGTGGTTGTTGAGGTTGCCCTGCGTCGCGAGGCAACGGCCGGCCGCGGCGAGGATCGCAGCGGTCATTTCCTTCGCGGTCGTCTTGCCGTTGCTGCCGGCGACGCCGATCAGCGGCAGCGTGAACTGGCGACGCCAGGCCGCGGCGGCGCGCGTCAATGCCGCCAGCGTATCGGGCACCACGATCTGCGCGATCGGCGCGTCCTGCCGCGACGGGATGACCACGGCCGCCGCGCCCGCCTGCGCCGCGGCGTCGACGAATTCGCTCGCGTTGAAGCGCGGGCCGGTCAGCGCGACGAACACCTGGCCCGCCACGAGCGTGCGCGTGTCGGTCGACACGCCGCTGTAGGCGCGATCGGCACCGATGAGCAGGCCGCCGCAGTCGGCGGCAAAAGCGGCGAGGGTGCGGGTCGCGGTCATGTGCGCGCCTCCGCCGCCCCGCGCCCCGCGAGCGCGGCGCGCACGATCGCCTGGTCGCTGAAGGGCCGGCGCTCCTGGCCGACGACCTGGTAGTCCTCGTGCCCCTTGCCGGCCACCAGCACGGCATCGCCCGCGCCTGCCTCGTCGAGCGCGCCGCGAATCGCGGCCGCGCGATCGTGCTCGACCCGATGGTCCCGGCCCGTCGCGACGCCTGCGGCGATCGCGGCCGTGATCAGCGCGGCGCTCTCCGTGCGCGGGTTGTCGTCGGTGATCCAGATACGGTCGGCCCGCCGGCCCGCGATCGCGCCCATGAGCGGGCGCTTGCCCGGGTCGCGATCGCCGCCGCAGCCGAACACGACGGTGAGCCGGCCCCGGCAGTGGGCGCGGGCCGCAGCTAGCGCCTTGTCGAGCGCGTCGGGCGTATGGGCGTAGTCGACGATGGCGAGCGGCACGTCCCGCTCGCCGCCGAAAGTCTCCATGCGCCCCGGCGGCGCCGTGCAATCGCCGAGCACGCGCCGGGCCGTCGCGAACGGGATGTCCCAGGCGAGCAGCGTCGCGAGCACGGCAAGCGCATTGTCGGCGTTGAATTCCCCGATGAGTCGCGTCGCGAGCACGCCGGCGCCCCATTCGGATTCGATGTCGAGCTCCATGCCACGCGGCGTGGCGCGGGTCGACGTCGCGCGCAGGCTCGCGCGCGCCTGTCGCGAGACGGTCGCGAGTCGCCCCTGCATGTCCCGATGGCGTCGCGCGAGTTCGGCGCCGAAGGGATCGTCGATGTTGATGATCCGTGCGGCGAGCGTCGGCCAGTCGAACAGCGTGGCCTTCGCGGCACCGTAGGCGGACATCGTGCCGTGGTAGTCGAGGTGGTCGCGCGTCAGGTTGGTGAACACGGCCGTATGGAAGCGCACGCCCGCCACGCGGCCCTGGTCGAGCGCGTGGGAGGAGACTTCCATCGCGACGCAGTCCGCGCCCGCCGTGCGCAGCGTGGCGAGCTGGCGGTGCACCGACACGGCATCCGGCGTCGTGTGGGTGGCGGTGCGCAGGTCGCCGGGGACGCCATAGCCGAGCGTGCCGCTGTAGCGCGCCTGGCGGCCGCAACCGGCGAGGGCCTGCGCCGCGAGCCAGGCCGTGGTCGTCTTGCCGTTCGTCCCGGTGATGCCGACCAGCGTGAGCGCCGCCGAAGGTGCGTCGAAGAAACGATCGGCGATCGGCCCGAGCTGCGCGCGCAGGCCCGGCACGGGCAACGCATAGATGTGCGACGGAAAATCAGGCACGCGCTGGCCCGCGGCAGGCTCCCAAAGGATCGCGCGCGCACCGCGTTCGATCGCTTCCGCGGCGTGCGCGAGCCCATGGGTCGTGCGGCCGGCGCAGGCGAGGAAGGCGCCGCCCGGTCGCACGTCGCGGCTCGACACCGTGAGATCCGTGACCTCGAGCCGTGCCGGCACGCCGGGCACTTCCGGCAGCAGGTCCGCGAGCCGGCGCGACAGGTCGGGCGACTCGCGGGTCATCGCAGCGCCACCTGCTGGCGGGCGGGCGCGGGGGTTTTCGCCGGCTCGTCCGGCTCGCCGATCGCGGCATCCGGCGCGACGGCCATCAGGCGCAGCGCACCGCCCACGACCCGCGAGAAGACCGGTGCGGCGACGTCGCCGCCGTAGAACTTGCCGGCGCCGGGTTCATCGATGATCACGACGGCCGCGAGCCGGGGACGCGAGGCCGGCGCGACGCCGCCGAACACCGCCATGTAACGATCGGTCGAGTAGCCGCCCGCATTCGATTTCCAGGCCGTGCCGGTCTTGCCGGCGACACGGTAGCCGGGGATCGCCGCCTGCAGCCCGGTGCCGGAAGGCGTCACGACCGACTCGAGCATGTGCACGAGCGAGCGCGACACGCGCTCGTCGAGCACGCGGTCGCCGACCGGCGCCGTATCGACGCGCAGGAAGGAGACCGGCCGTGACAGGCCGCCACCGCCGATCGTCGCGTACGCGTGCGCCAGCTGCAGCGGCGTCACCGACAGCCCGTAGCCGTACGACATCGTCGCGATCCCGATCGGCCGCCAGTGCGACCAGTGCGGCAGCAGGCCCGCCGATTCGCCCGGGTAGCCGCTGGTCGTCACCTGGCCGAACCCGAGATGCGTCAGCGTGCCCCACAGCTGCTCCGGATCGAGCGACAACGCCACGTGCGTCATGCCGACGTTCGAGCTCTTGGCGAGGATCGTCGCGAGGTCGATGCGGCCGAGGTTGTGCTTGTCCTCGATCGGCTTCGAGCCCACCCGGATGAATCCCGGCGAAGTGTCGACGATGCTCCGTTCGTTGTACTTGCCCGACGCGAGCGCGGCGGCCACCACGAACGGCTTGATCGACGAACCCGGCTCGAGGATGTCGGTCGCGGCGCGATTGCGGTAGCTGCGCGCATTGATCTGGTCGCGGTCGTTCGGGTTGTAGGCCGGCTGGTTCACCATCGCCAGCACTTCGCCGGTATCGACGTCGAGCACGATCACCGAGCCCGATTTCGCCCGCTGCTCGCGGATGGCCGCCTTCAACTCCCGGTAGGCGAGGTACTGGATGCGAAGGTCGATCGACAGCACGAGGTCGCGGCCGGGCCGCACCGGCCGGATGCTCTCGACGTCCTGCACGACGCGGCCGTAGCGGTCCTGGATCACGCGCTTCGCGCCATCCTCGCCCGCGAGCCAGTGGTCGAAGGCGAGCTCGAGGCCTTCCTGTCCCGTGTCGTCGATGCTGGTGAAGCCGAGCAGGTGGCCGACGACTTCGCCGGAAGGGTAGTAGCGGCGGTATTCGCGCACGAGGTACACGCCCGGGACACCGAGCGCCTTGATCCGCGCGGCATCGGCGGGGCGCATGTGGCGGCGCAGGTAGAGGAACTCGCGGTCGAGGTTCGAGGTGACGCGCCGCGCGAGCTCGTTCTTGTCGAGCTTGAGCGCCTTGGCGAGGCGCGGCAGCTGGTCGGTCGCGAGCGCGAGCTCCTTCGGGTTCACCCACACGGAATCGACCGGGGTGCTGACCGCGACGGGCTCGCCGTAACGGTCGGTGACGGTGCCGCGATGGGCCGCGACGGTCGCGACGCGCGAATAACGCGCATCGCCCTGGCTCGCGAGGAAACCGTGGTCCATCAACTGCAGGTCGACCGCGCGCCACAGCAAGCCGCAGGCGGCAGCGACGAGTACGCCGAATACCGTGTAGGCGCGCGCGCGGAATGACTTCGGCGTCGACTCGCCGCCGCCCTGGCGCCGGCTGTCGCGTCCCCGCTCCTTGCCGCGTCGATCGCGCATCATGGCCGCACGACCTCGATGTCCTGCGGCACGGGCGTCGCCATGTGCAGGCGCGCGCGCGCGACGTTTTCGACGAAGGCGTGCGTGGACCAGGCGCTCTGCTCGAGCTGCAACTGGCCCCATTCGACCTCGAGCTCGTCGCGCGCCGCGTTGAGCTGCTCGAGTTCGATGAACAACTGGCGCGAGCGGTGCTTCGCCCAGATCGCGCCGGCGGCCGAACCGAGCGCGAGCACCCACAGGACCGGCACGGCCAGCAGGACGACCTTGCGCGAAGGCACGGTCACGCGGTGCGCTCGGCGACGCGCAGCACGGCGCTGCGCGCGCGCGGATTGGCGGCCACCTCGGCGGCGGTGGCCTTGCGCTTGGCACCGACGAGGCGCAGGCGCGGCGTCGCATGGGGCGGGATGACGGGCAACTTCGCGAGCACCGGGTCGATGCTCGATTCGCGTCGCAGGAAGTCCTTTGCGAGGCGATCCTCGAGCGAATGGAAGGCGATCACGGCGAGCCGCCCCCCGGGTGCCAGCAGGTCCGCCGCGGACTCGAGGCCGCGCCGCAACTGGCCGAGCTCGTCGTTCACGTGCATGCGCAGCGCCTGGAAGCTGCGCGTGGCGGGGTGCTTGCCGTCGCGGGTCCGCACCGCGCCGGCGACGATCTCCGCGAGCTGGCGCGTGCGCTCGATCGGCGCGCGTGCGCGTGCCGCCACGATGGCTTCCGCCACCCGGCGCGCGTAGCGCTCCTCGCCGAGGGTCGCGATCACTTCGCGCATTTCATCGACAGCCGCGCGCGCGAGCCACGCTGCAACAGGCTCGCCGCGTGTCGGATCCATGCGCATGTCGAGCGGACCGTCCTTCGCGAAACTGAAGCCGCGTGCGGCTTCGTCGAGCTGCGGCGAGGACACGCCGAGATCGAACAGCACGCCCGCAACCGGCCGATCGCCCGCGTGGTCGTGCACGACCTGCCGAAGATCGGCAAACGGCGCATGGACGAGCGCAAGCCGCACTTCGGACGCAAAGCGCACGCGACCTGCCGCGACGGCCTGCGGGTCGCGGTCGAGCGCGAGCACGCGCCCTTCTCGACCCAGGGTTTCGAGTATCCGTGCCGTGTGCCCGCCGCGCCCGAACGTCGCATCGATGTAAAGACCGTCCGCCTTCGGGGCGAGCCCTGCCAGCACTTCATCGACAAGCACGGCTTTGTGCTCATCCATCGCGCCCGGCCCCCTGAAGCGGTCCGCGTCCGCCTCCTTCCCCGTCCATTGCCCCGTCAATCAGAGCGACAGCGAATCGAGCTCCGCCGGCAGGTCCGTCACTGCCTCTTCGTGCGCGAGCCATGCGTCGCGCCGCTCGTTCCACCGCGCTTCGTCCCACAGTTCGAAGCGATTGCCCTGTCCCACCAACATTGCGTGCCGCGTGAGCGCCGCGAATTCGCGCAGCTCGGGCGGCAGCAGCACGCGCCCGTGCCCATCGAGTTCGAGATCGGTGGCATGACCCACCATCAGCCGTTGCAGCCTTCGGGCCTGCGCATGCAGGCTCGGCAGGCTCATCAACTTGCGTTCGATCTGCTCCCAGTCGGGCAGCGGGTATACGAGGAGGCATTGGTCGCGATCGACAGTGACGACGAGGTGCCCTTCGCACCGCTCGGCGACGGCCGCCCGATACCGGGTGGGCAGCCCCATCCGGCCTTTGTCGTCGAGCGTCACTTTTGTTGCACCGCGGAACATGCCCGATGGGCCCCTCAGGAACCCATTTCTCCCCACTTTTGCCCACTTGTCGCCACTATAGGAATGCGACCGGGCACTGTCAACGCGCCGTGAGGGAAAAAATCGCGGGCTGACAAGAACTTACGCTTGCCCGGGCGCCGCGTCGGGGTGGATCCGGAGGCGCGACCGCTTAGCTATCAGGGGCTTGGGCGCTGAAGCTTATACAGTAGTTGAGAAGGAGTCGGCCTGTAAGCCGGGTTCTGTCGAGGGCAATCATTCCTCTGGGATCCCTGTCACCAGGAACCTCAAGCGGCCTACCCGGAAACACGCGCGGACATGCGCTGCGGTCACCCGCCGTTTCCCTATTTGGCCTTGCTCCAGGTGGGGTTTGCCGTGCCACCGAGTGTTACCACCGGCGCGGTGCGCTCTTACCGCACCCTTTCACCCTTACTACCCCCTCCCCGAGGGGTGGGGGAGCGGTTTGCTTTCTGTTGCACTTTCCGTGGGCTCGCGCCCCCCAGGCGTTACCTGGCACCTCGTCCGCAGGAGCCCGGACTTTCCTCCATGCCTGCCAAGGCAGTCACAGCGATTACCCGGCCGACTCCGCGCGGGAGGATACACCGTCCCCGAGGCGAACCGCGATGTCGTAAGCCTCGCTGCGCCGCGCGCCTGTGATCTGCGCGGCGAGCGCCGCGGCCTTGCTCGGTGGCAGCTCCTTCGCAAGCAGCGCGACGATGCGACCGAGTTCGGCGGGTGCCACGGCGCTTGCCGCGACCGCTGGCGCTCCCGCGACGACGAGCGTGATTTCGCCGCGCGCGACGTTCGCATCCTCGCGGGCGAGCTGCGAAAGCTCCGCGAGCGTGCCGCGATAGACCGTCTCGAATGCCTTGGTGAGTTCGCGGCCGAGGGCGGCTTCCCGCGGCGCGCCAAAGGCCGCGGTGAGGTCGGCGAGGCTCTCGACGATGCGATGTGGCGCCTCGAAAAGGACGAGCGTGCGCGGCTCGTGCGCGAGTTGCGCCAGGCGCTCGCGGCGTTCGCGGCCCCGTGCGGGCAGGAAGCCTTCGAAGCAGAAACGTGCCGTGGCGATGCCTGCGATGCTGAGCGCCGCGGTGATGGCCGAAGGGCCGGGCACCGCACGCACTTCGTGCCCCGCCGCGCGCGCCGCGCGCACGAGCTCATAACCGGGATCCGACAGCAGCGGCGTGCCCGCATCGCTGACGAGTGCGATGACGGCGCCCGCCGCGAGGCGGGCGGTGATTTCGTCGATGCGCGCCGCCTCATTGTGCTCGTGCAGGGACAGGATCGGGCGCGACAGCCCCATCGCCGCGAGCAACTGCGCGGTGCGGCGCGTGTCTTCGGCGGCGACCAGGTCGGCCTGCGCCAGTGCGTCGCGGGCGCGCGGCGAGAGGTCGCCGAGATTGCCGATGGGCGTCGCGATGACATCGATTCGGCCTGCGCTTGCACCCACTATACTCTCCCGAACGCCACCCCCCGGCATCGTGCCGCCCGACGAAAGGCGAAGCAACTCATGTGGGCTCCCAGGAGCTATGACAGCACGCGCCGCGTGGCGCTGTTCGCGATCGCCGCCGCCGTGCTGGCCGCCTGCACGAGCATCGGCCCCCGGTCGGCGCCCGTTCCCTCGATGGAGCGCGCAGAGCAGTACGCGCTGGGCGGTCGCCACGAGGATGCCGCGCGCGCCTTCGATATGCTGGCGACCGCTGCCAGCGGCCAGGCGGCGGGCGAACTGCGGCTGCGCGCAGCGCGCGAGTGGCTTGCCGCGGGCCGGCCGGACGATGCCGAGCGCGCACTCGCGGCCGCGAGGAGCGCCGCGGATCCGGCGCTCGAATTCGAATCAAGGCTCGTTGGCGTCGAACTGAAGCTGGCGCGCGGCGACGCGCAGCGCGCCTGGGCCGACATCAACGCACTGTCGCGACCCGCCTCCGGCCCGCCCGCCGCGCGATTCCACGAAGTGCGCCGCCTCGCCGCCTTCGCGACCGGGCACTACGCCGAGGGCGTGCGTGCAGCGCTCGCGCGCGAACCTTTCCTGGCGACGGCGCAGGCACGAACGGCGAATCGCAGCGAACTGCTGGCGGCACTGCGTGCGGCGGCCGAACGGGGCGCGAAATTCGCCCCCGCCGCCGAGTCCGACCCCATCGTGCGCGGCTGGCTCGAACTCGGCCCGATCGCCGCCATGGCCGCGACCATGCCGACCGCCGCGGCACCCGCGATCCAGCGTTGGCGCAGCCGTTATCCCACGCACCCTGCGAACGAAGTCATCCGGAAAGACATCGAAATGGCGGGCGCAACGCCGCAGGTGCAGCGCGCTGCGCACATCGCCCTGCTGCTGCCCGTTTCGGGTCGCCTCGCGGCCGCGGCGGCCCAGGTCCGCGACGGCTTCTTCACGGCGTACTACCAGTCGGACACGAAGGCGCGCCCGCGTGTGCGCGTGTACGACACGGCCAGCATGAGCATCCCCGACGCGATCGCGCGCGCGGGCGACGCGGGGGCCACGGTGATCGTCGGCCCGCTGCTGCGCGAAGCCGTGACGGAGGCCGCGGCATACGCCGGCCCGCGCCCGCCGATCCTCGCGCTCAATTTCCTCGGCGCGGGCGATGCGACACCCGACGGTTTCTACCAGTTCGCGCTGTCGCCGGAAAACGAGGCGCGTTCGATCGCCGAGCGGCTCGTGAAGCTCGGGCAGGTGCGCGGCGTTGCGCTCGTCCCGGCCGGCGACTGGGGCGCGCGCGTCCTCGCGGCCTTCACCGAAGCGCTCGAGGCAGCCGGTGGCAGCCTCGTCGGATCGACCACCTACTATCCGGCGGAGAACGATTATTCGGTGGCCATCACGGAGCTGCTGCGCCTCGATGCGAGCAAGGCCCGCCACCGCCGGCTCGAGAACCTGCTCGGTCGCAAGCTCGCGTTCCAGCCGCGTCGCCGCGGCGACGCGCAGTTCATCTTCGCGCCCAGCACCACGCCGCAGGTCGCGCGCCAGCTACGCCCGCAACTGCGATTCCATTACGCCAGCGACCTGCCGACCTATTCGACCTCTGATGCGTACGAGCCGCATGCGAGCGCCAACCGGGACCTCGATGGCCTGATTTTTCCGGACATGCCGTGGGTGTTCGACGTGGGCGCGCGCACGACCCAGGTCCGCGACGCCTTGCGGGCCGCATGGGGTGACGAGGCTGCCCCGCGCGGCAAGCTCTTTGCGTTCGGTTACGACGCGTACCAGTTGGGCGTGGCGCTGCCGACCGGCATCACCGGCGACATCGAAGGGCTCACCGGCCGACTGCGCCTCGAAGGGGACCGCCGCGTGCGCCGCGAACTCACCTGGGCACGGATCGAGGACGGACAGGCGCGGCTGCTCGGCGAGGGCACCGCGGCCCCGGCGGCACCGTGAGCCGGCCGCCAGGCTGACGATCGCCGCCATGGACCGCATGGAACGCGGCCGTGGAGCCGAAGACCGCGCAGCGGCCTATCTCGCCGCACAGGGGCTGACGATCCTCGCCCGCAATTTTCGCCGCCGCGCCGGCGAGATCGACCTCGTGGCGCGTGACGGCGCAACACTCGTCATCATCGAAGTGCGATCGCGGGCGCGGCGCAGCTTCGGCGGCGCGGCCGCGAGCGTCGGGCCGCGCAAGCAGCAACGGCTGATCCGCGCGGCGCAGCTGCTGCTCGCCGCCTATCCGCAGTGGCGCAGGCTGCCAGCCCGTTTCGATGTCGTCGCCCTGGAAGGCGACGGCGAGAACGCGCGCCTGGAATGGATCCGCAACGCCTTCACGCTGTAAGCGCCTACTTGACCACCTTCAGCCGTGGCCTGCGCGTCGGCTCCTCGGGAGCCGGGGGCTTCTCCGGTGGCTCGGGACCACCCTCCTCGCCCGCAAACACCATGCCCTCCCCGCTCTCGCGCGCGTAGATGCCGAGCACCGCGCCGACCGGCACCTTCACATGGTGCACGACGCCCGCGAAACGCGCGTCGAACTCGATCCATTCGTTGCCGAGCGCGAGCCGCTGCGTCGCGGACACGCTGATGTTGAGCACGATCTTGCCGTCCTTCACGTAGGCGCGCGGCACCTGCACGCCCGGGCGGCCGGCATCGACGATCACATGCGGCGTGCCGCCGCTGTCGCCCACCCATTCGTGCATCGCGCGCAGCAGGTAGGGGCGGCGGGAAAGTTTCGGCGTGGCACTCATCACGCGACCCGCATTTCCCGCTCGACGCTGGTGAGGCTCGCGCGAAATCCGGGGCGGGGAAACACGTTGGCGGCATAACGGATGATGGCTTGGGCCTCCTTCGGCAAATCGACCCCGTAGTACGGCAAGCGCCACAGGATGGGTGCGACACAGGCGTCGACGAGTGAAAACTCCGCCGCCAGGAAAAACGGCCGCACCCTGAAGAGGTCCGCGCTCGCGAGGATCGTCTCGCGCAGCTGCCTGCGCAGCGACTGGACGTCCCCTCCGCCGCCGGCATCGATCCGGCAGGCCGGCTCATACCAGTCGCGCTCGATGCGGTACATCGCGAGCCGCAGCTTCGCGCGTTCGAGCGGATCGACCGGCAGCATGGGCGGATGCGGGTAGCGCTCGTCGAGATACTCGGTGACGACGCGTGCATCGTACAAAACGAGGTCGCGGTCGACCAGCGTCGGCACGCTGTGGTACGGGTTGAGGTCGAGCAGGTCTTCCGGGAACCGGCCGGGCTCGACGCTCACGACGTCGCACGGGATGCCCTTTTCCGCGAGCACGATCCGCACCCGATGGCTCCACGGGTCGTGCGGCGCCGAGAACAGCGTCATCGCGGATCGGCGGCTCGACACGCGGCCCTCCGTGGCGACCCGGCCCGGCGCCGGGACTCTAATGCACGTCTTTCCAGTATTCCTGCTTCAGCAGCCATGCGACCGCCGTGAACAGCAGCAGGTAGAGCACCACCCAGACGCCGATCGTTGCGCGCGAGAGCTTCGCGGGCTCACCGGCGTATTCGAGGAAATTGACCGTATCGCGCACGAACGCGTCGTATTCCGCGGCCGACTGCTGTCCCGCCACGCCCTCCTCGAATTTCTCGAAGCGGCCGTCCGCGGCAAACACCGCGCGCTGCAGTCCCTGCAGGCCGGACAACACGTGCGGCATCGCCGTGCCCGGCAGCGCGAGGTTGTTGGTGCCCGTCGTCGCCTTCGAATCGAGATAGAAGGTCTTGAGGAAGCGGTAGACGTAGTCGCTGCCCTTCGAGCGCGTGATCAGCGACAGGTCCGGCGGGACGATGCCGAACGATGCATTGGCGAAATCCGCCGGCATCGCCGACACCGCGTAGTCGGTGATCTTCGCGCCGGGTGGCACGAGGTTCGCCTTCATGACCTCCTCGGAGATGCCGAGGTCTTCGCCGACACGCTGGTAGCGCACGTATTTCAGCGAATGGCAGCCCGCGCAGTAGTTCATGAAATTGCGGGCACCCCGCTGCAGCGAAGCGCGGTCGCCGAGCTCGTTGCCGGCCTGCCACTGCTGCCACGCGGCGGTGCCGCCGCCTTCCGAGGCGAAGGCCGCTGGCGCGCCGAGCGCGAGCAGCATCGCGATGATCGCGAGCTTACGCATGATAGCTGACCCTCTCGGGCACGGCCTTCACCGGGTCGATGCGCGTATAGAACGGCATCAGCACGAAGAAGGCGAAATAGCCCACGGTGAATATCCGCGCCAGCATCACGTACAGGCCCTCGGCGGGCATCAGGCCGAGATACATCAGCGCGAGGAACGAGACGGTGAACACCGTGAGCGCCAGCTTCCAGATCCAGCCGCGGTAGCGTGTCGACTTGACCGGGCTGCGATCGAGCCATGGCAGGAAGAGGAAAGCGAGCACGGCAAGGCCCATCAGCAACGCGCCGAGGCGCTGGTCCGGCACCGCGCGCAGGATCGCGTAGTAGGGCGTGAAGTACCACACGGGCGCGATGTGCTCCGGCGTCGACAGCGCGTTGGCCGGCTCGAAATTCGGCTTCTCGAGGAACAGGCCGCCGAAGGTCGGCACGAAGAACACCACGATCGCAAAACCGATCAGGAACACGCCGACACCGACGATGTCCTTCAGCGTGTAGTACGGGTGGAACGGGATGCCGTCGAGCGGCTTGCCATTCGCGCCGAGCTTCGCCTTGATCTCGATGCCGTCCGGATTGTTCGAGCCCGTCTGGCGCAGCGCCACGAGGTGCAGCACGATCAGCAGCGCGAGCGCGAGCGGCAGGGCGATCACGTGCAGGGCGAAGAAACGGTTCAGCGTCGAGTCGGCGATGCCGTAGTCGCCGCGGATCCACTCGACGAGCCCCGGCCCGATCCCGGGGATCGTGCCGAACAGGTTCACGATCACCTGCGCGCCCCAGAATGACATGTTGCCCCACGGCAGCACGTAGCCGAAGAACGCCTCGGCCATCAGCGCGAGGTAGGTGCACATGCCGATCAGCCACAGCAGCTCGCGCGGCGCCTTGTACGAGCCGTACAGCATCGCGCGGAACATGTGCAGGTACACGACGATGAAGAACATCGACGCGCCGGTGGAGTGCATGTAGCGGATCAGCCAGCCCCACTCGACCTCGCGCATGATGTACTCGACCGAGTCGAACGCGGTCAGCTCGCCCGGCTTGTAGTTCATCGTGAGGAAGATGCCCGTGACGATCTGGATCACGAACACGAGCAGCGCGAGCGAACCAAAGAAATACCAGATGTTGAAGTTCTTCGGCGCGTAGTAGCCCACGAGCTGGCTCTGCACGAACTCGTCGACGGGCAGGCGCTTGTTCAGCCAGGCGCGAAAACCGCCCTTCGCGGCCCCTTCGGCGGCATTTGCCATCACGCGACTCCTTTCTGCGCATCGACGCCGATCACGAGCGTGTCGCCGCGGTATTCGTACGGCGGGACGCGCAGGTTCACCGAGGCGGGCGAACCGTTGAACACGCGGCCGGCCAGGTCGAACTTCGAACCGTGGCAAGGGCAGAAGAAGCCGCCCGGCCAGTCGGCGCCGAGCGCTGCGTCACCACGCTCGAAGTGCTGCTTCGGCAGGCAGCCGAGGTGCGTGCAGATGCCGATCAGCACGAGGTAGTCGGACTTCACCGAGCGCATCTCGTTCTTCGCGTATTCGGGCTGGTCGGATTCGGCCGAAGCCGGGTCCTTGAGGCGCGCGTCGTTCTGCGACAGCGCCGCGACCATTTCGGGCGTGCGATGCACGACGTAGATCGCCTGCTTGCGCCAGCTGACGACCACCATTTGCCCGGGCTCGACCTTGGTGACGTCCACTTCGGTCGGCGCCCCGAGCGCGCGGGCGCGCTCCGAAGGGTTCCACGACTTGATGAACGGCGTGATCGCGAACGCCGCGCCCACGGCGCCGGTCGCCACGGTGGCCGCCGTCAGGAACCGCCGCCGGCTCTGATCGACATCCTGATCGTCTGTTACCGCCATATCGGCCATCGAAGGGTCTCCACGCATCCAAACCTCCCGGGCTTGCGCGCCTGCGCGCGGATCGAGCCTGTGACGTGCTCCGGGAAGCGGCGCATTATACACAGGCATGACTCAGCACCGACTCGGCCGCGCACTCGTTTTCCTGTCCGGATCCGTCGTCGGCGGGCTCGCGCTCGCCTTCGTGATCGTCTTTGCGCGGCCCGACCTGTTGCGCGCCCCGGCCACGACCGGCGCGACACCGCCCGCCGCGGCAGCACCGGCTGCCCCTCCGGCCACGGCGCCGCCCGCGCGGCACGAGGAGCCCCCGGTGGTCAGCTATGCGGACGCCGTGGCGCGCGCAGCTCCCGCCGTGGCCAACATCTACTCCGAGCGGCTGGTCAAGGAACGCCTGCCACCGGCCACGCTCGGCGAACTCTTCGGCGGCGCCATGCCGCGCTACCGGCAGCGCATCGAGCAGACGCTGGGGTCGGGCGTCGTGGTCGACGCCGCGGGGCATATCGTCACCAACCACCACGTGATCGACAACGCGGAACGCGTCAGCGTTCAGCTTGCGGACGGCCGGCAGGCGCTGGCGAGCATCGTCGGGCGCGATCCCGACACGGACCTCGCGGTCCTGCGGGTCGATCTCGGCAAGCTGCCGGTGATGCCGTTCGGGCGCTCGGACCAGCTGCGCGTCGGCGATGTCGTGCTGGCCATCGGCAACCCCGTCGGCCTCACGCAGTCGGTCACCCAGGGCATCGTGAGCGGTACCGGCCGCGGCCAGCTTGGCGTCGCCACCTTCGAGAACTTCATCCAGACCGACGCGCCGATCAATTTCGGCAACTCGGGCGGCGCGCTCGTGAACACCAATGGCGAGCTGATCGGCATCAATACCGCCGTGCTCGCGAAGAACCTGGGCGTCGAGGGCATCGGCTTTGCGATCCCGGTGAACCTCGTGCGCGGCGTGATGCAGGAGATACTCGACCACGGCAGGGTGATCCGTGGTTCGATCGGCGTGGTGCTGGCCGAAGTCGACGAACAACAGGCGCGCGAACTGGGCCTCGCGCGCGCCGGCATCGTCATCACCAACCTGGTGGCGGGCAGCCCCGCCGTGGCCGCCGGCCTGCGGCCGGGCGACCTCATCACGAGCGTCGCGGGCAATGCCGTGCGCAACCAGCAGGACGCCCTGACACGCATCGCCGCCTCGAAACCAGGAGAGACGATCACGCTCGGGATCGTGCGCGGCGCCGAGTCCGTCAGCGTCCCCGTCAAGGTGACGGAGCGCCGGGTGACAGGCTGAAGGGGCAACGGGCAACGGGCAACGGGCAACGGGCAACGGGCAACGGGCAACGGGCAACGGGCAACGGGCAACGGGCAACGGGCAACGGGCAACGGGCAACGGGCAACGGGCAACGGGCAACGGGCAACG
>JBFWZQ010000004.1:0-269880 GCA_050185195.1 Steroidobacteraceae bacterium | reverse complement strand
CGCGTGCAGGTCGAGCGCCGGCGTGCCGGCAAAGGGCGAGCTGCCGTGGCCGCGCATGGAGTAGCGCACGACGTGAAAATGCGGCGCGAGCGCCGCTACCTGTGTGTCCCACATCGCAAGCGAGCTGCCGAGCGCGTGCAGGAGGAGAAGCGGCGGTCGGCCTGCATCGCCTTCGCATTCGTACTCGAGTTCAATAGCCGCGTCTGACATCGACCACCGAGAGCAGCGCCTCGCCCGCCTGCCAGCGCCGCAGGTTCTCGCGCACGATCGTGCGGCGGTAGCCCGCGTCCGCATCGGTGGTCGCGGACATGTGCGGGGTGATGATGGAGCGCGGTGCGCGCCACAGTGGATGATTGGGCGGCAACGGCTCGGGATCGGTCACGTCGAGGCCGGCGCCGCCCACCTGTCCCGACTTCAGGGCCGCGACGAGGGCGTCGGTCACGACGCTCGCGCCGCGGCCGAGGTTCACGAAGTACGCGCCCGGTTTCATGGCCGCGAAGAATTTCGCGTCGAACAGGCTGCGCGTTTCCGCGGTGAGCGGCAGGGCCGCGACCACCGCGTCGGCGCGCCCGGCAAATTCGAGCAGTTGGTCGGGCTTGCCCACGTGCTCGACGAACGGTGGCCCCGCGCGGCCGGAAGCGCGCGTCGCGATGACCCGCATGCCGATCGCGTTGGCAAGGCGCGCGACCTCGGTGCCGATTCCCCCGAGCCCCACGACGAGGAGTGTCTTGCCGGCGAGGACCCGCACCGGCGCGCCGCGCCCGGTCGCTTCGTCCCAGGTGCCGGTGGCGTCGCGGGCGATGTAGGTGTCGAGGTGGCGCGCGAGCGCGAGGAGGAGGGCGAGTGCGTGCTCGGCCATCGGCGGGCCGAGCGCGCGCTGCATGTTGGTGACGACGATGTCGCGCGTGCGGATGGCCGGCAATGCCACGCAGCGTTCGACGCCCGCTGAGAACGCCTGGACCCAGCGTACATCGGGCGCCGCCGCGAGCAGATCCGCTTCGCAGAAGCCGAAGAACGCGTCCGCACCGGGCGCGGCTTTCAGGGCATCGGCTGGCGAGGCGACCACGATGATCCGGGCGCCGGCCGCGACGGGCGCGAGGTATCGAATCGCGTCTGGCGCCAGGTTTGCCTGCACGACGATCTTGCGCAGCGGTCGCCATCCCGCGCGCTCGCGAACGGGCGCGGGCCCGGCCTCGAGGCCGAGTTGTTCGATGACCTGCGCGACGTCGGGCGGTGTCGCGGCGGAAGCGGCCAGGGTCGCCGAGGCGAGCAGCGCGGCGGTGAAACAGGCAAGCCATTTGCGTGTGTGCATGCCACGAGTGTCGCGCGCGCGGATTTCGCCGTAAAGACCGCCGTTTCTCGGCGTGCCTTCGTCGCCGCCGGCGCGTCCAATGCAGTCTCGACCATGCGGAGGGAATCGACATGACTTCGAAGCGCAATTCCGGCGGTCAGGGCATGACCGAATACATCATCATCGTGGCGCTCATCGCCGTCGCCGCGATCGGTGTCTACACGGCCTTCGGCGACATCGTGCGCGGCCAGACCT
Source organism: Steroidobacteraceae bacterium (assembly GCA_050185195.1). GTDB lineage: Bacteria > Pseudomonadota > Gammaproteobacteria > Steroidobacterales > Steroidobacteraceae > CADEFQ01. The sequence goes on along the minus strand of JBFWZQ010000004.1, from coordinate 268,334 downwards.
CGGTGGCGGCCTCGGCGCTCGCCGGATCGAACTCCGGTGGCGCGCGTGGTGCCGTCAACCAGGCGCAGCAGCGTTCGAACACCGAGGGCCAGTCCCAGAAGACCCTGCAAGACTTCGAGCAGTAGGCCGTGCGGCGCGAGTCCGGACATGCCGTGGTTTTCACTCTCGTACTGCTCGCTGGCCTGGCAACGGCCACCCTGTTCGTCTACGAGAGCGGCCGGCTCGTCGCGCAGAAGCGGCGTCTCCTCGACGCCGCCGATGCGACGGCGCTGTCGGCCGCCACGTTCGAGGCCCGCGTGCTCAATTTCGAGAGCTACATGAACCGTGCGATCGTCGCGAACCAGGCGGCGATGGCGCAGTCCGTCAGCCTGCGCTCCTGGCTCGACTACATGACGCGCACGGTCAGCCGGGCGAACCGGATCACCCGCTACGTGCCGTGGCTCGGCGCCGCAACCACTTCGCTGCAGCGGGTCATGGCCGGCGCAAACCGCGCGGCGCAGCCGCTGCTCGTGGCGGGCGAGGGCACGCTCGCGCTCTTCACGGTGGATTTCGCGCGTGCGGGTGCGGCCCTGCACCTGGCCGCTGCGCCGGCGACGCTCGAACTCGCGCGCCACACCGCCACGGAAAACTATCCCGGCGCCGAATTGAGCGCGCGGGGCAACGCGTCCTTCGGCGTGCACCTCGGGCAATGGAGCCGGCTCACGCGCACCTACGAGGGCGCACAGCGTGGGCGCCAGAAAGATGTCGTGCTGCGCTCGCTCGATCGCTTCACGACCGATCGCGGCGCGTCGTTTCGCGTGCCGGTGATCGTGCGCCTCGAGAAACGCGGCGGCACCGACCTGCTCGGCTTCGACACGTGGCGCGGCCTCGACACCTTCGCCCTGCACCACCGCACCCTGTTCGGCTGGCGCAAGGCGTTCTCGATCGGCTGGGGGGCGGCGGAGCAGGGGCGAAGGACCTCACTGCGTGGCCAGCACGGGGGCAGCTACCGGGTGAACCGCCGCACCTCGCGCACGGCGATGCGCGACCTGCGCAGTTCGAGCCTGTCGCGCGGCCTGCCGGCCATGCGCGACGTGGCGCGCCTCGAACCCTCGGTCGCGAATGACCTGCGGCTCGATCTCGAGCTGTCGGTCCCCGTCGGTCACGAAGGGCCGTCACCTGCCACCATGACGGCGCTGTCGTCGGCGCGGGTGTTCCACGAGCGTCCCACGCCACGAGCCGACCGCCGGCGAGAACTCGCGAGCCTCTATTCACCCTACTGGCAGGCGCGCCTCGCCACGCCGCCGCGGTGGCTCGCGCCATGAACGCGCGGGGCCAGGCGCTGGCCGAGATGCTGGTCGTGTTGCTCGGCCTCATCCCGCTGTGGCTCGCCCTGATGACGCTTGCGGGCGTGCAGGACCTCGCCGTGACGACCCAGGCGGCTGCCCGCTACGCCGCCTTCGACCGCGCGCTGACGCCCGAGGCCGCTGCTACCACCGCCGAGCGCGTTCGGCGCTACGTATTCGATGGATCGCCAGGGCCGGTGGCTGCGGCTACGCGTGCCTCAGCCTGGATGGCCTATCCGGGGCTTTGGGTCGATCCCGTGTCGCGTGCACATTGGCTCGAAACGCCGGCCCGGGTGTCGATCGCCACGGGCGGCTCGCGGTTGCCGGGCTTCGCCAGCACGGCGAGCGATGCGGCGCTCGCACTCGTCGCGCCCGCCGCGCCGCTCGCGCCGGGGCACTTCGACCTGCGATCGAGCGGGCCTGCGCAGGCCGCCGTGCGCACGCCGCTCGAAGGGGTCAGCCTGCCATTCCTGGCGCAGCCCTTCGTGCTTTCGGCTCGCGTGAGTGTGCTCGGGCAGGCCTGGTCTGCGGACGGTCCCCGGCATGTCGCTGCGCGCGTGCGGGGGCTCGCGCCGCTGCGGGTGCTCACGCCCGTGACGGCGCTGCTGCGGCCGTTCACGCCGGCGCTGGCGCTGTTCGAGCCGCGCTTGCGCGAGTTCTGCCCCGGGACGATCGCGCCAGACATCGTTCCGGCCGACCGGCTCGTGCCGCGTGCCCTGCCGCGGATGCGGGAGTACGTGCGATGCTGATCGCGGTACTCGTCGTGCTGCTCGCGCTCTTCGCTTCGCCACGGGCGCAGGCCGCGTCGGGGTTGGCCACGGCGCTCGTGCCGGTCGCGAGCGACCAGGTCGTCGTCGATCGTGTCCCGATGACACTGCATCGTTACCGGTCGCGGCTCGCGCCGGAGCGTGTGCTCGCACTCTGGGCGCAGGGTGCGGCCGGTGGGCCGCCGCCGCGCGACCTCGCGGGTGGCTGGCGCGTGGCCAGCCGCCTCGATGGATCGCTGCAGGAAACCCTGCAGGTGCGTGCCGACCGTGCCGCGGGCGGCAGCGAAGTCCTGCTGTCGCGTGTCGAGCTGCGCGCGCCCCTCGCGGCGCTCGCGCGCCCGCCGCTCACGTTGCCAGCCGGCAGCACCGTGCTGCGCACGCTCACGTTCGACGACGCCACGGGCCGCGCCAGCCAGTTCATCGTATCGCTGCCGGGCGGGCCGCAGCGCGCAATGGCGCAACTCTGTCCGCGCCTGCTCGAACGGGGGTGGCAACCGGCCGGGAAGGCAAGCTGCGCTGCGCGGGCGATCGCGACGACCGAGTGGTTCCTGCGCGGCGCCGAAACGCTCGGCCTTGCGCTGCACGCACGCGGCGCCGGCACGCGCGCAGTCATCGGCTACCTGGAGCCGCGGCAATGACCGGCATGCGCGGCCAGGCCCTCGTCGAGTACGCCTGCATTCTCGTGCTGCTGGTCGCCGCGCTTTGCCTGCCGTACTTCGGCGGGCCCGCCGTCGTCGCGCAGCTCGAGTCCGCGTTGCGACTCTACTGGCAGTCGTGGTCCGCCGCGCTGCTGACCCTGGCGGTGGCGTCGTGACGCGCTGGTTGCCCTGGCTCGTTGCCGTGCTGGCGGGAGGCGGCGCGGCGCTGCTGGCGTCCCGCTACATGAGCACGCGCATCTCCACCGCCGAAGCTGCGCTCGCGCAGGCCTATGAGCTGCGTCCCGTGATCGTCGCGGCGCGTGCGATTCCCGCCGGGCAGACCGTACAGGTCGAGGATCTCGCCTTGCGCAAGGTGCCGGTACGCTTCACCCCGAGCGAGGCGCGCGGCGCGGACGCGTCGGGCGAAATCGTCGGTCGCGCCACCCTCCACGCCCTCGCGCCCGGCGATCCGGTGCTGCCCTCGGCGCTGCAGTCGAACGACCTGCCATCGCTCGCATCGCTCGTCGGCGAGGATCGCCGTGCCATCACGCTGGCGGTCGATGAGATCAACGGTTTCGCCGGCCTGCTGTCGCCCGGCGACAGCGTCGATCTCGTCTTTGTCGCCGACGAGGAAGCGGCGCATCCCGGTGCGGCCGTCGCGCGCCCCTTGCTCGAGGGTGTCACCGTGATCGCCACGGGCCGCAGCACGCGGCGTGTGCGCGCCACCGACGGCAATGGCGTCGCGCGGGACGTCGATGTCGACTACGCCACGGTCGCCCTCGATGTAGCGCCGGTCGATGCGCAGCGCCTCGTGCTGGCGCAGCGAACCGGTGAGGTCACGGTGCTGTTGCGCAGCGCGGATCGGGCGGGGGCGCAGGCGCTGCGTGTCATCGACACCAGCGCACTGACCGGGCCCCTGCGCCTGCCACGTGTGTCGCGCGTGCAGGCCGTGCAGTTGATCATCGGCGGCACCGCCGCGCAGCCGATGCAGCGCCTCGAGGCGCCTGCCACATGATGCCCGCGCGTGCCCTGCGATGGTTGTGCCTCATGGGTGTCGTGGCATCGGCAGCGGCCGCGCCGCTGCCGGCACGCCTCGATCTCTACGTGGGCGACAGCCGGGTGCTGCAGGCCAGCCCGGTTCGCGTGGCCGTCGGCAATGGCGCGGTGGTCTCGGTGACCACCCTGCCGGGCGGGGAGCTGCTGCTGCTGGGCGAGAGCGCAGGGCGCACCACCTTGCAGCTCTGGCTGCGCGACGGCACGCAGCACCGGGTCGTGGTCGATGTCGCGGCCAACGACATGGAGGCGACCCTGCGCACCGTGCGCGAGCTGCTGGCCGGGGTCGAGGGCGTCGGTGCGCGCCCCATCGGCCATCGCATCGTGCTCGACGGGCTCGCAACCGGCGAGCGGGCGCAGGATCGCGCCGCGGCGATCGCCAGCCTCTACCCGGGCATCGTGCTCAATTTCGTCGGCAAGGTCGCGTGGGAGAGCATGATCCGCTTCGACGTGCGCATCGTCGAAGTGCGCAGCAGTGCGCTGCGCGACGTGGGAATACGCTGGCGGGACGACATCGCCGGCCCCGAGGCCGGCATCGCAGCGGATCTCGTGGCGAACGATCCGGGGCGCGCGAAAACCTGGCCGCCGAAACTCCACCTGGGCTGGGCGTCGACCCTCGATTCCCGCCTTCGCCTGCTCGAGCAGCGCGGCGATGCGGTGCTCGTCGCCGAACCGATGCTCTCCTGCCGCAGCGGGGGCAGCGCGCGCTTCGTCTCGGGCGGCGAGCTGCCGATCCCGGTGTTCGACCCGCAGGGCGGCGCCGATGTCGAATACAAGGAGTACGGCGTCATCCTCGACGTCAAGCCGGTGGCCCAGCCGGATGGCCGCATCTACGCGCGCATCGACACCGAAGTGAGCGAAGTGGACGAGGCGCAGCGGGTGCTCGGCGTGCCGGGATTCCTCAAGCGCCGCTCCGCCACGGAAGTGAACCTGCGGGAAGGCGAGACCCTCGTGATCGCCGGCCTCGTCAACCGCAATCGCGCCGGCGAGCGCCGGCAGGTGCCGGGGCTCGGCAACCTGCCGATGGTCGGCGGCGCCTTCCGCAATCGCGCCCGGCGCGCGCTCGACTCGGAACTGGCGATCCTGATCACGCCGCACATCACCGTGGCCCAGCGCATACAAGCGACCGTGCCCGAAGCGCCGGGCGCGACGGCCGATCGGCTGCAGCAGCGCACCGATGAACTCACTCGCCAACTTGCACCGCATCGGCCGCCGCCATGATGCCGCCCGAGCCGCAACTCGCCCGCACCCTGCATCAGGCGCTGCTCGCCTCGCTCGACCTGCGTCGCCGGGACATCGTGCAGATGCCGGAACCCGAACTGCGCGCCCTCGCGGGCGAGCGGCTGGCCGCGATCATCGCGAGCATGCCGCTGCCGCACGGGACCGATCGAAACGCGCTGGTGCGCTTCGTGGTCGACGAGGCGATCGGGTTCGGGCCGCTCGAGTCGCTGCTGGCCGATGACGGCGTGTCGGAAATCATGGTCAACGGGGCCGGGCGGGTATTCGTCGAGCGCGGCGGGCGGCTCGAGTCCACGGCCACACGCTTCACGAGCGAGGCGGCCCTGCGCGCGGTGATCGATCGGGTCGTCTCGCGCGTCGGCCGGCGTGTCGATGACGCCTCGCCGCTCGTCGATGCGCGCCTGCCGGACGGTTCGCGCGTCAATGTCGTGCTGGCGCCCCTGTCGCTCTGCGGGGCGGCGCTCACGATCCGCAAGTTCGCGCGACGCAGGCTCGCGGTCGGCGACCTGGTCGCGCTCGGCGCCATCAGCGCGCCCATGGTGGCCTTTCTCGCCGAGTGCGTGCGCCATCGGTGCAACATCGTCGTGTCGGGCGGTACCGGATCGGGCAAGACGACCCTGCTCAACGTGCTGTCGTCGCTCATCCCGGAGACCGAGCGCATCGTCACGATCGAGGACGCCGCCGAGCTGCAGCTTGCGCACGAGAACCTCGTGCCGCTCGAGGCGCGCACCGCCAACATCGAAGGGCGGGGCGAAATCAGGATACGCGACCTCGTGCGAAACGCGCTGCGCATGCGGCCGGACCGCATCGTCGTGGGCGAGTGCCGCGGCGGCGAGGCGCTCGACATGTTGCAGGCCATGAACACCGGCCACGACGGCAGCCTCACCACCGCCCACGCCAACGGTCCGCGCGATCTCCTCTCGCGACTCGAGGTGATGGTGCTGATGTCCGGCGTCGACCTGCCGTTGCAGGCCGTGCGTGAACAGATCGCGTCGGCCGTCGACCTGGTCGTGCACGTGGCGCGCTTCGCCTGCGGCGCACGGCGCGTGACGCACATCGTCGAGGTCACCGGCATGGACGCAGGCGTGATCTCGACCCAGGAGTTGTTTCGCTATTCGGATACCCATGCGCGGACCCTGGGCCGCTTCGAGGCGACGGGACAGGTCCCGGCCTTCTACGAGGCCCTGCGGGCGAGCGGGGCGGATCTCGACTATTCGATCTTCCGGCGCGAGCCGGATGGTGCGGGGGACTGAAACATGCCGTCGCTCATCCTCGCGCTGTGCGCGCTGGCTGCGGTGGCAGTCGCCATCGGCACGGTCGGCGTCACCCACGCGGCGGCGCGCTCCTTTCGGCGCGAGGCCATCGACGCACCGGCCGTCGCGTTGGCCGACCTCTTCATCTTCGTCGACGCGAATCGCCTGCTGCGGGCTAGCGGCCTGGCCGCTGTGCTGGCCTTGTCGATCGTGGTGGTGGCGTCCGGTTCGCTGCTGGCGGCGGGCGTCGCGGCGATCGGAGTCTTCGCCACGCCGCGCGCGTTGCAGGCGCTGTGGCGCAAGCGCTACCTGCGGCAGATCGGCGAGCAGCTCCCCGACGCCATGGCCATGCTGGCGAGTGCCGTGCGGGCGGGCGCCGCACTCGCGCAGGGGCTCGACCAGGTCTCGACCCGTATTGCGCTTCCGCTCGGACATGAGTTCATGCTCGTGATGCGCCGCCATCGCCTCGGTGTGCGCCTTGAAACGGCGCTGCAAGATATGGCCGTGCGCGTGCCCCTGGTCGAGGTCCGCTTGCTGGTGACCGCGGTGACGCTCGCGATGCAGGTCGGCGGCAGCCTCGGCGGCACGCTCGACCGGCTCACCGACACCCTGCGCCGCAAGCATGTGATCGAGGCGAAGCTGCGCGCGCTCACCTCGCAGGGCAGGCTGCAGGCCGTCATCGTCACCGCGTTGCCCATCGCCCTGATGCTCGCGCTGTTCGCGCTCGACCCGCGGTCGATGCGCCCGCTTTTCACCACCGTCGGCGGCTGGACGGTGCTCGGCGGTATTGCCGTGCTCGAAACGACCGGCTGGTTGTTGATCCGCCGGATCATGGCCATCGACGTATGAACGCGCCCGCCGACTCCCGGATCGTGCTGCTGGCCGTGGCGATGGGCAGCGCGATCGGCTACATCGCCTGGTCGATGGCCGCTGCAGTGCTGGCGGGCCGGCGGGATCGGGCACGGCCGTTATCCGGTCTGCCCATCTGGTTGCGACTGTCGTTGCCCTGTGCCGCGGCGCTGGCCCGTGCATGCGAACCGTGCCTGCGACGCGAATGGATGGACGTCACTGGCCGGCGCTTGCGCCGCGCGGACCTCGATGAGGCGATCCAGCCGCAGGAATGGCTCGTGCTCCCGTTGCTGCTCGGGGCCACCGCGATTGGCCTCGTGCTGCTCGCCGGCGGGGGCCGCTTCAGCTTGTCACTCGCGGGCCTCTGCGGGCTCACCTGGCCCGCGCTCTGGTTGCGCGATCGCCGGCGCAAGATCGAGCGCGAGATCGATCGTGAGCTGCCGAAGTTCCTGGAATTGCTGACGCTCGCGGTGGAAGCCGGCTGCGCGCTCGGTGCGGCGCTGCGCATCGGCGTGGAGGCCGCGAGCGCAGGCGTCCTGCAGCGTGGGCTCGCCGAGGCCCTGCGCGCCATCCATGCCGGTCGGCCACGCGGCGAAGCCCTCACCGAACTCGCCGGGCGTTACGCCCACCCGGGGCTGCAGACGATGCTGGCCGCGATCGTGCACGCGGACGTGAGCGGTGCGGGCGTCGCCACCACCTTGCGCGCGCAGACGGTGCAGCGCACGGAAGAGCGCTTCGCGCGCGCCGAGCGCCTTGCGATGGAAAGCCCGGTGAAGATGCTGGCGCCGTTGATCCTCTGCATCTTTCCCTGTGCGTTCCTGGTGATCGGCTTTCCGATCGCACATCGCTTGCTGCAATGGGACATGCCATGAACCTGCGCCGCCTGCGACACAACGGCCGGCTGCTCGAGCCACCGGTACTCATGTGCGAGACCTTCATCGAGCGGGCGCGGGGCCTCGTGCTGCGGCGTCGGCAGCGCGCGCCCACGGTGGTGAAGATCGCACCCTGCGCGGGCGTGCATACGATGGGCCTGTCCGCGCCGATCGATGTCGTGTTCACGGACCGCGCCGGTGAGGTCCTGCGCTGCGTGCACGGCCTGCGCCCGTGGCGCATCGCCGTCTGCAGCCGGGCCCTCAGTGCCTGGGAAATGCCGGCCGGGCTCTGCCGCCAGCTCGCCATCCGGCCCGGGGATCGCCTCGATGACCAGCCGCCGCGCGCGTGACAACCGCGGGGCCGCGACGATCGAGTTCCTGGTCGTCACCTTCGTCGTGCTCGTGCCGCTCATCTTCGGCACGCTCGAGCTGGCGCTGCTCATCGTGGCGCGGCAGACGGTCGGCGTCGCCACGTTCATGGCCGCCCGCGCAGGCGCGACCGGGCACGGCGACCTCGGCGCGATGCGACGCGCGCTGGCGCGCGGCCTCGTGCCGCTGCACGCCGTGCGGGGCGAAACCGAAGCGTGGGCGGCAAGCTTCGCCGACGCGCAGCGGCCCGACCGCACGCGCCTCGAGATCTGGAACCCGCGACCGGCGAGCTTCGCGGACTACGGCGTGCAGGTCGCCGGGCGCCTCGAAATCCCGAACGTCTGGCCGCGCTCCCGCACCGGGATCGGCGCGGCTTCCCGCCAGACGATCGCCGAGGCGAACCAGCTCGGCCTGCGCGTGAGTATCTGCCGACCGTTGCTATTCCCGATCACCGCGCCCCTCTTCATTGCCGGCCTGCGCCTGATCGACGCATCGGCCTTCGCGCAGGGCTGCTACGCACAAGGCGCCATTGCCCTGCATGCGCGAGCCCTGGTGCACATGCACTCGGCGGCGCGACGCGACGCCATGGGCCTCTAGGCCGGCGCATGTCCGCGTGGCGGCGACCCGTGTAAACTGCGGCCCCAAAATCTGATCCGTGCTGCGGACAAGTGAGGGGTCTTGGCGGAATTCGACTTCGACCTGGGCGAAAACGGCGAGCTGCTGCGCCAGACGGTGCGCGACTTCGCCCGGGAACGCATCGCGCCGCGCGCGCACGCGATCGACCGCGACAACAAGTTCCCGCGCGACCTGTGGCCCGAACTCGGCGAACTGGGGCTGCACGGCATCACGGTTTCCATCGAGGACGGCGGCAGCGGCCTCGGTTATCTCGAACATGTCATCGCGATGGAAGAGGTGAGCCGCGCTTCGGCGTCGGTGGGCCTGTCCTACGGGGCGCACTCCAATCTCTGCGTCAACCAGCTGCGCCGCTGGGGCTCGCCGGAACAGAAGCGCCGATACCTGCCGAAGCTCCTGTCGGGCGCGCATGTCGGAGCGCTCGCCATGAGCGAGCCGGAATCGGGGTCCGATGTCGTCAGCATGCGGCTCACGGCCACGCTGGCCGGCGATCGCTACGTGCTCGACGGCCGCAAGATGTGGATCACGAACGGCCCCGAGGCGGACGTCGTGATCGCCTATGCGCGCCTCGCGGGCACGCGCGGGCCGCAAGGCATCACGGCCTTCATCGTCGAGCGCGGCACGCCGGGTTTTCATCCGGCGCAGAAACTCGACAAGCTCGGCATGCGTGGCTCGGATACTTCCGAACTCGTGTTCGAGGGATGCCATGTGCCCGCGGCGAACGTGCTGCACGAACCGGGGCGCGGCGTCGAAGTGCTGATGAGCGGCCTCGATTACGAGCGCGTCGTTCTCGCGGGCGGCCCGCTCGGCATCATGCAGGCCTGCCTCGACACGGTGCTGCCCTACGTTCGCGAGCGCAAGCAGTTCGGCCAGCCGATTGGCCAGTTCCAGCTGATGCAGGGCAAGATCGCCGACCTGTACACGACGCTGAGTGCCTGCCGGGCCTATGTGTACAGCGTGGCGCGTGCCTGCGACCGCGGCCGCACCACGCGCTACGACGCGGCCGGCTGCATCCTCTACGCCAGCGAGCGTGCGACCCAATGCGCGCTCGAGACCATCCAGGCGCTCGGCGGCAACGGCTACATCAACGACTACCCGGCCGGCCGCCTGCTGCGCGACGCGAAGCTCTACGAGATCGGCGCCGGCACCAGCGAGATCCGCCGCATGCTGATCGGCCGCGAACTGTACGGGGCCGATGAGTAGGCCGGCCGCGCGGCCGCTGCGCACGCTGCTCGTTGCGAACCGCGGCGAGATCGCGTGCCGCGTGATGCGAACCGCGCGCCGGCTCGGGATGCGCACCGTCGCCATCTACTCGGACGCCGACGTCGATGCGCTGCACGTGCGCACGGCCGATGTGGCGGTGCGCGTGGGGCCCGCGCCCGCGAGCGCGAGCTACCTCGATATCGGGGCGGTGATTCGCGCGGCGCGCGAGGGCGGCGCTGATGCGATCCATCCGGGCTACGGCTTCCTGTCGCAGAACGCGGATTTCGCGGACGCCTGTGCGGCCGCGGACATCGTGTTCGTGGGGCCCGGCGGTCACGCCATGCGCGCCATGGGCCGCAAGGATGAAGCGAAAGCCCTGATGCGCGCGGCAGGTGTCCCGGTCGTGCCGGGCTGGCAAGGCGAGGACCAGAGCGACGCCACGCTCGAACGCGAGGCGGCAGGCGTCGGCTTTCCGCTGCTCGTCAAGGCGATCGCAGGCGGCGGCGGCAAGGGCATGCGCGTCGCACGCAGCGCGGCGGAAGTGCCGGCCGCGCTGTCGGCCGCGCGCGGCGAGGCGTCGCGCGCCTTCGGCGATGCACGCCTGCTGCTCGAGCGCTACATCGAGTCGCCGCGGCACGTCGAGGTGCAGGTGATCGCGGACCGCCACGGCAAGTGCCTGCACCTTTTCGAACGCGACTGTTCGTTGCAGCGGCGCTACCAGAAGGTGATCGAGGAATGTCCCGCGCCGGGGCTATCGCCGGCATTGCGCGAGCGCCTGTACGGCGCGGCCGTGCGCGCCGCGCAGGCGGTGGGCTACGAGAATGCCGGCACGGTCGAATTCATCGTCGCGGGCGAGGAGGGCTGGTTCCTCGAGATGAACACGCGCCTGCAGGTCGAACACCCGGTCACTGAAGCGGTGCTCGGCATCGATCTCGTCGAATGGCAGTTGCGGGTCGCGGCGGGTGAGGCGCTGCCGGCGCAACCCGCCGCACCACGTGGCCATGCGTTCGAGGCGCGCGTCTATGCCGAGGACCCGCGCCATGGCTACCTGCCTGCGGGCGGTCGCGTCGAGGTGCTGCGGTGGCCGGAGCGCGATGTGCGCGTCGATGCGGCCGTCGAGCAGGGCGATCGTGTCGTGACCGACTACGACGCACTGCTCGCCAAAGTGATCGTGCACGGCGCATCGCGCGTAGCGGCGTTGCAGCAGCTCGAAGCGGCGCTGCTCGCGAGTCGCGTGGAAGGCGTGACCACGAATCTCGCGGCGCTCGTCGCGCTCGCGCGCGACGCGGATTTTCGCGCCGGGCGCATGACGACTGGCCTGATCGACGCGCGCGGCGACGCGCTGTTGCCGGACCTTGCCGTGCAGCGTGAGCGCGCAGCGCACTGCGCCGCCGCAGCGCTACTCGCGCCCACGGGGGAAGCGGCCGTGGATCCCTGGGCTGCAAAGGACGGCTGGCGCGTGCAGGGAGTCCGCGCGGCACACGTGCCGTTCATGGTGCAGGGAACCGCAATGGTGGCCGGGATCCCGGCACCCGGGGCCCGCGCCGCGGCTGAGGCCACGGTCTTGCCGGACGAAGTGCGCGTCTGGCTCGATGGCGAATTCTTCCGCCTTGCACGGGTTGCGCGCGGCGCGCCGGCCGAGGCGGCGGGCGGGGGCGGGCAGGTGCTGGCACCGATGCCGGGAGCGGTGCTTGACGTGCGGGTAGCGGACGGCGACGTGGTCGAGCGCGGCCAGCCGCTCATCGTGCTCGAGGCCATGAAGATGGAGCACACGCTGCGGGCGGCGGCGCCGGGCCGCGTCAGCGGGCTCTCGGTGCGCGCGGGCCAGCGCGTGCGCGACGGCGAGCGGCTGCTGTCGATCGACGCGGAGGACGCGGGGTGAAGGTGCCGAACGGCCGGTTTGCCCTCGTCCTGCTCGTCGCCTGGTTCGCGCTCTGGCTGCCGCTCGCCTTCAACCCTTTCGATCGCAGCGACTGGCTGCTCGAGAACGCCCTGCTGTTTGCAGCCATTGCGCTGCTGGCAGTCACGTGGCGACCGTTTCCGCTCTCGCGCACGTCCTATGCGCTGATCTTCGTGTTCCTCTGCCTGCACACGATCGGTGCGCACTACACCTATGCGCAGGTCCCCTACGATGCATGGTCGCGACGGGCACTCGGTTTTTCGCTCGACGCGCTCTTCGGCTGGGAGCGCAACAACTTCGACCGGGTGGTGCATTTCTCCTATGGACTGCTGCTCGCCTATCCGATCCGCGAGCTGTTCCTGCGTGTCGTGGAGGTCAAGGGATTCTGGGGATACTTCCTGCCGCTCGACCTCACGATGTCGAGTTCGGCGCTCTATGAAATGGTCGAGTGGGCCGCGGCGATCGCCTTCGGCGGTGACCTCGGCGTGGCATTCCTCGGTGCGCAGGGCGACCCGTGGGACGCGCAGAAGGACATGGCGCTCGCGAGTCTCGGTGCACTGGCCGCGATGTGCGTGACGGCGCTGGTGAACTACCGTTGCCAGCGCGATTTCGCACGCGAGTGGCAGGAGAGCCTGAGGGTGAAGCGCCGCGCGCCGCTGTAGGGCCGTGCATCGGCGACGGACTGCGTGTCACTGTGCCGTGCCGGTGATCCACGCCTTGCGAACCAGGCGTCCACACTGCACGGACCGTTCGCCCTCGCCGAGGCTCTGGTCTTCATTCGTGCCGGGCGCCGGCAACTGCTTGCGGGCGATGATGCCGTACCAGGTCTTGCCCGCGTCGATCCACGGGTAGAAACCGAACGCACCGGCGCTGCTGAAAGCGCCGTCGCCGACGACCGGATCGACCTCGACCCAGTGGCCGAGGGAGTAGTTCCAGCTCTCGCCGCTCGAAACCGGCGTGTTGAGCGCCTGCGGGCAGGTGCGCGGGTTCGTGCACACGGCATGCGAGCCCAGCAGGCCGCCGAGCGTGAGCTCGCCCCCGAGGAGCTTGCGCAGGAACCGGGCATAGTCCGCCGCTGTCGTAAAGATGCCGCCCGCCAGTTGCGGCTGCGTGTAGCCGAGTACGATATCGGTGCCGAGTTGCGCGCGGATCTCCGTCGCGAGCGCCGCACTGTCGAGCGGCCCGAGCCCGATGAGGCTCGCGTGCTTCTCCATGTGCCCCCCACCGTAGGCGAACAGCCCGTCCGCAATCGCGTGGTAGTCGCCGTTCTGCCCGAAGGCGACACACGCATCGACGGTCTGGGTCGGCAGGCAGCGGCTGAAGCTGGTGTAGCCGCTGCGAAATGTCAGGTACCTGATGTCGTCGTCGGTGAGCGCACCGGCGCGCCGCTGGGCGACGTACGCGCCGTATATCCACTTGGAAGCGGACGCGATGGCCATCACGCTGCTGGCGGTGTAGACGGTCGGGTCGCCCGTGGCCGCGATGGAGCCTGAGACCAGGGGTGCGTTCCGGTCGCCGATTTCCCAGTAGAACGGCCGGATCGGCGCGCAGGCGTTGGCGTCGCCCTGCGCCGTCCGTGTCGCGGCGGCCGCGCGCTGCTCCATGGTGGGTTGCGCGGGAGGTGGGGACGGGTCGGCAGGCGAGCCATCGCCACCGCAGTTCGTGAGCCACGGCAGGATCGCGAGCGTAGCGACCACCTGGACGTACCGGGACAGCCTCATGCCGCCCTGAACGCACGCCCGCGGGCGCGGTTTACAGGCAGCCTCACTCACATTTGTACTCAGATGCCCGTAATCAACATATCCAGGGCGGCGATGATGGCGTCGCGCTCGGCATCCAGATTGCCGGCAACGTGACCCAGTTCGCGTGCGGCGATGCCCGCCAGCAACGGGGTCATCAGCACATACTTCCTGCCTTCGAAGGCAAGGGCCGGCGTCAATGTCTCGAGCCTTGGAGTGGGGGCATTCGCCAGGGGCGCAAGGGGAATCACGACGCGGGTGGCCAGCGGTTCGAGCAGGTCCGACTGGACGTCGAGCAACAGCGGAAAACGCGCACGCGTGGCGGAATGCCTGTTGCGATGGACATCGAACTGGGCCATCAGAAGCTGCGCAGGCCGTCGCTGAAGCAGCCGTGGGCGTCGATGTCTTCGTTGTAGGCTTCCATGGCGACGGCATTTCGCTGCAGCCAATCGGTTCGCCGCCGTGCGCGCAGCTCGCGTGTAATGGCCGATTCGAGGGTAGCGGAGAGATTGATGTCGTGCGCCCGCGCCTGCCCGAGCAGTTCACTGTCGAGCGACAGGTTGACGGCCTTCTTCGCAGGCGTCTTCATGCGCATAGACTATGCGCATGGCATACAAAGGGCAAGCTTGCCTGCTGGCGGTGCTCAGGCCCCTGGCCCGTCGTGGGCCTCAATGGCGAGCAGGTCCTCCGGCCGGTCGATGTCGACCGCCGCCGAAGGCATCGGCAGGCGCGCGACCCGGTCGATGTGGCGCTTCAGCAGCAACTGCGCGCCGCGATCGCCGTGCAGCCCGGCGAGGTCGCGGAATGCCCAGCGCGGGAAGATCGCGGGCACACCGGCGATGCCGCTGTACTGGGCGGCGAGAATGGAGTCTGGTTGGCGTCGCCACGCGCCCGCGAGGCGTCGCAAGTCTTCGGCACTGACGCCTGGCTGGTCGGCGAGCATCAGCAGGACGCCATCGACCGCGCCGGGGACCTGCGCCAGCCCCGCGCGGATCGAGCTGGCCATGCCTTCCTCCCACTCGCGGTTGACGACGACGGAGGCGGGAGTGTGCCGCAGCAGCGGCGTGAGGCTGGCTGCGTGTGCCCCGAGCACGACCGTGACGGAGTGCCCCGCGACTTCGACCGCGCGGCCCACGATCGCGTGCAACAGCGGTCGTCCATCGATGCGAACGAGCTGCTTGGGCGAGCCGAAGCGCGTCGAAGCGCCGGCGGCCAGCACGATGGCGTGCAGGGTGGGCGTATCGCCGGCCGGGCTTTCCACCGGTCAGCCCTGGGCCGGCGCCCCGGCGTCCCGCGCGAGCTCCGGGAAGGCAGCCTGCACGGCGGCATACTGCGCGCGCTCTTCGAGGATGGAGTCGGCGTCGACGAAGGACGCCGCGCGCCAGTCGTCGATCGTGTAGTGCGCGCGAAACAGCGGTTCGAGGCCATGCCGGCGTTTGCCAAGCACGGCGTCGATGAAATCGAGGTAGTCGCGAACGCCGGTGACGGGGTCGCTTGCCGCTTCGAGTACCTGCAGCGCCACGCGCGAGCGCTGCAGGGTGGATTCGAGGTCGTCGAGCAGGGCACGGCCCGCCGCATCTTCGCGGGACACCCGCGGGCGCAGCAGGAGGCAATGGGCCTGGTCCTGCGCGTGCAGCCGTCGTGCACTGTAGGCGAGGTAAACGGAAGCCGTGCGGCAGCGGTCGGCCAGGTCCGACGCAGCGCTGCCGGCGTGTAATGCCGCGCGACAGGCCTGCTTCAGCGCCGCGAGGTGGCGGCGCTCGGTCCCGACCTGGTCGCGCAGTATGGCGAGTTCATCCATGCGCGCACTGTAGCAGCGTGCTCAGCCGGTCACGAGCTGCGCCACCTTGCCGGGATCGGCGCCGCCCACGAGCGGCGTCGATTCGAGCACCCAGCCCTTCGACTCCCGGCGCGCCGGGGACGGGATCGCATAGATCACGTTACCGCGTTCGAAGTCCCGCTTGATGCGTTCCATGTCGATGCGCCAGCCCTTCGCCTCGAACTCGTCGAGCTTCTCGCGGTACTGCGCAATGATCCGGTCGGCCGGCATCATCAGTTCGCGCGCGGTCGAAGGCGGCGTGAGCACGGGCTGCAACTGCTTCACCACGGTGATGTCCTGGTTCGCGACGAAGAGGTTGCGCACCGTGATCTTCCGGTCGAGCCAGTTGTTGAGCTTCGAGAGGAGGGCGCCCTTGAAGAACACGATGTTCCGGAAAGTCACGAGGAACACCCGCGTCGTGCGCTCGTCGATCGGCGCTTCGAACAGGTACTGGTGCATCGCCTTGGTCTCGGAGATGTGGATGTAGGTCCACATCTGGTTCGGGCCGTAGGTGCCCGAGCCCGCCTGCATCTTGCCGCCCTTGCGGCGCGAGAAGCGCAGCACGCCATTGCGCAGCGGCGGCGCGTCGTAGGTGTGCATGAAACCGTAGCCCCACGGATTGTTCTGCGAAGGCTCGAGCTCGTTCACCTTGTATTCGCTCTCGCGCTCGCCCTGGTGACCGTGGGTCGTGTGGACGTATTCGTTGTGCGCGGGATCGAGGCCATTCTCGATCGAACGCTCGTAGTGATACGGGACTTCGAAGGAGATCGAATGCGAGCGCCAGTTCGGGTCGTCCGCCTCGAAGATCGGCATCAGCGGCGGGCGCTCGGCTTCCGGCAGGTCGCCGAGGAAAGCGTGCACGATGCCGTAGCGTTCTTCGACCGGATACGCGTCGACGCGCGCGCGCGTAGGGATCTTGGCATTGATGCCGAGCGAGGGAATGCGCGTGCACTGGCCGTCGCGATTGAAGCGCCAGCCGTGGTAGGGGCACTGCACCGTGCCGTCTTCCTTGCACTTGCCGCCCGACAACGATCCGCCGCGATGCACGCAGGTGTCCGACAGCACCGCGGGCTTGCCCGCCGCGTCGCGGAACACGACGAAGTTGTGGGAGAGGATACGCACTCGCTGCGGCGTGGCGCCGAGATCAGCCGAGCGAATGACGGGATACCAGAAATTGATGAACATGTCGGAACCTTAACAAACCCGCCTGCGCGAGAGTATGCGGCCGGGTGCAAAGAATTGTCAGGCTGCGGCCTGCCGTGGCGTCTGCACGGCGGTCGCGTCGGCACGGAACGCGCGCCGGATCAGCCATAACGCGAGCAGGTTGCCCACGAAGGCCACGGCCGACAAGGAGTAGCCGAGCGCGGCCTCGTCGCGAAAGACGTAGTCGGTGAACAGGGCGGTCAGCAGCGGTCCGACCGTCGCGCCCACGAGCGTCAGTGCCAGCAGGTAGATGGCGCCGAACTGCGCGCGCATCGATTCGGGCGTGATCGACTGCACGAAGGCGCCCGCCGGCCCCGTGCAGGCCGCGCCGAAGAAGAAGGTCAGCATGAGCACGAGGGCGGAGCCACCCAGGGTCGGCATGAACGGGGCGACGATGGCGGGCAGGAAGAGCCCGATCGAACTCCAGTAGAGCACGCGCAGTTTGGCGTGCGTATCGCCGCGCTGTTCGAGCCGATCCGCGAGCAGCCCGCCGAGCCACGCGCCCGATAGTCCGCCGGAGAGCGCGACGAGGCCGAGGGCCGTCGCGGCCCCGGTGATCGTCGCGCCGTAGTGGCGCAGGTAAAAGGTGGGCGTCCACGTCATCACCGCGTAGATCGTGATCGAGGTCGCGCCGTAACCGAACATCACGCAGGAGTAGCGGCGCGCGTCGCGGCGGTATTGCGCGCAGACCTCACGCACGCTTGCGCGGTGCACGCCCGGCGGGCGTGCGGGCTCCCGCACGAACAGCATCAGTACGGCGACCGGCAGGCCGAGCGCGCCGACGAGCGCGAAGACGAGGCGCCAGCCTTCGAGCGGCGGGAGGCCCGGCAGGACGACCGCGCCCTGCGTCGAGACCCAGTGGATCGCAGCTCCGCCCCCGAGATACGCAAGGCCGATGCCGGCGGTGATGCCGAGGCTGTAGACGCCGATCGCGAGCGACAGGCGCTCGCGTGGAAAGTACGCGGCGATCAGCGAGTAGGCGGACGGGGAGAGCGTGCCTTCGCCGATGCCGACGCCGAAGCGATAGAGGAACAGCTGCCAGAAATTGCGCGCCATGCCGGACATCGACGTCATCACGCACCAGAGCGCGATGCCGGCGGTCACGATCCATTTGCGGCTCGCCCGGTCGGCGAGACGGGCGAGCGCGAGGCCCGCGACACAGTAGAAGAGGGCAAATGCGAGGCCCTGCAGCAGGCTCACCTGGGTATCGCTCAGGCCGAGCTCCAGCTTGATCGGCGTGACGAGCAGCGAAAGGATCAGCCGATCGATGAAGGATACGGCGTTGGCGAGCATGAGCACGACGACCACGTACCACGCATGCATAGAATGTTTCATAAGAAAAATGCGCAATTCGTTGATATTATTGTCATAAAAAATCCGCGGTCCGTCCGGAAAGTGCCGCCTGGACTTCCGCAACGATTGCGAGTGCGATCGTCGAGGGCGAGCGCGCGCCGATGTCGAGGCCGATCGGCGCACGCAGGCGAGTGCGTAGCGGAACGGCGAGCGCACCGATGTCGGCGAGCAGCCGCTCGCGGCGCGGCTGCGGCCCGAGCAGGCCGACGTAAGGGACGTCGGTTGGCGCGAGGGCCGCGAGATACGCGCGATCGGCCTCGAGATGGTGGCTCATGACGATTGCCGCGTCGATGCGCGACAGGTCGCAATGCCGCGTGAACTCATCCGCCGGCGACCCGATCACCCGCGTGCCGGCCGGAAATCGATCGGCCCTCGCGTAGGCGGGCCGATGATCGGCCACGGTGAGGCGCCAGCCAAGCAGCGCCGCGAACCGGGCGACGGGCAATGCGTCGGGACCACCCCCGAGCAACAACACGCGCGGCGGTGGCCTGACATGGACCACGAACAGGTCCGGATCATCGGGTGGCGCGAGTGCGACGGCGCCGAGCGGCTTGCCACCTGCGCCTGGCGATGCGACCACGCCAAAGGCGAAGGGCAGGTCCCGGGCGATCGATTCCTGCACGGCCGCGAGCGGCTGCCAGGCCTCGGCGGGGCCGACCCGCAGCAGCAGTACATCCATCGCGCCTTCGCAGCCGCTGCCGAGTCCCCAGAGTGCGTCGTCGGGACCGCGCGAGTCGTAACGGACGAGGACGGCGTGGCCGTCCTCGATCACGCGCGCGGCATGCCCCTGCAGGTCGCCTTCGAGGCAGCCGCCGGAGAGCAGGCCGGCGTAACGACCATCGTGGGCGAGGAGCATCCACGCGCCGCCCTTGCGATACGTGGAACCGGCGGTGCGCAGCACGATGGCGAGTGCGAGTGCTTCCCCTGCCGCACGCGCGCCAGCGTAGAACGGCAGGAGGTGGTGCAGTTCGTCGTCCACGTGCGGGCCATTATGCTAGGCTTTCAAGGTTTTTGCCCCCCTTCAGAGAGTTGTCATGACCGGTTCCGATCGTGCCGCCTGGCGCGTCCACAAGTTCGGCGGCTCGAGCGTCGCCGACGCTGCCTGTTTCGAGCGTGTCGCGAAGATCATCGAAAGTTCGCCCGAAGCGAAGCTCGGCATCGTGCTGTCCGCGTGCCGCGGCGTCACCGATGCGCTGTACCGCCTCGTGCAACTCGCCGAGCAGCAGCAGGATGGCGTGCGCCACGAACTCGACGCCTTGCGTGCCCGCCACGCCGGGATCGCCGAAGCGGTGCTCGATCCGAAGGGGGCGAAACTCTGGCTCGCTGCCTTCGACCGCGATTGCCATGACCTCGAAGGCATCCTCAATACCGTACGACTGACGCGCTCGGCCGCGGGTGCCGTGCGCGACGCGATCGTCGGCTTTGGCGAGCTGTGGTCCACGCGGCTCTTCCGTGCATACCTTGCGCACCGTGGCCTGCGTCGCGGTGCCATCGAGTGGGTCGATGCGCGCGAAGTGCTGGTCGTCGAGTGGGGCGCGCTCGGGCCGGCGGTGCAATGGGCGCAATCGAAGGCGAAGCTAGCCGCGGTCGCGGCCGGCGACGCGCCGCGTACCCTGGTCATCACGGGATTCATCGCCTCGGATGGCAAGGGCGTGCAGACCACGCTCGGCCGCAACGGGAGCGATTTTTCGGCGTCCATCTTCGGCGCGCTGCTCGACGCCGCAGAGATCGTCATCTGGACGGATGTCGACGGCGTGCTGTCGGCGGACCCGCGGCGCGTGCCCGACGCGCGCGTGATCGACGCGCTGTCGTACAACGAAGCGATGGAACTCGCGTACTTCGGCGCGAAGGTGATCCATCCGCAGACAATGGCGCCCGCGGTCGGGCGCGGCATCCCGATCTGGATCCGGAATACCTTCGCACCCGAAAAGGCGGGCACGCTGATCTGCGCCGAGCCGCAGTCGGGCATGCCGGTCAAGGGCATCACGAGCATCGAGCAGGTCGCGCTCGTGAACGTCGAGGGTGCGGGCATGATCGGCGTCCCGGGCACCGCCCACCGGCTCTTCGGCGCGCTGCGCGAAGCGGACATCTCGGTCATCGTGATCTCGCAGGGCAGCTCCGAGCATTCGATCTGCTGCGCCGTACCCGGTGCGCAGGCGAATCAAGCCGTGCAGGCCGTGCGCGAGGCCTTCTCGCGCGAACTCGCCGACGGCCAGATCCAGAGCGTCGACGTGGACACCGACCTCGCGATCCTGGCGGTGGTCGGCGACGGCATGGCGGGCATGCCCGGCGTGTCGGCGAAAGTGTTCAATGCGCTCGGCGCGAGCAGCGTCAACGTGCGCGCGATCGCGCAGGGTGCCTCGGAACGCAATATCTCCGTGGTGGTGGGCGCCCGGGACGCGACGCGGGCGTTGCGCGCCGTGCACGCGGGTTTCTACCTGTCGCCGCACACGCTGTCGATCGGGGTGATCGGCCCGGGCACCGTGGGGCGCGTGTTCCTCGACCAGGTGGCCGCGCAGGCCGCGCGACTGCGCGAGCTGAAGCTCGACCTGCGCATCCGTGGCGTACTCGCCTCGAAGACGATGGCGTTGTCGGCGGCCGGACTGCCGCTCGGGCGCTGGCGCGAGGCCGTGCAGGCGGATGCCGTTCCCGCGGATCTCGCCCGCTTCGTCGAGCACGTGCATGTCGACTACCTGCCGCACTCGGTGATCATCGACTGCAGCGCGAGCCCCGAGGTGGCGGCCCGTTACCGGGAGTGGCTCGCGGCGGGCATCCACATCGTCACGCCGAACAAGAAGGCGAACAGCGGCGATTTCGCGTACTACCGCGAGCTGCAGCAGGCGCGCCGCGCGACGGGCGCGCACTACCTCTACGAGACCACGGTCGGCGCGGGCCTGCCGGTGGTGCAGACCCTTCGCGACCTGCGCGACACGGGCGATGCCGTGCACAGCATCGAAGGCATCTTCTCGGGCACGCTGGCCTATCTCTTCAATGTCTACGACGGCACGGTGCCGTTCTCGCGGATCGTTGCGGATGCCAAGCAGCGCGGCTACACCGAACCCGATCCGCGCGACGACCTGTCGGGCACGGATGTCGCGCGCAAGCTGATCATCCTCGGCCGCGAGATGGGCCTCTCGCTCGAACTCGCGGACGTGAGGGTCGAGAGCCTCGTGCCCGCCGGGCTCGAGGTCGGTACGATCGACGATTTCATGCGGCAGTTGCCCGCCTCGGACGCCGCGCTGCAAGCGCGTTTTGCCGCGGCCCGGGCACGCGGCAAGGTCCTGCGCTACGTCGGCCGCATCACGGCGCAGGGCGAGGCGACCGTGGGGGTCGTCGAAGTCGAGGGCAGGCATGCCTTCGCCAACATCGCGCTCACCGACAACATCGTGCGCTTCGCCACGGCGCGCTACAGCGCCAATCCGCTGATCGTGCAGGGCCCGGGCGCGGGCCCGGAAGTCACCGCGGGCGGCGTGTTCGCCGACCTGCTGCGCCTCTCGGCCTATCTCGGGGCGCGGCTGTGAGCGCACGGGAGGCCACCGCCTTTGCACCGGCTTCGGTTGGCAATGTCGCGATCGGATTCGACATCCTTGGTTTCAGCGTCGATGCGCTCGGGGATCGGGTCACGGTCCGCCGCACGACGGGTACGGGCGTCACGATCCGGGCCATCACCGGCGTCGCCGCGGACCTGCCGCTGGAAGCCGCGCGCAACACGGCGGGGCGTGCGCTGCTCGCGATGCACGAGGCGCTCGCACCCGGCTTCGGCCTCGAGATGACGATCGAAAAGGGGATCCCGCTCGGCTCCGGCCTCGGCGGCTCGGCGGCGTCGGCCGTGGGCGCCGTGGTGGCCGCGAATGCGTTGCTCGACGCGCCGCTGCCGCAGCTCGAACTGCTCAAGTTCGCGATGCAGGGTGAAGCCGTGGCGAGCGGTTCGCTGCACGTCGACAATATCGCGCCGTCGCTCTACGGCGGGCTCGTGCTGACGGTCGGCATCGACCATCCACGCGTCAAGCAGATTCCCGTGCCGCCGGGCGTACGGGCCGTGATCGTCCATCCCCACATGTTCCTCGGCACGCGCGAAGCGCGGGCCATCCTGAACAAGAGCGTCGCGATGTCGGATTTCGTCTGGCAGACCGCGAACCTCGCCGGCTTCATCTCGGGCTGCTACACGGGCGACCTCGACCTGCTGCGCGCTTCGTTCGAGGACGTCGTGATCGAACCGCAACGCCAGGCCCTGATCCCGGGGTTCGGCGGGGTGCGCGACGCGGCGATGGAGGCCGGCGCACTCGGCTGTTCGATCTCGGGCGCGGGACCGACGATGTTCGCCTGGAGCGTGGCCGCAACGGCCGAGGCCGTACGCCGCGCCATGGTGCAAGCCTTCGCGGCGCGCGAAATCGAGGCCGATCACTGGATCGTGGATATCGGCGCCCACGGCGCCCGCGTCGAGGCCGCCTGATGCCCATGCACTATCGAAGCACGCGGGGCCACGGCCCCGACGCGTCGTTTTCCGAAGCGCTGCTCGCGGGTCTCGCGCCCGATGGCGGCCTCTACGTGCCGACGGAATGGCCACGGTTGCGGCCCGACGATTTTCCGCCGGGCGCCACGCTCGCGGAGGTCGCGAGCACCCTCATCGCGCCCTTCGCTGCGGGCAATGTCCTCGATGCCGCGCTCGGCGACATCACGGCCGATGCCTGCAACTTCCCGGCGCCGCTCGTGGCGGTCGACGGGGCGGGGTACTCGGTACTCGAGCTCTTCCACGGGCCCACGGCGGCCTTCAAGGACTTCGGGGCGCGCTTCCTCGCGGCGTCACTCGCGCGGCTGCGGACGACGACGGCAAGGCCGCTCGAGATCCTCGTGGCCACCTCGGGCGATACGGGCGGGGCGGTGGCCGCGGCCTTTCATCGCCGGCCCGGCATTCGCGTAGGCGTGCTCTATCCGAAGGGCCTCGTCTCGCCGGCCCAGGAGCAGCAGCTCACGTGCTGGGGCGACAACGTGCGATCCTTTGCCGTGCATGGCAGCTTCGACGATTGCCAGCGGCTCGTGAAGACGGCCTTCCAGGATCCGGCCTTGCGCGCGCATTGCGACCTGTCGTCGGCCAACAGCATCAACCTGGGCCGGCTGTTGCCGCAGGCGGCCTACCACGCGGCGACGGCGCTGGCCGTCTGGCGTCGCGAAGGCCGGCCGGCTTCCTTCGTGATACCGAGCGGCAATCTCGGCAATGCACTCGCCTGCATCTGGGCGCGCCACGTGGGCCTGCCGATCGGCGACATCGTGCTCGCGCACAACGCAAACCGCACCGTCCCCGACTATCTGTCCGGCAAGCCGTGGCAGCCGAGGCGCAGTATCGCTACGCTTGCTTCTGCCATGGACGTGGGTGATCCGAGCAACATGGAAAGGCTGCAGGCGCTGTACCCGCGGTTCGACGCATTGAAATCGGCTGTCAGCGCGGAAGTCGTCGACGATGGCGCCATACGCCAGCGCATCGCGGCGGACTACGCCGCCTATCGCAGGATCTGGTGCCCGCACACGGCCGTCGCGGCCGAAGTGATGGCGCGCATGCCGGCCGCGCGCAAGGCGGCCAGTGCCTGGGTGATCGCCGCCACCGCGCACCCGGCCAAGTTCCGCGAAATCGTCGAGCCGCTGATCGGATGCGAAGTGCCGACGCCGCCGTCGCTCGCGCGACTCTACGAACTGCCCACCGCGAAGGAAGACCTCGCGCCGCAGTTCGTGGCGCTGCGCGAGGCGCTGCTCACGGGCGCACGGTCGGCCGGAGGGCGGGCATGAATCACCTGCCCGCCACGCCGGTCCTCGTGGCCCTCGTACTCGGCGGCGTCGTGCTGGGGCTCGCCGTGTCATGGGCCTGGCGTTGGTGGCGCCTGCGGCGGGCCCGGCGCCGGCTCGTGCTGGCGATCGCGTCGGCGGGCTTCGAGCATCTCGAAGACGTGCTCGTGCCGGACGGCAGCGGCGGCACTTACCACGTCGATTTCCTGGTGCTGACCGCGCGCGGCGTGCTCGTGGTCGACCTGCGGGATGTCGCCGGCAACATCTTCGGGGGCGACCAGATGACCGACTGGACCGTGATGAACGGCCCGGCGCGCCATACTTTCGCAAATCCGCAAGGGGCCCTGTACGACCGGATCGCCGCGGTCAAGGCAATCACCGGCGAAGTGCCGGTGGAGGGGCGCATCGTGTTTACTCGCCGGGCACGCTTCCCGAAGGGGCTGCCGAAGTGGACCGTGCCGGTCGACGGCCTGCGCGCCGATTTCCCGCCCGCGGACCGGGGCCTGTTCGAATCGGCACTGATGCATTATCGCGCCGGCTGGACGGCGCTGCGCACGGCTGCGCTGCCGAGCCCCCTCGGGAAACCACGCCCCATCTGAGGACCGGCTAGCGGCCTGCGGGCGCGGCGGCCGCTCGCGACAGCCCGAACATCGCGCGGGCCGCTTGCGTCGTGTGTCCTGCAAGCGCATCGAGCGTTTCCCCACGCGCCTGCGCGATCACCGTCGCGACATGCGGAAGGTGCATCGGCTCGTTGCGCCGTGAGGTGGGTTTCGGCCTCAGGTCGCGGGGCAGCAGGTAGGGCGAGTCCGTTTCGATCATCAGGCGCCCGGGCGGGATGAGCTTCATCAATGGCAGGAGGTGCTGGCCGCGGCGTTCGTCGCAGATCCAGCCGGTCATGCCGATCGCGAGATCGAGGTCGAGGTAACACTCGAGCTCGGGGCGCTGCGCGGTGAAACAATGCGCGACGCCGCCGGCCAGGCTGGCGCGATGCTCGCGCAGGATCGCGACGAAGTCCTCGTGCGCGTCGCGCTGGTGCAGGAAAACCGGCTTGCCGGTGCGTGCCGCGAGTGCGAGCTGGCGCTCGAATGCACGCCGCTGTGCATCGCGCGGCGAGTAGTCCCGGAAATAGTCGAGGCCGCATTCACCCACCGCGACGACTTCAGGCGCCAGCGCGAGGTCCGCGAGTTGCGCAAGGGCGCCAGCGTCGAGTTCGTGGGCGTGATGCGGATGGACTCCGGACGTGGCGAACAGGACCCCGGGATGCGCGTGCGCGAGTTGCAGCGCCTGCGTGCTGCCCGTGAGTGTCGCGCCGGTGACGATCATCTGCGCCACGCCCACCGACCGCGCGCGCGCCAGCACGGCATCGCGATCGATGTCGAAGCTGTCGTGGGTGAGGTTCGCCCCGATGTCGATCAGGTGCGGGAGCGGTGTGCTATCGTCATTCACGCATGAGTCGCCCAAGATTGCTGGCTGTACTGCTGTGGCCGTGCCTGTCCGGCCTCGCCGTGGCCACGGAATGGAGCGACGTCGAAGGCCGGGTGCAGTACGCCTGGTTCACCGGGGACCTGCGTGCGCTGAGCGGCGTCGTCGCGTCCCTCGACGGCGGCAGCGACGATGACGCACTGCGCGCCTACTACCGCGGATTCGGCGAATACCGGATCGCGCAGCTCGCGCAGGGTCGTGACGAGGCGGCCGCGAAGGCCGCCGCCGAGGCCTGCGTCGATCACCTCGCGGCGGCCAGCCGCGCGCGGAAGGATTTCGCGGACGCGCTCGCGTTGCAGGCGGCCTGCCAGGCGCTCGTCGTGTCGCTCAAGGCATGGAAAGCACCGCTGCTGGGCCCGCGCAGCGCGGCCCAGCTGCAGCAAGCGCTGGCTCTCGCGCCACGCAATCCGCGCGTGATGCTGCTCGGCGCGCTTGCCGACCGCGATCGCGACCGCGCACTCGGCACGTTGCGGAAAGCGACTGCCGCCTTCGAAGAAGAACGGCGCGGCGTCGGATCGCTGCCGGCCTGGGGCGCTGCGGATGCCTACGTGCAGATGGCGCGCCGTGAGCTCGATCGGGGCGACCTGGCGGCGGCGCGCAGCGCGCTCGAGCGGGCCTTGCTGCTCGCGCCCGAATTCGAACAGGCGAGGCGACTCCTCGCGACGATTACGTCCAATTGAGGTCACAGTGACCTGAGCGCGGCGCAAAACGCCGCCACCTCCGCGGGGTCCTGGTCCCAGGAGGCCACGAAACGCGCCTCACCCGAGCCGTTCGCGCCCCAATCGTAGAACTCGAAGCCCTGCGCGCGCAGGCGCGCCTTGCCATCCTCGCCGATGCGCACGAACACTTCATTGGCCTCGACGGGCGCGAGCAGCGCCGCGCTGCAGGCCTCGCCGATCTGCCGCGCGCTGCCGTTGGCGCGCCCGGCGTTGCGCCGCCAGACGTCGTCCGACAGGTACGCGAGCAACTGGGCCGAGGCGAACCGCGCCTTCGAGAGCAGGTGCCCGGCGCGCTTGCGCCGCAGTTCGAAGTCGCGCACGAGATCCGGGCGAAAGAAAATGACAGCCTCGGCGGCCAGGCCGCCGTTCTTGGTGGCGCCGAACGAGAGCACGTCCACGCCCGCCTGCCAGGTCACGGCCGCGGGGCTGCAGCCGAGCGTCACGAGTGCATTGGCGAAGCGCGCGCCGTCCATGTGCAGGAACAGCTTGCGTGCCCGCGCGAGCGCGCCGAGCGCGGCGACCTCGGTGGGCCGATAGACACGCCCGAGCTCGGTGGCCTGCGTGATCGTGACGGCGGTGGGCTGCACCGTGTGCACCGAGGGCGGCGCTGCATCGAGCGCCCGCTCTAGCGTGGCGGGATCGAGCTTGGCGCCTTCACCGCCGAGCGTCACCAGCCGCAAGCCGCCGCTGAAGAACTCGGGTGCACCGCACTCGTCGCGCACGAGGTGCGCATCCTGGTGCGCGTAGACGGCGCCGTACGGGGGCACGAGGGTCGCGAGCGCGAGCGCGTTGGCCGCGGTCCCGGTCGTCACCGGAAAGACGGCTACCTGCGTGTCGAAGAAACGCCCGAACGCCGCATCGAGCGCCTGGGTCCAGCGATCGTCGCCGTAACTGCGCGCCGCGCCGATGTTGGCGCTGCCGATCGCGGCGAGCAGCTCGGGGCATACCGTGGCGTTGTTGTCGCTGTAGAAGCGCAAGGGGTTCTCCTGCAATCCTAGTCGGCGCGCCACTTGAACGACCACGCGCCGAAGGCGAGGAAGGCGAGCGTGGTGGCGGCGAGATATAAGAGGTGGGGCGCGATCGCCGCGGCGCCGGCGCCGTCGATCATGACCGCGCGCGCGGCATCGAGGATGTGCGTCAGCGGAAACACCTGCGCGATGTGCTGGATCCAGTCGGGCGAGCCCTCGAGCGAGAACCAGACGCCCGAGAGCAGCATCATGGGCCAGGTGAGCGTGTTGAGCAGCCCGCCGACGAGTTCGTCGCTCGAAAAGCGCGCGGCTATGGTGAGCCCGAGCGCGATCAGCGACAACGCGCCGAGCGTGGCGATCGCGAGCAGCAAGGCGGGATTGCCGGCGGAATGGAAGCCGATCACGAGTCCGACCCCCACGTAGAGTATCGTGGTCACGGCGAGGATCAGCGCGAGGCGCGAGAGCACCTGCGCGGCCAGGAACTCGAACGCGGTGATCGGGGTCGCGTTGAGGCGCTTGAGGAAGCCGCTCTTGCGGTAACGAAGCACGACGTAACCGACGCCGAAAAGGCAGTTGAACATCATGTTCATGCCGAGGATGCCCGGAAAGAGCCAGTCGACATAGCGCACTGCCTTGCCCACCACGGGCTGGCGGACCGCGGCCGGTTCAGCTTGCAGCAGCAGGCGTTCGGCGACGTAACCCTTGGGCGAGTCCGTGTTGACCCAGTAGCGCGTGGCACCCGGGCGAAAATCGATCAGCAGGTCGAACTGGTGCCGCGCGACCTTGCGGCTCGCCGCCCCGAGGTCGTCCACCGGGACGAAATCGACGAATCGCTCGGACATGAACGGATGCCGCACGCTGCCGAGGTCGTCGGTCAGCACCGCGACCTTGAAGATGGCGCGCTCGGGGCCGCCGAACACGAAGCTCATGCCGACGATCAGCGCGAGCGGCAGCAACAGCGAGAATACGAGCGCACCGCGGTCGCGCAGGAACTCGAGGTTGCGCGCGTGCCAGATGGCGAGCAGCCGGCGGATCATGCCCGCAGCTCCTTGCCGGTCAGCTCGAGGAACAGGTCCTCGAGGTTCGGCGGGCGGATCCGCAGGTTGCGCAGCGGCACCTGCGCCGCGAGCAGCACTTTCAGCGTGCCCTCGAGGTCATGGGTCGTGATCTCGATGCGATCGGCGCCCTCGATCAGGCGCAGGGGCAGGTCGCGCGCATTGGCCGGGAAGTCGTCGCGTGGCAGTTCGATCAGCACGTCGGCGAAGTGCTCGGCGAGCAGGCGCTGCGGGGGGCCCCGGGCGATGATGCGGCCGCGATCCATGATCGCGATTTCATCGCACAGGCGCTGTGCTTCCTCCATGTAGTGGGTCGTCAGCACGATGGTGCGGCGGCGCGCCTTCACCGCTTCGATCAGCTTCCAGAAGTTGCGGCGTGCCTGCGGGTCGAAGCCCGTGGTGGGCTCGTCGAGGAAGAGGATCGCCGGGTCGTTGACGAGTGCCACGGCGAGCAGCAGGCGCTGTTGCTGGCCGCCCGAGAGCTTGCGGTTGTCCCGATCGGCGAGTTTCTGCAGCGAACACATCTGCAGCAGCTCGTCGATGTCGTAACCGCGCGGATAGAGGTCGCGAAACAGCTGGAGCGTCTGGCGCACCGTCAGGAAATCCTGCAGCGCGGTCTTCTGGAAGAGGATGCCCGCCTCGGTGCGGAACTGGCTGCCGAGCGGCACGCCCCGGTAGCGGATCTCGCCCGACGAGGCGGGGAGGATGCCCTCCATGATTTCGACGGTCGTGGTCTTGCCCGCGCCATTCGGCCCGAGCAACCCGAAGCAGCAGCCTTCCTCGACCTCGAACGACACGCCGTCGACGGCAGTGACGCGCGGGTACAACTTGACGAGATTGCGGACTTCGAGGATCGGCGCCACGCGATCATGCTAGCCGATCGGCTGATATCATGGCAGCCGCCTGCCATGCCCGACAGCCTCGCCACACAATTTTCCTTGTTCGATGCGCGGGATCCTGCGGCTGCAACGACCGTGCGGCACAGTCGCCGGGCCCGCCGCCTGACGGTGCGCGTCTTCCTCACCGGCCGCGTCGAGGTGGTGGTGCCCCCGCGCACGCCGGAACGCGTGGTGCGCGATTTCCTGTCCCGCCATCGCGAATGGATCGAGGCGCGGCGCCTGCGCGCGCAGCGCGAGCGGCCGGCACGGGCGGCGTTTCCGCCGGCCGCGATCGGGCTGCCGGCTTTCGACGAAAGCTGGTCGTTGCAGTCTGTGCCGGGGCCGGGGCGGCCGCGGCTGGTGCAGGCGACGGCGGGCCTGCTCGAGGTGCACGGCAGCCCCACCGGTCCCGTGTTGCGTTCCCTGTTGCGAACCTGGGTGCGCGCGCGGGCGACGGCGCGGCTCGGCCCCTGGCTCGCCTCGCTTGCCCGTGAGACGGGCCTCGGTTATGCACGCATGGCGGTGCGTCGCCAGCGCTCGCGCTGGGGCAGCTGCTCCACGCGCGGCACGATCAGCCTGAACGCCAGCCTCGCGTTCCAGCGCCCGGCGGTCGTACGCTACCTGCTGCTGCACGAACTCGCCCACACGCAACACATGAACCATTCATCCCGCTTCTGGCGGCTGGTCGCCGCACACGAACCCGACTGGCAACCGCTCGATCGCGAACTCACCGCGGGCTGGCGCCGGGTTCCACACTGGATGTTCGACGATGTCGACTGAGCTGCCGCCGACCTGCCCGTTCGCGCCGAGCGAACGCGTCGATCTCTCGGGCGAGAACGTCCACTGGGACCTCGCGGTCTCGCAGTCCTACGGCGGCTATCTCGCGCTCGAAAAGCTGCTCGACGCGCAGCACCCGAACTCCCGCGAGCACGACGAAATGCTGTTCATCATCGTGCACCAGGTCTCCGAACTCTGGATCCGCCTGATGTTGCATGAACTCGCGGGCGTGCTCGCGTGCGTGAAGAAGGACGACCTCGACCCGTCGTTCAAGATGTTCGCGCGCATCGCGCGCATCCAGGTACAGCTGCTTGCGGTCTGGGACATCGTCTCGACGATGACCCCGGCGGACTACTCGTCGTTTCGCAATGCGCTGGGGCGTGCGTCCGGCTTCCAGTCGATCCAGTACCGCCTGCTCGAATTCCAGCTCGGCAACAAGAACGCCGACTACCTGGCCGTGCACCAGCGCGACGCGGCGGCCACGAAGCGCCTGCGGCGGGCGCTCGAGGCACCCTCCATCTACGACGAAGCCCTGCGGATGCTGTCACGGCGCGGATACGGCGTGCCCGACGATTGCCTGGTCCGCGATTTCACGCAGCCCTATCGCGCGAGCAAGCAGGTCGCGGGCGCCTGGCTCGGCGTCTACCACAATGCCACGAAGGACTGGGACCTCTACGAGTTCGCGGAATGCCTGATCGACGTCGACCACAAGTTCCAGGCGTGGCGCTTCCAGCACATGAAGACGGTGGAGCGCATCATCGGCTACAAGCCGGGTACTGGCGGCACCGGCGGCGTGTCCTATCTCGC
The DNA here is from genome assembly GCA_050185195.1 of Steroidobacteraceae bacterium. GTDB lineage: Bacteria > Pseudomonadota > Gammaproteobacteria > Steroidobacterales > Steroidobacteraceae > CADEFQ01. The sequence goes on along the minus strand of JBFWZQ010000004.1, from coordinate 237,655 downwards.
CAAGGCACTCGAGCTCAGGTTCTTTCCGGAGTTGTGGCAGGTGCGTACCGCGATGTGACGGGCACGCGCCGCCGCCGATGCCAGGCGCGCCAGCCGAGCAGCGTGGCCACGATCGCCGCATAGACGAGCGGCTCGGTGAAGTCCCGCTTCACCTGCCAGTAGAAGTGCCACACCGCGAGGATCGCGATCGGGTAGACGAGTCGATGCAGCTGCTGCCAGCGGCGCCCGAGGCGCCGCATCATGCGCTGCGTGGAGGTCGCGGCGAGCGGCAGCAGCAGCAACAGCGCCGTGAACCCGACCGTGATGTAGGGGCGCTTCGCGATGTCCTCCACGATCATGGCGGCATCGAGCCTGCGATCGAGCACGAGATACACGGTGAAGTGCAGCAATACATAGAAGAATGCGAAGAGACCCAGCATCCTGCGCAAGCGCAGCCAGTGCGGGCGGTGCGCGATCTTCACGAGGGGCGTCACCGCGAGCGTGAGGCACAGCAGGTTGAGGGCGGTCTTGCCGCAGGTGAGCAGCAGTTCTTCCACCGGGTCCGCGCCGAGGCGCCGGCCCGCAACGCCGAAGATGCCCGCGAGCATCAGCAGCGCGGGTACGCACGCCGCCATGAAAACGAGCGGCTTCCAGACGTAGCGATAGCGCTGCCCGACCGTCATCAGAACCAGCGGCGCAGGTCCATGCCGCGGTAGAGCGATGCGACCTCGGCCGCGTAGCCGTTGAAGGGCAGGGTGGGCCGCGTCGCCTCGAAGAGGCCCGCGCCGATGCGCCGTTCGCTCGCCTGGCTCCACCGCGGGTGATCGACAGCCGGGTTCACGTTGGCATAGAAGCCGTACTCGTCGGGTGCCGCGACGTTCCAGGCGGTCGGCGGCATGCGCTCGGTGAAGCGGATCGCCACGATCGACTTGATGCCCTTGAACCCGTATTTCCAGGGCACCACGAGCCGCAGCGGCGCGCCGTTCTGGTTCGGCAGCACGCGGCCGTAGAGGCCCACGGCCAGGAACGCGAGCGGATGCATGGCCTCGTCGATGCGCAGCCCCTCCACATAGGGCCACGCCAGCCAACCTGCCCGCTGCCCGGGCATGCGCTTCGGGTCGAGCAGGGTCTTGAACGCGACGTACTTCGCCCTGGATGTCGGCCTGAACCGCTTCACGAGATCCGCGAGCGGGAAACCAACCCAGGGGATCACCATCGACCAGCGCTCGACGCAGCGCATCCGGTAGAGGCGCTCCTCGAGCGGGTGCGGCGCGAGGATATCCTCGAGCGTGAAGCTGCCCGGCACTGCGACTTCGCCGGAAACCGCCACGCTCCACGGCCGCGTGCGCAGCGTATGGGCGTTCGCTTTCGGGTCGTCCTTGCCGGTGCCGAACTCATAGAAGTTGTTGTAGCCCGTGATGTCTTCGTAATCCGTCGGCGTCTCGGCCACGGATAGGCGCGCATTGCGAACCGCCTTCAGGGCGGGCAACGCAGGGGACGCGCCGATCGATGGGGTCGGGACGGCCGCGAGGGCGAGCGCAGCGCCCCCGAACAGCAGGCGGCGCCGTTCGAGGTAGACGGCCTCTGGTGTTACCTCGGATGGGGATATATAGGTGTTATTAATCAATCTATTACGAGGCATATTTAATGCATCCCTGCGATCGTCCCGCGTTCAGGTCATGCGGGTCTGCCCGGATTGGAGCCTGCCGGGGCGCGCCATGTTCCCCGCCAGGCCACACATTCGATGCCGAGTGCCTTCGCCGCGGCCCGCGCCGCCCGTGAGCCGTTCACGAGTATGCCGCGGGTGGCGAGGCGCAGGTGCGGCAGGTCGGACGCGCTGTTGCCGTACGCGACGATGTGGGCCCGCGGATTGCGGGCGCGCAGGGCTTCGAGGCAGCGCGCCTTCTCGTCGCCCCGCCGATTGGCGGTCGTGAGCGCACCGTCGAGCGTTTCGCCCTGCCAGGCGACACCGGTGCAAATGGCATGCGCGAAACCGAGCTGGCGCGCGAGTTCGGGCACGTACAGATCGACGCTCGCCGACATCAATATGAGCGTGTCGCCCGCCTGCCGGTGTCGTTCGATCGCCGCGACTGCCTGCGCGAAAGTTTCGCCCGCGACCACGCGCGGGAGATAGGCCGCATTCCACGCCTCGATGGCGGCACGCGGTTCGCCCCGGAGCGTCTGGCGCAGGAGCGCGGCCTTGAGCCGGCCCCGATCGCGCCCGGCGAACACGTACGCCGCGGCGGCGGGCAGCACGCGCGCGAGCCGCGCGAGGCGGGCAGGTCGCTGCGCGAGGTAGCGCAGCACGTAGGGAAAGAGCGTGTCGCGGCGTGTGATCGTGCCGTCGAGGTCGAAGACAGCGATCACACGCGCAGGCAGGCTCATCAGGCGGCGCGACCCGCCCCGGCCAGTTGCCGCAGCACATACTGCAGGATGCCGCCGTGGCGGTAGTAGTCCCGCTCCTTCGGCGTGTCGATGCGCACCCGTGCATCGAACGTGATGGGCTTGCCGCCATTTTCCGGCGTGGCAACGACCTTGACCGTCTTCGAGGCCGCGTCGGCGACCCCGACGATGTCGATCGTTTCGCGGCCCGTGAGGCCGAGGCCCTGCGCACTCTGGCCGGCCGGGAACTGCAACGGCAGCACGCCCATGCCGATCAGGTTCGAGCGATGGATGCGCTCGAAGCTCTCCGCGATGACCGCCTTCACGCCCAGCAGCATGGTGCCCTTCGCTGCCCAGTCGCGCGAAGAACCGGAGCCGTATTCCTTGCCCGCGAGCACCACGAGCGGCGTGCCGTCGGCCTTGTAGCGCATCGCCGCGTCGAAAATACTCAGTTGTTCGCCCGACGGCAGGTGGATCGACACGCCACCTTCGGTGCCCGGCGCGAGCAGGTTGCGCAGGCGGATGTTGGCGAAGGTGCCGCGCATCATGACCTCATGGTTTCCACGGCGCGAACCGTAGGAATTGAAGTCCGCCGGCTGCACGCCTTCACCCATCAGGTAGCGCGCGGCCGGGCTCGATTTCGAGATGTTGCCAGCCGGCGAGATGTGGTCGGTCGTGACCGAATCGCCGAGCAGCGCGAGCACGCGCGCGCCCTTGATGTCGCGCACCTCGCCCGGTTGCATCGTCATGCCGTCGAAGTAGGGCGGGTTTCGCACGTAGGTCGATTTCGTGTCCCACTGGTAGATCCGGCCGGCGGGGACCTTGATGGCGGACCAGTTCGCGTCGCCTTCGAACACACCCTCGTAGCTTTTCCTGAACATGCCGGAGTCGATGGCCGCGCGCACGGTATCGGCGACCTCGCGGTCGCTCGGCCAGATGTCCTTCAGGTAGACCGGCTTGCCGTCCGGGTCCTGGCCGAGTGCTTCGGTCGCAAGATCGATGTCGAGCGTGCCGGCCAGTGCGTAGGCGACGACGAGCGGCGGGGAGGCGAGGAAGTTCATCTTCACTTCGGGGTGGATGCGCCCCTCGAAGTTGCGATTGCCCGACAGCACGGAGCACGCCACGATGTCGCCTGCCGTCACGCCGGCGGAAATCTCCGGCCGCAGCGGGCCCGAGTTGCCGATGCAGGTCGTGCAGCCGTAGCCGACGAGGTAGAAGCCCGCGAGCGCCAGGTCGTCGAGCAGCTCGGCCTTCTTCAGGTAGTCGGTCACCACGCGCGAGCCCGGCGCGAGGCTCGTCTTGACCCAGGGCTTGGCCGTGAGGCCGCGCTTCGCGGCGTTACGCGCCAGCAGGCCGGCGCCGATCATCACGTAGGGGTTCGACGTGTTGGTGCAGCTCGTGATCGCGGCGATCACCACGGCGCCGTCCTTCAGCTCGAAGTGCTTGCCATCGAGCGACGCCTGCGCCGCGCCCGCGCCGCCGGTCTTCTTCGCACGCTCTTCGGTCATCGGCTTGAGCGCCTTCTGGTAGGCGCCCTTCGCGGTGCGCAGCGGCACGCGGTCCTGCGGGCGCTTGGGGCCGGCGAGGCTCGGTTCGACGCTCGCGAGGTCCAGTTCGAGCACGTCGGTGTACTGCGCGGCCGCCTGGCCGTTCTCGCGCCACATGCCCTGGGCTTTCGCGTAGGCCTCGACCAGTGCCACCTGTTCATCCGGCCGGCCGGAGAGGCGCAGGTAACGCACGGTTTCCGCATCGATCGGGAAGATCGCGCAGGTACTGCCGAACTCGGGCGACATGTTGCCGAGGGTGGCCCGGTCGGCGAGCGGCAGGTTCGCGAGGCCGTCGCCGAAGAACTCGACGAACTTGTCGACGACGCCCTTCTTGCGCAGCATCTCCGTGACGGTCAGCACGAGGTCGGTGGCGGTGGCGCCGGGTTGCAGGCTGCCGTTCAGCCGAAAGCCGATGACCTGCGGGATCAGCATCGGGATCGGCTGGCCGAGCATCGCGGCTTCCGCCTCGATGCCGCCGACGCCCCAGCCGAGCACGCCGAGGCCGTTGATCATCGTAGTGTGCGAATCGGTGCCGACCACGGTGTCCGGGTAGGCGACCCGCTGGTCACCGCGGGCCCCGTCGAACACGACGCGGCCGAGGAACTCGAGGTTGACCTGGTGCACGATGCCGGTGTTCGGCGGCACGACCTTGAAATTCTCGAACGCGGACTGGCCCCAGCGCAGGAAGGCGTAACGCTCGCCGTTGCGCTCGAATTCGATGCGGTTGTTCTCCTCGAGCGAGAGCGGCGTGCCATAGGCATCCACCTGCACCGAGTGGTCGATGACGAGTTCGGCGGGCGCGAGCGGGTTGACCTTCTGCGGGTCGCCGCCGAGCCGCGTGATCGCCTCGCGCATCGCGGCGAGGTCGACGACGCAGGGCACGCCGGTGAAGTCCTGCATGATGACGCGCGCCGGCGTGAACGAAATCTCGTGCGACGGCGTGGCTTTCGGGTCCCAGTCGAGCAGCGCCTCGATATCCTTGCGCGTGACGTTGACGCCATCCTCGAAGCGCAGCAGGTTCTCGAGCAGGATCTTGAGCGAGTAGGGCAGCCGCGCCACCTTGGCGGCGGGCAGGGCCGCGAGCGATCGGATTTCGTAGCTGCGTGATCCCACGGCGAGCTGCGTGCGCGCCTTGAAGCTGTCGGTCATCGTGTTCTCCGCGACGGGACGAAAGGGGCCTGGAACAGCCGCTAATTATAGCGGCCGCGCGCGCGCCGCGCGACCGCGCCCGGCCCCGCCAGGACCTTCAGGTATCCGTATTTTCCGGCATCGGGACCACCCGGAAGCCGCACAGCTCGACCTCGCGCGACAGGTAGTGGTCCTTGCATTCCTCGACGCTGCAGAGGTCGGTCGAGAGGTATTTCTTGTTGTCGTCGCAGAAGACGGTGGCGACCACCGCTTCGCGGCCCTGTTGATCGGCGATCTCGAGGGCGCCCAGCAGGTTTGCCCCGGAGCTGATGCCGACCGCGATGCCGAGTTCGCTCGCGAGGCGCTGGGCCATGCAGATGGCATCGCCGTCCCACACGTCGACGATGCGGTCGAGTTCGCCGAGGCGCACGATCGATGGAATGAATTCGTCGCTGATGCCCTGGATGCGGTGCCGGCCGACCTTGCTGCCGGTGCGCAGCGTGGGCGAATTGGCGGGCTCGAGCGGATGGACCGCGACGCCAGGCACGCGCTCGCGCAGGCAGCGACCGACTCCCATGACGGTGCCGCCGGTGCCGACGCCGGCCACGAACGCCGTCGGGGGGCGATCGAGCTGGGCCAGCAGTTCGGGCCCGGTCGTCTCGTAGTGCGCCTGCACGTTCGCGGCGCTGTCGAACTGGCGCGGCCTGAACACGTGCGGCGTCGCCGCCGCGTGCTCGTCGGCCATGCGGATGCTGCCGAGGAAACCGCCCTGCTCGTGGGACACCGGGATCACCGCGGCGCCGAGGCTCTGGATCACGAGCACGCGTTCGCGGCTCATCCAGTCCGGCATGTAGATGCGCACCGGATGACCGAGCGCGCGGCCCATCGCGGCGAAGGCGATGCCCGTGTTGCCGCTCGTGGCCTCGGCGATCTCGTCGCCCGGCTCGATGGCGCCCTCCGCATAGGCACGCTCGAGGATGTGCAGCGCCATGCGATCCTTGATGCTGCCCGTGAAATTGAGCGCTTCGTGCTTGGCGTAGATGCGATGCATCGTGCCCCGGAACCGGCACTCCAGTTCGATGAGCGGCGTGCGCCCCGTGAGGCTTTTCAGGGCGGACAGGCGTGCGGGCAGGGCCCTCGTGATCGACATGGCGCCCTCGGTGGTGGGGTGGCGGTCAGTGCGCGAGCGTGTCGGCGTCGGCTCCGGTCGATTCGATGACCCCGCCGCCGAGACACTGCGTACCTGCATAGAGCACAGCGTACTGGCCGGGTGTCACGGCGCGCTGATCCAGGTCAAATTCGAGGCACGCACGGCCGTCGGCGAGCGGTGTCACGCGCACGGCCTGGTCCGCCTGCCGGTAGCGGACCTTGGCCATGGCACGGAAAGGCGCCTGCGGTCGCGCCACGAGCCAATGCATGGGACCGGTGAGCAGGGCGCGCGACTGCAGCAGCGGATGGTCGTGGCCCTGCACGACGACGAGCACGTTGCGGGCGCGGTCCTTGCGCGCGACGTACCAGGCGCCCTCGGCGTGCCCCGACTGGCCGCCGATCTCGAGTCCGCCGCGCTGCCCGAGCGTGTAGAACGCAAGGCCGCGGTGCGTGCCGAGGCGCGCGCCCGCCGGCGTTTCGATGGATCCCGGCTCGCCGGCCACGTACCGCGCGAGGAAATCACGAAAGGGGCGCTCGCCGATGAAGCAGATGCCCGTGCTGTCGGGCTTGTCGTACACCGGCAGGCCGGCGGCGCGCGCACGCGCGCGCACGTCGTCCTTCATCAGGTCGCCCACCGGAAATTCGATCGATGCGAGGGTCTCGCAAGCGATCGCGTGCAGGAAGTAGGACTGGTCGCGCGCCGGGTCCGCGCCCTTGTGCAACTGCAAGGCATCCGCGGACTTCAGTTGCGCGTAGTGGCCGGTGGCGAAACGTTCGGCGCCGAGCCGCCGTGCATGCGCGAGGCAGGCGCCGAACTTGATCTCCCGATTGCACAGCACGTCGGGATTCGGCGTGCGCCCGGCCTCGTATTCCGCCAGGAAGCCCGCGAAGACGCGCTCGCGATACTGCCGCGAGAAATCGACGCGGTGCAGGGGAATACCGAGTACGCCGGCGACGGCCCGTGCGTCCTGGAAGTCCTGCGCGGCCGTGCAATAGCCGTCGTCGTCTTCCCAGTTCGCCATGTAGAGGCCATGGACGTCATGGCCGCGCTCGAGCAGGCGCAACGCCGCCACGGCGGAGTCGACACCGCCGGAGAGGCCCACGACGATTCGGGAAGCGCGCCTGGTCACGCGCGCATTGTACGGGCCCTGCGTCGTGCCGGCGGCTCAGCCGACATTCACGGCGCGCAGCTGTCCGGCGACATCGAGGCCGAGGTCGGCGACCGATTCGAGCGGCAGGCGCTGTCCCGCGAGATGGTCGTCGATGCACCGGAGCACGAGCGGGCTGCGCAGGCGGGTGGGCGCGCGGGCGAGTTCCTCGCGCGACATCCAGTGCGTGCCCACGATGCCGCGGTCGAGCGGGGCGTGGGGGTCGTGGCCGGATACGTCGCCCACGAAGGCCACGCGCAGGGTCGAGCGCCCGGTGCGCGCATTGCGCCACAGATACAGGCCGAGCAGATGCGCGGGTGCGAAGCACCAGGCGGACTCTTCGCGCGCCTCGCGCACGACGGCTTCGAGCAGCGTCTCGCGATCCTCGACGTGGCCGGCGGGCTGGTTCAGCACGAGCCGGCCGTTGGCGCGTTCCTCGATGATGAGGAAGCGCCCGTCGCGTTCGGCGATGGCGGCGACGGTGACTTCGGGGCGGCCGGGCATGCGGGAGGCGGGGCGGCGGCGCTCAGCGATGCGCGATGCGATAGCCGTAGTCGGGCGCGTGCGAGATCCACTGCGCGTCGAAATCGGCGAGGTGCATGCGCGCGACGGCCGGGTTGTCGTGGTCGGCGACGCCTTCCCATTGCGCCGCATTGGTCCGGTAGAGGATGGCGCGATCGTCGGCGATGATATAGGCCGGGTGCGGCTTCGGCGCGTCCTCGCCGAGCACCCGGATATCGATGTAGCTCGTGAGCCTGCGGCTCATCGCGACGAAACGGTGCACGTCGCGGATCAGGCGGCTGCCGTCGCCCAGCAGCACCCGCACTTTCGCGAAACTGCGCGCGAGCACGAAGCGCTTCACGATGTCGAGGAACGGGGGCTGGTCGTAGAGCTCCGGCTCGAGGTTCGGCGTATAGATCGACATCAGGCGCTGCGCGCCGCCCGCGATGCGGATCGTTGCCGCGAGGGCTTCCTCGAGCGTGGTGACGACGTTGACCTGGGGCAACGCCTCGATCGGCGGCAGCTCGAGGCGCGGCGCCGGCGCCTGCGACAGCAGGCTCAACTCGAATTCCCCGGTGCCCGTCACGGAATCTTCCACAGCCTTGGCGCCACGTGGCGTTTGGCGCCGATTCTCATGGAGGCCGCTCGTGCCGGCATGCCGAGGCCGTCACGTTTTGGCCCGGCCCACCGCGAGCCACAGCGCCAAAGCGTGCCGCGGTTCTCAGTTTCGGGGCGGCAGCGAGCCTGCGAGGGACGCGGCGATGCCCGTGTAATCCGCGGGTGCCAGTGCCTGCAGGCGCGTGCGCGCGTCGACAGGCAAGGGCAGGCCGTCGACGAGTTCGCGCAACATCGCCGCGTCGATCGGTCGGCCGCGGCTGAACTGCTTGAGCAGTTCATAGCCATTCGGGACACCGTGGGCGCGCAAGACCGTCTGCACGGCCTCGGCGAGCACCTCCCAGGCGCCGTCGAGGTCGGCGGCGAGCCGCGCGGGATTCGCCTCGATTTTGCCGAGGCCGCGCCCGAGGGATTGCCAGGCGATCAGCGCATGCGCGAGTGCGACGCCAAGGTTGCGCAGCACGGTCGAATCGGTGAGGTCGCGCTGCCAGCGCGACACCGGCAGCTTCTCCGCGAAGTGCCGCAACAGCGCGTTCGCGATGCCGAGGTTGCCTTCGGCATTCTCGAAGTCGATCGGATTGACCTTGTGGGGCATGGTCGAGGAGCCGACCTCGCCGGCGACGGCGCGCTGGCGCAGGTAGCCGACCGAGATGTATCCCCAGGCGTCGCGGCAGAAATCGAGCACGATCACGTTCACGGCCGCGACGGCATCGCAGTACTCGCCGATCCAGTCGTGCGGCTCGATCTGCGTGGTGTAGCCGTTGTAGCCGAGGCCCAGCGTCGCGACGAAGCGTGCGCTGAGCGCCGGCCAGTCGAGGTCGGGAAGCGCGGCGAGGTGCGCATTGTAGTTGCCGACCGCGCCGTTCCATTTGCCGAGCGCGGCCACCGCGGCGAAGCGCGCGCGCGCGCGCTCGAGTCGCGCGACGACATTGGCGAATTCCTTGCCGAGCGTGGTCGGGCTTGCCGGCTGGCCATGCGTGCGCGCGATCATCGGCAAGCCAGCGTAGCGAACCGCGAACTCGCGCAGGCTTGCGATGCGTGCGTCGAGCACGCCGAGCATCACCGTGCGCGCGGCGAGCAGCAGGCGCGCGTAGGAGACGTTGTTGATGTCCTCCGACGTGCAGCCGAAATGCACGAGTTCGAGCGCCGCGGGGGACGCCCCGGCCGCGGCGAGCGCGTCGCGCACGTAGTATTCGACCGCCTTGACGTCATGGTTGATGCGCGCTTCGATCTGCTTGACCGCGGCGGCCGACTGCGCGTCCGGATCGGCCGCGAGCGCCGCCGCGCACTGGAGCACGGCCGGCGACGGCGCGAGCGCGCGAAAGGCCGGGACCTCGGCCACGAGGAAGCGGAACCATTCGGCCTCGACGCGGATGCGCTCGCGGATGAGGCCCTGCTCGCTCAGGATCGGGCGCAACGGCTCGGCGGCACTGCGATAGCGGCCATCCACCGGCGACAGGGCGTCGATCGAAACTGGGGTCATGCGGGCGGGTCACCGGGAATGTTAGGATCGCGATCATAACGCATGCGGCCGTCCCGGCCGATGCGCGCCGATGGTCGGCGCACTTTCCGGAGTACATGATGACCGCTTCCTTTCGTACCGAGCACGACAGCATGGGTGAGCTGCAGGTGCCGCTCGAGGCCTTGTGGGGCGCGCAGACGCAGCGTGCCGTGCAGAATTTCCCGGTGAGCGGGCTCACGATGCCGCGCGAGTTCCTGCGCGCCGTCGGCCTGGTCAAGTCCGCCGCCGCGACGGCGAACGCACAGCTCGGGCTGTTGCCGGAAAACGTCGCGCGTGCGATCGAGGCGGCCGCGGCGGAAGTGGCCGCGGGCCGGCACGACGCGCAGTTCCCGATCGACGTGTTCCAGACCGGCTCGGGTACCAGCACCAACATGAACGCCAACGAGGTGATCGCGCACCTCGCGAGCCGCGCGTCGGGACTCAAGGTGCACCCGAACGACCACGTCAACATGAGCCAGAGCAGCAACGACGTGATCCCGACCGCGATCCACGTGAGCGCGGCCCTGTCGGTGAGCGAGTCGCTGGCGCCGGCGCTTGCCCATCTCGCGAAAGTAATCGCCGCCAAGGAGCGCGAGGTCGGGGCCATCGTCAAGACGGGCCGCACGCACCTGATGGATGCGATGCCGGTGACGCTCGGGCAGGAACTTTCCGGCTGGCGCGCGCAGGTCGAGAACGGTCGTGCCCGCCTCGCGGCGGTCGCGCCGCGCCTGCATGCGCTCGCGCAGGGTGGCACTGCGGTCGGTACCGGCATCAACGCGCACCCCGAATTCGGCGCGCGCTTCTGCGCGGTGATCGCCACGCTCACGAAGTTGCCGTTCGTGCCGAGCCCGAACTATTTCGAGGCGCTCTCGTCGCAGGATGCCGCCGTCGAGCTGTCGGGGCAGATGAAGGTCATCGCCGTGGGCCTGATGAAGATCGCGAACGACCTGCGCTGGATGAACAGCGGGCCGCTCGCTGGGCTCGGCGAGATCGCGCTGCCGGCGCTGCAGCCGGGCAGCAGCATCATGCCCGGCAAGGTCAATCCGGTGATCCCGGAGGCGACGGCGATGGTGGCGGCGCAGGTGATCGGCAACGACACGACCATCACGGTGGCCGGCCAGTCGGGCAATTTCCAGCTGAACGTGATGCTGCCCGTGATTGCGCACAACCTGCTCGAGAGCGCGCGCCTGCTCGCCAATGTCTCGCGCCTGCTCGCGGACTCGGCCATCGCGGGATTCACCGTGAACCAGGCTCGCCTCGCGGAAGCGCTCGACCGCAATCCGATCCTCGTCACCGCGCTGAACCCGGTGATCGGTTACGAGAAGGGCGCAGCCATCGCGAAGAAGGCCTACGCGCAGGGCAAGCCCATCCTCGCGGTGGCCGCCGGGATGACCGATCTCGCGCGCGACGAACTCGCCGCCTTGCTCGATCCGGCGGAACTCGCCAAGGGCGGCATCAAGGGCGGCACCAGCGGCGGGGGTTGATGGGGACCCCGTGACAGCCGATCTGCGCGAACGCATCGTCGCGCGCCTGCGCGGCACGTCGCCGTCGACGAATGTGTCGGAATGGCGGCTCGCCGGCATGTCGCCGGAACGGAGCGAGCGCTACCGCTCGCATTTCCCGCAACACCCGGTGCCGGCCGCGGTGCTCGTGCCGCTCGTCGATCATCCGGCGGGCCTGACCGTGTTGCTCACGCAGCGCGCCGAGGCGTTGCGCAAACATGGCGGGCAGATCAGCTTCCCCGGCGGACGCATCGAATCGTGCGACGGGAGCCCGCTCGACGCGGCGTTGCGCGAGACACGCGAGGAGATCGGGCTGGAGGCCGCACGGGTGCACGTGGTCGGCTACCTGCCGGATCACCTGATCGGCACCGGCTACCGGGTCACGCCGGTGGTCGCGTTCGTCGATCCGGGATTCGTGCTGCAGCTCGATGCGCGGGAAGTCCGCGAGACCTTCGAGGTCCCGCTCACGCACGTCTTCGATGTGCACAACCATCGCGCGCGCATGCGCCGCTTCGGCGACGAGGAAGTCGAGCTGTACGACATCCCCTACGGCGAACGGCATATCTGGGGCGCGACGGCCGGCATGCTGATGACGTTCTATGGGCTCGTTGCCGAAGGCCTGCCATGACGGCCGAGACGGCGCTCACGCGACTGCTCGGGATCATGGCGCGCCTGCGCGACCCCGCCGGAGGCTGCCCGTGGGACCGCGAGCAGACCTTCGCGACGATCGCCCCCTACACGATCGAGGAAGCCTACGAGGTCGCGGACGCGATCGCGGGCGGCAGCCCCGCGCGCCTGCGGGGCGAACTGGGCGACTTGCTCTTCCAGGTGGTTTTCCATGCCCGGCTCGCCGAAGAGCAGGGGTGGTTCGCGTTCGGTGACGTCGCCGCATCGATTGCCGACAAGCTCACGGCGCGACACCCGCACGTGTTCGCCGATGCGCGTTGCGCGGATGCCGCGGAGCAGGCCGCTGCGTGGGAGGCGATGAAGGCCGAAGAGCGGGTCGCCGCGGGCGATCACGGCGCGCTTGCCGACGTGCCGATCGCGTTGCCGGCGCTCACCCGCGCCGCCAAGCTCGGCCGTCGCGCCGGCCGGGTGGGCTTCGATTGGCCGGATGCGGCGGGTGCGCGCGGGAAAGTTCAGGAGGAGCTGGCCGAACTCGATGCGGCGGTGGACGGCGAACCGACGGCACGGCAGGCCGAGGAACTGGGCGACCTGCTGTTTGCCATCGTGAACTGGGCGCGCCACCTCGGGATCGATCCGGAGCAGGCCCTGCGCGGCGCGAACGCGAAATTCGAGGCCCGCTTTCGGCAGATGGAAACCATGGCGGCGGCGGCGGGACAGGCGCCCACAGGACTCGACGCCGCCGCCTGGGATCGGCTGTGGCTGGCCGCGAAGGCCGGCGAGCGGCCGGCTTGACGATCTTCAGGCACGGTTCAGCGGGGGTGTTTACACTGGCGCGTGCCATGAAGAAGGCCGTCCTGCTCGCCGCCGCCCTGTTGATAGGCAACGTTCTCGCGGTACCCGGGGCGTACGCCGATCCGCCGCCGTGGGCGCAGAAGGGCAGCCGCAAGGAGGCAGCGCGCGCGCCGCGGGCCGACGGCATCAGCCTCGACGAAGCGGTCAACCGCGCCGAGCGCCGCTATGGGGCCCGCGTGATCCGCGCGGAGACACACGAGTCGAACGGACGGCGGGTCCACCAGTTGCGCTTGCTGTCGGACGACGGCCGCGTCTGGACAGTGCGGATCGACGCCGCGAACGGCGCGGAACTCTGATGCGCATCCTCGTCGTCGAAGATGAGCCGGCACTGCGCGAGGCGCTGCAAGGCGATCTCGCCGCCGCGGGTTTCACGGTCGAACTCGCTGCGGACGGCGAAGAGGGCCTGTACGCCGGGCGTGAAAATCCGGTCGACCTCGCGATCGTCGACCTCGGCCTGCCGAAGCTGCCCGGGCTCGATCTCATCCGCCGGTTGCGTGCCGAGCGCAAGACCTTTCCCATCCTCGTGCTGACCGCCCGCGATCGCTGGCAGGACAAGGTCGCGGGCCTCGATGCGGGCGCCGACGACTACGTGGCAAAGCCGTTTCGATTCGAGGAAGTGCTCGCGCGGGTGCAGGCGTTGCTCCGTCGCGCGGGAGGCTGGGCGAGCCCGCTGCTTGCTTGCGGTCCCGTCGTGCTCGACCTGCGCGCGCAGACCGTCGCGGTCGGGGGCGTGGCGGTCGAGCTCACCACCTTCGAGTATCGCCTGCTCGAGCACCTGATGATGCGCGCCGGCGACGTGATATCGAAGGGCGAACTGACCGAGCGCCTCTACGAGCAGGACTTCGAGCGCGACAGCAACACGATCGAGGTGTTCATGGGGCGGCTGCGCAGGAAACTCGATCCCGCCGACACGCTGCGCCCCATCGAAACCCTGCGCGGTCGCGGCTACCGCTTCTCGCTGCCGCGCGACCCGCACTGAAAGCCGCGCGATGCCCTCGCTGCGCCGGCGGCTGATCCTTTCCGTATCGCTGTCGCTCGTGCTGTTCTTCGGCGTGACGATCGTGGCGCTCGACGCGGTGTTCCGCGCGCTGTCCGATCGTTCGCTCGATGAGCTGCTCGATGCGCAGACGGTCGCCCTCATCGCGGCGACGGAAACGACGCCGGGTGGCATTTCGGTCGCACGCCTCGCCGATCCGCGCCTCGCGACCCCGGGATCCGGGCTCTATGCGTGGATCGACGATGGGCACGATGGCTGGCGCTCGCCTTCGAGCGTCGGGGCGCAGGCCCGGTCCGGCGCGCCACTGGTGCCCGGCCAGCGACGCACGGTGCGTGAGGCATGGCCCGGCATCGGCAACGTGGCGGTACGCAGCCGGGGTATCGCCTGGCGCGACGATGACGGCCGCTCGCTCGCGCTCACCTTCAGTGTCGCGACGAGCCTCGAGCCGCAGGCCGCGCAGCTCGGGCGCGTGCGCACGCAGATGTTCGGCTGGTTCGCCTCTCTCGCGCTGCTGCTGCTCGGGACACTCGGGTGGCTCCTGCGCCGCACGCTGGCGCCGGTGCAGCAGCTCGAAGACGAGATCCGGGGCATCGAATCCGGCGCACGCGAGGCCCTTTCGGGCCGCTGGCCACGCGAACTGGATGGCGTGGCGACCAACCTGAACGCGCTGCTCACCGCGGAACGCGAGCGGATTGCGCGTTATCGCAAGATACTCGGCAACCTCGCCCACAGCCTGAAGACGCCGCTGGCCGTGATGCGCGCGACGTTGCATGGCGCGCCGTCCGTCGACGCGTTGCGTGCGCCCCTCGAACGCGAGATCGATCGCATGAGCGGTATCGTCGATCACCAGTTGCGGCGCGCGGCCACGAGCGGCGGCGCGACCCTCGGGCAGGGCGCCACGGCCCTGCGCGCCGTGGTGGCCGACCTGCGCGGCGCACTGCTGCGTGCCCATGCGAGCAAGGACTTCGCGATCGAGAACGCCGTGCCGGCGGGGTTGCAGTTCATCGGCGATCGTGACGACCTCGCCGAGATGCTCGGCAACGTGATGGACAACGCCTGCAAATGGTGCGTGTCGCGGGTACGGGTGGCGGCGCAGTTCGATGCCACCGCCCCGGCGCGGGCACGACTGCGGATCACGGTCGAGGACGACGGCCCGGGCATCCCGGCGGCGGATCGCTTGCGCGTGCTGGAGCGTGGCGCCCGCGCCGACGAGACGACCCCGGGCCACGGACTCGGCCTGTCGATGGTGCGTGACGCGGTCGGGTTGTATGGCGGGGCGCTGGCGATCGCACGTTCGGATGCATTGGGTGGCGCCTGCATCGAGGTCTCGTTGCCGGGACGCTGATGGCGCGCGAGGGCGGCGCCTCCCATGGCATCATGCGCGCATGGGAAGAATCTTCGAAGTCCGCAAGCACACGATGTTCGCGCGCTGGAACCGCATGGCCAAGCAGTTCGCGCGCATCGCCAAGGACATCACGATGGCCGTCAAGTCGGGCGGCGGCGATCCGGGGTCGAACCCCGCGTTGCGCCGCGTGATCCAGAACGCGCGGGCCGTGAACATGCCGAAGGACAAGATCGAGGCGGCCATCAAGCGCGCCTCCGGCAAGGACGCCACGAACTACGAGCAGGTGATCTACGAGGGTTATGCGCCGCATGGCGTGGCCGTGCTCGTGGAGACCGCGACCGACAATCCGACGCGCACCGTGGCCCACGTGCGCAGCATTTTTGCCAAGGGTGGCGGCAATCTCGGCGCGAGTGGCAGCGTCGCGTTCCAGTTTCGCCGCATGGGCGTGTTCCGCCTGCCACCGGCGGGAGTGGACCAGGACGATCTCGAGCTCTACCTCATCGACCACGGACTCGACGAGATGGGCGAGGGGACGGGCGAGGCCGGCGAGCCGCAGCTCGTCATCCGCTGCGCATTCGCGGATTTCGGGCGCCTGCAGGAAGCGCTCGAAGCGCGCCATCTCACGCCCGTATCAGCCGAGCAGGAATACGTGTGCACGGTGCCGACCGAACTGCCGGAGGCACAGGCCACCGAGGCGCTCGAGCTGATCGACAGCCTCGAGCAGGACGACGACGTGCAGCGCGTGTATCACACGCTCGCCTGATCAGACGTCGAAGCGGATCCCCTGCGCCAGCGGCAATGCCCGCGAGGCATTGATGGTATTGGTCTGCCTGCGCATGTAGGCCTTCCACGAGTCGGAGCCCGACTCGCGGCCGCCGCCCGTGTCCTTCTCGCCGCCGAACGCCCCGCCGATCTCGGCGCCGGACGTGCCGATATTGACGTTCGCGATGCCGCAGTCGCTGCCGGTCGCCGAGAGGAACCGCTCGGCATTCTGCAGGCTGTCGGTGAAGATCGCGGAAGACAGGCCGTGCGCCGAGGCGTTCTGCATGTCGATCGCCTCCTCGAGCGTCCCGTAGCGGATGAGGTAGAGGATCGGCGCGAAGGTCTCGTGCTGCACGATGGGCCATTCGTTGCGGGCGCGCACGATCGCGGGCGTCACGAAGTGGCCTGGGCGGTCGAGTACGTCGCCGCCGCACAGGACTTCCCCGCCCGCGGCACGGGCTGCAGCCACGGCCTTGCGGAACTGGTCGACCGCATTGCCGTCGATCAGCGGGCCCATCAGGGTGGCGCTGTCCATCGGGTCGCCGATGCGGACCTGCTGGTAGGCGGCGAGCAGGCGGCGTTCGAGTTCCGCGGCGCGGGACTCATGCACGATGACACGCCGCGTGCTGGTGCAACGCTGGCCGGCCGTCCCGACCGCGCCGAACACGATCGAGGGCACCGCGAGCGACAGGTCGGCCGCTTCGTCCACGATGATCGCGTTGTTGCCGCCGAGTTCGAGCAGCGACTTGCCGAGGCGCGCGGCGACACGCTCGCCCACCTTGCGCCCGACGGTCGTCGATCCCGTGAACGAGACGAGGGCGACGCGCCGGTCATCGACGAATCGTGTCGCGAG
Organism: Steroidobacteraceae bacterium; assembly: GCA_050185195.1. Classification (GTDB taxonomy): domain Bacteria; phylum Pseudomonadota; class Gammaproteobacteria; order Steroidobacterales; family Steroidobacteraceae; genus CADEFQ01. The sequence continues at coordinate 220,767 of JBFWZQ010000004.1, read as the reverse complement.
TTGCGTGCCGGCGTCGATGAACAGCTGGAAGATGGGCGGCAGGCCTTCGGCCGCGACCACCGCGTCGCAGATCTTCTGCACGGCGAGGGCCGTGAGCGGCGTCTTGGGTGAAGGTTTCCACACGGTCGCGTTGCCGCAGATCGTCGCGAGGAGGGCATTCCAGGCCCAGACCGCCACCGGGAAGTTGAAGGCCGAGATCACGCCGACGACGCCGAGCGGATGCCACTGCTCGTACATCCGGTGCACGGGGCGTTCCGAGTGCATCGTGAGGCCGTACAGCATGCGGGACTGGCCGACCGCGAAATCCGCGATGTCGATCATTTCCTGCACTTCGCCGAGGCCCTCGGCGCGGATCTTGCCGTTCTCGAGCGTCACGAGGGCGCCGAGGTCCTCCTTGTGCCGCCGCAACGCCTCGCCGAACTTGCGCACGGCCTCGCCGCGCTTGGGTGCCGGCACGCTGCGCCAGGCGGCGGCGGCCCCGACCGCGCGCGCCATGGCGCGCTCATAGTCCCCTTCCGACGCGCCGCGCACGCGCGCAATGAGCGCACCGCTCGCGGGGTTCTTCACGTCGATCCACTCGCCCTCGCCGGCGGCGAGTGCCGCGGCATCGAGGCCGAGCCGCGCGAGCAGTGCGCCCGTGTCCTTGCCACCCTTCGGACTGGAATCGTTCATCAGCTTGCGCTCCCGGCGCGGCGCTGCTGGCCGGCCTTGCCCGCGACGACGACCTGCGAGGAAAGATCCTTCGTGCCGCCGGGCGCGTAGTAGTGGCCGAAGCGGTTCGCGAGGATTTCCGGCAGGCGGAACTGTTCCTGCGCCACGAAACCCTGGTAACGATCGCCGCCGCCCAGCACGAGATCGACCACCGAGGTGATGCCCGCGGCCGTCGTGACCTGGATGGCCGACCACAGGCGCCCCGCGATCAGCTGCGGATACACCTTGTTGACGTAGTTCTCTTCGCGCAGTTCGCCGCCCTGCAGGCCGGTCACCGCGGCGTAGACGATCACCACGTCCTGCAACGTCTGCGGCACGGCGCTTTCGAGGATGCGCTTCAGCGTCGGTCGATCCTGGTTCAGCTTCAGGTCGTTCATCAGGAGGCGCATCTGCTGGCAATGGCCCGGGTAGCGGATCGTCTTGTAGGTCATGTTCTCGCAGGACTTGCCTGAGGTTTCCGCGAGCGAACCGAGGCCGCCGGACGTGTTGAACGCCTCGTACGCGGTGCCGTCGATCTCGATCTCCTCGAGGCCCTCGAGCGGCGCCACTTCGATGCGCCGCCCGTCGACGATGGCCTCGCAGGGATTGCCGTACTCGTTGATCAGGCCTTCGGTGGACCAGGTGAGCGAATACTTCAGTACGTTGTTCGGGTGCTGCGGCAAGGCCCCGACGCGCAGTTTCACCGCGCGCAACGTGTCGAAGTGCGTGATCAGTTCGTTTGCCGCGATGCTGATGAAGCCCGGCGCGAGCCCGCATTGCGGCACGAACGCCTGCTTCGCGCCCTCGGCGATGCGTCGCACGGAGCGGGTGACTTCCACGTCTTCCGTGAGATCGAAGTAGTGGGTGCCCGCCTGGCGCGCGGCTTGCGCCACGCCGGTGTTGCAGTAGAAAGGCAGGCTCGAGATGACCGCGTCGACGGGATGGGCAGCGAGGTGCCGCTCGAGCGCCTTCGCATTGCGCGCATCGACCGCGTGCGCGTCGAGGTTGGCGACGCCGTGCGCGCGTGCGACGGACGCGGCGTGCTCTCCGTCGACGTCGGCGAGGTGCACCTGGTAGCTGCCCGATTCGGCGAGCAGGCCCGAGATGAGCGAGCCGATCTTGCCGGCCCCGAGTACGAGTACGCGATGCATGAAACCCACCTCTTTGGAAGGCGCGCATTCTGCCCGTCCGCCTGCCGGTCCGCCACCCCCGGCCTTTTCCATGTAGGATTAATGGGATGCGCACGACCGATCTGACGACCTGGCACCCCGCGGGGTGGCAGTCACGGGTTGCACAGCAGCAGCCCCATTACCCGGATGCCGCCGCCCTCGATCGGGCCGTGGCCGAACTCTCGCGCCTGCCCCCGATCGTGGTGTCGTGGGAAGTCGAGGCGCTGCGCGAGCAACTCGCGGCCGCCCAGCGCGGTGAAGCGTTCCTGCTGCAAGGCGGCGACTGCGCCGAGACGTTCGCGGGCTGCGATTCGGACAAGATCGCAAAGCAGCTCAAGATCCTGTTGCAGATGAGCCTCGTGCTGCTGCAGGGGCTCAAGAAGCCCGTCATTCGCGTCGGCCGCATGGCCGGCCAGTATGCGAAGCCGCGCTCCGCGGATACCGAGACGCGCGATGGCGTCACCTTGCCGAGCTATCGCGGCGATCTCGTCAACGGCCCCGAGTTCACGGCACGGGCCCGTACGCCCGACCCGGAGCTGCTGCTGCGCGGTTACGAGCGGGCCGCGCTCACTCTGAACTTCGTGCGCGCCCTGGTCGCCGGCGGGTTCGCGGACCTGCACCATCCCGAATACTGGGACCTCGGGTTCGTGCACCACTCGCCGCTCAAGGACGCCTTCCAGCGCATCGCCACCTCGATCGCCGATTCGCTCGACTTCCTCGAAGGCCTGAGCGGCAGAAGGGTGCACGAGGCGACGCATGCGGGCTTCTTCGCGAGCCACGAAGGCCTGCTGTTGCATTACGAGCAGGCCCAGACGCGCTTCATCCCGCGCCAGGATCGCTGGTACAACCTGTCGACCCACATGCCGTGGATCGGCATGCGCACCGCGCAGCTCGACGGCGCGCACGTGGAATACTTCCGCGGCATCTCGAACCCGATCGGCGTGAAGATCGGAGCGGCGATGGACAACGAATGGCTGCAGGGGCTCGTCACGACGCTGAACCCGCAGAACGTGCCCGGGCGCCTCACGCTGATCCATCGCTTCGGCGTCAAGGAAATCGAGAAGTCGCTGCCGCGCATGTTGAATGCCGTGCGCGAGACCGGCCACAGCGTGCTGTGGGTCTGCGACCCGATGCACGGCAATACCGAGACGAGCACCAGCGGCCTCAAGACGCGGCGCTTCGAGAACATCCTGCGCGAGATCGAACTCGCGTTCCAGATCCATCGCGAGATGGGCTCGGTGCTCGGCGGCGTGCACATCGAACTGACGGGCGAGGACGTCACCGAATGCACGGGCGGGGCGCGCGGCCTGTCGGATGCCGACCTGCGGCGTGCGTATCTCTCGACCGTCGATCCACGCCTGAACTACGAGCAGGCGCTCGAGCTGGCGCTGCTCATCGCCGAGCGCGCGCACGCGCGCCGCGGCTAGCGTCGCGACTGGCGCCGCGACGGGCCACGAGCCAGGACGCTCGTCTATGAGCCCATGCCCCCGCCGCACTGCTTGTCGCGGGGACATGCGGCACTTCGCGGGCAGATGATCTGCGCGGGCGCCTCGAGTGCTTCCGCGACCCAGCCGATCTTCAGGACGTGCGCGACCGTGCGGATGGCCGCGGCGGCCTCGTCGGGAATCGCACGCGCGCCGCGGCCGCGCTGGCAGGCATCCCACACGGCCTGCGCGAGCAACGGCGCGTCGTACCCTTGCGCGGCGAGAGCGGGCGCGAGTTCGATGCCGACGGACAGCACGCGCGTCGCGTCGGCCGCATCGCGCGTGAGGAGCGAATGGCAGCAGTAAAGCCGCACGCCATCACCGTCGAGCATGGCGGAAATCTGCGACGTGGGTTTCGTGGCCTGGGCGCTGCGGGCCACGGACGGCTCGCGCAGCAGGCGAAACACGGCCCAATGCGGGCAGGGATCCGGCACCACCGACAGGTTGCCCCAGGGCAGTGGGATGCCGTTGCCGCGGTAGACCGTGCGCAGGTGGCCGGGCGGGTAGCCGTCGAAAAAATGCCAGTGCCTGTAGGGTGAAACGGCAGTCATGCGTCGCATGACGACGGCCGGACCGACGCCGAGCTTGCGGTGGATCGAAAGCCGGTGCGACTCGCGCACGAGCAACTGGCGAAACGGTGCGCGGGGGCAGAGCAGGGCGCCGGCGAAAAAGCTGCATTCGAACTCGCGCCAGGCATGCAGGGCGTCGCGAGCGCCGAGCCCGGGGGTCCCCGGCGCGGCGGCATGCACATCGGCGGCTCGATCCACGCGCGCGGCGGAGATCGCCCCGTCCCCGTTGTGCAGGATCTTGTGGCCGAGGAAGAACGCGAGTTCGTACCTGAGGCGCTCCGGCCGGCTGCGCAGCCGGCGGCTCACGAGCAGGGTGCCGGGCGCTTCGAAACGGGCGCGGGCGAGTCCGCGATTCAAGCGCCGGCGATCGTCATCGACCCAGCGGATGTCGAGTCCGTGCCGCCCGCAGATCGCGACCAGCGATTCGAGCGACAGCGGCAGCGCGCGCCGTCCCGCCGCTTCGGCCGCGCGCTCGATCTCGGGGAAGTCGTTCTGCTGGGTCTCCTGCCAGACGCGGATCAGCAGCTGGGCAAAGGCCGGGCCCGGCGTGCCGGTCTGCAGCAGCAGTTCAGGGAGGGCGTGGCGCAGCATTGCCGGGGAGAAGAGGAACGAGGGCTCGAACGAAGTGCCATCGGGTGCCGCCACCGCGGGGCCCTGCCTGCCGGCGCGCGTGTCGCCCGGTATGCCGTCGAGGCTGCCATCGAGGAACCAGTCGACGGGCTTGCCGAACACGCCCGCGACCAGCGCGAGCACGTGCGGCGAGGGCGTGCGTTTCCCGGTTTCGAGCATGCTGAGGTAGGACACCGAGGGTGCGGCGGCGGGGTCCAGTTGCGCGCAGCGGGCGGACAGTTCATCGAGCGTGAGCCCGTTGCGCCTCCGCAGCAGGCGCAGCTTCGAGCCGAGGAGCGCGCCGTGGCGGAGCTGGCTGGCAGCCGCGGCGCCGGGGTTAGTGAAATTCACAATGTCAAATTTCCATTGTGTAAATGACAGCAGATGCGAGATTAGACTGCTGCCCGACCCCGCGCAACGGCGCGGCCAACGGGGTAGGCAGATGCACGGCGGCGACGCTGCACTCGAGATCCGGGGCGCCATGGGGGCGGCCCAGCAGGCGATCCTGACGCCACCGGCGCAGGCGTTCATCGCTGCCCTGGCGCGGCGCTTCGCTCCGCAGGTCCGCGGGCTGCTCGAGGCTCGCGCGCGGCGCCAGGCGCGCATCGATGCCGGCGAACTGCCGGATTTCCTGCCGCAGACGCGCGCCATCCGCGAGGGCGACTGGCGCGTCGCTGACATTCCGGCCGACCTCCTCGACCGCCGCGTCGAGATCACGGGCCCCACCGAGCGCAAGATGATCATCAACGCGCTCAACTCGGGCGCGAAGGTGTTCATGGCCGACTGCGAGGACTCGCTCTCGCCAGGCTGGGACAACGTGATCGGCGGGCAGGTGAACCTGCGCGATGCGGTGCGGCGCACGATCTCCTACACGAACCCCGCCGGCAAGGCCTATCGACTGGAGCCGGTGACGGCGGTGCTGATCGTGCGGCCGCGCGGCTGGCACCTCTTCGAGAAGCACATCCGGCTCGACGGCGAGGCGGTCCCCGGCGCACTCGTCGATTTCGGCCTGTACCTGTTCCACAACGCCGCCGAACTCGCCGCGCGCGGCACCGGTCCCTATTTCTACCTGCCGAAACTCGAGGGCCACCTCGAGGCGCGCCTGTGGGCGGAGGTCTTCGATTTCGCCGAGCGCGCACTCGGGCTGGCGCACGGCACGATCCGTTGCACGGTGCTGATCGAGACGGTGCTGGCCGCGTTCGAGATGGATGAGATCCTCTACGAACTGCGCGACCACATCGTCGCGCTCAACTGCGGCCGCTGGGACTACATTTTCAGCTTCATCAAGAAATTCGCCGCGCGTCCCGACTTCGTGCTGCCGGACCGCCAGCAGGTGACGATGACGACGCATTTCCTGCGCTCCTATTCGCTCCTGTGCATCCGCACCTGCCACCGGCGCGGCGCATTCGCGATGGGGGGCATGGCGGCGCAGATCCCGATCAAGGGCGATCCGGTCGCCAACGAACAGGCGCTGGCGAAAGTGCGCGCGGACAAGGAACGCGAAGCCGGCGACGGCCACGACGGCACCTGGGTCGCGCACCCGGCGCTCGTGCCGGTCGCGATGGAGGTGTTCGACCGCCTGATGCCGACGGCGAACCAGCTGCATCGGCTGCGCGACGACGTGCAGGTCGCCGCGAACGACCTGCTGGCCGTCCCCGCGGGCACGATCACCGCGGAGGGGCTCGCGAACAACGTGAGCGTGTCGCTGCAATACATGGCGGCCTGGCTGTCGGGCAACGGCTGCGTGCCGATCAACAACCTGATGGAAGACGCCGCCACGGCCGAGATCGCGCGTGCACAGGTCTGGCAGTGGATACGCCATCCCGGCGGGGTGCTGGCGGACGGCCGGCGCGTGACGCTCGCGCTGTTTCGCGAGTTGCTGGCCGCCGAACAACGGCGGTTGGCGGGCGCGCTCGGCGAGGCCGCGTATCGCACCGGCCATTTCGAGGCAGCCGGCGCACTGCTCGACGAGATCACCGCGAACGACGAGTTCCAGTCCTTCCTCACCCTCGCTGCCTATCGGCAGCTTCATTGAGCACACGGAGAACAGTGATGACCCGCAGCGCCGCCGACCTCACCCGCGACTGGCAGGACAACCCCCGCTGGACGGGCATCCAGCGCGCCTACATGGCCGCCGACGTCGTGCGCCTGCGCGGCACGGTTCATGTCGAGCACTCGATCGCGCGCCTGACGAGCGAGAAGCTCTGGAAGTTCGTCAATGCGAAACCCTTCGTCAACGCGCTCGGCGCGCTCACCGGCAACCAGGCGATGCAGCAGGTCAAGGCCGGCCTCGATGCCATCTATCTCTCGGGCTGGCAGGTGGCGGGCGATGCGAACCTCGCGGGCCAGATGTATCCCGACCAGTCGCTCTATCCGGCCGACTCCGTGCCGGCCGTCGTCAAGCGCATCAACAGCACGCTCAAGCGGGCGGATGAGCTGCACCACGCGGAAGGCGACGATTCAGTCGACTGGTTCAAGCCGATCGTGGCGGACGCCGAGGCAGGCTTCGGTGGCGTGCTGAACGCCTTCGAGCTCATGAAGCAGATGATCGAGGCGGGCGCCGCGGGCGTGCATTTCGAGGACCAGTTGTCGTCGGCCAAGAAGTGCGGCCACATGGGCGGCAAGGTGCTGGTGCCGACGCAGGAGGCGATCAACAAGCTTGCCGCGGCACGGCTCGCGGCCGATGTCTGCGACGTGCCGACGGTGCTGATTGCGCGCACCGACGCGGAGTCGGCGAACCTCCTGACCTCCGACATCGACGAGCGCGACCGGCCGTTCATCGAATCGCGCGAGCGCACGAGCGAGGGCTTCTTTCGCGTCAGGGCGGGCCTGCCCCAGGCGATCGCGCGCGGGCTCGCCTATGCGCCGTATGCAGACATGCTGTGGTGCGAGACCGGTCACCCCGATCTCGGCGAGGCGCGGCAGTTTGCCGAGGCGGTCCACCGGCAGTTCCCGGGCAAGCTGCTCGCCTACAACTGTTCTCCCTCCTTCAACTGGAAGAAGAAGCTCGACGACGCCACGATCGCGAAGTTCCAGCGCGAACTGGGTGCGATGGGCTACAAGTTCCAGTTCATCACGCTCGCGGGCTTCCACGCGCTCAACCATTCGATGTTCCAGCTCGCGAAGGGCTACCGCGAAAGCCAGATGACTGCCTACGTGAAGCTGCAGCAGGAAGAGTTCGGTGCGGAGTCCAGCGGCTATACGGCGACGAAACACCAGCGCGAGGTGGGCGCGGGTTACTTCGACGACGTGACGCAGGCGGTCACGGGCGGGCAGTCTTCGGTGACCGCCATGACCGGCTCCACGGAGGAGCAGCAGTTCCGGGGTGCTTGATCTTTCGCAGCCCGGGACTGTGACCGGCTCGGGGGCCATCGATCGGCGCGGATCGGGGCCGCCTGATAAAATCGCCGGATGCAGTACGACCACGTCAAGATACCCGCCGCCGGCGAACGCATCACCGTCAATCCCGACGCCACGATCGGGGTTCCCGACCATCCGCTGATCGCCTACATCGAGGGCGACGGCATCGGCATCGACGTCACGCCCGCGATGCTCAAGGTTGTCGACGCGGCCGTCGAGAAGACCTACCGCGGCAAGCGCCGCATCGCCTGGGTGGAGATCTTCGCGGGCGAGAAGGCGAACCGGCTGTACGGCCAGTGGTTTCCGGACGAGACACTGCACGCGCTGCGCGAGTTCGTCGTGTCCATCAAGGGGCCGCTCGCGACGCCGATCGGCGGAGGCATCCGTTCCCTGAACGTCGCCATGCGCCAGAACCTCGACCTGTATGCCTGCGTGCGGCCGATCCGCTATTTCCCGGGCGTCGCGAGCCCGATGCAGGACGCGAGCCTCACCGACATGGTGGTGTTTCGCGAGAATACCGAGGACATCTACGCCGGCATCGAGTATCCGACCGGCTCGCAGGAAGTGCAGAAGCTGATCCATTTCCTGCAGTCGGAGCTGCATGCCACCGGCATCCGCTTCCCGGCCAGTTCCGGCATCGGCATCAAGCCCGTCTCGAAGGAGGGCAGCCAGCGCCTCATCAGGAAGGCGATCCAGTATGCCGTCGAGAACGATCGCGTCTCGGTGACGCTCGTTCACAAGGGCAACATCATGAAGTTCACGGAAGGTGCCTTCCGCAACTGGGGCTACCAGCTCGCGAAGGACGAGTTCGGCGCGACCGAGATCGGCGGCGGGCCGTGGATGAGCTTCCGGAACCCGGTTTCCGGCAAGGGCATCGTGGTGAAGGACGTGATCGCCGACAACTTCCTGCAGCAGGTGCTGCTGCGCCCGGAAGAATACGACGTGATCGCAACGCTCAACCTCAACGGCGATTACATCTCCGACGCGCTGGCCGCGCAGGTGGGCGGCATCGGCATTGCGCCGGGCGGCAACATCGGCGACGGCCTCGCGGTGTTCGAGGCCACGCACGGCACGGCGCCGGGTTTTGCGGGCAAGGATCGTGTCAATCCCGGCTCGCTGATCCTGTCGGCCGAGATGATGCTGCGTTACCTCAAGTGGACCGAAGCGGCGGACCTGATCCACAAGGGCGTCGCGAACACGATCGCCGCAAAGGAACTCACGTACGATCTCGCGCGCCTGCGCGAAGCGATCCGGGCGCCGAAGCGCGACCTTGCCGCCCGCCGCAACGTGGAGGAGGACATGCAGCGCCTGATCCCCGGCGCGAAGCTGATGAGCTGCTCGGGCTTCGCGGAGGCGATCGTTCGCCACATGGCGGATTGAGGCGGTGAGGCCTGCGGCGCCTTGTGCCTGCGCGGCCTTCGACGCCGACTGCAGGCGCTGCCCACGCCTCGTGGCCTATCGACAGGCGTCGCGGCACGAACACCCGGACTACTTCAGCGCGCCGGTGCCGGCCTTCGGGGCGACGGACCCGCGGTTGTTGATCGTGGGCCTCGCCCCGGGCTTGCACGGGGCGAACCGCACGGGCCGGCCGTTCACCGGCGATTACGCCGGCATCCTGCTTTACGAAAGCCTGCACGGCCTCGGGCTCGCCTCGCTACCGCAATCGATTGCAGCGGACGACGCGCTCGAGTTGCACGGCGTGCGCATCACGAACGCCGTGAAATGCGTGCCGCCGGGCAACAAGCCAACGCCGGCCGAAACGCGCGAGTGCCTCGGTTTCCTGCGCCACGAACTGGCGATGCACGGGCGCGTGCGGGTCGTGCTCGCGCTCGGGCGCATCGCGCACGACGCGGCGCTCGCCGCGCTGGCCCTGAAACGCACGAGTCGTACCTTCGCGCATGGCGCCGAACATGCACTGGCGGATGGCCGGGTCCTGGTCGACTCGTATCATTGCAGCCGCTACAACACGCAGACGCGGCGCCTGACCACGGCCATGTTTCGCGACGTGCTCGGCCGCGCGGCGGGAATCGCCGGCCTCGCGCCTTCCCGGCCATGAGCGAGCCGTTCGACGCCAGGGGCTACGTGGCAAACCTGCCGCGGCGGCCCGGCGTCTACCGGATGTACGGTGCGGACGGGTCGCTCCTCTATGTGGGCAAGGCGCAGCGCCTGCGGGACCGCGTGGGCAGTTATTTCAGCCCGCGCAACCTGGCGCCGAAAGTGGCCGCGCTCGTTGCCCAGATCGTACGTGTCGAGGTGACGGTCACGAACTCCGAGACCGAGGCGCTGCTGCTCGAGTACAACCTGATCAAGGAACACCGGCCGCGCTACAACATCCTGTTGCGCGACGACAAGAGCTTCCCCTATATCCTGCTGCGCACCAGCCATGACTTCCCGCGCTTCCTGTCCTACCGCGGCCCGCGGCACCGCGACGGGCGCTACTTCGGCCCGTTCCCGAACGCCTCGTCCGTCAACGAAATGCTCGCGCAGATCCAGAAGCTGTTCCGGATCCGCAATTGCCGCGACAGTTTCTTCGCCAATCGCAGCCGGCCCTGCCTGCAATACCAGATCGGCCGCTGCACGGCGCCGTGCGTCGGGCTCATATCACGCGAGGACTACGCACGCGATGTCGCGGCGGCCGTCGACCTGCTCGAAGGCCGCGGCGGCGACATCGAAGCCACGTTGACGAACCGGATGGAGGCGGCTGCGACGGCACTCGAGTTCGAGCGGGCGGCACAGGTTCGCGACCAGCTCGCCGCGCTGCGCGACATCCAGGCGCAGCAGGTCGTCACCGCGGGCAGCGATCGGGACGTCGACGTCTTCGCGCTCACCGGCGAGCCGACCGAGTTCGCGGTAAGCACGATGCTGGTGCGCGGCGGGCGCAATCTCGGCACTTCGACATCCTTTCCGACGGCTGGGCTGGCCGAGCCCGAGGAGGCACTCGCCTCCTTCATGATGCAGTACTACGCGGCGACCGAACCGCCGCGCGAGATCTACGTGAACCTCGCGCTGCCGGATGCCGGGCCGCTCGCGACCGCACTCGGCGAGCGCGCCGGGCGACAGGTGGGCGTCAGTCGGCCGACACGCGGCCTTGCGGCGCGCTGGGTCGCCCTTACGCTGGAAAACGCCGTGCAGGCGCTGCGGATGCGACGCGCACAGCGGGACGGCGTCGCCGACATGCGCGCGGCTCTCGCGGCGGCACTCGACTGGCCCGAGGTCCCCGGGCGGATGGAATGCTTCGATATCAGCCACACGGGCGGCGAGGGCACGGTGGCGTCGTGCGTCGTCTTCGGGCCCGATGGGCCGCTGAAGAAGGAGTACCGCCGTTTCAATATCACGGGCGTTACGCCGGGCGACGACTATGGCGCGCTTCGACAGGCGCTCGAGCGACGCTACACGCGCGTGAAGAGCGGGGAGGTCGTGGCGCCCGACGTGCTCTTCATCGACGGCGGGCTGGGGCAGGTCAACGAAGTGCGGGCGACGCTCGCGGGCCTCGGATTCGACTCGCTGCGATTGGTGGGTGTTGCAAAGGGCGCGGACCGCCGCCCCGGCCAGGAGCGCCTGATCGTCCCGGGCGAGGCGGCACCGCGCGTACTCGACGCCGCCTCGCCGGCGCTGCGGCTCGTGCAGCGCATCCGTGACGAAGCGCACCGCTTCGCGATCACCGGGCACCGCAAACGGCGGGCGCGCCGCTACAACGAGTCGGTGCTCGAAACGGTGCCGGGCCTGGGTCCAGCGAAGCGCCGCGCGCTGATCCGGCACTTCGGCGGGCTGCAGGGCATCCTCAAGGCAGGAGTCGCGGACCTCGGGCGCGTGGCGGGGATCGGCCCCACGCTGGCCCAAACTCTATATGATCATCTGCACCCGGGTGCGTGATGATCTGGAACCTACCGAACACACTGACTTGGCTGCGCATCTTCGCGATCCCGCTCGTGGTGGTGCTTTATTCGCTGCCGTTCCACTGGTCGGACCCGGCGGCGGGCCTGCTGTTCGCCGCAGCCGGCATCACCGATTCGCTGGACGGCTATTTCGCGCGCAAGTACGGCCAGACATCGAAACTCGGTGCCTTCCTCGATCCGGTCGCCGACAAGCTGATCGTCGCCGTCGCGCTCGTGCTCATCGTGGGCAAGGACCCGCGCCTCGTGGTTGTGCTGACGGCCATCGTGATCATCGGCCGCGAGATCGCGATCTCGGCGCTGCGTGAATGGATGGCGGAAATCGGCCAGCGCAAGAAGGTCGCCGTCTCGCGCATCGGCAAGCACAAGACCATCCTGCAGATCACCGGCCTGTCGATGATGCTGTTTCGCTGGGAGCTCTTCGGCCTGCCGATCTACGGGCTCGGGCTTGCGCTGACGATCCTCGCCGCCGCGCTGACCCTCTGGTCGATGGTGAGCTACCTGCGGGCCGCCTGGCCGGAGCTGCGGGCGCGCTGAGCCCCACGCGAAACTCGCGCCAAGTCCTTGACTTGGCAGTGCGCCTCTCTACAATTCCGCCCCTCACCAAGGGCGCGGGAATAGCTCAGTTGGTAGAGCGCAACCTTGCCAAGGTTGAGGTCGCGAGTTCGAGCCTCGTTTCCCGCTCCAATCTTCCTCGGGTCCGCCGGCTAGGTGGCAGAGTGGTCATGCAGCGGCCTGCAAAGCCGTGTACGCCGGTTCGATTCCGACCCTAGCCTCCATGCCGAGTCCGCTAGTATGCGGCCATGCCCTGGTGGCGAAATCGGTAGACGCTACGGACTTAAAATCCGTTGACCGCAAGGTCGTGCCGGTTCGAGTCCGGCCCGGGGCACGTGGCCGACACAAGAATAAACTGTTAATTTATTGAATTAACTGGTTTTTACCCGACCCATGAACGATTCGAGCAACAGGGAACAGCTGCTCGGGCAGCTGCGCATCGATCGCAGCGATGAAGATGTGCCGGCGCGCGTGCGCTGGATCCTCGTCGCGGGCGCCGCGCTGGCCATCCTGGGCGGCGCCGCGTGGTGGTGGAAGAGCGCGAATGCCGCCGCCCTGGTTCAGGTCGCCACGGCGGCGGCCCCCGCCGCGCAAGCCTCCGGGGCGACTGCCGTGCTGCAGGCAACCGGTTACGTCACCGCGCGCCGCCAGGCGACGGTCTCCGCGCAGATCACCGGCAAGCTCACGGCAGTGCTGATCGAAGAGGGTGAACACGTCACGGCCGGCCAGGTCCTCGCACGACTCGAAGACAAGTCACAGCAGGCGGCGCTCGCGCAGGCACGCGCGCAACTGGGCGAGGCGCAGGCGCGCATCGGACAGTACTCGAGCGAGCTCGGGCAGGCGCAGCGCGACTTCGTGCGCCAGCAGGATCTCGTCGCACGCAGGCTCGTGTCGGCGCAATCGGTGGAAGCCGCGCAAACCCAGGTGAATTCGCTCACCGCGCAGCTCGCGGTCCAGCAGCAGGCGGTGCAACTCGCGCTGGCGCAACTGCGCAGTGCCGAAGTCCAGCTCGACTACACGACCGTACGCGCGCCGTTCGCGGGCGTCGTGATCGCAAAAGCAGCGCAGGTCGGTGAAATCGTCTCGCCGCTCTCGGCGGGCGGCGGTTTCACCCGCACCGGCATCGGCACGCTGGTCGACATGAATTCCCTCGAAGTCGAAGTGGACGTCAACGAGGCCTACATCAACAGGGTGGTGCCGGACGGGCCGGCCGAAGCCGTGCTCGACGCCTACCAGGACTGGGTGATCCCCGCCCACGTCATCGCGATCATTCCGACGGCCGATCGGGGCAAGGCCACGGTGAAGGTCCGCATCGGGCTCGACCAGAAGGATCCACGCATCCTGCCGGACATGGGCGTACGCGTATCGTTCCTGGCCGGCCAGACCGGCGCCGCCGCTGCGCCCCTTGCGGGCGTGCTGGTGCCCGCGAGCGCGGTCGTCCAGCGCGGCGATGCCAACGTGGTGTTCGTCGTCGATGGCGATCGGGCGCGAGCCCACGTCGTGCAGCTGGGCCAACCGCTCGGCGACCTGCTGCTGGTCGAGGGGCTTGGGGCCGGTACGCGGATCGTGCGCACGCCGGGGAAGGACATGGGCGACGGAGCGCGTATCAGGGAGGGTGGTGAATGAGCGCACTGGTGGAAATCCGCGACGTCAGCAAGACCTACACGCGCGGGCGCCAGTCCGTCGAGGTGCTGCACCACATCGGGCTCGATATCCGGCAAGGCGATTTCCTCGCCCTGATGGGCCCGTCGGGCTCGGGCAAGACAACGCTGCTCAATCTCATCGGCGGCCTCGACTCGCCGACCGGCGGCAGCATTTCCGTGGGTGGACGGCGCATCGACAACCTCGGCGGCACGGCCCTCGCGAAGTGGCGCGCGGCGAATGTCGGCTTCATCTTCCAGTTCTACAACCTGTTGCCGATGCTGAGCGCCCAGAAGAATGTCGAGGTGCCGCTGCTGCTGACGAAATTGTCAGCCGCCGAACGCCGGCGCAATGCGGCCATCGCCCTCGCGCTCGTGAACCTCGCCGATCGCGCCCACCACAAGCCGGGCGAACTGTCGGGCGGCCAGCAGCAGCGCGTCGCGATCGCGCGCGCCATCGTGTCGGACCCGAAGCTGCTCGTATGCGACGAGCCGACCGGCGACCTCGATCGCCAGTCCGCCGAAGAGGTGCTCGGGCTGCTGCAGCTCCTCAACCGGGAACACGGCAAGACGATCATCATGGTGACGCACGATCCGAAGGCCGCGGACCACGCGACCCACACGCTGCACCTCGAAAAGGGCAGCCTCGTGGAGGCCGTGGCATGAAATACCTGCACCTTGCCTGGGCGGCGCTCGCGCGCAGGAAGACCCGCACGGTGCTGACGATCCTCTCCGTGCTCGTGGCCTTCCTGCTCTTCGGGCTGCTCGACGGCGTGCGTGCCGCCTTCAACGCCGGCGGCACGCTCGCGGGCGTCGACCGGATGGTCGTCTCGTCGCGCTTCTCGATCATCCAGCCGCTGCCTGAAAGCCTGGTCGCGCGCGTGCGGGCGACGCCCGGCGTGCGCCGCGCGACCTGGGCGAACTGGTTCGGCGGTTACTACCGGGAGCAGAAGAACCAGCTCATCATCTTTGCGGTCGCACCAGGCTATTTCGACGTCTATCCCGACTACGGCATCACGAAACCGATGCTCGAAGCCTTCGGGCGCACGCGCACGGGCGTGCTCGTGGGCGCCTCGCTGGCAAGGCGCTTTGGCTGGAAGGTCGGCGACAAGCTGCCGGTCATGGGTTCGATCTTCCCGAACAAGGCGACGGGCGAGACGACCTGGCTGTTCGACATCGTCGGGATCTACGAAGCGCCGACCGCGAAGTCGCGTGCACTCGAGCAGCAGGTGCTGCTGAACTGGAAATACTTCGACGAGGCGAACGCCTACGGCAGCGGCAGCGTCGGCTGGATCGTCGTGCAGGTGGCGGACCCGCGGCAATCGGCGCAGGTGGCGCAGGCGATCGACGCGCTGTCGAAGAACTCCGACCACGAGACGAAAACGCAGACCGAGCAGGAATTCAACCTCTCGTTCGCGAAGCAGATCGGCGACATCGGCCTGATCGTGACGGCGATCATCGCCGCGGTGTTCTTCACGTTGATGCTGCTCACGGGCAATACGATGGCGCAAGCCGTGCGCGAGCGCATTCCGGAGCTCGCCACGCTGAAGACGCTCGGCTTCACCGACCGGGCCGTGCTCGGCCTCGTATTCCTGGAGTCCGTGCTGCTGATCGTGGTCGGCGGCGTGCTGGGCCTCGCGCTCGCGTCGATCCTGACGCCGATCGTGAGCGCAGCGAGCGGTGGGATGCTCGAATTGCCGCCGATCGGGCCTGCTTCGTGGCTCATTGGCCTTGCGCTGATGATCGCGGTGGGTGCCATCGTCGGCGTGCTGCCGGCGCTGCGCGCCATGCGGTTGCGCATCGTCGATGCCCTCGCCGGGCGCTGAGGGGATGCACATGCAGACCAGGGGCCTGATCCGCAACTTCGTGCTGTTCGTGCTGATCGCCCTGTCGCTCGCGACCTGGGTGCTGGCGCCCGCGATCGTCCTGCTGGGAGGCGCGCTCGCGATCGGCGCCTGGATGGCCATGACCCGCACCGGTCGCCAGGCCGCCGCCGTGACCTGGGTCGGGATCCTCACGCTGCCGCAGCGCCTCGGCGCGTCCTCCGTCATCGTGATCGGGATCGCGGGTGTCGTGGGCGTGCTGATCGCGCTGCTGGCGCTCGGCGGCGGTCTCGCGGCCACGTTGCGCGGCACCGGCAACGAGGACACGGCCATCGTGCTGCGGGGAGGCGCCACCGCCGAACTCGATTCGGGGCTCTCGCGCGAGGATGCCACACTGGTCCTGCAGGCGCCCGGCGTCGCGCGTGATGGGGAAGGCAGACCGCAGGGGACCGCGGAAGTCGTCGTCGTGACGAACGTCGCCAAGAAGGCCACCGGGACGGAGGCCAACGTCGAGATCCGCGGCGCAGGTCCGCAGATGTGGGCCGTGCGTCCCAACGTGAAGGTGATCGAGGGTCGGGCGTTCAAGCCAGGCTTGCGCGAGCTGGTCGTGGGTCGTGGTGCACGGGACCAGTTCGTCGGTCTCGATCCGGGTGCGACGATCGACCTCAATGCCCAGCAATGGCAGATAGTCGGCGTTTTCAGTTCGGGCGACGCGCACGAATCGGAACTCATGGGCGATGCCGAGACAGTCGCCTCGACGTACCGGAGGAACGGCTTTCAGTCGGTGACCGTGCGACTCGCCTCGCCGCAATCCTTCGACGCCTTCAAGGCGGCGCTCAAGAGCGACCCGCGCCTGAAGGTCGATGCCCGCACGACGCGTGACTACTACGGCGCGCAGTCCGAGCAACTCGGCAAGGTGATCCGGATCGTGGGACTCGTGATCGCGGCGATCATGGCGATCGGCGCGATCTTCGGTGCCCTGAACACCATGTACGCGGCGATCAACGCGCGGGCCCGCGAAGTGGCCACGCTGCGTGCGATCGGTTTCGGTCCGGCCCCCGTCCTCGTGTCCGTGCTGCTGGAAGCGATGCTGCTGGCGCTGCTCGGTGGCGCGCTGGGCGCGGCGATCGCCTGGGTCGTGTTCCACGATTACGCCGTGTCGACGCTGGGGGCCAATTTCAGCCAGGTGGTCTTTCGCTTCGATGTCTCGCCGGCGCTGGTCGGTACTGGCGTGCGCTGGGCGCTGGCGATCGGGCTCATCGGCGGACTTGCGCCTGCCTTGCGTGCCGCGCGCCTGCCCGTGACGACCGCGCTGCGGGAATCCTGAGCCGCAGGCACATCCGGGCCCGGGTGGATCCGGATGTTAGACTGAGCGGATGTCTGCGCACCGGCTCACCGGGTCTTCCCTGCATGTATTCCGTGGCGAACGCCATGTGCTGCGCGGGCTGTCCTTCGCCGTGGAGAGTGGCGAATACCTCGAAGTCACGGGCAGCAATGGCGCGGGCAAGACGAGCCTGCTGCGCACCATCGTGGGGCTCGTGCACGCCGAATCCGGCCGGGTGGAATGGAATGGCCAGGGCATCCACCAGGACGCGCGGGCCTATCACGCGCAGCTCGCCTGGCTCGGGCACGAATCGCCACTCAAGGCGGACCTCACGCCCGCGGAGAACCTCCACTTCGCAATCGGCATCCGCCGCAAGGTCGGCTCGGACCAGGTCGCGCAGGCGCTCATCGAAGTCGGGGCGACGGATTTCGCGGACCGGCCCGTGCGCACGCTGTCAGCGGGGCAACGCCGCCGCGTGGCGCTTGCCGGTGTCGTGCTGGCCGCGGTGCCCCTCTGGGTACTCGACGAGCCCTCGACCCACCTCGACGCGGCGGGGCAGGAACTCGTCGGCCAATTGATCCAGCGACAGGTCGACGCCGGCGGCATCGTCGTTGCCGCGGTGCACGCACCACTGCCCGTGGCTGAAGCGGGAACGCGGCGTCTCGGGCTATCGTCAAAATGAGCGGGACCTGGCAGGTCGCGAGGCTGGTGGTCGAACGAGACCTGCGTCTCGCTTTCCGGAACAGGACGCAACTTCTGCATCCGTTATTGTTCTTTGCCATCGTGACGACCCTGTTCCCGCTTGCCCTGTCACCCGAACCGTCGCGATTGCGCGACGTGGCGCCGGGCGTGGTGTGGATCGGGGCGCTGCTCGCTTCGCTGCTCGCCGTCGAATTCCTGTATCGCGAGGACGCGCAGGATGGAACGCTCGAACAGTTCGCGCTGTCCGGCCGATCGCTGACCTGGCTGCTGTTTGCCAAGACAGCCACGCACTGGCTGCTGTCGGGCCTGCCGCTCGCGCTCATGAGCCCGGTCGCGGCCTACGGGCTCGCCGTGCCGCCCGTGGCCATGCCGGGCATCGTCGCCTCCGTGGCGCTCGGCACGATCGCATTGAGCCTGCTCGGGGCCGTTTCGGCCGCGCTCACGATCGGCATCCGGCGCGGCGGGGCGCTGCTGTCGCTGCTCACGCTGCCACTCGCGGTGCCGCTGCTGATCTTCGGCGCGCAGGCGACGGCGCGCGCCATTGAGGGCGGCGACATCGCCGCGCCGATGTATTTCCTCGGCGCCTTCGCGGTGCTTGGCATCACGCTCGCACCGCTGGCCGCCGCTGCCGCGGTGCGCATCAGCCTGGAGTAGGGAATGGACTGGACCTGGTTTCACCGATTTGGCTCGCCCCCACACCTGTACGGGCTCGCGGGCCGTCTCGTGCCGTGGTTTGCGTGGCCGGCGGCGCTAACGATCGCCGCGGGCCTCTACGGCGGGCTGGTGCTCGCACCGGCGGACTACCAGCAGGGCGACGGCTTTCGCATCATTTACGTCCATGCGCCGAGCGCGTGGCTGTCGCTGATGGGCTACAGCTGGATGGCAGTGGCCGCGGCCATCGGCCTCGTCTGGCGCATGAAGGTCGCGCACGCGGTCGCGGCCAGCTGCGCGCCGATCGGCGCCTGGTTCACGGTCGCGGCCCTCTGCACGGGCATGCTGTGGGGCAAGCCGATGTGGGGCACCTACTGGGTGTGGGACCCGCGGCTCACCGCCGAACTCGTGCTGCTGTTCCTCTATCTCGGCTACATGGGCCTGCGTTCGGCGATCGAGGACCCGCAGCGCGCGGATCGGGCGAGCGCGGTGCTCGCGGTGGTAGGCGTCGTGAACGTGCCGATCGTCCGCTATTCGGTCGAGTGGTGGAATTCGATCCACCAGGCGCCGTCCGTGATGAAATTCGGCAAGCCGTCGATCAGCTGGCCGATGCTGACGCCGCTGCTCATCATGTTCGTCGGGTTTACACTACTGTTCCTTGCCTTGATGCTGGTGCGCGTACGCGGCGAAATCCTGCGCCGCGAGCGCCAGTCGCGCTGGGTGTCCGAGGTGGTCACGGTATGAACGAATTCCTGTCGATGGGTGGTTATGCGTCGTCGGTCTGGCCTTCGATGCTGCTGACGTTCGGCATCATCGCGTGGAACATCGTCGCCGCGCGCCGCTCCTTTGCAGCCGCACGCACCGAGGCACGGCGCCGCATCGCGGCGGGAGGTGCGTCGTGACGCCGCGTCGCCGCCGCCTCGTGCTGGTGCTCGGGATCGTGGCCGGTGTCGCCGTCGCCGGCACGCTGGCCCTGCAGGCCTTTCGCGAGAACGTGATGTTCTTCTTCGACCCGACGCAGGTGGCGCAGGGCGAAGCGCCGAAGGGCGAGCGGTTTCGCCTCGGCGGCATGGTCGAGAAGGGCAGCGTCCTGCGCGAGCCCGGCAGCCTCGAGGTGCGGTTCGTGGTGACGGACTTCCAGCGCACGGTGCCGGTGCATTACGCCGGCGTACTGCCGGACCTGTTTCGCGAAGGGCAGGGCGTGGTCGCGCACGGCCGGCTGGGCGCCGATGGCGTGTTCACCGCCGACGAAGTACTCGCGAAGCACGACGAGAACTACATGCCGCCGCAGGTCACCCGGTCGCTGAAGCCGCCTGCGCCGGCGGCCGCCCCGCAGGGCTGATCGCATGCTGCCCGAACTGGGACATTTCGCCCTGATCCTCGCGCTGCTGCTCGCGGGCCTGCAGGCCTTCTTCGGCCTCGTGGCGCCGGCGCTGGGCCGCGATCGCTGGCTGGCCGCCGTCGTACCGGCCACCGCGGGGCAGGCGGTCATGGTCGCGACGGCGTTCGCCTGCCTGATCGCGAGTTTCGTGCGCTTCGATTTCTCGGTGGCCTACGTCGCGCAGAACTCGAACTCGGCGCTGCCGCTCGTCTACCGCGTGGCGGCGGTGTGGGGTGCCCACGAGGGATCGCTGCTGCTCTGGATCGTGCTGCTCGCGTGCTGGACCATCGCGGTGGCCTTCGGCGTCGCGCGACTGCCGGTGCGATTCGGCGCGCGCGTGCTCGGCGTGCTCGGGCTCGTGAGTTTCGGTTTCCTGCTCTTCACGCTCGCGACGTCGAACCCGTTCCTGCGCCTCGACCCGGCGGCGCCCGACGGCCGGGACCTCAATCCGTTGCTGCAGGACCCCGGCCTCGCGATGCATCCGCCGCTCCTGTACACGGGCTACGTGGGTTTCTCGGTGGCGTTCGCCTTCGCCATCGCGGCGATGCTCGAAGGGCGCCTCGACCAGGCCTGGGCGCGCTGGACACGGCCGTGGACGCTCGCGGCCTGGGCGTTCCTGTCGCTCGGGATCGCGCTCGGCAGCTGGTGGGCCTACTACGAACTCGGCTGGGGCGGTTACTGGTTCTGGGACCCGGTCGAAAATGCCTCGTTCATGCCATGGCTCGTGGGTACCGCGCTCATCCATTCGCTGGCCGTCACCGACAAACGCGGCCTCTTCAAGAGCTGGACGCTGCTGCTCGCGATCCTCGCGTTCTCGCTCAGCCTGCTCGGCACCTTCCTCGTGCGCTCGGGCGTGCTCGTCTCGGTGCATTCCTTTGCCGCCGACCCGGCGCGTGGCGTGTTCATCCTCGCCTTCCTCGTGATCATGATCGGCGGCGCGCTCACGCTCTACGCCTGGCGGGCACCGCTGCTGAAGTCCGACGCCGGTTTCGAATTCGCCTCGCGCGAGTCGTTCCTGCTCTTCAACAACATCCTGCTCGTGATCGCCGCGGCCACCGTGTTCGGCGGCACGCTGGCCCCGCTCATCTCGGATTCGCTCGGCCTTGGCGCGCTGTCCGTCGGACCGCAGTACTTCAATCCGACTTTCCTGCTGCCGATGTTGCCACTGGTGGCGCTCGTTGCGATCGGCGTGCACGCCAACTGGAAGCGCGGCCGGTTGCCGGACCGCAAGCGGCCGATCGTCGTCGCCGGCCTCGTCGCGGTCGTCATCGCCGCGGCGCTCGTCTTTGGTTATTACGCCGGTCGCCCGGGACTCGCGCTCGTGGGTTTTGCGCTCGGGGCGTGGCTCGTGCTGTCGTCGCTCGTCGATCCGGTCGATCGGCTGCGGCGCGGACTGTCGCTGCCGCGGGCGATCGTCGGCATGACGCTCACGCATGTCGCACTCGGTATCTTCGTCATCGCCATCACCGCCGTGGAGACCTATACGGCCGAGCGGGACATCGCGCTTGCCCGCGGCGAGGTGGCGCACGTGGGCGGCTTCGATTTCCGCTTCGACGGCATCGACACGATCGAGGGCCCGAATTACGACGGCGTGCACGGCATCGTGCAGGTCGAGCGCAATGGGCAACCCGTCGTCACCTTGCATCCCGAGAAGCGGCGCTACCTCGTGCAGCAGTCGGTGATGACCGAGGCGGCGATTGCCTCGCAGGCCGGGCGCGACCTGTTCGTGGCGCTGGGCGAGGACCTCGGTGCCGGGCGCTGGAGCCTGCGCATCCAGATCCGCCCGCTGATCAACTATGTCTGGATCGCGGTGGCGCTGATGGCGCTGGGTGGGCTCATCGCGGCGTCCGATCGGCGCTATCGCCAGGCGCGTGCCCGGGCCACGGAGCCGGTCGCGACGGGGCAGGGCAGCGCGGCGTGACCCGTTACCTGCTGCCGCTCGCGGCCTTCGTGCTGCTTGCCATCGTGCTCGGCCTGGGCGTGCGCCATGCGGACAAGAAGGGCGTGGTCGTGTCACCGCTCATCGGTCGGGCGGCACCCGGTTTCACCTTGCCCGACCTGCTCGATCCCGGCGCGAAGTTCGATTCGCGTTCCATGGCAGGGCGCTGGTATGCGCTCAACGTGTGGGGAACCTGGTGCGTCGAGTGTCGCGCCGAGCACGAGGTGCTGGTCGCCGCGCGCAAGGCGGGCGGCCTGCCGATCGTGGGCCTCAACTGGCGCGATGAGGACATGGAAGCCCGTCGCTGGCTCGCGCAACTCGGCAACCCCTACGAAGCCGTGCCGGTCGATACCGAAGGACGGGTGGCCATCGACTACGGTGTCTACGGGGCACCCGAGACTTTCCTGATCGATCCGCGCGGCGTGATCGTCCACAAGCAGATCGGGCCGCTGACGATGGAGGCCTGGCAACGGGACTTCCTGCGGCGGGCCGCGGGCCAGAAGCAGGGATCATGAAACTGCGCCTCTGGCTGTTGTTCATCGGCTGTGCCTGGGGCTCCGCGGCGTCGGCGATCGACACGACCCAGTTGCCGGACCCCGCCTTGCAGGCGCGCTACGAGGCACTGACGCACGAGTTGCGCTGCATGCAGTGCCAGAACCAGTCGATCGCCGACTCGCCGGTGAGCCTCGCCGCGGACCTGCGCCGCGAGGTCGCCGAACAGCTGACGGCGGGCCGCACCGACGATGAAGTACGCGGGTACATGTCGGCGCGTTATGGCGACTTCATCCTGTTTCGCCCGCGCATGTCCGCGCGCACCGCCTGGCTCTGGTCGCTGCCGGGATTGCTGTTGATATGCGGTGCGATCGTCGCCTGGCGCGTCGTGCGCCGGCGCGCGACGCTCGCCGCGAACGATCCCGATTTCGACGCCGACGAACTGGACCGCTGATGTTGCTGTTTGCGACCCTCGCCGCAACCCTCACCGTGCTTGCCATCGCGCTCGTCGCGACGCCCCTGCTGCGCGGCAAGGCCAGCGCACCCTGGGCGGCGCTCGGGTGCGCCGGGCTGCTGCTGTTTGGCAGCGTGGCGCTGTATGCATCCTGGAGCAACTGGTCCTGGCCGGGCGAGCCGGCCGCCGGCACGCCGGCAGGCATGGTGGCGCGACTGGCGCGCCGCCTCGAACGCGAACCGGACGACCTCGGCGGCTGGCTGATGCTGGGGCGCTCGTATGCGGCAATGGGCCAGTCGCCGCTGGCACAGCGCGCCTTCGAGCGCGCCGATCGCCTCGCCGGTGGCAGGAACGCCGAGGCCCTCGTCGGCGTGGCCGAGCAGTTGATCCTGCAGGATGACAACGCGCTCTCCGGGCGCGCGGGCGAGCTGTTCGAGCGTGCGCTCGCGATCGATCCGAAGGCCGGCAAGGCGTTGTTCTTCGGTGCGGTCGCCGCTCTGCGACGCGGCGAACTGCCCGTGGCGCGCGAGCGCTTCGCGACCCTGCTCACCCTCGATCCGCCGGCGGAGGTGCGTCCGCTGATCGAGAAGCAGCTGGCGGCGCTCGACCAGGCGATCGCAAGTGCCGGCACGGCTTCGGTGCGCGTGACCGTCCGGCTTGCGAAGCACCTGGCGCAGCAGGCGGCGAACGGCGCGCCCTTGTTCGTGTTCGTGCGCGACCCACGATCCCCGGGGCCGCCGCTTGCGGTGAAGCGCCTCGCGGCGAAGTTCCCGGTCGAGGTCGAACTGACCGCGGCCGATGCCATGATGCCGGGCCGGGCCATCGCGGCTGGACGGCGCGTGCTGGTCGTGGCGCGCATCGCGCGCTCGGGGAGCCCCGAGGCGGCAAGCGGCGATCCGTTCGGCGAAGTCCGTTATGATGTCGGCCAGGACGTTGCAAGGGAGATCGTGATCGATCGCGTGACGCCCTGATCGGCCGAAACATGGGCGCAAGCGTGACTCTCGAATTCGCGACCTCACCGGGCATCTGGCTCAGCTATTCGCGCGTCGTCGCCGCGCGCAAGCCGGCGACGATGCCCGCGGGCAAGTCGGCGCCCCGGATCGAAGCCACCCTCGCTGCGGTTCGCCCGGATCCGTCCCACCTCGCGCGTTATGCCGAGCTCTGCGAAGTGTCACGCACGGACGTCGTGCCCATCGCCTACCCGCACATGCTCGCGAGCGGCATGCACCTCGCGATGCTGTCCTCGCCGGCCTTTCCAATCGGCGTGCTCGGGCTCGTGCACCTGCGCAACCGCATCGTGCGCGAGCGGCCGCAGGACGTGAATGAGCCGATGGCATTGCGCAGCTGGATCGAGGGGCATCGCGACACCGAATGGGGCCAGGAATTCGACCTCGAGACCGAAGGCCAGGTCGACGGACACGTGGCCTGGCGCGAGACCTGCACTTTCCTCGCAAGGGGCCGCGCCAGGCCCGGCGCGCGCGCGGGCACGGAAAAACCACCGGAGGCCGATTCCGCCGGTGGCGGCGTCGTGGTGACATCGACGGGCTTCGCGGCGCCCGCCGGCCTCGGCCGCCGCTATGCGAGCGTCTCGGGAGACTACAACCCGATCCATCTCGCCGATTTCACGGCGCGGCCCTTTGGTTTTCGGCGCGCGATTGCCCATGGCATGTGGTCGCTGGCGCGCTGCGCGGCCGAACTTGGCGAAGCCGACATGGCGGGGTCCGCCACGCTCGACGTGAATTTCATGCGGCCGGTCTACCTGCCGGCCTGGGTCATCCTCGAAAGCCGCGCCAGCGCGGCTGGCACCGTATTCACGCTCAAGGATTCCGCGGGCAACAAGCCATACCTCGCCGGGGAGTTGCGGGCCACCGCCGCATGACCACCGCGGCAGCGACCACGCTGCCGGCGTGCCGCGTGCGGGACGGCCGCCCGCAGCTCGACCTGCGGGCGATTGCGCGCTTCGCGGCGCCGCTCATGGCGACCAATGCGATCCAGGCGCTGCTGAACCTCACCGATACCTGGTTCATCGGGCGCCTGTCGACCGATGCACTCGCCGCCATGAGCGCGATCTACTGGATCATGACCTGCGCGATCCTCGTGCTCGGCGGAGTCGGTTTCGCCGTGCAGACCTTCGTGGCGCAGGCCTTCGGTTCCCGGCGACGCAGCCGCGCCTCGCAGGCGGCCTGGTCGGGGCTCTGGTCGGCCATCGCGACCTGGCCGGTGTTCCTGCTTCTCGCGTGGGCCGGACCGTGGTTGCTGGCGCCGTTCCATCTCGCGCCGGCGATCGAACGGCTCGCGCTCGACTACTGGGAGCCGCGCATGTGGGGTGCGCCGCTCGGCCTTGCCACCTGGGCACTGACGGGTTTCTTCACGGGCGTCGGCGCGACGCGCACGACGTTTGCCATCGCAGGCGTGACCGTGGTGGCCAACGTGCCGGCCAACCAGTACTTCATGTTCGGGCTCGACCTCGGCATGGCGGGCGCCGCGTGGGGTACGAATGCAGCCGAGTTGGCCGGCCTCGTGCTGGCCCTCGCGATCGTGCTCGCGCCGCACTATCGGCGCGAGTATCGCTCGCACCTCACATGGCGCCCGAATCCCGGCCAGATTGTCCGGCAGATGAAGATCGGCCTGCCCGTCGGCGTGATGTACGGCGCGGACGTCCTCGGTGTCGCGCTCTTCCAGCTGATGATCGCGCAGACGGTCAGCAGTGCGGCGGCGGCCACGCAGATCGTGATCATGCTGACCTCGCTCGCCTACCTGCCCGCGATCGGCATCGCCTCCGCCGGCACGACCTTCGTCGGGCAGTCGATCGGGGCGGGCGACCGGGAGTGGGCGCGGCGCATCGGCAATGCGGTGATCGCGATCTGCTTCGGTTTCATGGGCTGCATGGCGCTGCTGCTCCTCGCCGGGGGGCACTGGTTGCTCCCATTCTTCGTGCCGCCCATCGACGCGGCCGCACGCGAGGCCATCGCGGTGGGCCTGCTCGTGTTGTGGCCTGCCGCGGCCTACCAGGCCTTCGACGGGCTCTACTTCGGGTCGGCGTCGGCGCTGCGCGGCGCCGGCGACACGCGCGTGCCGGCGATCACCGCGCTCGCGCTGTCGTGGTTCTTCTTCGTGCCGCTGTCCCACACGCTCGTGTTCGCGCCGGGACAGGGCTGGATCGACGGCTTGCCGCAAGCGGGGCTCGGCGCGCTCGGGGGCTGGCTCGCGTTGATGGGCTACGCGATGCTGCTTGGCCTGTGCATGCTCGGACGGTGGCGCTCGGGGCACTGGCGCGGCATCACGCTCGCGCGCGGAAACTGAGCAAGGCGAGGAATCCACCCAGCATCCCGCCGAGGTGCGCGAAGTGGGCGACGCCGGGCTGGGCCCCCGTCACGCCCATGGTCAGCTCGATGACACCGTACAGCGTCACGAACAGCCAGGCCGGCATCGGAATCGGCGGAAAGACCAGCATCAGCTTGCGGCGCGGGAACAGCACCGCGTAGACGAGCAGGAGGCCGAAGACGCCGCCCGACGCGCCGACGGTGGGGTACTGGCCGTCGCTCATGCCCGCGACGATGAGTTGCGCGATCGCCGCGAACACGATGCTCGAGAGGTAGAGGAAGGTGAACCGGCGCGCGCCCCAGTAGCGCTCGAGCTCGCTGCCGAACATGTAGACGGCGAACATGTTGAAGAAGATGTGCATTTCGCTGCCGTGCAGGAAGGCATAGGTCACCACTTGCCAGGGCTGGAAGTACGGGCCCAGCGGCCACAACGCGAAGGGCAACAGCGCGGGCTCCGCGACCTTCTGCAACAGGAAGACGACGACCGTGACGATGAGGATCGAGCGGGTTACGGGCGCCATCCAAGGACTCCGATCAGGGTGAAAAAGCCGACGACATAGGCGAGGGCGATGAACCAGCCGTGGCGCAGCCACGCGCCGACCGAACGTGCCTCGGGAAACCGGTTCGAGATCGCGACGCCGGCCGACGAGCCGAACCAGAGCATCGAACCGCCGAATCCGACGGCGTAGGCGAGCACGCCCCAGTCATAACCGCCCTGTTCGAGCGCGAGCTTGGTGAGCGGGATGTTGTCGAAAACGGATGACACGAAGCCGATGCCGAGCGCGCTCGTCCAGGTCGGGGCGGGCAGCTCTTCCACCGGCATCATCGATGCGCAGGCGACCAGGGCCAGCAGGAACAGGCTGCCCCGGGCCGTCGCCGGCAACAGTTCCCACGCGGGTCGGCGCCAGGCGGCCGTCGCGAGCAGCGCAATCCAGACCGCGGTGCCGAGGAAGGGGAAACGGTCCGCGAGGTCGGCGTGCAGCAGGTTCACATACAGGTTCGTCGCAATCGCCGCCACGAGTATCGTGGCTACGATCGTTGCGCGCGCCCAGTCGATCTCGAGCCCGGCAGGCGGGTCGCGGCGAATCGGCGCATGGCGCTGCTGTGCCCGCGAAGCCGGGATCGCAAAGACGAAGAAAGCGGCACCGGCGGCGATGTAGGCGTGCAGCACGTCGATCGCCGGGACTCCTTCGATCCACATCATGGTAGTCGTCGTGTCGCCGATCACGCTGCCGGATCCGCCCGCGTTCGACGCCGCGACGATTGCCGCGAGATAGCCGATGTGCACCCGCTCCCGATACACGGTCGCGGCCATCGAACCGCCGATGATGGCCGCGGCGATGTTGTCGAGGAAACTCGACAGGACGAACACGATCGCGAGGAGCGCGACACCGCCCTTCCAGTCGTCGGGCAGCAGCGCGGGCAGGGCAAGCGGGATACGGCTGTCCTCGAAGTGCCGGGCAAGGAGGGCAAAACCCATCAGCAATCCGAACAGGTTAACGAATACGACCCATTCGGCCGCGAAATGCGCGCCGAGGCCCGCGAGGCCCGTGCCTTCGTGAAAGCCGGCCGTCGCGAGCTTGTAGAGGACGATCGCCACGAGACCGGCGAGCGCCACCTCGAGCGTGCGATGGTGAAAAATTGCAACACCCGCGAGCGTCAGCGCGAACAGCACGAACTCCATGCATAATGATCGCATGAGAGCACTGGTGAAGGCGAAGGCCGAACCCGGGATCTGGATGCAGGACGTCCCGGAGCCCACGATCGGCCACAACGACGTCCTGATCCGCATGCGCAGGACCGCGATCTGCGGCACCGACATGCACATCTACAAATGGGACGACTGGGCGCGGCGCACGATCAGGGTGCCGATGGCGGTCGGCCACGAGTACTGCGGCGAGATCGTCGAGATCGGCAGCGAGGTGCGCGGCTTCTCGATCGGGGACCGTGTCTCGGGCGAAGGCCACCTGACCTGCGGTTATTGCCGCAATTGCCGCGCCGGCCGGCGCCACCTGTGCCGCAACACCGTCGGGGTGGGCGTCAACCGCCCCGGCTGCTTCGCGGAGTTCATGGCACTGCCCGCCGTCAACGTATTCAAGCTGCCCGACGCGATCGACGACGAGATCGCCTCGATCCTCGATCCCTTCGGCAACGCGACGCACACGGCGCTGTCGTTCGGGCTCGTCGGCGAGGACGTGCTGATCACGGGTGCCGGTCCGATCGGCATCATGGCGGTGGCCATCGCACGATTTGCCGGCGCACGCCACATCGTCATCACCGACGTCAACGACTATCGACTCGCGCTCGCGCGGCGCCTCGGCGCCACGCGCGTCGTCAATGTCGCGCGCGATTCGCTCGATGGCGCCATGCAATCGCTCGGCATGGTGGAGGGTTTCGACGTCGGCATGGAGATGTCGGGCAACCCGGCGGCCTTCCGCGACATGCTGCGCACGATGCACCACGGCGGCAGCGTCGCGATGCTCGGCATCATGCCGGAGGGCACCGGCATCGACTGGGACCAGGTCATCTTCAAGGGGCTCATGTTGAAGGGCGTGTACGGCCGCGAGATGTTCGAAACCTGGTACAAGATGGCGAGCATGCTGCAGAGCGGCCTCGACATCCGGCCGGTCGTCACGCATCGTTTGCCGATCGTCGACTATCGCGACGGCTTCGAGATCATGGGCTCCGGGCAGTCCGGCAAGGTGATCCTCGACTGGACGGCCTAGCCGAGGCCGGCTTCCCAGGGTTCGCCGTCGCGAAAGGACTTGCGCAGGTGGTCGATGATCACGCGGACCTTGCGCGAGGGATGGCGCGAATGCGGGTACATCGCCCAGATGTACTGCCCGAGGGGTCGTAGCGTGGGCGCCGCGTCGACCAGCCGGCCTTCGCGCAGGGCGTCGGCGACGACGAAACTCGGCAGCACCGCGAGGCCGAGGCCGGCGATCGCGGCCTCGCGCATCGCCTCGCCGCTGTTGATCACGATGCGGCAGCGTGCATCGACCGATTGCGGCTCGCCGCCCTTGCGCGTGGGCTCGAATTGCCACACCTGGTCGGCCGGGAGCAGCGAATAGCCGATCGTCGAATGCGTACCCAGGTCGTCGAGTGATCCGAGCCGGCCGTATGTGGCCACGTATTCCGGGCTCGCGCAGACGAGTACGCGCGCGCGGGCCAGGCGCCTTGCGACGAGGCTCGAGTCGCCGAGCCGCCCTGCGCGGATGCCCAGGTCATAACCGCCTGCCAGCAGGTCGACGCGGCGGTCATCGAGGTCGAGCGCCACCGACAGCTGCGGATGCGCGCGCAGCAGCGGGAAGAGGGCAGGGCCCAGCCAGCGCGCGCCGAAGCTCATGGGTGCGGCGATCCGCAGCAGGCCGGCCAGCGCGCCCTCGTCCTCGGTCACGGCCTCGGCGGCCGCGTCGAGCTGCTCGAGCACTGCGCGCGAACGCTGGTAGAAGTCGATGCCCCGATCCGTCGGCGTGACGCCCCGTGCAGAGCGGTGCAGCAGCGTGGCCCCGAGCGCGCGTTCGAGGCGTTTCAGCCGTTCGCTGACGACCGATTTCGCGAGATTGAGGCGCAGCGCCCCGGCGCTGACGCCGCCTGTCTCGACGACGGCCAGAAAGGTCTCGATGTCCTCGAGCCTGTACTCCATCGTTCGATTCTACCGAACGCGCGTTTCGGGGCCAGGTGGCTGGAGGCAGGGGCGTCGCGGGGTAGATTGCATCCCATGAAAAACCCCATCCAGATCGTTACGGGCACCCGCGAGGTGAGCCGGCTCGTGCGCGGCCAGCCGACCAGCGACGGCGACGGCGTGAAGCTGACGCGTGTCATCGGCGGCAGTGCGCTCAGCGACCTCGACCCCTTCCTGCTGCTCGACGAGTTCGGTTCGGAATCGTCGGCCGACTATATCGGCGGCTTCCCGAGCCATCCGCACCGCGGCTTCGAGACCGTGACCTACATGCTCGAAGGGCGCATGCGCCACCGCGACAACCAGGGCAACGAGGGCCTGCTCGTGCCCGGCAGCGTGCAGTGGATGACGGCCGGCCGCGGCATCGTCCACTCGGAGATGCCGGAACAGGAGGAGGGCCGCATGCGCGGCTTTCAGCTCTGGGTGAACCTGCCTGCGAAGGACAAGATGACGGCTCCACGCTACCAGGACATCGCGCCGGAGCGCATCCCGCGTATACGCACCGCGGAAGGCGCCGAGGTACGCGTGATCGCGGGCAGCTTCGTCGATGCCACCGGAGCGGAAACCCGCGGCCCGGTCGAGGGCATCGCGATCGACCCCCTGTACCTCGACGTGACGCTGCCCAAGGGGGTGCGTTTCGAGCAGCCGCTGGCGGCGGATCACGCCGCGTTCATCTATGTGTTCGAAGGCCAGGCGAGCATCGGCGAGCATTCCGGCCCTGCGGTGCGCGGTGACCTCGCCGTGCTGGCCGAAGGAGACCGGATCGCCGTGACAGCCGCTATCGCGGCGACGCGCTTCATCGTCGTGGCGGGCCGGCCGCTGAACGAGCCGGTCGTCAAGTACGGTCCCTTCGTGATGAACACTCGCGCGCAGATCGTGCAGGCGGTCGATGACTACAGTTCCGGGAGGTTCACGTGAAGTTGCTCGCCATCGCGGGCAGCCTGCGCAAGGACTCGCTCAATACGAAGCTGGCGCGGGCCGCAGCGGGACTCGCACCCGCCGGCGTCGAAGTCGACGTGGCGACCCTGCACGGCCTGCCGATGTACGACGAAGACTTGCGCGCGGACGGTATTCCTGCACCCGTCGCGCAGCTTGCAGCGCGCGTACGGGAGGCGGACGGCATCCTGATCGTAACGCCCGAGTACAACTTTTCCGTGCCGGGCGCACTCAAGAATGCCCTCGACTGGCTGTCGCGGCTGGCACCGCCGCCGTTCGCCGGCAAATCGACTGCCATCATGAGCGCTTCGCCCGGTATGCTGGGCGGCATGCGCGCACAGGATCACCTGCGGCAGATCCTGTTCGGCCTCGATGCGCGTACGCTGACACGGCCGCAGGTGATTGTCGGCTCGGCCGCTGGCAAGTTCGCCCCGGATGGGAGCCTGACCGACGGCATGGCGGTCGAGCTCGTTGAAAATTTACTGGATGCGCTCGCGAGCGCTGGAGGAAATCTGCATGCACGTCATTTCGAAGAAGGCCGCGATCGGCGGCAGCCTGTTCGTGTTGTGGCTGGCGGTGGCGTCCGCTGAACCAGTCACCTACAAGATAGACCCCGATCACACGCACCCGAGTTTCGAGGCCGACCATATGGGCGGGCTCTCGACCTGGCGCGGCAAGTTCAACAAGTCTTCCGGCACGATCGTGCTGGACAAGGCCGCGAAGACGGGGACGGTCGAAGTGACGATCGACGTGGCTTCCATCGATTTCGGCAACGACGGCCTGAACGAACACGCCATCGGGCCCGACATGTTCGATGTCGCGAAGTATCCGACCGCCGTCTACAAGGGCCAGTTGACGGATTTCGAGGACGGCAAGCCAGGCAAGGTGGTCGGCACGCTGACGATGCATGGCGTGACGAAGCCCCTGACGCTCGAGATCGATGAGTTCCTGTGCAAGCCGCATCCGGCCAGAAAGAAGGAAGTCTGCGGCGCCGATGCGTCCGCGGAGTTCAATCGCAGTGACTTCGGCGTGAGCTATGGGGCCGCCTACGGCTTCAAGCAGGAGGTCGAGTTGCAGATCCAGGTGGAAGCGATTCGCGAGGATTGATGCCCCGGGCCGTGTGCTCGCGCCAGCTTGCCGCAAGCGGTTGGCGCGAGCTTTCGCAGTCGTGCCCGGCCGCGGCGGCAAACGGTGAGCGAGCATGAATGAAATCATCTGTCCGCACTGCAAGCGAGCCTTCAAGGTCGATGATGCCGGGTATGCGGACATCCTGAAGCAGGTTCGCGACGGCGAGTTCGAGAAGCAATTGCATGAACGCCTTGAGCTTGCCGAGAAAGACAAGCTGAGCGCCCTCGCACTGGCGCGGAGCCAGGCCGATGGCGAATCGCAGAAGACGGCCGCCGCCAAGGATGCCGAGATCGCGAAGCTGAAGGCGACACTCGAGGCGGGTGAGGTTGCAAAGAAACTCGCCGTGGCTGAGGCTGTCGCCGCGGTGGAAAAGCAGCGCGATGCACTGACGAGTGCACTCACGCACGCCAGGCTCGAGAAGGAACTGTCCGAGAAATCACTCACGGCCCAATACGCCACGCAGATCAAGGACCGCGATGACACGATCGAGCGCCTGCGGGACCTGAAGGCGCGGCTGTCGACCAAGATGCTGGGCGAGACGCTCGAGCAGCATTGCGAGATCGAGTTCAACCGCATTCGCTCGACGGGGTTTCCGAGGGCTCACTTCGAGAAGGACAATGACGCCCGCTCAGGCAGCAAGGGCGACTACATTTTTCGCGACGTGGACGAATTCGGTACGGAAATCGTCTCGGTCATGTTCGAGATGAAGAACGAAGACGACCGCACCCCGACAAGAACCAGGAACGAGGACTTTCTCAAGGAACTCGACAAGGACCGTCGCGAGAAGGGCTGTGAGTACGCCGTACTGGTGTCGTTGCTCGAGCCTGACAACGAACTCTATAACACCGGCATCGTCGACATGTTCCACCGGTATCCCAAGATGTACGTGGTGAGGCCACAGTTCTTCGTGCCGATCATCACGCTGCTGCGCAATGCCGCGATGAACTCGCTCCAGTACAAGGGCGAGCTCGCGCTTGTCCGGGCGCAGAACCTCGACATCACCAACTTTGAAGACAGGCTCGAAGAGTTCAAGACCGCCTTCGGGAAGAACTACGAGCTGGCCAACAGGCGCTTTGAAGCCGCGATCGAAGAGATCGACAAGTCGATCGACCACCTGAAGAAGACCAAGGAAGCCTTGCAGGGGGCGGATCGCAATCTTCGCCTGGCGAATGACAAGGCCCAGGATGTCACCATCAAGAAGCTGACCCGCGGGAACCCGACGATGAAGGCGCAGTTCGACGACCTCAGGAACAAGGGTGTTGGTGATGGTGAGTGAGGGGAAGCCTGTCGGGATGCCTGGTCGGGCCCGTATGGAGGTTTTAACATAATATACATTATGCGAAGTAGTCAACGGAAGTGACCGCTGGGTGTCGGGTACGCTGCCCGACGCCATGAGAACAAGGAACCTTGACGGCCTCTTACCCTCTGATTTTCAACGCCTTTTCGGCGTCTCCCGCCGTACTGCCTTGCGCTGGTTTCAGGTCGGCGCGCGACCGCAGTTTGCCGCGCTCGCAAGACTTCTAGCTACCGGAGACCTCGGGGCGCTCGCGCCAGAATGGCGCGGATGGGTTTTGCGAGGCGGCCAGCTCTTCGACCCGCTCAGCTCCAGCAAGCGTGGCTTTACTCCTGGCGAAGTGCGCGCCGTGCCGCTCATGCATGGGCAGATCGCCGCGCTGCGCGCGGCCGTCCGAAGATTCGATCAGGAGGCGGACGGCCCTCCGGGCCTCGTGCGCGGCGAACGCCGCGCACAGGAGCCGCTACGCGGCGTTTTGCGAGGTGTGCGGCCCGTCGCAGCCCCAGCGCCCGAACCCCGCTCTAATCGCAGCACGGAAAGGAAACCAGTGCCATGAGATCCGCAATGAAACTCGCCGCCGGCGTCGTCATCGCCGCAGTCGTCCTCTTCGGCCTGCGCATCACGATGTTGACCGCAGGCGCACAGACCGCCAGCCAGCAGATCAACCGCACGGCCGAGCGGATTCAAGAGCAGAACCGGAAGGCACTCGAGCGCGCACAAGCCGCCAGGCGCGAACAGCTCGCAGAGATCGAGCGCAAGAAGGCGGCAGACGCCGAGGCCGCCGCCGCAGCACGCCGCGCGAGCTGCTACGTGATCGCAGCCGATGGGCGGCGCATCACGTGCCCGCCTGGCTCGAGCTGAGAACTGAGGCGGCAGGCGTCGCCGGCTGCGCCGTCGCCGCCTGCGCGCCACCGCCTGAGTTCGCCGCGTCCCGCGCGTCCAGGCGCGCGATCATCTTGGCCCGCTCGTCAACCTCGGGCCGGGTCTCGTCGAACCAGCCTTCCTTCACGAGCTGAACACACAGCGCCGTCGACACGTGCGCGTCAGAGCCTTGCGCCGTCGAGCACCGACACTGAATCCGGGTGCCGACGTCCAGGCGCATGCACCCGGACACCTTCGGCTGAGACTTCACGACCTGCAACGCATCGTAGAAGGCCGCAGTCCGCGCCAGCCCTTCGAGGCGCGCCGCCCGCATGCTCGGATCCCACGGACCCAGCTCGCCGGGATCTCGAGCGCCAGAAATTCCTCGCGCTGTATCCGCGCGCCCGCTTTCCACCGCGGACGGCAGTTCAAGGCTCTCGACGCTATCGCCCAGGTGCAGGACGTGCCGAGCTGCGAACCCCACCGACACCACCACCACCAGCAGCGCGGCCGCCGCCTGGACGAATCGCTTGATCGGCAGATTGCGCTTCACGGTGTGCAGCGTCGCGGACTTGTACCACCCGTAGACCTCCCTCGGGGGCGACCACGTGCTGCTCGTTGCGAGCTTCTTTTCGCTCTCACTGGTCGGGTCCGCGACTTCCTCCCAGCGGTACATCGTCGCGCGCTCGAGGCCGAAGCGGCGAACCATGTGCACATGCTCGCCGCACAGCTTGCGCACCGCCGTGTCGATCAGGTGCGGATGCTGCGTGACCAGGTACAGGTCGAAGCCTCGATGGCGGTGCGTCTCCAGCGCCGCCACATGATCCGGCACCCGTGCGCCCTGCGCTCGAACACGAAACGAGCGCTGCGCCTCGTCGATCACGACGATTGAGCCGTCCGGAAGCTCCGGCCACCTCGCCGGGTCTTCGAAGCGATGCCAGGGCAACGTCAGCTCGGGGATGCCCGAGCAGTACACCTCACGGCCTGACTCCCTGCGGAGCTGCTCGACCTCCCACAACGTGCGGGCGGTCTTGAAGTTGCCCGGCTGCCCCGTGACCAGCCGAAGCATTAGGCCCCCGGTCCGTTCACTTGCAGCTTGCGGATCGAACCCGCCGCCGTCAGGCCGTTCAGCACCGTACGCCCGACGATGGCGGACAGGACGAGGCTACAGGCCTGCGGGAACTTCGTGATCGTGACCACCGCCCAGACGTCGGCCGGCAAGCCCGCGAAGGCGCTGACCATGCGCGCCTCGACCGTGTCGAGCGCCGCCGTGACGCCTACGTAAGTCACGGCCGTGACCCCTGCCGCCACGAAGAGCCGCGACACCAGCACCTGCGCGACGGAGATCGACAGGAAGCTACGAAGGAACGCCAGAATCGCCGGCATCAGACTGCCCCCATCAGGATACGAGCCGACAGCAGCCAGCCCAGCCCAACCACCACGCCCGAGATCTGGCCGGCGAATAGGCAAAGCCAGCTGATGACATCGAGCGTGAAAGTCATGTTCAAAGGCGCGCCCAGCGTGATTTGCGGAGGCTGCGGGCACGCCTGCACGGTCGTGCCGAACTTCGAATCGTCCAGGACATCGGACAGGTCCCGCTCGACCTGTGGCACCGCAGACGGTTCACCGATTGCGGCCTCGACCTCCGCATCGCTGAACGCACCGGGACACCGATTGCGCCATGCCTGGTAGAGCGTCGCGCACGCGATGGCGTCGCCCGTGCACACGGGCGGCGCATCGCAACCCACGCCGCCGCTCGCACTTCCGGCCTCCTCTTCCTCGGACTCGGCATTGCCCCCCGGCGAGCCGCCGGAGTTCTGAGGGTTCGAGCCATCACCGACTTGCACCGAGGAGGCACTTACCGTCGTGCTGTTGTAGTAGTTGAACGTTTGCGACTGCCCCGGTCCCACCTGTGCGTCGAAGGTCCCCGTCGGCGTCGCCGGCTGACCGCGCGTGCCGTTGTCCGGCACCGGAGGCGTCCCGGCCTGCGATCCGCACACCGCACCACCCCCGACCGGCTTGCACTCGTCCTGCTTGACCTTCTGCAAGCAAACGAAGCTCGAGTTCACGAAACCGCAGGAACCGTCCCCGCCCTTCGGCGAGGCGCAATACGAGCCGTCGCCCACCGCCACGCAGGCCTCGTCCTCCGAAAGATCATCGGGCGCGACCTCCGGAGCCGAACCATCGCTCGGACAATCGCCATCCGTCACGGTACCCGTGTAGATCGTCGATCCCCCGGCCGAAACGGATTGCTTCACGCTGACCAGGCACTGGCTCACCGCGTGGCAGTAGGACCGCGTGGCCATGTTCGCCGCGGTGCCCGAGAACGTCTTGCCGATCTCCGGCGCGTCCTTGTCGCAGCCGGGCGGGGGCGGACAGGTCACCGTATTGCGGACCTGACCCGACCCTGCGGGGGACGAATAGTTTTGCACCGCGCCCGTCGGATTCCACGTCCGCTGTCCCGCGCAAAGGAAGCCCGTGCCCGCCGTCGCCGGATTGGCAGTCCCAGCCGCGTAGCTGAACCCATCAGCGCGCGTAACCTGTTCGGCCGCGGCGCAGGCTTCGGACTTCGACCCCACCCAACCGCTATCTGCCGCCGGGTACTGGCTCACCTGCCACGTGAACCGATACTCGTACTGCTGATGCGGGCATTGCTGATTCTGAGCCTTCGCTGGAGCCGCAGCCCACAACGCGCCCAGCAGCAGGAGCCACCAGACCAGCGGCCCCCTCAGTCGTGCAGCAGGATCCAGAACGCGCACAACATGCCCCCGAGAAAGACCCACCCTGCCATCGTGAGAAACGGGCGGGGTTACCCCCGCCCGCCCGCTCAGCGCGCCGTCCGCTTGATGTAGCCGAACACCGCGATCAGCACCGACAGCCCGAGGACCGCCGTGAGGACCGCCGTCATCGGCGTCACCTGGTTGGCGAAGGAGGCGGTGATGTCCGCCACGTCGATCGCCGCCTGCGGCGCAGCCAGCACCGCGCCCGAACCCAGCACACCCACGGCCCCGAGGACCGCACCCTTGAAGTTACGCATTACGCGCCTCCGTATCGTCGAATGACCCGGATGAACATCCGGCCGACGTAGGCAAGGGTCCAGAGCATCAGCACCGCCCCCGCGACCTGCGCCGCACCGTCCAGCGTCAGCTCCGGGATTGCTGACGGTTGTTCTTGCCACACGACCGCCGTGCACGCCGAGAACGCTGCCCCCTCCGCTGGGGGCGTCGCGTCGTCACACGCGGCAATCATCGTCATCGCGCTGCCTATCTCGCGCCAGCCGCCTTGGCCGCCTCGACCAGCGGCAGCGCCTTGAGGTTCACGAACCGGATCTCCAGATCGCCCCAGCGGTTGACACCAAAGCTCGACTCATCCAGCCCGTACCAGCCAGCCGCGAAAGCTTCCTGCTCCCGATTGAGCGTGAT
This sequence comes from Steroidobacteraceae bacterium, assembly GCA_050185195.1. Classification (GTDB taxonomy): domain Bacteria; phylum Pseudomonadota; class Gammaproteobacteria; order Steroidobacterales; family Steroidobacteraceae; genus CADEFQ01. The sequence continues at coordinate 183,386 of JBFWZQ010000004.1, read as the reverse complement.
CCGGAGCTTCCGAATCTCGCCGCCCGCGTGCAGCCACGCCTCCTGCACTCGCAAGGAGAACGCCTTGCCGTCTTTCCTCGTCCCGGACTGCACCGTCGCACTGGTGCCCGGTTTCACTTCGATCTTCATCGTTCCTCCGTTTTGCGCTTGCTGAAGGCGCAGCTATCCCATCAAGCAACGGTCCCAGCAGACCGCCGCGTCGATATGCAGGTGCGGAAACCGCGCTCCTGCAGGACCGCTACGCTCGTATGCCCGCTCGACCAGGGCACACGCGCGGAAGATTGGGCGAACAATCCACCTCCCCACCTTTCCCGCAGTACTTGGCGATGTACCTGCGTACATCGCCCGACGAATCGCACGGGTAAATACGCGCAATCGCCCCGGTCAGACGAGTCCACTCGTCCATCCAGGCGAGACGCTGCTGGCAGAGATTCAGGTTCATGCGGTGGTACAGCAGCGCGTGGAAGTGGATAACTCCCCGCTTCTGCCACTCCAACCCGCGAACCCACCGCACTTGATCGCGCGGCTTTTTCTGGTAGTTGATGCCCGCGACCGCTTGCTGCAACTCACTTATCCACACCCGGTACGTTTTGTCCGCCGCCTCCGGGTGCTTGCTCTCACGAAATGTAAACGTCGCGAACCAGTCCCACTGGTAACGGTCGATGAATCGCTCCCACCCCTCGACCACCCGCCCCTCAAAAGAAAGGCCCGGCGTGTGATGAAACACACCGGGCCCTGCGGCGGGATCGTCGAGTTGCAGTTCAGGCGATCGGTTCGACACCCCTGAAAAATATATACATTATGCGAAGTACGATGGGTCTCCGTGCTGGTCCCTCTGGGCTAGAATGCCGCCGCCCATGCATTGGCTGAATCTCCTGCCGCGGTTCCTGCTGTGCGCCGTCCTCGTCCTGAACGGGATGGCCTCCGCGGCGGCGTCGATCACGATGCACCAGGCGGCAACCACCGCTGATGCATCGGGCGCCTGCCACACGCAGGAAAGCTCCCACGATTGCTGCAAGGCCGGCGAGCATGGATGCCAGTGCGTGCACGCCCTGGGCGTGGCCATGGAAATCCACATCCCGTTGGCGACCGGCCCGCACGCGAGCGACATGCACGCCCTGTCGTCAGGCCACCATCCCCCGGTGCTTCCCGACCCCATTCGACCGCCGATCCACTAAGGTGCTGCCGCCCGTGCCGGGCGACTGGCTGCGACCGCGCGCGTGGTCGCCGTGCCTCTATTCGTGGAGAGTTTGATGTCGAATGTTCCCATCGGTCGGCCTCCCGGCCTTTCGCGCCGCCATTTCGTGCAGGGCCTCGCGGCCGGCGGTGCCCTCGCGGGTATCGGGCCGCGCCTTGCGATCGGTGCGCCGCTCGCCGCGAGCCATGTACCAATGCTCAGCGGCACCGATTTCCGGCTTTCGATCGGCGAGCTGCCGGTCAACTTTACCGGGCACGGACGCCCGGCCATCGCCGTGAACGGCAGCCTGCCCGCGCCGACGTTGCGCTGGCGCGAGGGAGACACCGTCACGCTGCGTGTCTCGAATGCGCTGCGCGACGTGCATTCATCGATCCACTGGCACGGGTTGCTGCTGCCCGCAAACATGGACGGGGTGCCGGGCCTCAGTTTCGACGGCATCGCGCCAGGCGGATCGTACCTGTATCGTTTTAAGGTCAGGCAATCCGGCACGTACTGGTATCACAGCCACTCGATGTTCCAGGAACAGGCGGGGCTCTACGGCGCGATCGTCATCGATCCGCGCGAGCCGGCGCCTTACCGCCACGATCGCGAGCACGTCGTACTGCTCTCGGACTGGACGGACCTCGACCCCGGCGCCCTCTTCCGCCGCCTGAAGAAAAACGCCGGCTTCGACAACTACTACAAGCGCACGGTGGGCGATTTCGCAGCCGCCGTGCGCCGCGACGGGCTGTCGAAAACCCTGGCCGATCGCAAGGCCTGGGGCGAGATGCGCATGACGCCGACCGACCTGTCGGACGTGAACGCGAACACCTACACCTACCTGGTGAACGGCACGTCGCCCGCGGGCAACTGGACGGGGCTGTTCGCGCGCGGCGAGAAAGTGCTGCTGCGCTTCATCAACGGCTCGGCGATGACGTACTTCGACGTGCGCATCCCCGGCTTGAAAATGACCGTGGTCGCGGCCGATGGCCAGTACATTCACCCGGTCACCGTCGATGAATTTCGCATCGCGGTCGCGGAGACGTTCGACGTGATCGTCGAGCCGGTGGGCCAGGACGCATACACGATCTTCGCGCAGGACAGCGGGCGCACGGGCTACGCACGCGGCACGCTCGCCGTGCGGGCGGGCCTCGCGGAGGCGATCCCCGCGCTCGACGCCCGCCCGATCCTCACGCTGGACGACATGGGACATGGTGGCATGGACCATGGCTCCATGGACCACAGTGGCCACGACATGCCGGGAATGCCGAAACATGCCGCGACCGAGGCGGGCAATCCGCTCGTCGACATGCAGGCGATGATGCCGGCTCCAAGGCTCGACGACCCCGGCATCGGCTTGCGCGGCAATGGCCGGGCCGTGCTCACCTACGGCGCGATGCAGTCGTTGTTCGCCGATCCGGACGGCCGTGAACCCGGGCGCGAACTCGAACTGCACCTGACCGGGCACATGGAAAAGTTCGCGTGGTCGTTCAACGGCCAGAAATTCATGGACGCTGCCCCGCTGCGACTGCGCTACGGCGAGCGCCTGCGCATCGTGCTCGTGAACGACACGATGATGTCGCATCCGATCCACCTGCATGGGCTGTGGAGCGACCTCGAAGACCAGCACGGCGCATTTCACCTGCGCAAGCACACCGTCGACATGCCCCCGGGCACGCGCCGCAGCTATCGCGTGCGCGCCGACGCCCTCGGCCGCTGGGCCTACCACTGCCATCTCCTGTACCACATGGAAGCGGGCATGATGCGGGAAGTGAGGGTCGAGGAATGAGCGCGCTCCAGCGATTCGCGGCGTGCGCCTTCGCCCTCGTGCTGGCCGCCACCGCGCGCGCACAGCAGCACGATCACAGCCAGATGGACCACGCCCGGATGGACCACGGCGCGCCGCCACCCGCCGCGGCCTACACGGAGCCGGCGACGCCGGTCCCACCGCTCGCGGATGCGGACCGGGCGGCGGCCTTCCCGGAGCTCTCGCGCCCGATGGTGCACGCCTCGGCCTTCAATGTGCTCCTCGTGGTCGACCGGCTCGAAGCCTGGGACGCGGACCCCGGCACGGGCCTCGAGTGGGAAGCGACGGGCTGGCTCGGCTCGGACCTGGATCGCGTGTGGCTGCGCACCGAAGGTGAACGCAATGACGGGCTCACCGAGACCGCCGCCGCGGAGATCCTGTACGGACGCAGCATCACCGCGTGGTGGGATGTCGTCGCGGGCGTCCGCCACGACTTCGAGCCGGGCTCACGGACGTGGGCGGCCTTCGGCATCCAGGGCCTGTCGCCCTACAAGTTCGAGGTGCAGGCGACGGCCCTGTTGGGCGAATCGGGCCGCGCGGGCGCCGTGCTGGAAATCGAGTACGAGTTGCTGCTGACCAACCGCCTCATCCTGCAGCCGCTCGTCGAACTGAACGTGGGCTCCGGCCTCGGCACCGCCGAAGCAGGCCTGCGCCTGCGCTATGAAATCCGGCGGCGCCTTGCGCCCTATCTCGGCATCGTCCATGAACGCACTTTCGGCGATGCCGCGGACCTGCGCCGGCTCGAAGGCGAATCGCTGCACGATACGCGCGCCGTCGCAGGCGTACGCTTCTGGTTCTAGGAGATCAACATGAAATCTTCGGCCCATCGTTTCCTGCTGGTCCTCGCCATCGTCCTGTTCATCGCCGTGGCGGCGCTCGCGGCTTACGCCTGGTCCGGTGCCTACGGCATCGGGGCGGACGATCCGCACTCGCGTCCCGTGGGCGCGCTGCTCGCAACGGTGCGCGACCGGGCCATCCGCGCGCACGCCGCGGAAGTCACCGTGCCGGTCGACCTCGCGAGTGAAGCGCGGATCCGGCAAGGCGCCGGCAACTACGACGCCATGTGCGTGTCCTGCCACCTCGCCCCGGGCGGTACCGGCAGCGAAATGAGCCGCGGCCTGTATCCCGCGCCGCCCCGCCTCGACACGATGAAGGTCGGGCCCGCCGAAGCGTTCTGGGTGGTCAAGCACGGCATCAAGGCGTCCGGCATGCCCGCCTGGGGCAAGAGCATGGGCGACGAGTACATCTGGAACATGGTGGCCTTCATCGGCGCACTGCCCGGGCTCGACGCGGAACAGTACCGCGCACTCGTCGCCGCCAGCGGCGGCCACTCGCACGAGGGCGAGGGTGCGGGTGCAGACGACCACGGTGACACGCACGATCACGGTGACGCGCACGACCACGGTGACGCGCACGGCGACGATGAGGCCGCGGCGCCTGCCGGCCGCGCCGTGCCCGAGGCGGCGCGCGGGGCCGTGGCCGTCGTCGATGCCTTCGGCGCCGCGCTCGTGGCGGGCAACCTCGGCAAGGTGAAGGCGCTCCTCGATCCCGCCGTCATCGTGCTCGAATCGGGTGGCGCGGAGCGCAGCCGCGACGAGTACATGGATCACCATGCCGCAGCGGATGCCAGCTTCCTCCATGGCGCCCACGTGCGCGTGACGCAGCGCGTCGCGCGCGCCGAGGGTGATGCCGCCTGGGTGGCGACGGAAAGCACGATCCATGCGCACGGGGAGAAGCCCACGACGCTGCTCAGCTCGGAAACCATGGTCCTCGCGCGCAAGGACGGCCGTTGGCGGATTAGGCACATCCACTGGTCTTCGCGGGAAAAGTGAGGCTTGCGTGCCGCGGTGCGTCGGGCGCAACCTCAGGGCGGAGGTGCAGGATCATGAAGGCAGTCCTACTGTGCAGCTTCGGGGCCACGCTCGGACTCGCGGCCTGCGCGGGCCAGCCCACCACGCTCCACGGCGTCGAGGCGCAGGCCGTCGAGCGCGCTTGCGTGCAGTCCACCGGCTCGCGCATCCGGCGGGCGAATGACGAGTGCCTGCCGGTGGCCGGCCGGGCCTACGGCAGGTCCGACATCGTTCGCCGGGGCGCGAACGACGTGGGCCAGGCGCTGGCCGCGATGGACCCCTCGATCAGCCTCGGCCGCTGATTTGCGCAAGGCCCGCGCGCTGTTCGCCACCCTCGCCGCCCTGGCCACCACCGTGGCCGGCGGCGGCGAGTCCGTCGATGTGCTGATCCGCCACGCGTCGGTCGTCGACGTCGTACAGGGCCGCATCGTCCCGAACCAGGACATCGCCATCCGGGGCGATCGGATCGCCGCCATTTCGGCGTCGCGCGAACCTGCGGCCTGGCAGGCGCGCGACACCATCGATGCGGGCGGCCGCTACGTGATTCCCGGCCTCACGGACATGCACGTGCATTTCGGCGGCGGCGACGCGTTGATCGAGGAGAACCGCAACCTGTTGCCGCTCTACGTGGCCCACGGCATCACGGCGGTGCGTGACGCGGCGGGCGACCTGAGCGCAAGCGTGTTCGAATGGCGCGATGCCGTGCGATCCGGCCGTTTGCCCGGCCCACGCATCTTCACCTCGGGGCCGAAAATCGAAGGGCGCGGCTCGATCTGGCCCGGCGACACCGAGATCGGCACGCGAGCGGAACTGCTCGCCGCGCTCGACCGGCTCGAAGCCTGGCACGTCGATTTCGTCAAGCTGACGGACGACAAGCTCTCGCCCGGGTTGTTCCTCATGGGTGTCACGGAAGCCACGCGGCGCGGGCTGCGCACGTCCGCGCACATCCCGATGGGCGTCACGCTCGACGAAGCGGGCGCCGCGGGACTCAGCTCCATCGAGCACCTCGGCTACCTGCTGAAGGGCGGCTCGCCGCGCGAGCGCGAGATTGCCGCGCAGTTTCGCGCCGGCACGCTGACACGCGCGCAGGCCTCGCAGGCCATCGAGGACAGTTTCGATCCCGCGGTGGCCAGGGCCGCATTTAAACGCCTCGCCGCGCGCGGTATCGCGGTCACGCCCACCCTGAACGGCAGCCACGTCATCGCCTATCTCGATCGCGACGACCACGCGAACGATCCGTACCTCAGGTACATCGGTCCCGGCCTGCAGGCCACGTACGCGTGGCGCGTGGAGCGCGCCGCCAAGGACGACGCCGACGCGATCCAGCGCCGCCATGCCCGCTACGAACGCACCGCGGCGTTGCTGCCGCTGCTTTCGCAGGCCGGCGTCACGATCCTCGCAGGCACCGACGCGGGGTTCCTCAATTCGTTCGACTACCCGGGCATCGGCCTGCACGACGAACTTGCGCTGCTCGTGCAGGCAGGGCTCACGCCGCTCGAGGCCCTGCGTGCCGCGACCGTGAACGGCGCGAAATTCCTCGGCCATGCCGATGACAGCGGCAGCCTCGAAGCGGGCAAGCGGGCCGACATCGTGCTCCTCGCCGTCAATCCACTCGTGGATATCGGCGCTACGCGCGGCATCGAGGCCGTGGTCCTCGCGGGACGGGTACTCCGCCGCGGCGATCTCGACGCGCTGCTCGCCCGGGTCGCCCAGCGGGTCGCGCAGCAGTCAGAGGCCGTTCAGGCGACGATACCGGTCCGCTGACCGGTGCAGCGCGTCGATGACCGCGAGCACCCCTGGGCTCAGCGTGCCGCTGCGCCGGTAATGCAGGGCGATCGGGCGCTGCCAGCGAAAGTCCGGCGCGTCGACGACGCACAGGATGTCGCGGTCGATTTCGCTCGCGATCAACTGGCTCGGCAGTACGGTCAGGAAACCACCGGCCTCGAGGGCATGCCGCCCGAACTCGACGGACGTCGTCTCGATGCCGGCCTGCGGCGCCGGCAGGTCCGCCTGCTCGAACGCCCGGCGCCAGGCGAGTTCGATCTCGCCCAGGTTGCGTCCCATGATCCAGGGATAGCGGCTGAGCTGCGCCGCGGTGACACCGCTCGCGCGCGCCAGCGGATGCGTCATCGCGCATACGACCCGGTATTCGTCGTGCAGCAGGACCTCGCGCGTGATCCCTTCGGTGATGTGCTCGTCGTTGTCGACGCAGACGAACAGGTCGATGTCGCCGGCCAGCAGGTCGCGCAACATGCCGTGGTAAACCCCGGCGAGTACCGCGATCTGCAGTTCGGGCTGCGCCATCGCGAGCCGCACGACCGCCTCCGTGACGAGCTGGGTCGCGGACGCCGGGCTTGCGCCGAGGCGCACACGGCCGCGTTCCGCGCGCCGCATCGTATCGAGCTGCTCCCGAAAGCCGCTCGCCTCGAGGTCGATGTTGCGCGCGAACGGCAGCAACAGCAGCCCGAACGGTGTCAACGTGGTCGTGCGCGGGTTGCGGTCGAGCAGCCGCACGCCGAGCGAATCCTCGAGCGCCTGCAGGCTTTTCGACAGGGCCTGCTGGGTCTTGCCGAGGGTCTGGGCAGCGCGCGAGAAGCTGCCGGCTTCGACGACCGCGAGAAAATGACGGAGTTGGCGCAGTTCCATTCCTACATCCAGGGGTTGTACCGCTCGCGGCGCGGTTGTTGGCGTTGCGGCGCCCGCCCGCGCAATCTCGCACCCATCAAGGTAGTGGCGGGAGTGGATCACGATGGCAAGCCCCGGTAGCGTAACCCGTTGGGACGAGGAAGCGGATGTGGTCATCGCCGGCTACGGCGTCGCGGGCGCCGCGGCGGCCATCGAGGCGCACGACGCCGATCCGAAGGCCGACATCCTCGTGCTCGAGAAGATGCCGGAAGTACACCAGGGCGGCAACAGCCGCGCCTCGGGCCAGTCGCTGCTGATCTCGAAGAATGTCGAGGCGCTGAAGACCTACCAGCGCGCGATGAGCGAATCGAACCCCATCCCCGAGGACATGCTCGCCGCCTGGGCCGAGCGGATGGTGGCGCTCGAGCCGTATATCCAGGAGCGCGCGAAGGAAGCGGGCTCGCAGTACATCCACGGCGCGGGCTGGAGCGATCGCGCGGCGATCCTCGAGTTCCCGGAGCTCGGTGCCCGCGAAGCGGTGGCGCACACCGCCACGATCCTGCCGATTCCGAGCGGTGTTTGGCTCACGTTCAAGGCCTGCGTGGAACAGCGGCCGCGCATCCGGCGGATGTTCGAATCCCCGATCACCGACCTGGTGCAGGACCCCGACACGCTCGAAGTGTACGGCGTGATCGTGCAGCGACAGGGCAAGCGGGTCGCGATCCGTGCGCGCCGGGCGGTGGTCATGGCGACCGGCGGTTTCGAGAACAACCTCGACATGCAGCGCAACTACTACGGCCTGTCGCAGGCCTGGCCGCTCGGCACGCCCGGCAACACCGGCGACGGGATCAGGATCCTGCAGAAGGCCGGTGCCGACCTCTGGCACCTGCGCAACCAGGGACAGTCGGGCGGCGTCTGGCCGGGCCTGCGGTTTCCCGGGCACCCAACCGCATTCCTGCGCCAGTTCTTCTTCCAGTCCTTCAGCTGGATCGACATCGGCGGGACCGGCGAGCGCTTCTGCGATGAAACCGGCGAATGGCAGCTGACACACTACAAGCAGAAGGTGCACGGCGAGTGGATCGACCTGCCGCACCAGCGCGTCGGGCGCATGCACATGCTGTTCGACGAGAACACCCGCCTCTACAACCCGCTCATCACCCGGGTGATGACCTGGAACGCGGTCGTGCACGACTACGAATGGAGCGAGGACAACAGCACCGAGATCGACAAGGGCTGGATCGTCCGGGCGGACACGCTGGCGGGCCTTGCGGGCAGGATCGATCGCGACCCGGCGACGATCGAAGCGACCGTCCGGCGCTACAACGAGGCTTGTGCGCGCGGCGAGGATGCAGACTTCGGGCGTCGCAAGGAAACCTTGCAGCCGATCGCGGCCCCGCCCTACTACGCCGTCGAAATCGTGCCCGCGATCGTCTGCACGGGCGGGGGTGCGCGCCGCAACATCGAGTCGGAAGTGCTGGACCCGGCCGGACAGCCGATCCCGAGGCTCTATGAAGCGGGCGAACTCGGCTCGATGTTCTCCAACCTCTACCAGAACGGTTCCTATCTCACCGAGGCGATGATCTCGGGGCGTGCCGCCGGCGGCAACGCCGTGCGCCTGGCTCCGGTCGCCGCCTAGGGCGCTGCGCGGTATCGTGCGGGGCCATGCGGCCCGCACGCCTGCTTGCGCTCCTGTCCCTGCTCGCGCTCCTCGGCGCCTGCGGCACTTTGCCGAATGGCCGGGCGTGGGGCGAAGACGCCACGGCGGCGCCCGGCTGGCCGCAGGTCAGCGACGCCGCGTGGCGCGCCGCCCGCAACCCCCGGGTGTGGGTGCCGCTGGCCGCCGCGACACTCCTGCAGGTCGACGGCTGGGATCGGGACATCGCCGACTGGGCGCGCGAAGAAACCCCGGTGTTCGGTTCGGTCGAAACGGCAGCGCGCTGGAGCGACAGCCTGCGCACGGCGTCGATGGTGGCCTTCCACGCGAGTGTACTCGCGACGCCCAGCGGCGATGCGCCGCGCGAATGGATACCGAACAAGCTGCGCGGCTACGCGGTCGGCGCGGCGGCGATCGTTACGACCACCAGCCTGACCCAGGGCCTGAAACGCGCGAGCGGCCGCGTGCGACCGAACGGGGCCGACGACGAAAGTTTTCCCTCGGGTCATACCGCCGTCGCCGCGGTCCACGGCCGGCTCGCGTCCATCAACCTGCGCTCGATCGAAATGCGCCCCGGCACGCGGCGCGCGCTCGACGTGGGCCTCGATGCGATCACGATCGGGACCTCCTGGGCCCGCGTCGAAGCAGGCTGGCACTATCCGTCGGACACGCTCGTCAGTGCGTCTTTCGGCGCATTCTTCGCCGGGTTCTACGACGAGGCCTTCCTCGGGCGCGGGAGTGCCCCACGAGTCGTGTTCTCGCTCCTGCCGGGCGGTGCAAGCGTAGGCATCAACTGGAGATATTGATAAACGTTATTGTTTCAATCTATTAGCTATACAATTGAAAGTAGTTTCGACGCACAGTCGACCCTCCCAAGGGAATATTCCCTGCGAAATTGGCATCCGATTGCGTTGCCTTTCAAATCCAGCGCGCTATATTTCGCTTCTAGCTCGTTGAAATCTAATGCAACACGCCGGGGGACCAATGAGCACCGTGATGGAGCAAATGCAGCTTGCGGCCCTGACACTTGCATGCACGGGCCCGATCAAGGACCGGCTCGCATCTGCCTATCGCAATCATCTTGCGTCGATAGAAAGCGCGGACCTGCCGCGGGACCTCGCCGACGACCTGATCGCCGTGCGCCGCGCGATGGTGCGTGAACGCCCGCTGTGCCGTGCCGAAGACGCGGTGCAGGCGACGGTTCGCAAGATGTCGAACGAAGAAGCCGTCGAGATCGCGAGCCGCGTGGTGATGCTGTTCGGGGCGTTGTGCGGCCAGGGCCAGCCTGCCCACAAGCACGTGCCTGCCGGCAGCGCGGCAGTCGTGCATATCAGTCGAGCTTGAATTCGATCACGTCCCAGCGTGCCGTATTCTCGTGGCGCGCTTCCTTCCTGATCGCATCGACGAGCCCGCGTTCGTCCCAGTCGATCACGACCGTGGCGAGGTCGGTGAGTTCCTTCGGCAACTGCACGTCCTTGCCGAAATACTTCAGCAGCACCACCGGCCGGCTGCTCGCCTGCGCGAACAGCGCCTGGAACGTCACGAGGTCCTGGTGCTTCGCAAATAGCGTCGGCAGCAGGATCACGACCTCCGCCTCCTTGATCTGGCGGCGCAGGTCCTCCCGCAGCACTTCCTTGTCGCCGGTCGGCACGCGGTCCGGCGTGCTGGTGTTGCGGTAGAAGAAATTGCGCGCGCTCTCGAGATACTCGAACACGCGCAGGTAGTCGTCATCCGCCTCCCAGACATGGGAGACGAACACGCGTATGGGATCTGCCTGCGACATGGTTTCAAGTGTACACGCGGCACCGATACACTGGGCGGACCACGGCATCCGGAATCCGCCTTGAGGCTGCTCGTCTACAACATCCGCTATGCGACCGGCACGGGCCCCGCCTTCCACCTGCCGCTGCCCGGCGCGGGCTACCTGCGCAGCAGCCGCCGGGTCCTGCGCGGCATCACCCAGTTCGTGCAGGCGGAGAATGCCGACGTCGTGGGCCTGATCGAGGTCGACACGGGTTCGATCCGCTCCGGCATGGTCAACCAGGCCGACTACATCGCGAGCGAGCTCGGCCACTACACGACCTACCAGAGCAAGTACAGCATCAACTCGCTGAACCAGCTCCTGCCCGTCGTGCGCAAGCAGGCGAATGCATTCCTGGCGGCCCCGCGCGTCAAGGGCGAGCGGTTCCACTATTTCGACACCGGCATCAAGCGGCTGATCATCGAACTCGAGCTCGACGACGTGTGCGTGTTCCTCGTGCACCTGTCGCTGAAGTTCCGCCACCGCCAGTACCAGTTGCGTTCGCTGCACGACCTGGTCGTGCGCTCGAGGAAGCCGGTGATCGTCGCGGGCGATTTCAATACCTTCTGGGGCAACCACGAGATCTACCTCTTCATGCGCGCCGCCGGGCTCGTGAGCGCGAACGAACAGGGCCTGCCCTCCTTCCCGGCGCGCAGGCCGCGCGCCGAACTCGATTTCATCCTGGTGAGCCGGGGCATCGAGGTGAGCAACTTTCGCGTGCCGGACGTGCGTTTTTCAGACCACCGGCCGATCGTCTGTGACTTCAAGGTGAGGAGCTGAGATGCCCGACGCCCCCTGCTGGACCCTCGCGCGCGAGGCCGACGGACTCGCCACCCTGACGCTCGACAAGCCCGGCACCACGGCCTACGTGCTGTCGAGGGCGGTGCTGCTCGAACTCGACGGGCTGCTCGGCCAGCTCGAGGCGGCACTGCCCAGGGCGATCATCGTGCGCTCCGGCAAGCCGGGGGGCTTCGTGGCGGGCGCCGACATCCACGAGTTCGTGACGCTCACCTCGGCGGACGACGCCTACGCCCTCATTCGGGCCGGACAGCGGGTGCTCGATCGCCTGGCGGCCCTTCCCTGCCCCACGGTCGCGGCCATCAACGGCTTCGCGCTCGGCGGCGGGCTCGAACTGGCGCTGGCCTGCCGTTTTCGCGTGGCGGCCGACGACGACAAGCTCTCGCTGGGCCTCCCGGAAGTGCAACTCGGCATCCACCCGGGCTTCGGCGGCACCGTGCGGGCCGTGCGCCTCGTCGGTGCACGCGAGGCGCTCGGGATGATGCTCACGGGCAAGCCGGTGCGCGGCGACAAGGCGCTGCGCATCGGTCTCGTCGACCGGCTCGTGCCGCGCGCCGAACTCGACAGCGCGGCGCGGGCGCTTGCACTGGACCCGCCGGTGCCGCACCGGCCGGGCCTCGCGGCGCGCGCCCTGTCGTGGCCGCTCGTGCGGCCCTTCGTGAAGCCCGCCCTCGAGCGGCAGGTCGCAGCGCGGGCGTCGCGCGATCACTACCCGGCGCCCTACGCGATCATCGATCTCTGGGCGCGGCACGGCGCCCGCGGGACGACAGCCTACGAGGCGGAGGCACGTTCGATCGCCCGGCTCTTTCTCAGCGACACGTCGCGCAACCTCGTGCGGGTGTTTTTCCTGCAGGACCGCTTGAAGGCGATCGGCGGCCGCCCGCCGCGGGACCTGCAGCGCGTGCACGTCGTCGGCGCGGGCGTGATGGGTGGCGACATCGCGGCCTGGTGCGCGCTGCGCGGCCTCGAGGTCACGCTGCAGGACCGCGAAATGAAATACGTGGAACCGGCGCTCGCGCGCGCACGGGAATATTTCACGAAGCGGCTGAAGGATGAGGCGAAGCTGGCCGCGACGCTCGGGCGGCTCAAGGCCGACGTGGCGGGCGCAGGCGTGGCGCAGGCAGACGTGGTCATCGAAGCCATCTACGAGAACGTCGAGGCCAAGCGCGAACTCTACGCGAAGCTCGAGCCGCTCCTGAAGCCCGGAGCGCTGCTCGCGACCAACACCTCGAGCATCCAGCTCGAACTGCTGGCCGAACGGCTCGCGGACCCCGCCCGGCTCGTCGGCCTGCATTTCTTCAATCCCGTGGCGCAGATGCCGCTCGTCGAGATCGTGCGGGGTGCCGGGACCCGCGCCGAGGTCGTCGCGGCGGCACTCGGCTTCGCTCGTCGCATCGACAAGCTGCCCTTGCCCTGCCGCAGCGCGCCGGGCTTCGTCGTCAATCGTGTACTCACTCCCTACCTGCAGGAAGCCATGCTCGCGCTGGAGGAAGGCGTGCCCGGTGCGCTCATCGACCGCGTCGCCGTCGAATTCGGCATGCCGATGGGGCCGATCGAGCTCGCGGACGTCGTCGGCCTCGACGTCGGTGAACACGTCGGCGCGATCATCGCGCGAGAGCTCGGCCGCGCGGCACCGCAGTTGCCGACGCTCTCGCGCCACCTCGCAGCCCGGGAACTGGGCCGCAAGAGTGGGCAAGGTTTCTATGCGTGGAACGCAGGCAAGGCGGTCAAGCCGGAGCCGGGCGCAGCCCGGCCGCCCGATGACCTCGCCGATCGCCTGGTGCTCGCGCTCGTGAACGAGTGCGTCGCGGTGCTGCGTGAAGGCACGGTGGAAGACGCCGACCTGCTCGATGCGGGCGTGGTTTTCGGTACCGGCTTCGCGCCCTTCAGGGGCGGGCCGCTCGCCTATGCAAGGCAGCGCGGCACCGCGGACACGCGGCGTCGCCTCGAGGAACTTGCCGCGCGCCACGGTCCACGATTCGCGCCGGATGCCGGCTGGCAGGGCCTTGGGACGGACAAGGCGTGAACTGCGTACCGGAGCAGAAAAACCACTGTGTTACGATCCGGGCGATTGCGACGCACCATAATGTGCCGCGGATCGTAGGGTGATGTCACAGGATCAAGATCGACCGGCAACCGTTCCCCTGCTCAAGACCTTCGCGCCCCTCGAGGGCATGAAGGCCGAGAACCTGCACGCGCTCGCGAAGAAGATCACGGTGCGCACGATGGACTCGGGGCGCCTGCTCTTCAAGGAAGGCGAGTCCGACAAACGCACCTTCTGGCTCGTCAAGGGCATGGTCGAGCTGCGTGCGGGCGATCGCACGGCGGCCATGATCAAGGCCGGCACGCCCGAGGCCCGCAATCCCATCACCCCGGGGCAACCCCGCAAGTACACGGCCCGCGCGGTCGACCAGATCGAATACCTGTCGATCGACAGCGACCTGCTCGACGTGATGATCACCTGGGACCAGACCGGCAGCTACGAAGTATCGGAACTGCAGGCCGACCTCGAGGGCAGCGGCAACGCCGACGACTGGATGACGACGCTGCTGTCGACCAAGTCGTTCCATCGCATACCGCCGGCGAACATCCAGGCAATCTTCATCCGGATGCAGCGCCAGGCCTATCGCGCGGGCGAAGTGGTCATCAAGCAGGGCGACGAAGGCGATTTTTTCTACGCGATCGTCAAGGGCCGTTGCCAGGTCACGCGCGAGACGCCGCTCAACAAGGACGGCATCAAGCTCGCCGAACTCGGCGTGGGGGACACCTTCGGCGAAGAAGCCCTGATCGCGGAAGCCAAGCGCAACGCGACGATCACGATGCTTTCGGACGGCGTGCTGATGCGGCTCAACAAGCAGGACTTCCGCGAGCTGATGAACGAGCCGCTGCTGCAATGGGTCACCGACGAGCAGGCACGCGAGCTGGTCGCCCGGGGCGGCAAGTGGCTCGACGTGCGCCTGCCGTCCGAGTACCAGAACCTGAGGATCGAGGATTCGATCAACATTCCGCTCTACTTCATCCGCATGAAGCTCTCGACGCTCGATCGCGGCACGAAGTACGTCGTCTGCTGCGATACCGGCCGGCGCAGCTCGGCCGCGGCCTTCATCCTGATCGAACGCGGCTTCGATGCCTACGTGCTGAAGGGCGGGCTCACGAGCGCCGACCTCGGCCTGCGGCACCCGGCCTGATCACATGGTGTGGGTGGCCTTGTCGCCGGAGAGCGCGCCGGCGAGATAGGTCTCGATCTTCTTCTGCGTCTGCCCACGGTCCTGGTCGCTGAACTGCACGCCGATGCCGGCCGTGCGCTTGCCCTGCGCGCCCTTCGGCGTGACCCAGATCACCCGGCCGGCCACGGGCAGCTTTTCGTCTTCACCCATGAGGTTCAGCAGCATGAAGACTTCATCGCCGAGGCGATAGTTGCTGTTGGTCGGGATGAAGAGCCCGCCGTTTTTCACGAAGGGCATGTACGCAAGGTACAACGCGCTCTTGTCCTTGATCGTCAGGGTCAGGAGCCCGGGTTTGTTGCCGGTGCGCGATGTGGGGTCCTTCATCCGTGCCTCAGCCGCCTCGTTGCGCGGGCGGCCTGCCCGTCCGCTGGCCGTCGGCGCCAGCGAGGCGCCACAACCAGCGTTCGAGCGCCACCGACTTGTTGAGTGGAGTGTCGATCTCGCGTCGCAGCTCGCGCAGCGCGTCGAGCAACCCGAACTGCAGGGCTATATTCCCGGTTGGCGCCGTGGCTGACAAGCGAATTTGCGCGACGAGCCAGGCCTCGGCGCAGGCGAGCCGCAGGCCGTAGTCGTCGCGCGACCAGCGTTCGGCGAGCTGTGCGGGATCCACCCCGCCCCGCTCGACCGCCTCCAGCGCTTGCACGGACTCGGCGCGCGCGCGGGCGATGTCCGCCAGGTCGGCCGCGAGCAGCGTGAGAGGCGCATCGCCCAGCACATCGGCGGCGGCGGCGAAGTCGCCATCCTTGCCCTGCGCAGCGAGCCACTTGAAGGTGGCCGCACGGCCCGGCGCTGCGACGCGCAGGCGCATGCAGCGGCTGCGAATCGTGGCCGGCAGGCGCGACGGCGTGGCGCTCGCCAGCACGATCAGCGTACGCGGCGGCGGCTCCTCGAGGGTCTTCAGCAGCGCGTTGGCGGCCACCGCATTGAGCGAGTCGGCGGGCGAGACGATGCCGATGCGGTATCCACCGCCGTGGCTCGTCAGGGCCAGTTCCGCGCAGAAGGCACGCACGTCTTCGGCGCGGATCTGCTTCGAGTCTGCGCTGGGCGCCACGGGAAAGACATCGGGATGCTGGCCGGCGGCGCACTGGCGGCAATCGGCACACTCCCCGCACGGGGCGGTGTCGCGCCGGCAGAGCAGCAGCTGCGCGACCCACGTCGCCAGCCAATCCCCGCCGCAACCGGGATCGGCGTGGATCAGCAACGCGTGTCCCGCCCTGCCGGCGCGGTGCGCCGAGCGCAGCGCGCCGAGCGCCGGCTGCAGCCAGAAACAATCGGCCGGCGTCATGTGGACCACAGCGGCGCGAGCGCCGCCACCGACTCGGCCGTCACCGTCGCGAACGACTGCGAGGCATCGATGCGCGCGAAGCGGCCATTCCTTCGGGCCAGCTCGAGATAACGCGCCCGCACCCGCTCGAAAAAGGCGACATCCTCGGCTTCGAACCGGTCCTTCACGCCGCGCCGTGCAGCTGCGCGCGTGAGTCCCAGGTCGACCGGCACGTCGAGCAGCAAGGTCAGGTCGGGGTTGACGTCGGGGTGCACCATGCGCGCGAGCGACTCGATGAAATCGGCCGGCACGCCGCGCCCGCCGCCCTGGTAGGCACGTGTCGCATCCGTATATCGATCGCAGAGCACCCACGCGCCCCGTTCCAGCGCCGGCCGGATCAGGTTGTCGACGTGGATGCGTCGCGCCGCGAACATCAGCAGCGTCTCGGCCTGCGGCGCGAGCGGCTCGTCGCCCCGCTCGAGCACCAGCGCGCGCAACCGTTCGGCGAGCGGCGTACCGCCCGGTTCGCGGGTCACCTGCACCGCGATGCCCCGCGCCTCGATGGCCGTGCGCAGTGCCGACGCCAGTGTCGACTTGCCCGCCCCTTCGATGCCCTCGAGCGTGATGAAACGTCCCCGCGCCACGTCGGTCCCTTCCTTCATGCCTGCGACGGCGCTCATTTTGCCGTCGTCGCCGCGCGGGCGCGCAACCGGGCGAGGTAACGCGCCACGGCCGCGTTGTGCTCCGCGAGCGTCTTCGAGAAGACATGCGAGCCATCGCCCTTGCCCGTGGCCACGAAATACAACGCCCCGCTCTCGTCGGGCTGCACGGCAGCGAGCAATGCTTCCCGTCCCGGCAGCGCGATCGGCGTCGGTGGCAATCCCGCCCGCGTATACGTGTTGTACGGCGTGTCGGCGAGGAGATCGCGACGGCGGATGTCTCCGTCGTATCGGCTGCCAAGGCCATAGATGACCGTCGGGTCGGTCTGCAGGCGCATGCCCTTGCGCAGGCGCGTCACGAAGACCCCGGCGATCAGCGGCCGCTCGCTGGCGAGCGCCGTTTCCTTCTCGACGATCGATGCCAGCACCAGCGCCTCGTCCGCGTTCGCGAGCGGCAACTCCATGTGCCGCGCCTGCCAGGCGGCCGCCAGCTCGCGTGTCATGGTGTCGAAAGCCAGGCGGTAGAGCTCGCGATCCGTGGTGCCGTCGGCGAACCGGTAGGTGTCCGGGAAAAAACGACCTTCCGGATGTTCACCGGCATGCCCGATCGCGCGCATCACGGCGCCCGCGGTCGCGCCTTTCAGCGTGTGCCTGATGCGCGGATGTGCATCGATCGCCCGCTGCATGTCCGCGAACGTCCATCCTTCCACCACCGTGAGCTGTTCGAGCACGACCCGCCCGGCGTCGAGCTGCGCAAGGATCTCGCGCGGCGTCGCCCCGGCCGGCAGGTCGTAGTTGCCGGCCTTGGCCGCGACAGCGCCGCCGTGCAGGCGCACGTACCATTCCACGGCCCGCGCATCGCGCAGCGCACCGTGCCCTTCGATGTCCTGCAGGGTCGCCCGCAGGCTGCGCCCGGGATAGACATGCACGCGCACGACTTCGGCGTGCGGCCCCGGTGCGTCCATCAGCCGTTCCATCCACGCGACGGCGCCGATCGCGAGCGCCGCGAGCAGCGCGGCCAGCGCCACGAACGGCCATACCGGGACGCGCCGCCTAGGCATCGATGCGCCCGTGCGCCGCCTCGTGCACTGCCTGTTGCATCAGTGGCGTGTACTCGTGCGCGGCATAAATTCGATCTTCGAACGTGGCCACAGGCCAGACGCCCACCCTCGCGTTGGTCAGCCACAGTGCCTCGGCTTCGACCAGGTCCGCGCGTTTGAGCGGCTGTTCGCTGGTGGCCAGCCCGAGGTGCGAGGCGGCTGCGAGCAGCTGCCCGCGCAGCACGCCTGCCACGGCGCAGTGCGCGACAGGCGGCGTCACGAGGCGGCCGGCCGCGAGTGCGAATACATTCGTCATGCTGCCGCCGGCAATGCAGTGCCCATCGCCGGCAAGTATGACTTCGTCGAGGCCGCGTTGCCGTGCTTCCTGCCGCGCGAGCACCTGCTCCAGCCGGTTCAGGTGCTTGACACCCGCCAGCAGCGGGCGCCCGCTGCGCAGCGCCGCCAGTGCGGCGCGCGCGGGCGGCCGCACGCCGTCGGGTCCTTCGGGCCAGGCGTACGCGCACACGATGCGCGTCGGCGTTTCCGCGCCGCTGTACGCATAACCCCGCTCGATCGCGTCGCCGCGCGTGACGATCACCTTGACCAGGACGCGCGGCGCAAGCTGCGCGGCACGCGCGATTTCGAGGCGCAGCACTTCGGGTGCCGGCACCGGAATGGCCAACGCCGCGCACCCATGCGAGAGGCGCGCGAGATGTGCCGCGAGGAACCGGGCGCGGCCTTCGCTCGCCCCGATCGTCTCGAAGAGGCCGTCGCCGTAGTGCAAGCCGCGATCGGCGAGACCGATCGACCCGGCTCGTGCGCCATTCACCCAGGCCGCGAGCATCAACCGTCCACCCCGAACGCCGCGAGCAGGCCGCGCGCCTTGGCGCGTGTCTCCTCGAGCTCCCGCTCCGGGTTCGAATCCGCCACGATGCCGGCACCGGCGCGCGCCTCGAGTTGCCCATCGGCGAGGGTGAGCGTGCGAATGAGGATGTTGAAATCGGCGTTGCCGGAGGGCGAGAGCCAGCCGAGCGAGCCCGTATAAGCGTCGCGGCCCTCGCCTTCCAGCTCCGCGATCAGTTGCATGCAGCGCACTTTCGGCACGCCGGTGATCGTGCCTCCCGGGAACAGGGCACGCAATGCGTCGATGGGTGTCACCCCGGTTCGCAGGATGCCGCGTACGTTCGAAACGATGTGATGCACATGCGCGTAGCTTTCGACCGCCATGAACTCATCGACGTGCACGCTGCCGGCCTCGCAGACCCGTCCCAGGTCGTTGCGTTCGAGGTCGATCAGCATCACGTGCTCGGCGCGCTCCTTCGGATGCGCAGCGAGACCCTGCATTTCGCGCTCGTCCTCGCCCGGCCGGCGGCTGCGCGGCCGCGTGCCGGCAATCGGCCGCGTGCTGGCCACTCGCCCGTCGAGCGCCAGCAGTCGTTCGGGGGAAGAACTCAGGATATCGAGGCCGGGAAAGCGGGCGTAGGCCGCAAAGGGCGCCGGGTTCGCGGCCCGCAGCCGCTCGTACAGGCCTTCCGATCCGGCTGGCCATCGTGCACGCCACCAGCGCGACAGGTTCGCCTGGTAAATGTCGCCGGCGCGTATATGCGCCTGCGCGCCGGCCACCCTTGCAAGAAATCGCGCGGCGGGCTCTTCCTCGATTTCCATGGCGCCCATGCCCGCGGGCGAAACCGGCGATGGTGCGCCCTGCCCGGCGGCCACCTGGTGCGCGATTTCCTCGAGCAGCGCTTCATCCTGCACCGCCGTTTCGATTTCGACGGTGCCTGATTGCAGGTCATGCACCAGCGCGCCGCGAACGCGCAGGGCGAGGGCGCGCCAGGGCAGGCGCCCGACGGGCAATCGCAGGCACGGCTCGATCTCGGGGGCGACTTCGTAACCGAGGTAGACGACCCAGCCGCCCGCAAGCCCGGCGGTGTCCGCATCACGCGCGTGGGCGTCCCGCCACCAGGCATCGAGCGCCTCGAAGAATCCGCCTTCCGTACCTGCGCGCGCGGCAACCTGCGCCGGCAGCGCGCCGCGCGCCACGAGCCGGTTTTCCCGGTCAAGCGCAACCAATGCGTCCGGTGCCGCGGCCAGCAGCGTCCGCCCGCCGTGGCGGTCACCCGCAGGCAGCGCAGCGCTGTCGAACAGGGCCGGGAAATAACCGGGTCGCGCGCCGACGAGTTGGCGCAGCGCGCGAGGCGGAATCCCGAGTCGGCGACGCCCCGCGGCCATGGCCACGGAGCGGCTCAGCCGCTGAAGCGGCGAAAGATGACGGTGCCGTTCGTGCCGCCGAAACCGAAGGAATTCGACATCGACACTTCGATCGGCATGCGGCGGGCGGTGTTCGGTACGTAGTCGAGGTCGCAGGCAGGATCGGCGTTGTCGAGATTGATCGTCGGCGGCGCGACGCCGTCGCGGATCGCCAGCACCGAGAAAATTCCTTCGACGACGCCCGCGGCACCCAGCAGGTGTCCCGTCATCGACTTGGTCGAACTCACGGCGAGTCGTGCCGCGTGGTCGCCGAAGGCGCCCTTGATCGCGATCGTCTCCGCCACGTCGCCGAGCGGCGTCGAGGTCGCGTGGGCGTTCAGGTATTGCACCGCGTCCGGGGCAATGGCCGCGTCGCGCAATGCGTTCGCCATCGCGATGCGGGCACCGTTGCCGTCGTCCGGCGGGGCCGTCATGTGATAGGCGTCGCCACTCATGCCGAAGCCGATGACCTCGGCGTAGATGCGCGCGCCGCGCGCCCTCGCGTGCTCGAGGTCCTCGATGATCATCGCACCGCCGCCGTCGCCCATCACGAAGCCGTCACGGTCGCGATCCCAGGGGCGGCTTGCGGCTTGCGGCGAGTCATTCCTTTCGGAGAGTGCCTTCGCCTGGCTGAAGCCGGCCAGTGCCGTCGGCGTGCTCGCATGCTCGGCGCCGCCCGCGATCATGATGTCGGCGTCGCCGTGCTGGATCATGCGCATCGCGAGCCCGATCGCGTGCGTCGAACTCGTGCACGCCGACACCACGGCGAGGTTCGGCCCGTTGATCCCGTATCGGATCGAAAGATGCCCGGCGATCATGTTGATGATCGTGCCCGGGATGTAGAACGGGGAAATCTTGCGCGGGTTCTGCGTCGTTGCCCACGTGCCGATCTCGCGCTCCATGCCTTCGAGGCCGCCGATGCCGGAGCCCATGATCACGCCGCTGCGCGTCGGGTCTTCCTTCGAGAAGTCGATGCCGGCGTCATTGACCGCCTGCACGCCGGCCGCAACGCCGTAGTGCATGAACGGATCCATGCGGCGCGCTTCCTTGGGGGACAGATACGCCGTGACGTCGAAGCCGCGCGTCGCACCCGCGAAGCGGGTCGCGAAAGCCGACACGTCGAAACGCGTGATCGGGCCGATGCCGCTCTCGCCGGCCAATATGGCCGCCCAGGCGCTTTCAAGGGTGCTCCCGACCGGGGAGACGATGCCGATACCTGTGACGACGACGCGGCGATTACCCACGCGAACCTTTCGCACCTCGTGCGGCCGACGGGACGGAAGGGCGCCGGTTGCCCGGCGCCACGAAGCTCACGATTTGCGGCGTTCGTTGATGTAGGTGATGGCCTGCTGCACCGTCGTGATCTTCTCGGCGTCCTCGTCGGGAATCTCGATTTCGAATTCCTCCTCGAGCGCCATGACCAGTTCGACCGTGTCCAGCGAGTCGGCGCCCAGGTCGTCGACGAACGAGGCGCCGCTCGTGACCTGTTCCGCCTTGACGCCCAGCTGCTCGGCGACGATGGCTTTTACTTGCTGTTCAACAGTACTCATCTCAGTGGTGTCCTCGTGACTTATCTTTGGTATGGGCCGCAGTCAGGCCGGCCGAATGGGCGCGGTATTGTAGGGGAACACCCCTGACCCCGCCACCTGCATCGCCTGCGAGTGCCTGTTTTTGCACACAAAACCGAATATTCCGGCCAGATCACGCGTGGCGCGGGCGCGTCACGGCATGAACATGCCGCCATTCACGTGCAGCGTTTCGCCGCTGATGTAGCCGGCCGCGGGTGAACAGAGGAAGCCGACGGCCGCCGCGACGTCGGCCGCCGTCCCGAGCCGCGCCATCGGAATCTGTGCGAGGAGCGCGCTGCGCTGCTCGTCATTGAGCGCGCGTGTCATGTCGGTGTCGATGAAGCCGGGCGCCACCGCATTGACCGTGATGCCGCGGCTCGCGACTTCCTTCGCGAGCGACTTGGTGAATCCCAGCAGGCCGGCTTTCGCGGCGGCGTAGTTCACCTGGCCGGGGTTTCCCGTGAGCGCGACGATCGACGTGAGGTTCACGATGCGCCCGCGGCGCTCTTTCATCATGCGCTTGAGGCAGGCTTTCGTGAGGCGAAATACCGACGTGAGGTTCGTCGCGATGACGCGGTCCCAGTCGTCCTGCTTCATGCGCAGCAGCAGGCCGTCACGGGTGACGGCGGCGTTGTTGACGAGGATGGTCGGCAGTTCGCCTTGCGCGTCGAGATCGGCGAGCAAGGCATCGATCGAGGCGCCCTCGCCCACGTCGAGCACGACACCGCGCCCCCGGTGGCCCGCAGCCGCCAGTTCGGCGCCAAACCGCGCGGCGCCTTCCGCGGAGGTCGATGTACCGATGACGGTGGCACCCGCGGCCCCGAGCCAGGCGGCGATGGCGCGACCGATGCCGCGCGAGGCGCCCGTCACGAGCGCAACATCATTCTCGAGCATGTTCAGGCTCCCTTGGCCGCGGCCAGCGCAGCATCGATCGACGCGGGGTCCTCGACCGCGAGGCAGGTGACTCCGGGACGCTTGTCGATACGCTTGTTGAGGCTCGTCAGCACCTTGCCTGGGCCGCATTCCACCACGACCTCGAGCGACGCGTCGAGCAACGCGCGCACGGTCGTCGTCCAGCGCACCGGTTGCGCGAGCTGCGCCACGAGCGTCGCGCGGATGTCGTCGGGCTCCGTGTGTGCCTGCGCATCGACCGCGCTGTAGTAAGGAATGCGCGGCCGGCTGACGGCCACGCCGGCCAGGCGCTCCCGCAACCGCTCGGCCGCACCCCGCATCAGGCTGCTGTGCGAGGGCACGCTCACGGGGAGCAGCACCGCGCGCTTGGCGCCCCGCGCCTTGGCGGATTCCATGGCGCGTGCCACTGCGGCCGCCTCACCGGCGATGACGACCTGCCCGGGTGAGTTGTAGTTCACGGGTTCGACCACGGCGCCCTGCGCCGCCTCGCGGCAGGCCGCTTCGATCCCGGCATCGTCGAGGCCCAGCACGGCTGCCATGGCGCCGGTGCCGAGCGGCACCGCCTCCTGCATGGCCCGGCCACGGAATTGCACCAGCGCGATCGCCGCCGCGAAATCGAGCGAACCTGCGGCGACGAGGGCCGTGAACTCCCCCAGGCTGTGGCCCGAGACGGCATCCGGCGCGCGACCTCCGCGTGCCTGCCAGGCGCGCCAGGTGGCGTAGCCCGCGGCGAGCATGGCGGGCTGCGTACATTCCGTCTCGTTCAGGCGCTCCGCGGGCCCGGCCTGCACGAGCGCCCAGAGGTCGTAGCCCAGCACGGCGGAAGCCGAGTCGAACGTTTCATGCACGACCGGATCGGCCGCTGCGAGCGCCGCGAGCATGCCGATCGATTGCGAGCCCTGGCCGGGAAATACGAATGCGAGGCCCATGCGTGGTCCTGTCAACCCTCGGGGGCGCGGATTATAGCGGCTCGCGTCGCGAGGGCAGGCACAACGCCGCGGCAAGCCCGCCGAGGGCGCCATAAAGGTGCGCCTGCACGACGACGGGCATGTCGCCCGCGAGGGGCAGCGCACCCTGCTGTTCGATCGCGAGCTTCGCGGCGAGAAAGGCGGCGAGTATCCATCCAGCGGGATCCCGGCGACGCACGTGTGCGAGCGTGCCGGCGGCCATCACGCCGTGCAGCCAGCCCGATGCGCCCACGTACCACTCGATCCGGGGCGCGAGGAACCAGAGGCCCGCGTCGATCGCCACGATCGAGGCCACGACGATGGCCAGCCAGCGGCGCGGCCGGAAGTCGCGCGCGAACAGCGCCCACATGAGGAGCAGACCGAGGGCGTTGAGCGCCGCGTGCCGCAGGTCGAGGTGCACGCCGTGCGCGGTGAGGAGCCGCCACAATTCGCCCGCGGCGAGGTCGGCGCGTTCATAGCCGAACCGGGCGCGCATCGTGTCGCCATCCACGCCGGACAGCATCAGGGCGACGACGAGGACGAGCAGCACCCACCCGCGCCATCCGTCGCCATTCACCGACGCGAGCCAGCGGGTGAGTCGGTTTCGTGCGCGGGTCGGCGTGACGGTGCGGGTCATTTGGTATCATTATCGACCATATGCGCGCCACTTCCCGCTCCGCCGGTTTCACGCTCATCGAGATCATGGTGGTGGTCGTGATCATCGGCCTGCTCGCCGCGTTCATCGCCCCGCAGATCCTCGGCCGCGTCGATGACGCCAAGATCGTCAAGGCGAAGCAGGACATCCAGGCGCTCGAGACGGCGCTCACCATGTACAAGCTCGATACCTTCCAGTATCCGGGCACCGACAGCGGCCTGAACGCGCTCGTGCAGAAGCCCGCCGACCCGAACGTGCGCAACTGGCGCGCGGGCGGTTACCTCAAGCGCGTCAACAAGGACCCATGGGGCAACGACTACCAGTACGTGTTCCCCGGCACGCGCGGCGGCGAATACGACCTGTACTCGCTCGGCGCCGACGGCGAGCCCGGCGGTGAAGGCATCAACGCCGATATCGGCAACTGGAACCTGGATCGTTAGGGTCCCGCACGGACCACCACCGCCTCGCGGCGGCTCCCCATGAAGCACGCGCGCGGCTTCACGCTCATTGAAATCCTGGTGGTCGTGGTGATCATCGGCCTCCTCGCGGTCGGCGCCGTGTTGGCCATCGGCACGAGCAAGCGCGACGACGCGCTCGAAACGGAGGCCCAGCGCCTCGTCGCGCTCATCGGCTATGTCCGCGAGCACGCCGAGCTCACGACACGCGAGTTCGGCCTGCGCTGCGAAGGGGACCAGTATGAATTCCTCGCGTTCGACCCGCGCCGCGGCCTCTGGCATGACGCGGATGCCGACGACATCATGCGCGGGCGCAACCTGCCACCCGGCCTGCGGATTCGCCTGCGCATCGAAGGGCGGGACGTGCTGCTGCGTCCACCCAGGGACACCGAACCGTTGTTGCCGCAGGTGATGCTCTTCTCGAACGGCGACGTCACGCCGTTCGAATTGACGATCGGCCGCGAGGGCACCCCGTTGCAGGCCGTGCTGGCCAGCGACGACCAGGGTGCCGTCACCCTCGCCTTGCCCGGGGCGGAGCCCCGCCGATGATCCGCGCGCGCGGCTTCACGCTCATCGAAGTGCTGGTCGCGCTCGTGATCGTGGCGGTGGGCATGGCCGCCCTGCTCGGCACGCTGTCGTCCGCGGCGGATTCCTCGATCTACCTGCGCGACAAGACCTTCGCGGAGTGGATCGCGCTCAACCGGATCAGCGAACTGCGGCTCGCCGCGAAACGGCCCAGCAAGGGCAAGAGCGAAGGCGAGATCGACTACGCGGGCCGCAAGTGGCGCTACGAGCAGGAGGTCGTCGAAACGGACATTCCGGGCATCCTGCGCATCGACGTGAAGGTCGCGGAGGCGACGTCGCCCACCGTGAAAGCCGGCAAGGACGCCAAGTCGCGCAACGACTGGACGGTCACGGCCAGCGGCGTGGTCGGCGATGCGCTCGGCGCGCCGAACGGCGTCGATCCGGACTGGAACGGCGCCCCGTTCCCCGGCGCGCCGGGGACCCAGGCCCCGGGTCCGCAGGCGGGACCCGAGCCCGTACCCTCGCCGTCGCCCGCACCGGGGGGGGCATTGCCCACTTCCTGAATGCGCAACCGCGGTTTCACATTGATCGAACTGCTGGTGGCGCTGTTCATTTCAGCGGTCATCTTCGCGATCGGCTACGGCGCCCTGCAACAGTCGCTCACGAGCCGCGGCGCCGTACAGGCGAACCAGGAGAGACTGGGCGCGCTCGTCAACACGATGCGCATCATCTCGCAGGACTTCGGCCAGCTCGCGCCGCGTGCCACGCGCAGCCTCGTCGGTGACGGCGCCGACCCCGCGCTGCTCGCGGACGGTCGCAGCGACGCACTCGTGACCTTCACGCGCATGGGCTGGGCCAATCCCGCCGGCATCCAGCGCCCGGCCCTGCAGCGCGTGCGCTACGCCTTCGACAAGGGATCGCTCTTTCGCGAGCACTGGCAAGTGCTCGACCCGGTGCTCGGTGCGCAGCCGGTGCGCCGGCTGCTCATCGATCGCGTGAAGAACGTGAGCTTTCGCTACATGGAGAACGGCCGCAGCTGGACCGACCAGTGGCCCGGCATCATCACCGGCGGCGATCCCCGCCAGCCGCAACTGCGCCGCCGGCCGATCGCCGTGGAAGTGACACTCGAACTCGAGGACTTCGGCACCGTCACGCGCATCTTCGAGGTGGCAGGGTGAGGCGGGAACGCGGCGTTGCGCTGCTGACCGCCATCATCCTCGTGGCCCTCGCCACGATCGTGGCCGCGGGTATCGCATTCCAGAACGGCATGACGGCGCGACGCACGACCTCCGCTTTCATGTTCGACCAGGGCATCCAGTTCGCCGCGGCGACCGAGGCCATCGCCGCCTACGCGCTGCGCGAGGATCGCAAGAACGGCGGAGTCGACGATTATTCCGAGTCGTGGGCCCGGCCTTACGGCCCGGTCGAACTGATCCCCGGTTCGGGAATCTGGCTCGAGGCACGACTCGACGACGCGCAGGGGCGATTCAACGTCAACAACCTCGTGGACGCCGAGGGGAAGGCCCGGCCCGAGGCCATCGGGCAGCTCGAACGCCTGCTCGCCACGCTCGGGCTCGAACCGAAGTGGGCGACGCTGCTCGCCGACTGGATCGATGCGGACGACCAGCCGATCGGTTTCATGGGCGGCGAGGACACGCTCTATCTCGCGCAGAGCCCGGCCTACCGGGCGCCGAACGCGCCGATCGTGAGCGTGAGCGAGTTGCTCGCACTACCCGGCTTCGGCATCGAGCGCTACACGAAGCTCGCACCCTACCTGAGCGCGTTGCCGCCTGGCACGCCGCTCAACGTGTGCACGGCGGCCGGCATCGTGATCGACTCGATGACCGATGAGCAGGAATACGGCGTCGACGAGGAGCGCCTCGCGAAGATGCGCGAAACAGGTTGTTTTCCGACGAAGGCGGACCTGCAGGCCAAGGTGCGGCCGGACCTCTGGGTGACGCTGCAGTACCAGGTCAGCGACAAGTCGGAGTACTTTCGCCTGCGCAGTTTCGTCGGTATTGGCACCACGGAGTTCGCCTTGTACAGTCTCCTGAAGCGTGAAGCGACGGGCGCGCGCCCGATCCTGCGCACCTACGGTACGGATTGACCCATGGCTGACTGGTTCGTCGTGCGATTGGGAAAGCATCCAGGCGACGCGGTCACCTGGATCGCGGTCGATGCGGAGGGGCGACTGCTGCTCGCACCCGCGAGCGGCCCGCTGTCGGAGGCGGCGGCCCAGGCTGGAGGGCGGCGCGTGGCGGTGCTCCTGCCGGCGGGCGATGTCCTGCTGACGGATGCAGCGTTGCCTGCCAAGACGGGTGCGAAACTCGCGCAGCTCGTGCCATACGCCCTCGAGGAGCAGGTGGCGGATGACATCGATACGCTGCATTTCGCCGTGGGCAGGCGCAACGGCGATTCCGGCCGCACTTCGATCGCGGTCATCGACAAGGTCGCGATGCAGGCGGCGCTGGCCACGCTCCGGGAGGCTGGCCTCTCGCCCTCGGCGTTGTACAGCGAGGCGAGCCTCGTCGCCGCCAACCCGGGGCAGGTGGTGGCCTGGCTCGAGGACGAATCGCTCGTCGTGTGCGCGCCCGGCCGACCACCCATCGTCACGCCGGTTACGACGCTCGCGGAAGCCTTCGGCCTTCTTGCCACCACGGCTGCCTACGGCGAGGGCATCGAACCCTCCTCGGTGTCGCTGCTGCTGCATGCGACGGCCGCCGATTGGCAACGGCACGCCGGCGAGCTCGGCTTCCTGCAGGCGCACTTTTCGGCCGCGAAGGTGCAGATCCTGCCGCAGGGCTCGTTGCCCTGGCTCGCAAGCCAGGTCGAACTCGCGGCGCCGCTCGACCTGTTGCAGGGCGACTACGCGCCGCGCCCGGGCAGCCAGCACGATCCGCGCCGCTGGCGCTTGCCGGCGACGCTCGCCGCCGCGCTCCTCCTCGCCTTCGTCGGCACGAAGGTCTTCGAGATTCGCCGCCTGAACGGCGCCGAGCGCAAGCTCGACGTCGAGATCGAACAGACCTTCCGCGCCGCGATGCCCGGCGCGCTCGACTCGAAGGACGCGAGGCAGCGCATGGAACAGCGCTACCGCTCGCTGCAGGAGAATGGCGGCCAGGCGGGCCTCTTGCCCGTGCTCAGCGCGTTCGCGTCCGCGCGCGCGGGCGTACCCGACGCCACCCTGCAGGGCCTGTCGCTGCGCGAAGGTTCGCTCGACCTGCGCGTGCGCGCCCCCGATGCGCAGAGCCTCGACCGCATCAACCAGCAATTGCGCGCGGGCGGGCTCACGACCGAGATCTCGAGCGGCACGGCCGCGGATACCGGCTATGAAGGCCGCATCCAGATTCGCCTCGCGGGTGCATGATGGACGCCATCAGGCAGTGGTACCGGGGGCTCGCGGAACGTGAACGCCGCTTCGTCGCGATCGGCGGCGTCGCAGCCTGCGCGATCGTCATCCTGATGGGTGTGCTGCCGCTCGCGCGCAGCGCGAGCGCGCTCGAACAGCGCATCGCGACGAAACGCGCCGACCTCGCCTGGATGCAAGGCGTCGCTCCCGCGCTCGCGAGTGCGGGTCCCGCACCCGAATTGCAGGCAACGCCTGAATCCCTCGTCGTCACCGTCGATCGAACGGCGCGCGAAGCGAACCTCGGCGAATCGCTCGCGCGCTCGGAGCCGGCGGGCAATGGCGGGCAGCGCGTACAGCTCGAAAAAGCCCCTTTCGACGTGCTGGTCGCCTGGCTCGCGCGCCTGCGCCAGCAGCACGGCATCCGCGTCGTCGCCGCGACGGTCGAGCGCACCGGCGATCCGGGCCTCGTCTCCGCGACCGTCGAACTGAGCGCGCGCTGACGCATCGATGGCCTCAACCCGTTTTTCCTGGCGCCTGGCCATCGTCATCGTCGTCGCGGTCCTCGTGACCATGGCGGTACGCTGGCCGCTCGCCTGGACGACGAAGGCATTGCCGGAGGGCGTCCAGTGCGCCGAGCCGGCCGGCAGCGTGTGGCGGGGGCGTTGCGGCGCCCTGACTGCAGGCGGCCTGCCCTTCGGCGCCACCTCGTGGCAGGTCCGGGCCCTCCCGCTCCTGCGGGGCACCCTCGCGGCGCAGGTTCGCGCACAGCTCGGCGCAGACCGCATCTCGGGTGAGTTCGAATGGCGACCGGACGGACGTCGGATGGCACGCCGCGTCGAAGCCGACCTCACGTTGGGCGCAGGCCTCCTGGCGCAAGGCGCGATGGGCCTGTCGGGCCGGCTGCACGCACGCATCGATCGCGCGGTGCTCCGTGGGCGCCGCGTGCACGAACTCATCGGGCTCGTGACGGTGCAGCAGCTCGCGCAGGGCGGGACTCCACTCGGCAATTTCGAGATCCGGTTTCCCGATGCGCCCGTCGCCGATGACCCCAAGGGCGAGCTACGCGATCTCGGCGGCCCGCTCGGCGTCACGGGGACGCTCACGCTCACCGACGAGCCGGGCTACGTGATCGACGGCCAGGTCACGGTGCGTGCGGAGACGCCACCGGCGCTCGCCGCGCAGATCGCGATACTCGGCACACCCGATGCCGGGGGGCGACGGCCTTTCTCGCTAGCCGGCACATATTGACGAGTCCTGCAGCGGTTCCAGGGCGCAGAAGGCCCCGATGAGCGGGAAGTAGAGCGCCGCGCGCACCGGTTCGGGCCCGAGCGCCTGCGCGAGCTGCACGTAGCGCGCAAGCTGCGCGCGATAGCGTTCCTGCTCCCGCGCGAGAAATGCCTCGATCGAGCCGCCCTCGTGGCGGCTTGTCTTGAAGTCGATCACCCAGCGCGTGCCCGCCTGGTCGATGAAGCTGCGGTCGATCCGCGCATTGACGAGGCGTCCTTCGACGAGCCCCGTGAGCGCAAATTCCGTCGCCTGCTGCCGGTGGTCGGGTGCGAAGAGCCAGCGTCCGCGTGGGTCCGCGAAGGTCTGTCGCAACGCGCGTGTCACGGTTTCGGCAGCCGCGTCGAGATCGGCGGCCGGCACACCGAGCCGCGCCAGCCGCGTGCGATGGCGCGCTCGCTCCGCGTCGATCGCCTCGGCGGATGCCGGCAGCGAGTCGCCCCATTGCTCGAGCGCACCGTGCACCACGGTGCCGATGTGGCGGGCCGTCTCGCGCACCCAGCTGAACTCCGGCGCTTCCGCCGCTTCGCGCGCGAGACGTAGCCCGCCCGCGTCGACCGAATCGCCGGGCAGCGCGAGGCCCCAGTCGTCCGCCAGGCGCGACAGGCGCGGCGCCTGGCTGTCGCCTGCACCCGGGCGTGAGGTGGCCGACGGATCGGCGATTGCGAACGAGCCGGCAAGTGCCGGCCACGCCGCGGCGAGCAACGTGCCGCCCGCCGGCTTCGGGTCCTTGCCGTCCTCGACGGGAATGCTTGCGATCCAGTGCAGGCTCTCCTTCGCGCGCGTGGCGGCGACGTAGAGCAAGCGCAATTGTTCGTGTTCGCGACGCTCGGCCTCGAGTCCCTTGAGGTAGGCGCCGAGGCGATGTTCCTCGCGCTCGCCGGCGGCGACGATCGGCGACATCAGCAGGTCGGATTCGCCCTGTGCGCGCGGCAGGTCGAGCCAGCGCAGGATGGGCTCCTCGCTCCTGCGCGAGCGTCGGCCGAAGCCCGGCAGGATGACATGCTCGAACTCGAGGCCCTTGGCGCGGTGGATCGTCATGATCTCGATGGCCGACCCGTCCGTGGCGGAACGGGCATAGAGGTCCGCGAGCAAGCCTTCGAGCGATTCGAGGCCGCGCCACGCGCCGCGCGCCGAAGCGTCGGCGAGTGCACGCAGGAATTCACGCGCGGCTTCGAGTCCGGCGAGTGGATGGCAATCCGCCCCGCCGAGTTCGAGCCACGCCGATTCGAGGACGTCGGCCGGGGGTTCCCGCCCGAAGCGCGCGAGCGCACGTTCGAGCGTACCGTGCACACGCGCGGCGCGCGCGGCCTCATCGGGCGCGAGCAACGCCAGGCGATCCGTCGCCTGCAGCGCCTCGGGGAGCAGGAGCGGATCGCGGGCACGCGACAACACCGCGAGGCTCGCCAGCGACAGGCCGCACCACGGCGCCCTGAGCACCGTCAGCCACGCCGCGCGATCGCCGGGCTGCGCCAGGGCGCGCAACAGCGCCACGAGATCGCGTACCGCCGGCACTTCGGCCAGCGGTACGAGATCGACGCCACGCACGGTGTATCCGGCGGCCGTGAGTCGCGCCGTGATCGGCGCGGCGCGCGCACGCGCGGGCACGAGGATCGCGATGCGCCCCCCTTCGACCCCCGCACGCAGTGCGCGAACGCGCTCGACGACGGCCAGGGCTTCATCGTCGTCGCTGCCGTTTGCGATGGCGAGCAACGATACGCGTGGTGCCTCGCCCGCCCCGTTGCGCGCCGGCTGGCTCGGCGTATGGCGCACGGCGGCGGCGCGCATGTCGTCCTGCGCCGGGAAGATCCTGGAGAAGAGGTCATTGCCGAACGCCACGAGCCCGGGCCGGGAGCGGAAATTGCGCGTGAGGCGCAAGGCTTCGAGGCGCACCGGGCCGATGCCGGCGTCGCGCGCGCGCAGGAACAGGCCGACTTCCGCTTCACGGAACTGATAGATCGACTGCATCGGATCGCCGACGACGAACAGCGTGCGGCCGTCGCCGCCGGACCAGTCCTGCACGAGTACTTCGAGCAGGGCGAACTGGGCGATCGAAGTATCCTGGAACTCATCGACGAGGATGTGCCGCACGGCCTGCCCGGTGCGGATCGCCAGCTCGCTCGGGCTGCCCTCGTCGGTGAGTGCCGCGCGGGCCGCGCCCGCCACATAGACATGATCGACGCTGCCCGCCTCGGCGAAGACGAGGTGCAGGTGGCGCGCAGCCCAGGTGAGGACGCGCGACAGCGCGTCGATCGCGCTGCCGTCGTCCTGGGTCAGGGTGGGTGGCGGCAGCCTGCGCGTTTCGTCGAGCAGGCGCTCCGCGCCCGGCAGCGCAGCAAGGTCCTCAATGACCGCGCCGAGCCGCGCCTTGTTCCCGGCCTCCTTGTACCCGACGTGGATGCGTGCGTCGATGCGCTTGCGCAAGCTGCCCGTCGCGGTCAATGCGGCGTTCGCGAAGGCGCACCAGGCGTCCAGGCTCGCGGCCGACGCATCGAGGGTGCCGACGCCAGGCAGTTCCCCCGCCGCGGCGAGGAGGGGTGCGGGCAACGTCGCGATGTTGAGCGCGAGCTGCCCCGCCACGATGCGCGCGAGCGAGGCACCGATGCGCGCACGCAGGTCGCCTGCTTTTTCCTCGAGTACGTGCGGCAGCCAGTGCGCGCGCTTCGCGAGCATGCCCGCGAGCAGCGTTTCGACGCGTTGCCATTGATTGTCGAGTCGCCCGAAGAGCACGTCGCAGTCGTGCTGCAGGGCGGGCTCCGTTTCACCGTCGATCAGCGCCCGTCGCGCAGCTTGCAGGTACAGGTCCTGCGGCCGATCGGCAATCGCGAGCCCGGGCCCCGTGCCCGCGGCGAGTGGCCGGCGCGCGGCGAGTGAAAAATTGAATGCGTCGATGGTCAGGATGCGCAGGCGCGACGAATGCACCTCGAGTTGCCAGCCGCGCGCCGCCGATCTCGCATGCACGCGCGCGGCCAGGGCCGTCATCAGGCCGGCCTGCGGATGGCCCGGGTCGATGTCGCCCGCGAGTGCCGCGAACACCCGCACGCGCATCTCCGCGGCGGCCTTGCGCGTGAAGGTGATGGCAAGCACCTGTTCCGGCTCGTCCACGTCCGCAAGCAGGGCGAGCAGGCGCTGCGTGAGCACGGTGGTCTTGCCCGAACCGGCGGGTGCTTCGAGCAGGATCGAGCGGTCGATCCCGATGGCGCGTTGCCGGGCCACGGCGTCGAGGTCCATGTCAGTCATCGCCACCCTCCCCGATCGCGCGCGCGGCGTCGCCGATCCGGCACAACGCGGCCAGGTGACAAGACCGGCAGGCGCCCTCCACCGGCGTGACCGCCGCGTGCGCGTCCAGGAACTCCCCTGCAAGGGACACGGCCTGCGTGTGCCACCGCGCCAGTTGCCGCGACCACGCGTCCTTCGCGGCATCGTCGGCGGCAGCCGCGAGGCCCTCGACGCGCGGCAGCAGCCCATCCTGCGCGGCGACGCCCTGGAATCGCGGCGCGGGCGGCGCCACCCGTGCGTAGGCGAGCGCGCGCACGTTTCCGTCGAATGCCGAGGCGTAGACCAGCAGCTGCGCCGCGGTAGGCCGCGCGCCGAACCAGTCGAGCGGCACCGGCTTGCCGCTCTTGTAGTCGATCACCGCGCGGCCGCCCTCCTCGAGCAGGTCGGTTCGATCGATGCGCACCGTGAGGCGGGCCGCGCCGAGTTCGATCCGGTGCTCCCGTTCGAGTGCCTCGATCCCGAAGGGCGGCCGCGCCTGTTCGAGCCGTGCAAGCGCCGCAACGAGCCCCGCAAGCCGGCGCGCTTCGCGGTCGCGGGAGGCGATGGCCGGTGCGCGTGGCGGATCGAGCGCGCCGTCCCGTGCCGAGGCGACGGCCCTGGCGGCCTGCTCGTCGAGTTGCGCGGGCGTGAGGCGCCCGAGTCGCCCCGAATCGCGCACCTCCTGCCAGAAAACCTCGAGCGCACCGTGCAGCCATCGCCCGCGCTCCTGGGCGGCCACGCCCGGCGCCGGGCTTTCGGGCGATGTCGCGCCGAGCTGCAGTTCGGCGTAGGCGCGAAACGGGCAGGCAGCCTGCAGCTCGATGCTGCGCGTGCCGCCCGGCAGCGGCAGGTGCGACGGCCATGCGCGGCCCGTGCTGTCCTCGAGTTCCACGAGTGCCTGCGCGCGCCGCAGGCGCAGCGGCAGCCACGGTTCGCGCGGCGCTGGCGACCGACGCGGCAGGCACGCGAGCAGCGGGCTTGGCGCGACCTGCATGTCGCCGGACGCGGTGGGAGCACTCAGCACCAGTGTCGGTGTGGCGGCGCACCAGGCGGCGAGGCTGGCCTGTGCAGCGGCGAGCTGGCGAGCCGGGTCGGCAGCCACGACGCCCGCTTCACGCAGCGCGGGCAAGGGAATGAAGGGGTCGGCGGACGGCGCCGCTGGCCACGCATCCGCGGTCAGGCCAGCCACCCAGATGCCGTCGTAGCGGACGATCGGATCGTCGTGTGTCGCACTGATCGTCACCCGCGCGTCACCCGTGGTGGCCTGCCAGGTGGTGCGCGCGGCGAGTTCGCGCAGCACGTGCAGCGCCTGCCGGGCGTCGAAACGGCCCGCGACGCGCGAGAGCTGGCCGAATTCGTCGAACAGATCCACGAGCCGCAGCCAGGCCTGCTGCTCCGCGCTGGTCAGGCCCGTGCCGCCATCTGGTCGCAACGCATCGAGTGCCGCCCTGAACCGCTCGGACCAGAAATGCGCGCCGGCGGGGGCCGCGTCCAGCGCGGACAAGGCCGCGCGCACTTTCGCAGCCAGCTCGGCCGCCGCCGCGATACCACCCGCCACGGCCAGGGCCAACCGCTCGAGGCTCGCGCGCGCATCCGCCTCGAGCGGGGCGTGTCGTCGCCACCAGAGATCGAGGCGCGCGCCGTCCGTGCGCGACAACGGTCCGTACGGGCTCGACAGCCACGTGGAGAACGCCTCGAATTCGAGCCCTTCGATGAGCCACGTCAGGCTCGAGAGTGCGTGGTGCACGAGCGCCTGTCGTTCGAGTGGTGACCCGCCTTCGATGGCGACGAGGTCCGCATCGACGGTACCGGCCAGCCGCGCCCGCGGCGCAAGCGCCGCGCGCAGGCGCGCCGCGATGGCCTCGCGTCCCTCTGCGCCGCCCGCGGCGACGACGAGCAAGCGTGAGTCGGGCAGCTCCCGGATCGTGGCGAGGCACCAGGCCGCGATGCCCTCGACTTCGTCGATCGCATCGTCCGCCGCGTCGACCAGGGGCAGCCCCAGCGACACTCCGGGCGACAACCACTCGCCCGGCAAGGCTGCGGCACGTCGCGCGTCGAACAGCCTGCGCGCACGCCGCGCGTCGGGCGCGTCGAATCCCGTGAAATGCACCGGCGCACGGCCACCGGGCATCGTTGCGTGGCGTGCGAGGTGCACGGCCGTACCCGCTTCGAGTTCGCGACACGCCTGCGCCATGGCGCGCTGCGCATCGAGGAGCAGCCGGGTTTCCGGTCCGCCGAGCGTTACCCAGCGGCCGACGTCGATGTCGTGGTCCGCGGCGAGGCGGTCGGCGCGTCGCAGTGCGTCGATGAGCGACGCGACTCCGACGATCGATCCGGGCCTGGCGTTTGCCACCGCATCGCGCCACAACCACCATTCCTCGGCCGGCGCGAGCACTCGGGGCGTGTCCTGCACCGCCGCGGCCTGCTCCAGTGCGCGCTCGATCCATGCATCGAGAGGCAGGACCGCGGGACTCTCCCAGGCCCTGCGTCCCCGCGCGAGGACGTGATGCGCGTACGCGATCCGGATGGCGTGGGCACGTTGGCGCGTCGGCACGACGAGGGTTTCACCTCGTCCGATTGCACCGGAAATATCGTTACTTAGTGCAATCAAATCAAATATTTACTAGTGATAGTTAACGAATCACTTAAATCTACTGGCCGCATCCACGACCCGCGGCGGCGCGGCCATGTCGCGCGCGCCGCCCGCGTAGGCGGCGAGGAGTTCATCCATGCGCTGGAAAACGATGCGCAGGGTTGCGGCGTCCGGCAGGTTCGTCACCCGGAAGTGATTGCGATACGGCACGTTGAAACTCACGCCCGGCGCCACGAGCACATGCTTCTGCTCGAGGAGATCGAGCGCGAACGCCTGGTCGTCGATCGCGAGCGCGTCCGGGTCGATGCCGACGAACGCGTACAGCGCGCCGCTCGGCGCCTGCAACTGCAGGTAAGGGCTCGCTTGCACGGCGTCGATGATGGCCGCGCGCGATTCGTGCAGGCGCCCGCCGGGTGCGGTGAGCTCGTGGATGCTCTGGTAGCCGCCCAGAGCCGTCTGCACGGCCCATTGCGCCGGTACGTTGCTGCACAGGCGCAGCGACGACAGCAGCTCGAGCCCGGCGAGGTAATCAGCAGCGGCGCGTACGCGGCCCGAGAAGACCGCCCAGCCGACGCGATAGCCGCAGGCGCGATACACCTTCGACAACCCCGACATCGTCGCGCAGAGCGTGTCGTGAACGAGGGTCGCCATGGGAACGAACGTGGCCTCGTCGTAGAGGATCTGGTCGTAGATCTCGTCGGCGTAGACGACGAGTCCGTGCCGTTCGGCCATGCGCGCGAGCCGTTCAAGCACGGCGCGCGGGTACACGGCACCGGTTGGATTGTTCGGATTGATGATCACGATCGCGCGCGTGCGCCGCGTGACCAGCGCCTCGACGGCCTCGGGATCGGGCACGAAGCCGTTCTCCGGCAGGCAGGGGTAGTGCACGGCCCTGCCCCCGTTCAACGTGACGGCCGCCGACCACAGCGGATAGTCGGGGCTCGGCACGAGCACCTCGTCGCCTTCGTTGAGCAGCGCGCGCAGCACGAGGTCGATCAGCTCGGATACCCCGTTGCCGATGAACACCTCGTCGGCGCTGACGCCCTGCACGCCGCGCGCCTGCTGCTGCATCACCACGGCCTCGCGGGCCGGGAAGATGCCCTTCTGGTGGCAGTACGCCTCGCTCTCGCGCAGGTTCTCGATCATCGCGAGCCGCATCGTCTCCGGCGTGCGAAAGCCGAACAGGCCCGGGTTGCCGATGTTGAGCGAGATGATCTCGTGCCCCATGCGCTCCATTTCGTGGGCACGACGGGCCAGCTTGCCGCGGATTTCGTAGCGGACGTTCCTGAGGCTGTCGCTCGGTCGCAAGTGCTCGCTCATGTTCCCGAGCATAACAAATCAGCGGATGACGCCGGCCTCGCGCAGGCGGGCGATTTGCGCTGAATCGAGACCCAGTTCCGCTTCCAGCACCTCGCCCGTGTGCTGGCCGAGGAGCGGCGGCGCTTCGCGGTATTCGATGGCGGTGCGCGAGTAGTTGATCGGGTTCTTCACGCCGGGCACTCGACCCGCCGTCGGGTGCGGCAGGTCGATGCGCAGGCCGCGATGGATCACCTGCGGCTCGGCGAACACCTGGCCGATATCGTTGATCGGGCCGCAGGGAACATTCGCGGCATTGAGCGCCGCCAGCCAGTCGCGGGTGCCGCGCGCGCGCAGCGACTCGGCAACGATCGGCACCAGCACGCCGCGGTGCGCGACGCGCGCGGCATTCGTCGCAAAGCGCGCATCCGCGGCGAGTTCCGGGCGCCCGGCCACCCCGCACCAGCTCGCGAACTGGCGATCGTTGCCGACCGCGAGCATCAGGAAGCCGTCGGCCGTCGCGAATGCCTGGTAGGGCACGATGTTCGGGTGCGCGGTGCCCTGGCGACGCGGCGAGCGCCCACTCACGAGGAAATTCATGTTCTGGTTCGCGAGCCAGCCGAGCTGCGTGTCGAGCAGGGCGAGGTCGATGTGCTGTCCCTGCCCCGACGCGCGCCGTTCGTACAGCGCCGCCGTGATCGCCGTCGTCGCGTACATGCCGGTCATCAGGTCGACGACCGCCACGCCGACTTTCTGCGGCCCGCCACCCGGCTCCCCGTCAGGCAGGCCGGTGATGCTCATCAGGCCACCCATGCCCTGGATCATCGCGTCGTAGCCCGGCTTGTCGGCATCCGGCCCGTCCTGCCCGAATGCGGATATCGAGCAGTAGACCAGCGCCGGGTTGTCCTGCTTGAGGTCAGCGTAGGCAAGCCCGTATTTCGCGAGGCCGCCGACCTTGAAGTTCTCGACGAGGACGTCGGCGCGCCGCGCGAGTTCGCGCACGAGGCGCGCGCCTTCCGGTTGCGCCAGGTCGACGGCGACGGAGCGCTTGCCCCGGTTGGTGGACAGGTAGTAGGCGGATTCGCTCGTGTCGCGGCCGCTCGCGTCCTGCGCGTAGGGTGGGCCCCACTGGCGTGTGTCGTCGCCGCCGTCGGGCCGCTCGATCTTGATGACCTCGGCGCCGAGGTCGGCGAGCGCCTGCGTCGCCCACGGGCCCGCGAGCACACGGGACAGGTCGAGCACGCGAATACCATGCAGTGGGCCCATGCATCCACCATCCGGAGCGGGAAAGGCCGGCGACTATAACGGGCCACCGATGGTAGGTACATTCCCCGCGCTTACGTAGTCACCACGACTGCGGCCACCTTCCCGTCCGCTAGGCTCCTGCAATGAACGATATCCGGACGCTGATGCCGATACTTGCCCGCCAGGAAGGCGTCTGGGAGGGCGTCTATCGCTACTACGACGACGCCGGCAAGCTGCTCGACGAACACGCGTCGCGACTCGTGTGCCGCATTCCGCCCTCGGGCCCATGGACCTATCACCAGACGAACCACTATCGCTGGGCCGACGGGCGCACCGAAGTGCGCGACTTTCCCGCGACCTTTCGCGGCGACCGGCTGTGGTTCGACAACGAGCTGATCCAGGGCTGGTGCGCCGAAGTGCCCCTCGACGAGTACTCGCGCACGCTGATGCTCTACTGGAAGCGCATCGGCGAACCCGACACCTATCTCTACGAAATGATCCAGATCGACGACGCCGCGAAGCAGCGCTCGCGCGTCTGGCAGTGGATCACCGGCGGTCGCGTGCGCATGCGTACGCTCATCGACGAACACAAGGTCGCGGATACGACCCAGGGCTACTGAACCCGCCCGCAACCGGGCAGTGGGCCGCGGGCCGCGGGCCGCGGGCAAGAAAAAGCCGGAGGTGTCGTTGGACGCCTCCGGCCTTTTTTTCCTCGCCCGGGCGCACGCGCCCCGCGTAGCGGCTACTTCCTGCGGCGGCGCTTCTTCTTGTGGCTGTGCTCCACCATGCCATCACCGTGGTGATGCGCCATGTCGCCGTGCGCGTGGCCGTGGTCGAATTCGAAGTCGACCGGATGGTTGTGGCCGTGCGTGTTGATCCACTTGTAGAGATCCGGCATCCAGTGCTGGACGCGATTGGCCGCGCGCTCGCGGTTCTCTTCGATGTTCGTCCACGGATTGAAGTGGAAGTGGTTGTAGAGGCGCGAGTCGGTGCGGCCGATGGCGAGCGTGCCGAGCTTGCAGCCAAAGGCGCCGTGGTTGATGTACGGCGGGCGATAGAAATAACCGCCGGTCGGCAGGTCGCCGAACTGCATCATCCAGGAGGTACCCCAGATGTGATAGGCCTCTTCCGCGCAGTCGTGGTAGGAGATGTTGTCCTGCCAGAAATTCGGCGTCATGCAGTAGAGGAACGTGAAGGCCTGGGTGCGTTCGTCGAAGTGCAGCACCTTGACGAGGCAGCCCGGCGCCGTCGCCGGGAAGAAATTGGTCGACGTCCACTGCATGTCGTCGTAGGCATTGACCATGGCGAACTTGTTGCGCTCGGCCCGCGGGTGGTCGCTGTCCGACTCGACGAACGAGGGTTCGCCGTAGTTGTAGAACAGCAGGCCCGTCGCGCCGCGCGACGACGACAGCGCGCCGATCGAGATGCCCGCCGGCACCATGAAATAGCTGCCGGGGCCATGCACCTTGTCGCCGACGGTGATCGAGCCGGTCATGACGAACAGCTCGTATTCGCTGTAGCTCATGCCGGGCGGCTGCTTGTAGCCGGGCTCGAACATCACGGTCATCGTGCACGAACCGTTGTCCGGGTCGAGCGAGAGCATCTTGTACTGCATGCCCTTCGGGAATCCGGGCATCGTGAACTTGCGGAAGGGTACGTCGCGGTCGACGAACGGTTCGATATGGGGACGGGCCATGGCTACTCCAGCGCTCGGGATTTCAGAATACGACGCGGAACTTGCGCTTCGGCTGCACCGGGACTTCCTCGGGGCGAACCTTGCGCATGATGTTGAAGTGCACGTGGGTGCCGCGCGTCTGGATGCGCTGCAGGAACTCTGCGACCCACTTGTTGCGCTTCGGCTCGAGCGCATCCTGCTCTGCGACGATCTTGCGGTAGCGCGTCTTCTGCTCGGCGATCTCGCGCTTGAGCCAGGCCTCGACTTCGCGGCTGCGCTGGTGCGGAATGGATTTCACGGTGCTCGACCTGCAATATGGGGAGACGCGTTTATATACCGCGCGTGCGTGCCCTTCACAACTGTACGAACCCCTACGCTGCGTTGCCACGACGCGCGACCGCGTAGCGGCCGGAGGATTCCTCAATGCTCGATGCGATCATCGCCGTCACCCTGGCGGCCCCCGACCTCGGCGCGACCGCGCGCGCATATGAAACACAGCTCGGTTATCGCGTCGTCGAGCACGCCACCGTTTCGCGCTCGCTCGCGAGCGGCTGGGGCGCGAAGGCCACGAAGGGGCGCGACTACGTCCTCATGCAGCCATCGAGCGGTGAGCCGGTCTACCTGCGTATCGTCGACGCCGACGCACCGGCGCCCGGCTACGCACCGCTCAAGACCTTCGGCTGGAATGCCAACGAGATCCTGGTCGAAGACCCGGTGGCACTCGCCCCGCTCCTGCGGGAACCCTTCAGGATCATCGGCGCGCCGCGCCCGCTCGACTTCAACCCCAACATCATCGCGATGCAGGTCACCGGGCCCGCGGGCGAAGTGGCCTACTTCACCCGCATTCCGCCGACGGGCTCCATCTTCAATCTCGGCAGCGCGAAGTCGTTCGTCGATCGCACGTTCAT
Organism: Steroidobacteraceae bacterium; assembly: GCA_050185195.1. Taxonomy (GTDB): domain Bacteria; phylum Pseudomonadota; class Gammaproteobacteria; order Steroidobacterales; family Steroidobacteraceae; genus CADEFQ01. Next base: position 142,567 of record JBFWZQ010000004.1, on the reverse strand, counting down.
CGTGGTCAGTGGCGGCCCGGACGTCGATGCCTCGCGGGCCTTCTACCGTGACGTGCTGAAGATGCCCACGACCGATCCCGCACCGACGAAGATCCAGGTGCTGCAGGACGCCTACGGCCTGCCGCGCGACGCGCAGACGCGCATCGGCATCGTGCGCTTTGCGTCGAGCTTCCTGATCGAGCTCGACCAGTACCCTGAGGCTGCCATCGAACGCCCCACGCGCCGCGGCCACCTGCCGCCGGGCATCGCCATGGTGAGCTTCGCGGTGAATAGCTTCGAGGGCGTGAAGCTGCCGTGGAAGGTGAAGCCGCGTACCCGGATGGAAAAGCCGTACGACGGGCGCCGCGCGGGCGTCCTCGTGGGGCCCGCGGGGGAATGGATCGAACTCATCGAAACCGTCAGCGCCCCGCCAGCCTCCGCGGCACCGCCGGCACCGAGGCAATGAGCTGGCGCGTGTACGCGTGCCGGGGACGGTCGAGCACCTCTGCGGTCCGCCCGGCTTCGACGATGGCGCCGCCGCGCAGGATGATCACCTGCGCACACAACCGTCGCACGATCGCAAGGTTGTGGCTCACGAAGATGAGCGTGACGCCCGCCTCGCGCTGCAGCGACTGCAGCAGCGCGAGGATCTGCGCCTGGATGGATACATCGAGGGCACTGACGGGTTCGTCGCAGACGAGGACCTCGGGCGCAAGCATCATGGCCCGTGCGATCCCCACGCGCTGGCATTGTCCGCCGCTCAACTCGTGCGGGTAGCGTGCCACGGCATCGGCCGCCAGCCCGACACGCTGGAGCATCGACGCGATGCGCGCGTCGCGCAGCCCGCGCCCGACCCTGGGCTCGTGCACCCGCAAGGGCTCGGCGAGGATATCACCCACGCGCAGGCGCGGATCGAGGCTCGCGAGCGGATCCTGGAAGACCGGCTGCACGACGCGCCGCAGGGCCTGCCATTCCGCTGCCCCGTAGCGCGAGATGGGTTGACCGCGCCAGCGAACCTCACCGCGACGGATCGCCGTCAGCCCGAGCACCGCACGCAGGAGCGTCGACTTGCCACTGCCCGATTCCCCGCAGATACCGAGCGAACCGCCCGCTTCGACCGCGAGGCTGAGGCCGTGCAGGACGTCGTCGGCCCCCGGGTAGCGAACGTGCAGGTCGCTGGCTTCCAGCAAGGGCGCGCCCCGTGCATCCACGGTCGTCATGCCGGCAAGGGAAAGTGGCAGGCGACGGCGCGCGCGCCGGTCGGTGCGAGCCCGGGTGATTCCACCCGGCAGCGCGCCTCTGCGCGCGGGCAGCGCGGGTGAAAGGCGCAGCCCGGCGGCAACGCCCCGGGCCCGGGCGGCTGGCCCGCGATGGGTTCGAGCGGTGCCCCGGGCGGATCATCCATGCGCGGGATGCAGTCGAGCAGCGCCGCGGTATACGGATGCCTCGGCGCGGCCATGACGGCCGCCGCGGGCCCCTCCTCCACGATCCGGCCCGCATACATGACGTGGATCCGGTCGGCGAGGCGACCGACGACCCCGAATTCGTGCGAAACGAGCACGATCGCGAGGCGCCGCTCCGACTTCAACGACTCGAGCAGCGCGAGCACCTCCGCCTGCACGGTGACGTCGAGCGCCGTGGTCGGCTCGTCGGCGATGAGCAGGTCGGGATCGCAGGCGATGGCGATCGCGATCAGCGCGCGCTGGCGCTGGCCGCCGGAGAGTTCATGGGGGTACTGGGCCAGGCGTCGCGCGGGGGCATCGAGGTGCACGCGCTCGAGGAGTGACCGCGCCCGGTCGCGCGCGGCGACACCCGTTGACTGGTCGTGCCGCTCGAGCACTTCGACGATCTGCTCGCCGATCGTCCGATGCGGCGTGAGCGAAGCCATCGGGTCCTGGAACACGAACCCGGCGCGATCGCCCCGAATCCGGTCGAGCGCGGCCTCGTCGAGGCCCAGCAGGTCCGCACCGGCAAACCTTGCGGCACCCGTGAGCCGCGCGTCGGCCGCAGCCAGCCGGAAGGGTGCCAGCAATGACTGGCTCTTGCCGGCGCCGGACTCGCCGATGAGGCCGATGCATTCGCCCGGCCCCACCGCCAACGACACGCTCGCGACGGCGACGACCGGCCCGCAACGCGAGTCGAACTGCACCGACAGGTCGTGCAGTTCAAGGACGGGTGCGGGGATCGAGGACATCGCGCAAGCCGTCTCCGAGCACGTTGAGGGAAAGCGTCAGCCATGCGAGGCATCCGGCCGGTGCGAGCAACAGCCAGGGCGCCGCCTCCATGTCACGCGCGCCCTCGCTGATGAGGCTGCCGAGGCTCGCGAGCGGCTCCTGCACGCCGAGGCCCAGGAACGAAAGGAAACTCTCGTAGACGATCATCTGCGGCACCGTGAGCGTCGCATAGGCGATCACGGGCCCGGCCACGTTCGGCAGGATGTGTCGCCACAGGATGCGCGACGTCGGTGCGCCCATCGCACGAGCCGCATCGACGAAACCGCGCTCGCGCAAGGCGAGCGTCTGGCCGCGCACGATGCGCGCGGTCGTGAGCCAGCCGACGCTCGCGATCGCGGCGAGGAGCACCGGCACGCTGCCACGCTCGAACACCGTCGCGAGGATGATCACGAAGAAAACGAAGGGAAGCGCATAGAGGATATCGACGGCACGCATCATCAGCGCATCGGTCCGCCCTCCCACGTACCCGGCCACGGCGCCCCATGCGGTGCCGATCGCGACGCTCACGAGCGCGGCGGCGAGCCCGATCAGCAGCGAGACGCGCAAGCCCTGCATCGTGCGCGCGAAGACGTCGCGACCGAGCCGGTCGGTGCCCAGCCAGTACGCGGGCTCGGCGCCCGGCGCCAGGGCGGGCCTCGCGAGATCGATCGCACCCGGCGCGTGTGCCGACAACCACGGGGCCACGAGCGCCACGAGGCACAGCGCGGTGAGCATCGCGGCGGCGACGAGCGCCGCGCGATGCCGCGGCTCACGGCCGACGGACGCGAGGATCGAGCCAGCCATAGGCGAGATCGGCTGCGAAGTTGCAGAGGAGCGTGGCGAGGCCGTAGACGACGATCATGCCCATCACGAGCGTGTAGTCGCGATTGAGCGCCCCCTCGACGAGGAAGCGGCCTGCTCCGGGGACGCCGAACACGGTTTCGACGACGAGCGAGCCCGTGAGCACGAATGCGACGGCGGGCCCGAGCCAGCTGACGAGCGGCAGCACGGCAGGCCGCAGCGCGTGTGCCAGCACGATGCGCCGCAGCCCGAGGCCCCGGGCGCGCGCCGCGCGGATGTAGTCGGTGCCGAGGACCTCGAGCAGCCCGGCGCGGGCGAGCCGGGCACTGTACGCCAGCACCGGGGCTGCCAGCGTGATGACGGGCAGCACCGCGTAGCGTAGCGATCCGTCGTCCCAGCCGGCGGCGGGCAGCCAGCGCAATCGCAGGCCGAAGAAGAGCGACAGCGCGGGACCCAATACGAAGGCAGGCAATGCGATCGCGAGCGCCGCGAGTACCGTCATGCCGTGGTCGACGGGACCCGCGCGCTGCAGGGCTGCGCAGAACCCGAGCGGCACGCCAAGCAGCAGCCCGAGTGCAAGCGCCGCCGCCCCCAGCGCGGCGCTGACGGGCAAGCCAGCGCGGATCAGCTCATTGACGCTCGCGTCCTTGTGCTTGAACGAGGGCCCGAGGTCACCGCGCAGGAGTCCCGAGACATAGCGCAGGTATTGGGTCGCGAGCGGCGCATCGAGGCCATAGGCCGCCTCGAGGTTGGCGCGCACTTCGGGAAGCAGCGTGCGCTCGTCGTCGAACGGCCCGCCGGGCGCCAGCCGGATCACGAAGAACGCCGCCGTGACCAGCAGGAACAGCGTGGGGACGAGGCCGATGATGCGGGCTAGCGCGTAACGCACCATCGGCAGGCACTCAGGCGGCGGACACCGCCGTAGCGACGCCTTCGGGCGAGCGTATGCGCAGGCTTGCGGCCAGCAGGATCGATATGACGATCAACACGCAGACGAGGCCGAAGCCCGACGAATAACTGCCGTACCGGTCGTACAGCAACGACGTGACCCACGGGCCGAGCGCGCCTCCCCCCGCATCGAGCACCGTGAGGGCACCCATCACGCGCCCGAGGGCGCGCGATCCGAAGGCGTCCGCGGCGGTGGCCTGCAGCAGCGAGTAGTTGCCGCCCCAGCCGAAACCGAACAGCGCGATGGCGGCCATCACGAGCGAACTTTGCAGCGTGGCCAGCATGAGCGCGCCCGCGAGCATCAGCGCGAGGCTCAGGATCCACACGCGCTTCCTGCCGAGGATATCGGACAGCACGCCCGAGACGATCTTGCCGATGAGGCCCATGATGAACAGCGGCACGAACAGCGCGGCGCTCGCCTCCGGCTTGAACCCGAGGTCCTGCGAATGCAGGAACAGGTTGTTGCTGATCGCGAGGATCGAATAGAACGTCGCGAAGGCCGCGGCGCCGATCAGCCAGAACTCCCGCCGGGAGATGATGTCGCGGTAGGAAAGGTCTGGGCCCGCCAACGTCGCCGCGTGCGCCCCCTCGCCGCCGTAGGGCGCGAGCCCGAGGCGCGCCGGCCATTCCTTCATCGCGAACCAGACGATCGGTAACAGCAGCAGCGGCCCGACGGCGCCGTAGACGGCCGCCTGTCGCCAGTCATGCGCTTCGATCAGGCGCGTGAAGATGCCGGGCAGGATGCCGCTGCCGAGGCTCGTGCCCGCCAGCATCAGGCCGAGGGCAAGCCCGCGCCGCGTGATGAACCAGCGCGAGACGATCACGACGCAGACCGCGAGCCCGGCGCCCGCCAGACCAAGGCCCATCACGAAACGCAGTGCGTAGAGGCCGCCGACCGTTTCCACGTGCCCGAGCCCGTAAAAGGACGCCGACAGCAGCAGTACGCCGACGGTCATCACGGGACGCACGCCGATGCGATCCGCCGCCCAGCCGGTGAACAACGTGAAGATCGCCGCCGTGCCGAGCTGGATCGCATCCCCGAGCTTGAGTGGCGCGCGCTCGATCGACAGCGCCGCGAGCAGATGCGGATCGAAGGCCTGGATGCCGCCGATCGTGAGCCCATTGGTCACGAGGATGAATAGCAGCGTGGCGAGGACGACGCCCCACCACCCGTAAAAGCGCCAGCCGCGTTGTGCGCGCGGGGCCACGTTCAATGGGTCGGACATCCGCCGAGTCTACAGGTTCTCAGTCCGGGTTGCCGAGCCCGAGGCTGCCCGGATTCATCCTCCCGCCTGGATCGACGATCGCCTTGATCTGCCGCAACAGGCCCGCGGCTCCGGGCTCGAGGCCGCGCTGGTAGGGATAGAACTTGCCGATCTGGAAACTGACCGCCCCCTGCATCACGAACGTCTCGGCGAGCGCGACGCGTATGCGCCCGACGGCTTCCGTCGCCGCCGGGTTCGGCGGGAAAGTCGGCAACTTCGCGAGGTAATCGGGCGGCAGCACGCGCTCGTGGAATGCAAGGCGCGCTTCGGGCCAGTAGAGCACGGGCTCGATCAGGATGCCTGCAAGTCCCACGCTCGCGATCAGGTAGCCGTGGTCGATGTCGAGGCGCTGCATCTCGTCGGCATGGCGCGCGAACACGGCCTTGCAGGATTCGAACAGCGCGGCGGCGCGCGAAAACGCAGTCACGCCGTGCACCGGCACCCAACGTTCGCCGCCCGGCCCGAGCATGCTGGTCACGTCGGCAAAGGGGTGCGCGCGCATGACCTTCGGCACGCTGTTTTCCACCTCGCGTGCACCAGCGCCACTCGCCGCGGCACGCACGATTGCGGCCTTGGCGTCGGCATCGGCGGCGTCGCGCCCGTCGAGCGACAGGTGCATCGAGAACTGCTTCTCGTCGAGGAAGCCACGCCCGGCCAGCACGAGCTTCGCGCCTTCCTTCAACCCCGCAAGCCCGCCGCCGGCCGCCTTCATGACCTTGCCCAGCGTCTTCACGTCGTCGGTGAGGCGCGCCCGCTTCATGCGCATGCCCTGCAGCCCGGGATCGAACGCGAAACACTCCGAGATGACATCCGCGCGCGCGACGGCGCCCATGGCCGCGAACAGCTCCGCCGCCGTCGCGAACTGGAACGACAGGTGGCGCGACTCCGGTTGCGGGCGCACGAGGCGGAACGTGGCGCGCGTCTTGATGCCGAGCGCACCGGTGTCCGACAGGAACGCGCCCATCGTGTCGGGACCGTACTGGCGGAAGAACGGGACGCCGTGCGCATTCGCGTGGCTGCCGAGCCTGAGCTGCGTGCCGTCGACCAGCACCACATCGAGGCCGATGACGCTGTCGGCGACCGGACCGTAACGGCCGGACCCGAGGAACATGCTGCCCTGGGACAGCGCGCCACCGATGGTCGCCTTCTGTCCCGACAACGGGCCCCAGTAGGGAGTGCGCACGCCCATCGGAGCGAGCGCATCGTGCAGCGCGCGCCAGGTGGCGCCGCACTCGACCGTGACGAAGCCATCTTCGACATTCACTTCGACGATACGATCCATGCGCAGCAGGTCGACGGTGATGGAGCCTTCCCGCTGCGGCAGGTAGCCGTCCGTGTAGGACATGCCGCCGCCGCGGGGAACGATCGCAAGGCCCTCTTTCGCGATGGCCCGCAGTGCTGCGACCAGTTCGTCGGACGATCCGGGGCGGATGACGGCGAGCGGCAGGCGCCCCTCGCGATAGACGTCCTGGGCGTAGAAGCGGCGCTCTGCTTCGTCCGTCAGCACGTTCTGTGCGCCCAGCAGCGCCGCAAGGTCCGCGAGGAGGTGTGTCGCCATGGAGACTCCCGGTGTGATTGCACCCAAGTGTATCCCCGGCCAGTCGCCGCGACAGCGACCGCGACGCCCAGCCTCGGAAAGTCCGTACGCCCCTCCCTCGGTTTTCCCCAACTTGCGCTCCGCACCGCGGTCGCGGACAACTGCCCCCCATGGAATCGACGCGCCCCATCCGAGCCCTGATCCGAGGCCTCGACGCCCTCACCGTCCTGAACCTGAGAAACGGCGCCACCGTTTCCGAAGTCGCGCAGGACATCCGGCTGCCACGCACCACCACCTACCGCATCCTCGAGACGCTGAGCCACGCGGGTTACGTGTACCGGGACCCGGTGGACGACCGCTACCGCCTCACCATCATGGTGCGCGGCCTGTCCGACGGCTTCGACGACGAGGCCTGGGTGACCCAGGTCGCGCGCCCGTTCCTCAACGAACTGACCAAGGACATCGTCTGGCCCGTGGCGATCGCATCGCTGTCCGGCACGTCGATGATGGTGCGCGAATCGACCGACCACCGCAGCCCGCTCGCGGTCGAGCGTTTCTCCGCGGGCTTTCGCGTGCCGCTGCTCACGTCGGCATCGGGGCGCGTGTTCCTTGCCTTCTCGTCGCCGGCGCAGCGCGACTCGTTGCTCGAGATCCTCTCGCGATCGACACGTGACGCGGACAAGCTCGCCGGCAACCGCACCGAGGTGCACAAGATCCTGGCCGAAACACGCACCCAGGGTTACGCCACGGCAGTGCGGCCCCGGCGCGTGACCGACGAGATCACGATGGCGGTGCCCGTCCAGCTCGAAGACCGCGTGCTCGCCGCGGTTTCCGTCCGCTTCTCCGGCACGGCCGTGCCGATGAAGCTCGCGGTCGAACGCTTCCTGCCGAAACTGCGCGAGACGGCGGGCAACATCCGCACGACATTCATCGACCAGCAGCGCGATCCGCCGCAGCAGCACCATCGGCCGGCGCAACTGCGCTGATATACTCGACGAATGAAGCGAATACTCGTCTGCGTCAAGCGCGTCATCGATTTTAATGTCCGGGTCCGCGTCAAGCCTGATGGTTCCGGGGTCGTCACCGACGGCGTCAAGCTGAGCCTCAATCCGTTCGACGAGATCGCGCTCGAGGAGGCGCTGCGCATCAGGGAGCGCGGCGAGGCCGAAGAAGTCGTTGCCGTCACCATCGGCCCCGCCGACTGCCAGCAACAACTGCGCACGGCGCTGGCCATGGGCGCCGACCGGGCCATCCATGTCGTGCAGGACGGTGGCGTCGAGCCCCTCGTCGCGGCCCGCGTGTTCCTGAAGCTCGTCGAGAAGGAGCAGCCCTTCCTCGTGCTGCTCGGCAAGCAGGCCATCGACGACGACAACAACCAGACCGGGCAGATGCTCGCCGCCCTCTGGCAGCGCCCGCAGGCCACCTTCGCCTCCCGGGTCGAACTGGCAGGCACCACGGCCCGCGTGACCCGTGAAGTCGATGCGGGCCTCGAGACCCTCGAGGTCGATCTGCCCGCGGTCGTGACGACCGACCTGCGCCTGAACGAGCCCCGTTACGTGAAGTTGCCCGACATCATGAAGGCGAAGAAGAAGCCGCTCGACAGCGTGACGCTCGCCGACCTCGGCCTCGCCACGACCGCGCGAGTGCGCAACGTGAAGACGGAGCCGCCTTCGCAACGCCAGAAAGGCATCATGGTCAAGGATACCGGCGCCCTGGTCGCGGAGCTGCGCAAGCGGGGAGTGCTGTGATGGCGAAAGTGCTCATCATCGCCGAGCACGACGGCGCGAAGCTGAACGCCGGCACGGCCAAGTGCGTCACCTGCGCGCTCGGCATCGCCGGCGCGGAAATCACCGTGGCCGTGTTTGCAGCCGATGGCGCGGCAGTCGCCGCCGAAGCGGCCAGTCTTGCCGGTGTCACGCGGGTATTGCGGGTGGACCGCGCCGAGAACGCCCATGCACTCGCCGCGGTGCTCGCCCCGCAGGTCGTGCAACTCGCCGCGCCCTACTCGCACGTGTTCGGTCCCTCGACCACGTTCGGCAAGGACCTGATGCCTCGCGTGGCGGCGCAGCTCGATGCGCCGCAGCTCTCGGACGTCTCGGCGGTTGAAAGCGCGACCCGCTTCAGGCGCCCGACCTACGCGGGCAATGCGATCGTCACGGTCGAGGTCGAGGCGGGCACGAAGATCGTCGCCACCGTGCGCACGGCCTCCTTCGAGGCGGCCGCGCGTAGCGGCTCCGCGGCCGTCGAGGCGGCGGCCGTGGACGTGCCGTTGCCGACGCACACGCGCTTCATCGGCGTGTCAGCGGCGCAGAGCGACCGGCCGGACCTGCAGAGCGCGACACGGGTCGTATCGGGCGGCCGGGCGCTCGGCAGCGCCGAGAACTTCAAGCTCATCTACGGCCTGGCGGATCGGCTCGGTGCCGCAGTCGGCGCATCGCGCGCCGCCGTCGACGCGGGCTTTGCCGCGAGCGACCTGCAGGTCGGGCAGACCGGCAAGATCATTGCCCCCGAGCTCTACGTCGCGATCGGCATCTCCGGCGCGATCCAGCACCTCACCGGCATCAAGGACGCCCGCACGATCGTCGCGATCAACAAGGATGCCGAAGCGCCGATCTTCGAAGTGGCCGACATCGGCCTCGTCGGGGACCTGTTTGCGATCGTGCCGGAGCTCGAGCAACTGCTGACCTCGTGAAGCACGGCCCGGCCGGATCGCGCGGCTGGATCGCGCTGCTCGGGATATCGGGCGGCCTGTCCGTCGTCGGCATGGCGAGCCTCGTGCCCGCCCTGCCCGCCCTCGCCGAGGCGCTGCACGCGGATTTCGGCGTCGTGCAATTCGTCCTCTCGGCCTACCTGTTCGCACTCGGCCTCGCGCAACCGGTGCAAGGCCTGCTGTGCGATCGCTACGGGCGCCGGCCCGTCATGCTGGCCGGTTTCGCGGCCTTTGCGCTCGCTGGCGTCGCCGCGGCCCTCGCACCCAGCCTCGCGTGGCTGATCGCGGCGCGGCTCGTGCAGGCGCTCGGCGTCAGCGTCGGCACGGTCGCAGCGCGCGCCATGGTGCGCGACACGCACGAGCCCGAGCAGGCCGCCGTCGCGCTGTCCTTCATCACCGCCGTCATGGGACTCGCGCCCATCCTTTCGCCGATCGCCGGTGGTTACATCGTCGAAGCCTTCGGCTGGCGCGCGATCTTCTGGATGCACGTGGCCGTGGCGCTGGCGCTGCTCGCCTGGATGTGTGCCGCCATGCCGGAGACACGACCGGGCGCGCAGCGGGCGGCGGGCGGCGACACGCTCCTGCGCGCCTACCGGGTGCTCTTCGGCGACCGCCGCTTCCTTGGCTACACGCTCGTCTATGGCTGCGCCAACGGCGTCATCTACGCGTTCCTGACCGTCGGCGCGGCCTTCTTCGAGCGCTCGTTCGGCATCGGACCGGCCCGCTTTGGCCTGCTGTGGGCCATGCTCGCGGCGGCCTTCACGAGCGGGGCCTGGTGCGCCGGCCGCAGCGCCCGCCGCTACGGTGCGCAGCGCGTGCTCTGGGCGGGCGTCGTACTCACCGCGCTCGGGGCGGCCACCTTCGCCGTGGCCGCCCTGCTGCACCAACCACCCCTGGGCGCATACCTTGCGGCGCTCATCATCGTGATCGGTGGCAACGGCATCATGTCGCCGCTAGCGCTCGCCGGCGCCGTCAGCGAACATCCGGGACTCGCGGGCATGGCCAGTGGCCTGTCGGGCTCGCTCGCGATGATGGTGACGGTGTCGTTCGCGGTGGCGACCGGCGCGCTCTATCGAGGCACGCCCGGCAGCATCGCGTGGCTGATGGGCCTCGGCGCGGCCGGCGTGGCGCTCGCCGCGTTCGTCAGCCGTGCTCGGCGCTGACGCGCACGAGCGCCTTGCCGAAATTGTCGCCGCGCATCAGCCGGCAGAACGCCTCGGGCGCCGCGTCCAGCCCTTCGGTGATGTCCTCGCGGTAGCGGAACTGGCCGGCGCGGATCCAGCCACCGACCACGCGGACGAATTCGTCCATGCGATGCATGTGGTCGTAGACCACGAGGCCGCGCATCGTGGCGCGGGCGCCCACCACGGGCCCGAGGAACGGTCCCGGCGGCGGCTTGTCGAGGCTGTAGGACTCGATCATCCCGCACAGCACGATGCGCGCGTGCAGGGCGAGGTTGCGCAGCACGGCCTGCAGCGTGTCGCCCCCGACATTGTCGAAGTACACGTCGATGCCGCGGGGACAGGCCGCCTTCAACTGCGCCGCGAGGTCGCCCTTCTTGTAGTTCACGCAGGCCTCGTAACCCAGTTCGCGCACCGCGAACTCGCACTTCTCGTCGCTGCCCGCGATGCCGACGGCACGCGCACCGACGAGGCGCGCGACCTGGCCCGCCGTGCTGCCCACGGCACCCGTCGCCGCTGACACCACGACGGTTTCGCCCGGCTTCGGCTCGCCCAGGTAGACGAGGCCGGAATAACCAGTCAGCCCCGGCATGCCGAGCACGCCGAGCGCCGTCGCGATCGGCGCGGCCGCCGGGTCGAGCTTGCGCACGTCGTTCCCCGAGGACAGCGCGTACTCCTGCCATCCGTTGCGCACGCGCACGAACTCGCCGGGGCGATAGTCCGTGTGGCGCGACTCGATGACCTGCGCCACTGTGTCGCCCACCATGGCATCGCCCGGCTTCAGCCGATCCGCGTAGATCTGGCTGCCCTTCATCACGTTGCGGTAGTACGGGTCGAGCGACAGCCAGACCGTGCGCGAGAGGAACTGCCCCGGTCCCGGCGCAGGGATCGCGGTGGTGTCCGCCCCGAAGTCCGCGGGCGTGGGCAGTCCCTGCGGCGTGCGCTGGAAGGTGATGCGGCGATTGCGGTCGGAGGCGGCGGTCATCTCAGAGCTGGCCCAATACGTATTCCGCGGCCGACACCCTGAACTCGCGCGGCGCCTCGACGAAGACATGCGCCGCGACGCCGTCCTTCACGACCAGCGCGAAGCGCTGCCCGCGCATGCCCATGCCGAAGCCACGGCCGTCCATTTCGAGGCCGAGCGCCTTCGCGTAGTCGCCGTTGCCGTCGGCCAGCATCATCACGTCGTCGCCGGTGCCTGACGCCTTGCCCCAGGCATTCATGACGAACACGTCGTTGACCGCCATGCAGGCGATCGTATCGACGCCCTTCGCCCGGATCGCCGCGGCCTGCTGCACGTAGCCGGGCAGGTGCTTCGCGTCGCAGGTCGGCGTGAACGCACCGGGCACCGAGAACAGCACCACCGTCTTGCCCTTGAACAACTCGTCCGTGGGGAGGTCCCGCGGGCCGTCCTTGGACATCGTCTTGAACGTGCCCGAAGGCATCCTGTCGCCAGCCTTGATCGTCATGACCGCTCCTTGAGTCCGGAAAAACCGTGGATCAACCGTAGGGACGCATCAGGTACTGGCCCTGCGGCGCACCGATCACCTTGCCGTCGCCCCAGATGCGGCGACCGCGCAGGTAAGTGTCGGTCACCGTGGCGCTCATTTCCATGCCCTCGAACACCGAGTAGCCCTGCTGCGACTCGGAGAGCTTGCCGCTTGCGACGAAGCTCCTGTCCGGATCGACGAGCACGAGATCGGCGTCGAGGCCCGGCGCGATATCGCCCTTGCCCTTGAGTCCGAAGCGCTGCGCGGCATTCCAGGCGAGCAGTTCGGCCATGCGGTTGTAGGTCAGGCCGCGCGGCTTGCCGACGGTGATCAGCGCCGGCAGCATGAACTCGGTGCCGCCGAAGCCGGACTTCGCCTGGAAGATGTCGTTCTTGTCCTGCTTGCCGAGTTTCATCTCGTACTTGCAGCAGGCATGGTCCGAGCAGATCCAGTCGAGCTTGCCGTCGAGCAGCGCCTTCCAGAGGAACTCCACGTCGTCGCGGGAACGGATCGGCGGATTGACCTTGGCGAGCGCCTTCACCGGCGTGTCGTAGTCGAGGCACAGGTGCGCGATCGTGACTTCGCGGCGGAAATTCACGTGCGGGAAGGCCTTGGCCATCGTGAGCGCCGCCTCGACGGCCTTGCGTGACGTCAGGTGCAGCAGGTTGATGTTCGCGCAGTTCGTCTCGTTCGCGAGGTACGACGCGATCGTGATCGCGAGCCCCTCGGAATGCGGCGGCCGCGCGGCGCTGTAGGCACGCAGCCCGCTGAGCGGCTCGCAGTCGGCGCACTCGGGATCCCGGGAGACGCCCGTGAGCCAGGTGTCGAGGTCGGTCTTCTTCGCGCCCTTCTCCACCATCTTCGTGTAGGCGGCGAGGATCTCGGCAAGCTCGCAATGCAGCGACAGCGAAATCGCATCCTTCTTTTCCGGATGGCGCTGCATGGCGCGCTGCACGCCGCGCATCACGAACTCGAAGTGCGCGATGTCGTACTTCTCATCCTTGCCGATCATCAGGAACTCGTGCTGCGAGCTCGAGGCGCCGTGCAGGCCGTAGCCGCCGTAGAACATGAAGATCTTGAACGAGGTGACCCCGTACTGCTCGATCAGCATGTCGATCTCGCCGATGTGGGTACGATCGAGCGGCGCGAGGTGGTAGGCGTAGTCGACGTAGAAATGGTCCTTCGAGGTGTCGAGCACCTCCTTGTAGACCTGCGAATACGGGCCACCCTTCTGCATGTAGTAGCCGCCCGTGCGCATGTAATTGAGGCTCGAGGTGACGCCACCCTGCGCCGCGGCGCGGCTCTCGCTGAGCGCATCCTCGGCGAGCGGCCCGTAGATGCCGCAGTGCATGTGCGGATCGACGAGGCCCGGGAACGCGAGCCGGTCCTTGCCGTCGACCACCGTCACGGCGTCCGCCGCGCGCAGGTCCTTGCCGATCTTCGCGAATTTGCCGTCCTTGACGGCGATGTCCATCCGCTGCACGGAGGTGCGCTTCGGGCGCACCACGCGCACGTTCTTGATCAGGAGGTCGTATTTCTTGGCGGCGTTCGGCATGGGCGGCTCCACGGGAGGAACGCCGATTATGCCGCAAGGTGTCCGGCCGCGGTCCCGCCTGCGGCGAATACCTATCCATGCCACGCGACGCGACGTCGCCGCTATAGTGACCCGATGGCGCCTCCAGCTCCCATGACACTCTCCGAGAAGATCATCGCCCGCGCCGCCGCGCGCGAGCAGGTTCGCCCCGGCGAAATCGTCACCTGCGAGGTCGATCTCGCCATGATGCACGACTCGGGCGGGCCGCGCCGCGTGCAGCCCTATCTCGAACGGCTCGGCGCCACGATCCGCTATCCGTCGAAGGTCGTGATCGCAAGCGATCATTTCGTGCCGCCACCGGACGTCGACAGCGCGGAGATCCTCGCGCTCACGCGCCGTTTCGCGCGCGACCACGCGATCGGCGCGTTCTACGACATGCAGGGCATCTGCCATGTCGTCCTGCAGGAGCATGCGCACCTCGCACCCGGCATGTTCGCGGTCGGCGGCGACTCGCATTCACCCTCCGGCGGCGCCGTGGGCGCCTTCATGGTGGGCATCGGCGCCACCGAGATGGCCGGCGTGCTCGTCACCGGCGAGATCTGGGTGCGCGTGCCGCAGACCTGGCTCATCGAATGGCGTGGCGCGCTCGGGCCCGGCGTCGCCGCCAAGGACATCATGCTGTTCCTCTGCGCGCAGCTCGGCATGAGCAACGACTACAAGGTGATGCAGTACACGGGCAGCGCGGTGACTGCCCTCTCGATGATGGAGCGGCTGGTCCTGTGCAACATGTCGGCGGAGCTGGGCGCCAAGACCGGCATCATCGCACCCGACGAGAAGACGCTTGCCGCGTTGCGCGCGGGAGGCCAGTCGGTCGCCGCGGACGCGCTCGCGTGGCAGTCCGACGCAGGCGCCACCCATGAGCGCCATGAAAAATACGACGCGAGTGCGCTCGCGCCGCAGGTCGCCGCGCCCCACAGCCCGGCCAACAGTGCGGCCGTCGACGTGCACGCCGGCGTGCGGATCGACCAGGCTTATATCGGCGCCTGCACCGGCGCGAAACTCTCCGACCTGCACATGGCCGCAGCCGTGCTGAAGGGGCGCAAGGTCGCGAACGGCGTGCGCCTGCTGATCGCTCCCGCCTCCACGCGCACCACGCGCGAAGCGGCCGCGGACGGCACGCTGGCCACACTGGTCGACGCCGGCGCCATCCTGCTGCCCACCGGTTGCGGCGCGTGCGCGGGCTACGGCACGGGAGTGCTGGCGAGCGGCGAAGTCTGCATCGCCTCCACGGCGCGCAACTTCAAGGGGCGCATGGGCTCGCCGGGCGCGTCGGTCTATCTCGCCTCGCCCTACACGGTCGCGGCTTCCGCCGTGCGAGGCACGATCGGCGATCCGCGTGAAATGCTGCCCGCGAGGGCCGCGGCATGAGCACCACCGACCCGACCCCGATCGCCGGCCGTGCCTGGGTCTTCGGCGACCGCATCGACACCGACCTGCTCGCACCGGGCCACGCGATGCGCAAGCCCCTCGAAGAGCTGGCCAAGCATTGCCTCGAAGCGGTGCAGCCCCAGTTTGCGCGGGACGTGGCCCGCGGCGATATCGTGGTCGCGGGCGAAGGCTTCGGCATCGGCTCTTCGCGCGAACAGGCAGCGCAGGCGCTGCGCTACCTCGGCGTGTCGGTCGTGCTGGCTCGTTCCGCCGCGCGGATCTTCTATCGCAACGCCTTCAACCTCGGCCTGCCCGTGATGGTCCTGCCGCGGGCCGGCGAGATCACCGACGGCGCGCGCCTCGAGGTCGATCTCGCGACCGGCCTCGTGCGCGACACATCCACCGGGCGCGAGTACCGGGGCGAACCCGTTCCCGCGTTCCTCCTCGAGATCGTGGCGGACGGCGGCCTCATTCCCCACCTGCACAAGCGACTGCACGGAAACCCCGCCGCATGACCGACTCCCTGCGTTCCCGCCTCGCCGCCCCCGGCATCCTCGTGGCCCCCGGCTGCTATGACGCCCTGTCCGCGAACCTGATCGAACGCGCGGGCTTCGCCGCCGCGTACCTTTCCGGCGCGAGCATCGCCTATACGCGCTTCGGCCGCCCCGACATCGGCCTCGTCGGCATGAGCGAAGTAGCCGAGGTCGTCTCGCAGATCCGCGAGCGTGTCGCGATCCCGTTGATCGTCGACGCCGACACCGGCTTCGGCAACGCGCTCAACGTGCAACGCACGGTGCAGCTTTTCGAACGCTCCGGGGCGAGCGCAATCCAGCTCGAAGACCAGCAGCTGCCGAAGCGCTGCGGGCACCTCGCCGGCAAGACCCTCGTCAGCGCACGCGAGATGGCGGGCAAGATCCGCGCGGCCTGCGACGCGCGACGCAGCCGCGAGACGCTCATCATCGGCCGCACCGACGCGCTCGCCGTCGAGGGACTCGACGCCGCACTTGATCGCGCGGACAGCTATCTCGCCGCCGGCGCCGACATCCTCTTCATCGAAGCCCTGCCCGACGTGGCGGCGATGGAACGTGCCCTCGCGCGCTTCAAGGGACGCGTGCCGGTCCTCGCCAACATGGTCGAGGGCGGCAAGTCGCCGCTGCTGCCCGCGGCGGAGCTGCAGCGGCTCGGCTTCTCGCTGGCGATCTTCCCGGGCGCGATGGTGCGCGTGCAGACCTGGGCCGCGCAGCGTTACCTCGACACGTTGCAGCGCGACGGCACGACGGGCGCGATGCTCGGCGAGATGCTCGACTTCAAGGCGCTGAACGAACTGCTCGGAACGGAGCAGTGGCTCGAGCGCGGCCAGCGTTACGAATAAGCGGCGTTGGCGAGCGGCAACGACCTGATCCGCCTGCCGGTGAGCGCAAACAGCGCATTGGCGACCGCCGGCGCGATCGGCGGCACCGCGCACTCCCCGATGCCCCCCGGCGCTTCGCCGCCCGGCAGGATATGGGTTTCCACGCGCGGCATTTCATTCAGCCGCAGCACGCGGTACTGATGGAAATTGCGTTGTTCGACGGCACCGTCCGCCAGCGTGATCTCGCCCCATAGCGCCGCCGACAGGCCAAAGGCGACACCGCCTTCCATCTGCGCGGCAATGTTGTGCGGATCGATCGCAAGCCCGCAATCGACGGCGCAGACCACCCGGTGCACGCGCGGCGCGCCGTCCTGCAGGGACACCTCGGCCACCTGGGCGACGATGCTGCCGTAGGACGCGACGATCGCGATGCCACGCGCCCGGCCCTGCGGCAGCGGCGTGCCCCAGCCCGACCGCGCGGCAACGAGGTCGAGCACGGCGGCCTGCCGCGTTCCGGCGAGCAGCGCGCGGCGATACTCATAAGGGTCGCGGCCGGCGGCGTGCGCCAGCTCGTCCATGAACGATTCCTTGCCGAAGGCGTTCTGCGAGTGGCTCACGCTGCGCCACATCCCGAGCGGCAGCGGCGACTCGACCGCCGCATGCCGGATCCGCAGGTTCGGTACCGCCAGTTCGCGATCGAGGACGCCATCGACGCTCATGGCATCGGCTTTGCCACCCAGGCCGCCACGCAGGCGCGCGAGGATCGACCCGCTGGCGCCCACGACGTCGACCCCGAGCAATGTGCCGTCGACCCCGAGCCCCGCCCGGTAGCGCAGGCGCGCGGCGGGCCGGTAGAAATCGTGCGCCATGTCTTCTTCGCGGCTCCAGAGCAGCTTCACCGGGCGCCCCGCTGCCCGCGAAACCTGCACGGCCTGCGTCACGAAGTCCGTTTCGTAGCGGCGACCGAAGCCGCCGCCGATGAACATGCGGTGCACCTGTACGTTCGCGGGCGGCACACCCGCCGCCTGCGCGGCCGCCTTGTGCGCCACCGTGGGTCCCTGCGTCGGTGCCCAGACCGTGCAACGGTCGCCCTCGACGCTGGCGACGCAGCCCATCGGTTCCATCGTCGCGTGTGCGAGATAGGGCAAGGTGTACTGCGCCTCGATGACGCGTGCACTCGCCTGCAGCGCGGCGTCCACGTCGCCCGCTTCGTGCGCGACCAGGCCGCCTGCTTCAAGCGCCGCGGCAAGCGCGGCGTCGACCTGCGCCGACGTGGCCTGCGTGTCGCCGCCCTCGAATTCGACCTCGAGCAGGTCGAGCGCCTTGTGCGCCTGCCACCAGCCCGATGCCACCACCGCGACGCCGCCGTCCACCGGCACGACGTCGAGTACCCCGGCCGCGGCCCGGGCCCGCGTGTCGTCGAGACGCTTCACGCGACCGCCCGGCACCGGGGAGACGCGCACCGCCGCGTGCACCAGGCCCGGCAGCTGCATGTCGATCGAGTACCGGGCGCTGCCGTCGGATTTTTCCGCCGAGTCCTTGCGCGCGACGCGGCTGCCGATCAACCGGAATTCCCCCGGCGCTTTCAGGATGGGCTCCACCGGTGGCGCCTGGCGCGCCGCCGCCCCGGCGAGTTCGCCGAAGCCCGCCCGGCGCCGCGACTGCGTGTGGCGCACGACGCTGGCGCGTGCGATGCACTCGGCGGCGGGCACTCCCCAGCGTTCGGCTGCGGCCGCGACCAGCATGTCGCGCGCGCTCGCGCCCATGCGCCTCAGCAACGGGTAGTAGCCGCGCACCGCGGCGCTCTGCCCCGTCGCCTGGTACCCCTTGATCGGGTTGTTGTAGGTTGGGTCGTAGCCGCAATGGATCACGCGCACGTCCGCGAAATCGGCTTCCATGTCCTCCGCGAGGATCAGCGGCAGCGACGTGTAGACCCCCTGCCCCAGCTCCGCCCCGGGGGTCACGAGCGTGATGAGGCCGTCGGGCGCAATCGACACCCAGGCATTGAGCTGCGCGGGGGGCGCAGACTTGCCGCTCCCGTCCGCAGCACGCTGCGGCGTGACGCAACCCAGCAGCAGGCCGCCCGACGCCACGGAGAGCCCCAGCTGCAGTGCCTCACGCCGCGAAACCTTCACGACACTCACGCCGGTTGCTCCTCGAGGGGCCCCACGCGGGGAATCAGCACGGTGATCAGGGCGGCCTGCACGATGCACATGACCGAGACGATCACGAACACCGGATTGTAACCGTACGCATCGATCAGCCACCCGAATCCCCATTGGAAGAGAGCCGCGCCACACGCGCCCGCGGCGCCGGACATGCCCCAGACGGTCGCCACGTCACGCGCGGGATAGATGTCGGCCGCCAGCGGGAACAGCGACGAGGTCTTCACCTGGATCGACGCGATCGCGAGCGACGACAGCAGCAGGGCCAGCCACCAGTCTTCCACCACGCTCACCGGCCAGGCCACCAGTACGCCCAGGGCGCCGAGCCAGATCATGCTCTTGCGCGAGCGGTTCACGGACCAACCGAGACGAATCAGGCGCTGGCCGAGCCAGCCGCCCGTGAGGCTGCCGAGATCGGCGAACAGGAAGGGAATCGCGACGAGCCACGCGACGCTCAGCACGGAGAAGCCGCGCTCGCTCTGCATGTAGAGCGGCAACCACACGCTGAAGAAATAGAACGCACCGTCGCCCGCGAAGCGGGCGAGTACCAGGCCCCACGTTTCGCGAAACTGCAGGTAATGCGCCCAGGTGCGCCATGCACTGCGCTTCGCGCCAGCACCCGACGCGCCCGCGTTGCGATCGCGCATCGCAAGTTCGCGCTCCTCGGCACTGATCGTCGGATGTTGTTCGGGGAGGTGGTAACGCCGCTGCCACCACCATACCCACGCGAGGCCGGCGAGGCCCGGCACGATGAACGCGGCATGCCAGCTGGAAAAATAGATGAGCAGCCCCGCCAGCGGCGGCGCGAGGATCAACCCGAGCCCCGTGCCGGCGGTGACCAGCCCCATGGCCATGCTGCGTTCCGCCCGCGGAAACCATTCCGCGATCGCCTTGACGGCCGCGGGATAGTTCGCGCCTTCCGTGATGCCGAGCAGCGCGCGGGCACCGAAGAAACCCCAGAAGCCACGCGCGAAGGCATGCAGGATCGCGGCGATGCTCCACCAGACCACCGCCAGCGACAGCGCGCGGCGCGTACCGAGGCGGTCGACGAACATGCCCGCGAGCAACTGTCCGACGCCGTAGGCCGCGAGGAACGCGGAGGCAATGGCGCCGTACTCGGTATTGCTCAGGTGGAAATCCGCCTTGATGGCGGAAGCCGCGATGGACATGGCCTGCCGGTCGATGCTGCCGACGGCCGTCACGAGCATCAGCAGGATCGCGATGCCCCAGCGCTTCTGCCTCCACCAGGGCGCCATCATGACCTCCGCGCGCGCACCAGGCGCATGCGGTACTGGTAGGCGTCGGCCCGGTAGAGCGCGACGACCCGTTCCACCGGGCGACGCTTCGCGTCGAACACGACACGAGTCAGCCGCAGGAGCGGAGCGCCGATCCCGACCGCGAGCGCACGGCCCGCCTCGAGGTTGGCGAGCGTCGCGCCGATCCACTGGTCCGCCTCGCGGACCTTGATGCCGGAGCGTGCCAGCAGTTCGAACATCGGCAGCCCCTTCGCCGGGTGGAGACGATCGACCTTGGCCCCGATGTCGAGCGGAACGAACGTCGTGATCAGCGCAAGCGGCACGCCGCGCAGGGTGCGCACGTGGCTCGACTTCCAGACACGAGCGCCGGCCGCGAGTTCGAGGGCCGCGCGCGTCTCGTCGTCGGCGGTCACCTCGGCCGACTGCGCGCCCTGCACCTGCGTCATCGCGGCGAGATCGGCCACCTGGTTCAAGGCCTCGCCCAGGTCGAGCGACGCCGGCGCGCGCGCCGCCGACAACTCGACGAATGTCCCGCGACCCTGGTGGCGTACCAGCCAGCCTTCATTCACGAGCTGGGCGAGTGCCTTGCGCACCGTGATGCGCGACACGCCGAACAGCTCGCAGAGCGCCGCTTCGGTCGGGATCTGCGCACCCGGTCCATACGTGCCGTCACGTACCCATGCGCGCAGGGTGACGTAAACCTGATAGTAGCGCGGCGAGGGAATGCTCAATCCAGCACCACCCCGCCACTCAGGTTGAGGATCGTGCCCGTCGTCCAGGCCGCGTCACGGCCGATCAGGTAGGCGATCGCCGCGGCCACCTCATGGGCTTTCCCGAGCCGCCCGAGTGGCACCGATGCCGCGATCCTCGCGCGTTCCTCGGCTGAGAAACGCGCCAGCATGGGCGTGTCGACCGGGCCCGGCGCCACGGCGTTGACCCGCACCCGATCGGCTGCCCACTCCTTGGCGAGGTAACGGACCAGGTTGACGACTCCCGCCTTGGCCACCGCATAGGCGGGGCCGCTCGCGGCACTGCCGCCGTGCAAACCATTCATCGACGACAGCAGCGTCAGGCTGCCTTGCGCGGCCCGCAAGGGCGCATGCGCTGCCTTGGCAAGCAGGAAGGCACTCGTCAGGTTCACGTCGAGCAGGCGCTGCCATTCCGCGCGCGAGACCGCATCGAGCGGACCGCTGCCCGTGGCGCCGGCGAGATGGATCACGTGGTCGATGCGGCCGAACGTCGCGCCGCAGTCGGCGACCGTCGCCTCGACGGCGGCCTCGTCCGTGACATCGAGGCTCGCCGCCCGAAACCCGCCCTCGACGCACGGCAATGCGGCGAGGGCCCGATCGGTTGCAAAGACGCGATAGCCGTCGGTGCGCAAGCGCTCGACCAGGGCGCGGCCGATGCCCCCGGCGGCGCCCGTCACGAATGCGACGGGCGCCGAGGCGTGTTCAGGCGGCACTCTTGATCTCGAGTTGCGCGCGGATGCCATCGAGCATCGCATAACGCATCGACGCGGACGCACGCACGGTGGCCACGGCGCGTTGCTGCAGTTCCGGCGTGGTCGCGTAACGATCGGTCAGCTCGAGCCCGACGTGCGCATGTTCCGTATCACCCTCGATGTGCACGTGGAAGAACTCGAGGTCATCGTCCGAATAGCCCATGCGGCGCATCGCCTCGACATACTTCGGATAGAGCGTGGGCAACTGGCCCTCGAGCGCCACCATGATGCCCGCGCAGGCCTCCGCCAGCGGGCGGATGCCCGCCAGTTCCCAGATCCACGCGCGCATCGCGCGTGTCGTCGGCAGGACCGCCCCCGCGCCTTCCGCACCGAGGATGCGCTCGTCCGCCACGCCGCAGGCGCGGGCGAACTTGCGCAGCAGGTCGGGGTGGCGCTTGCCGGGGGACTGCGGCATTTCCTCGCCGAGCAGGTTCTCGAGCAGGTGCTGCCGCGCATCGAGGTCCGGCAGGCGTGCGTAGAGCGCCGCGAACTGCTGCGGGATCGGGTCGATGTAATAGAAATGCTGGATCGCCCATTCGCCGAGCTGCGCGCGCGACAGCTCGCCCGCGGCCCACGCCCGGCTGAAGGGATGACCGCCCCCGTGTTGCGGCTGGCGCGCCGCCTCGAGGGCGGCAAACAGGCGGGAACGATCCATGAGACTGGCCATCACTCGCACTCCTCTGCTGAAAATTCCTGCTGGCATTGTGGGCAGCACGCGGGCGGCGCTGCGGGCGCGAGCATGCGCGGGCTGACGGGAAACCAGCTACGACAAGCGGGGCACGCGACCCACGCCGTATTGCCCTCGTACTTGCCGCCCTCGTTGGCACCGGCCGCCCGTGACATGCGTTCTCCTCCAGACATTCAGGCCCGCGGCCAGCCGGACGCGTCCGCCTGCGCCCGCAGTCCATCGGCAATATCGCTCGACGGCGCAGGTACCGTGGCGACGGGCGGCACGGGACGCGGCGCACCCGGCTTCGGCGCCGGCGGCAGGGTCGCATCGACGCCCATCTTGGACGCCGTGACCGCGCCGCGCGGCAGCGACGGATCGAGCGCGGAACCAGACAGGTTGTCGATCACGATCGCATCGCGGCCCCACTGCACGCGGGTGGCGAGCGCCCAGTGCAACGCCTCCGGCGAGAACAGGTCGACGTCGCTGTCGACCGCGACGACCCACTTCGTGCGCCGGTACGCGAGTGCGGCCACCAGTGCGTCGCGGGCTTCACCGCGCGCCGGGTCGTCGAGTTGCAGCCACGCATGGAAGCGGCGGCCGGAGGTCGGCACGTGCACGTTGGCGAGCGAAGGCGCCACGGCCTTCACGAGCTCGAACAGCTTGCCCTCCATCGCCATGTTGTCGGGCACCAGCATGTCGGTGAGGCCCGAAGCATAGTCGTGGTAGAGGGCATCCCCGCGCATCGTGATGCAGGTGACGTCGCAGACCGGCGCGGGCGTCTGCGGGCCGAGGTAGCCGGTGTACTCACCGAAGGGCCCGTCGGCCGCGATCTCATCGCGCGGCGCCCATCCCTCGATCACGATCTCTGCATCCGCCGGCACCATGATGCGCTCGCCGTGGGTGAGCGACGGCACGAGCCGCAGCGGCTCCCCGAGCACGCCGCCCGCTGCGCGCCAGTGGCTTTCGGGATAGCGCAGCTTCGCCTGCGTACCCATGAGCACCGCCGGATGATGGCCGATCCAGAACGCGACCGGGCAAGCCGCGCCGCGCGCCCAGAACTTGCGCAGGTTGCGCGCGTTGTGGCTCGCGGGATACGGGAACCAGCTCATCCGCCGCGGGCCCTTCAGCCAGCAGCGCTGGATGGCCGTGTTGTCGGTCCCCGTATCCGGATCGAACGTCGTGGCGTGCGCCGCGGTCAGGTAGGGTCCGGGCTCGAGTTCGTGCTGCGTCAGCGCGGGAATCCGGCGCAGGTCGGCGTCGGCACCGGCCAGCACGACCGCCTGCACCGGCGCGTCCGCGCGCGCCACGACGCGCGGTTCGATGCCGCCCGTACTGCGCCGCGCGAACCACTCTGCGGTCTGCCGGTGATCGGGAATCCCGAGCGCCCTTGCGGTCAGCACGCGGCTCGCGGTGAGATTGGTGACGACCGGGATCGGGCTTGGCGCCCCGTCACGGTCGCGCGTGTCGCGCGCGAGCAGGATCGGGAATTCGGCGCGTGCGTCGAGCAGGTGCTGGAGGGCCGTGAGTTCGTGGCGGCGCGCGAGTCCCGCGGGCAGTTGCCAGACTGCGCCAGCGTGTTCGGCGAGGAAAGTCCTTAGATCGAGCGCCATATGTCTTTGTCATACTGGCATGACATTTGGCCCGTGTACAATGGAGTTCTGCCATGGCGCGAAATGCCCGTCACGAAATGCTCGCACGGCCGGCCCACGACGAGGCCGCGCGGCAGGCCTTCGTCGTAGCCCTGAAACAGGGCCTCAACCGATCGCTGCGCAGTGGCAACGAAGCACTCTATGCCGCCGTCGTCGAGCCCGCGCTGCGCACCTCGCCCGATCACGAGCCGGCGCGTGAAGCAATCCGCGACGCCATGTACCGCCAGCCCGCCTACCGCAGCTGGTCGGCACTCAACCGCGGGGCCCAGCAACTGATGTGGGACGCGGTGGGCACGCCGATCCGCCGCGAACGCGCGCGGCTCGAGGCCGCCGCGCGCCGCCTCGCGTCGGGGGACGCGGCGGGCGGCAAGCTTGAACTCGACCCGGCATTCATTCCGCCGCGCGGGGTCACCGCCATGGACATCCACCTGCAGCCGGGCGGCTATGCGCTCGACCTGGGCGACGGCGACATCACCGCAGGCGCGCTCTACGAAGCGGGCGGCAATCTGTATGCCTTCGGCCAGGGCATCGGCCGGGGCGACAGCAAGGCCGGCCACGTACAGCGATTCATCGCATCACGCTGGCCCGGGTTTTCACCGCGACGGATCCTCGACATGGGCTGCTCCGCCGGCTCGGCCAGCGTCCCGCACGCCCTGCATTACACCGGGGCTGAGGTCCACGCGATCGACGTCGGCGCCGGCATGCTCCGCTACGCGCATGCCCGCGCGGCCGCCCTCGGCGCCGCCGTGCACTTCCACCAGCGCGACTGCGTCGCGACCGGCTTCCCGGATGCCCATTTCGATCTCGTCGTCTCCCACAACCTGATGCACGAAAGTTCGGATGCGACGCGCCGCGGGATGCTGCGTGAAACGTGGCGGCTGCTCGCACCGGGCGGTGTCTTCGTTCACCAGGACGTACCGCTGCGCTTCGCGGGCCTGTCCGAGTTTCGAAAGTTCGAGTTGTCGTGGGACACCCGCAACAACAATGAGCCGTTCTGGGAGGTCTACGCGAACGCGGATCTCGCGGCCGACATCGAGGCGGCCGGCATTCCGGCCGACCGGACCTGGACAGGCCAGCTGCCGCCGACGGATGGCTCATTGCCCTGGTTCATCGCGGCCGGATCGAAGCCGGCCTCATGAGCGCGGTTCAGGTCCCGGACGCCTGGTCCGTCGCGCCGCGCATCCAGTCGCTGATCGACGGCGCCTCCCCGGCCCTGCGCGCCGGTGGCGTGGACCTGCCGATCGTGAACCCGACCACCGAACAGCCCATCAGCGTGCTGCGCGAGGCCGACGCGCAGGAAGTCGACGCGGCCGTCGCGAGCGCCCGCCGCGCCTTCGACACGGGCCCGTGGCCGCGCCTCGACATCAATGCGCGCAAGGACATCCTCTACGCGATCCGCGATCGCGTGCGCGCGCATGCCGATGAGCTCGCCTGGCTCGAGTGCACCGGCGCCGGCCTGCCACTCACACGCGTTCGGGAGCAGGTGCAGCGCACGGCCCGCGTCTTCGAGTTCTTTGCCGAAGTCGCGAGCACGCTGCACGGCGAGGCATACTCCCAGACGAAGGGCTGGCTCACCTGGGTCACGCGCGAACCGAAGGGGGTCGCCGCGCTGATCGCGCCGTGGAACGCGCCGCTCTCCCTCGCGTCGATGCGGATCGCGACCTGCATACCCTGGGGCAACACCTGCGTGCTGAAGCCCTCGGAAGTGACGCCGCTGTCCGTGCGGCGCCTCGTCGAGATCCTGCACGAAGCCGGCCTGCCACCCGGTGTCGTGAACCTCGTCAACGGCCGCGGCCCCGTCACGGGCGCGGCACTCGTCGATCATCCCGGCGTCGATCTCGTCGGTTTCACGGGCGGCACGACGACGGGCCGCGCGATCATGACCGCAGCCGCGAAGCGCCTCGTGCCGGCCGCGCTCGAACTCGGCGGCAAGTCCGCCAACATCGTCTGCGAGTCGGCCGACATCGAGCGGGCGCTCGACGGTGCGCTGGTCGGCATTTTCGCGAACAACGGCCAGCAATGCCTCGCGGGCTCGCGCATCCTCGTGCAACGCCCGATCGCGGCCGGATTCATCGAACGCTTCGTTGCGCGTGCCCGACGCATCCGGGTCGGCGACCCGCTCGCGGCGGGGACTGAAATCGGCCCGCTTGCGTTCGAGGCGCACCGGGACCGCGTGCTCGCCTACACGGACATCGCGCGCGCGGACGGCGCGCGGCTCCTGACCGGCGGCAAGCGCGCGGCGATCGAGCGTGGCTGGTTCGTCGAGCCCACCGCGGTGCTGGCACCCTCGAACGACGCGCGCGTGTGCCAGGAGGAGATCTTCGGGCCCTTCGCGACTTTCCTCGAGTTCGACACGATCGACGAGGCCATCGCCATCGCCAATCGCTCCAGGTTCGGCCTCGTGAGTTATGTCTGGTCGAACGACATCGGCACGGCGTTACGCTGTTCGCGCGACATCCGCGCCGGCACCGTCTGGATCAACACCCCGATGATGCGGGAACTGCGCGCCCCGTTCGGCGGCTACAAGGAATCGGGCATCGGGCGGGACGGGCCCGCCGCGAGCGTGGACTTCTTCACCGAGCAGAAGGCGACGATCGTTCCCATCGATCCCCCACCCGTCCATCGCTTCGGCGCCTGAATGACGGCGCGTCGCCGCACGCCGCGCCGCGCCGCGCGACCGGGCCTCGAATCCGCGATCAGCGCAGGCCTGCGCTCGCCCAAGTACGTGCAGCTCTACAACGCGCTGCGGGAGTGGATATTCGAGGGGCGCTATCCACCGGGCGCGCAACTGCCGACCGAGCAGGAGCTCGCCGCGCGCCTGCGCGTCTCGCGCAACACCGCGCGCCAGGCAATCCAGATGCTCGTGACGGAGCACCTCGTGTCGCGCCAGGCGGGACGCGGCACCTTCGTGCTGCAGGACCTCTCCACCGCGCCGGTGCGCAGCGACCTGGACCAGCTGATGCGCCGGGCGAAGCGCCTGGGCGCAGGCTCGAAGCAGCGACACGCGCAGCTGGAGGAAATCGTGGCGGATGACGCGACGCGGCTCGACCTCGGGTTGGAAGCGGGGGCGCGTGTCGTGCGCGCCTCGCATGTGCGCGTCGCCGACAACATCCCGGTGGGTTATGTCGAGACCAGCGTGCCGCTCGACATCGCGCGCGCGATCGACGTCGCGGAACTCAATCGCAGCCCGATGCTCACCCTGCTCAACAGGAAGGGCATGAACATCATGGGCGCCGACCAGTTCATCGGCGCGACCCTCGCCGACATCAAGATCGCCGCCTTCCTCGAAACCGAAGTCGGGGCACCGCTCGTGAGCGTGCGCCTGCTGGTCGTGGACGATCGCAACCGGCGGGTCGAGCGGGTGCAGCAGTGGTATCGCGCCGACCGCTACACGCACCACGCCTACCTCAGCCGCGGCGGGCGGTGAGCGGCGCGCGCTACGAAGGGATCCAGTCGCTGTGCAGCGCCACGCGCAGCATGTGGCGCGGTCCCGTGTAGTCGGAGTTCGGGCTGTGCTGCACGCAGCGGTTGTCCCACATGCAGACGGTGCCGTTGCGGTAGCGCACCCGGCATTGGTGGGTGGGCTGCAACGCATGCTCATTGAGCATCGCGAGCAGCGCACGGCTTTCCTGCGGATGCAGCTCCTTCACCGCACTCGTCCAGCCCTTGTTGATGTAGAGGATCCTGCGACCCGTCTCGGGATGCGTGCAGACGAGCGGATGCTCAGTCTGCGGGAAGCGTGCGCGTGCCTGCGCAAGCCGCTCGAGCCCGGCCTGCGTCGCGATCGAATGATGCCCCGAGCTGACGCCGTAGTGCAGCACGTCGTGGATGCCGGTGAGCCCCGTCAGGAACCGCTGCAGCGGGGCCGAGAGGCCGTCGAAGGCGAGCATCATGTTGGCGAACAGCGTGTCGCCGCCCGCCTCCGGCACGTCCACGGCATACAGCACCGCGCCGAGGCTCGGGTTCCGCTGGTAGCTGTGGTCGACATGCCAGCCGAGGTTCTGCGTCGAGAGGCGCTGCTCGTTGCGCCCGGCGCCGCGCAACTGGTAGACGCCCTCGGTCTGCGCGCGCAGCGGCAGGAAGGGTTCGTCCTCCAGCTTGCCGAAGCGCCGTCCGAACGCGGCCAGCGCCGCCTCGTCGAGGCGCTGGTCGTGGAAGACCACGACGGAGTGCGCGAGGAAGGCCGCGTGGATCTGCGCAAAAGTGGCATCGTCGAGCTGCGCGAGGTCGACGCCGGCAACTTCACAGCCGAGCGCGCCGCTCAGCGGCGTCACCGTCATGCCACCCATCGCCTTGCCCTGCTCCCGTCCCGGATTCGAGTTCATCGGCACGTCTCCCTGCGCTGGTTGCCACTTTGTACCAATGTCAGGACAAAGTGGCGCGGGCCGTGCGGGGGCGGTCCACGCCTCGGTCACGCACGGACCGCCGGAGCGTTGCCGCCGGGTCGCAGGTAGGATTCGCGGACGCGTTCTCCCGGGGGTTCACGCATGACAGGCTATCCGCCGCGCAAGCTGGGGCCGATCTGGCTTGCCGAAGGTGTTTCGCGCGGCAATGCCCTCGCATTCCTGTATGCCGCCTTCTTCAGCGTCTGCCTGCTCTCCTTCCTGAGCTTCATGCAGCCCTTCGTCCTGGATGCGCACCTCGGCATCCCGCGATCGCAGCAGGGCCGCGCGACCTTCCTGCTCGGCACGACGCAGGAAATCGTGATGCTGTTGCTCGTCGGGCCGTTCGGCGCACTCGCCGACAAGCTCGGGCGGCGCACCCTGTACACGCTCGGCCTCGCCTGGATCGGCGCGGGATATGTCCTCTACCCGCTTGCCGGTTCGCTGCCGCAGCTGATCGCGACCCGCTTCTTCTTTGCGATCGGCGCCGCGATGATCGGCACGGTCATGGCGACGGTGCTGGCCGACACGCCGCAGGACCGCTCGCGCGGCCTGCTGGTCGGCGTCACCGGGACGCTGCAGGGCCTCGGCGTGATGTTCGGCGTGCTCGTGCTGTCGAAACTGCCACTGCGCTTCGAAGCGCTCGGCCACAGCGACGACATGGCCGGACGCTACACGCTGTGGATCGGCGCTGCCCTGTGCTTCATCACGGCCGCCGCCTGCTGGCTCGGCCTGCAGCGCGGCACGCCGGCCGGCGCCACGCGCCGCCGCGAGTCGCTGGCAAAGCTGATCGGCACCGGCGTGCGCACGGCGCGCGCCAACCGCCGGCTGGCCCTGGGTTATCTCGCCTCCTTTGTTGCGCGAGGCGACCTCGTCGTGATCGGCACTTTCTTCTCCCTCTGGATGATGCAGGCGGGCCTCGCGCAGGGGCTGTCCCGACCCGCGGCGATGGCAACCGCCGGCGCGATGTACGGTCTTGCCCAGCTCGCGGGCCTCATCTGGGGACCGGTCCTCGGCTGGCTGATGGACAAGCTCGATCGCGTCACGGTGATCGTGATCGCGATGGGACTCGCCGCGGCCGGTTATTGCATCGTCGGCCTCACCCACGATCCGTTCGCGCCCGGCATGGGACTCAAGATGATGTTGCTGGGCACCGGCGAGCTGAGTTGCATCCTCGCCGGGCAGGCGCTGCTCGGCCAGCAGGCGCCGCGCGAGTTTCGCGGCTCGGTCATGGGGGTGGCCGCCTTCTGCGCGGCCCTCGGCGTGCTCTTCTCGACGTCGGTGGGCGGCTGGCTGTTCGATCACTGGCGGCCCGGGGGGCCCTTCGTGATGATCGCGATCGTCAACGCCATCGTGATGTGCGTGGCCCTGTGGGTGCGCGTCACCACGCCCACCGATTGTCCGGACATTTGATAATATCCACGCTTCACCGCCGGGAGTGCATCGCATGCCCATCGTCCGCCTGAACGACCACGACATGTACTACGAGGTCCTCGGACAGGGCCCACCCGTGCTGTGCATGGGCGGCTGGGGCACGTTTGCCCACGACAACCACCACCATCTCGCCCGCGGCCTCACCGACCGTTACCAGGTGATCGTGTTCGACTATCGGGGCATTTGCGATTCCACCGACCACCCCGGCGCCGAGCCGACCATCGAACTGCACGCACGCGACGCCATTGCCCTGCTCGATCACCTGCAGTTGCGCAACGTGCACCTCGTTGGGCTCGTCGGGATCGGCGCCTGCGTCTGCCAGGTGATCGCGGCGCAGCGGCCCGATCTTGCACGCAGCATGTTCAACATGGGCGCCTGGTGCGCCGTCGACGATTTCCTGCGCGACCAGCTCGAGATGTTCCGCTGGCTGCACCGCGATGTCGGCTTCGAGGCTTTCCAGCGGGCCGTCACGCTGCTGTCCTTCACGCCCGACTACTACAACGCGAACAAGCACCGGTTGCTGGGTTCGCAGGGCGGCTGGAAGGAACTGCGTGGCCGCTACCCGGCGCACTCGCGCCTGATCGACGCCTGCGTCAATTTCGACTCGACCGCGTGGCTGCACACGATCCGCTGCCGCAGCCTGATCGTGCATGCGGGACTCGACCAGGTCACGAGTCCGCGTTGCACGCGGCCGATCGAGCAGGCGATCCCGGGTGCGCAGGGCCTGCTATGGGATGACGTCGCCCATGTCGTCGCGGGCAAAGAGCAGAAGATCCGCTTCGCGGCAGCGCTGTTCGACTGGCTGGAAACGGGCTGACAACCGCGGACTACGGGCTCAGGGCCAGGAGGTATTGCTCGACGGCGGTGGCTGTCGTCACGTCGCAGTAACGCCGGCCGCAGTCGGCGAGATTCGCCTGGTGCGCGTTTTCATCCGCGTCGCCCACGCAATCC
The DNA here is from genome assembly GCA_050185195.1 of Steroidobacteraceae bacterium. Classification (GTDB taxonomy): domain Bacteria; phylum Pseudomonadota; class Gammaproteobacteria; order Steroidobacterales; family Steroidobacteraceae; genus CADEFQ01. The sequence continues at coordinate 112,122 of JBFWZQ010000004.1, read as the reverse complement.
TCCGGGACGATGACGCGATAGCCGTGCGAGAACGCATCGACGATCGAGGCCCGCACGCAGCCGCTCGTCGTGCATCCCGTCACGATCACGGTGTCGACGCCCTGGCGCGTGAGGAACGTATTGAGCGGGGTCAGGAAGAAGATGGACGGCGCGTTCTTGCAGAACGTGAAGTCATGGCCCTCGTCGTGCACTTTCGGGTCGATCGCCGTGCACGGGTGGCCGTACAGGAACTCCTCGCGCACCGCCTTCACCTTCCAGAGCGGCATGTCGGCCTGGCTGCCATAGGCGGTGTAACACTTCGCCACCGGCACCCGCTGCGCGCGCGCGATCTTCAGCAGCTCCGCCGTGCGATCGCGCGCCGCGTGCACCATCGGCAGCTTGCCGATCGGGTAGGCCGGATCGGTGAATGCCACCTGGAAATCCACGACGAGCACGGCCGGCCGCCGGCCGTAGCCGATGTCTGAGCTGGCATAGCCCGCGGCGGTGTAATTGTCGCCCATGATGCTTCCCCCACCCCTTGCCCCTCCCCCAATTCCATTGGGGGGAGGGGTTGGGGAGGGGGTCAGGCCACCTTGACGCCCTTGCGGCGCTCTTCAGTCAGGCGCTTGGCCCACTTGGTGAACTGCGGCTGGGTCGGCGGCTCGAGGCCCGTCTCGGCCTTGCAACGTGCCTTCAGTTCATCGATGGACTTGAAGCCGCGATCGAACAGCTGCGCCGGCCCGCGTTCCACGGCCATCTTCTTGCGCAGCGCCACGGTGGCCGCTTCGTCGAGCGCCCCATCGGCCTTGATCACCACGCCGTAACGGCGCGCGCCCTCGATCGTGACGAGCCCCGCATCGACGTCGAAGCGAACCGCTTCCGCCTCGCGTTCGAGCGGATCGCCGCAGCCGCCGCCGCCCCAGGTGTCGGCCAGCAGCAGGTCGCCCGCCTCCACCTTGACGCGGTCGAGCTTCGATTCGAGCAGCTGCTGCGTGCCGTCCGCCCGCATTAGCGTCTTGCGGCTGCGCGCGCCCGGCAGGCCGCCGTTGACGCCCCACGGGTAGGTAAGCCAGCGATCGTCGTGGACCGAGATCTCGCCCGGTTCGAGGAATCGATAGCCGATGCGCAGGCCGTTGCCGCCACGGTTCTTGCCGGGGCCACCCGAATCCGGAATGGTCTCGTAGATGTCGATGCGCAGCGGGAAGTAGCTCTCGAGGAACTCGTTCGGCACGTTCGTGAACGAGGGCCACAGCGAATGGCCATCGGGGCCGTCGCCGAAGGGTTTGCCCGGGATGCCGCCGAAGGTGATCTGGTACAGCTGGTACCAGTCGCCGTTCTTGTCGTAGCCCGAATACATGAAGTGCGGGCTGTCCGAGAAGCCGGCCGCGCACATGAACTGCGGATTGCCCTGGCCGAGCAGGCCGCCGAGCACGTCGAAGATGCGGCCGAGCGCATGCGTGCGGCACGACAGCGCCGCGGGCTTCAACGGCTTCAGCAGCGTGCCGGCCGGGATGCGCACTTCCATCAGGTCGTAGAAGCCGTCGTTGAAGAGGATCTGCGGGTCGAACACCATGATCATGTAGACGCCCGCGAACATCTTGAACATCTCTTCGTTCAACAGGAAATTGATCGAAGAGATCGACTGCGGGTCGGTGCCCGCGAAGTCGAAGATGCACTTGTCACCCTCGCGCCACATGCTGCAGGCGATCTTGTACGGCCCCATGTTGAGGCCGTCGTCGCAGACGTAGTCCTCGAAGTACTGCTTCTTCTCGGGCACGGTGCGCTTGATGAGCTCGCGCATCGCGCGCTTGTTGCGCTCGAGCATTTCGTGCATCGCCGAGTAGAACACGTCGTCGCCGAAGCGCTCGGCGATTTCGACGCAGCGGATGCCCGCCGTGCGCAACGCCGCGGTGATCGCGTTGAAGTCCGACAGGTTCCAGTGCGGCAGGCGGCAGTTGTGCAGCAGGATCTTGAGCACGTCCTCCTGCAGCTTGCCGCCCTGGTAGATCTTGACGGGCGGCGTGCGCACGCCCTCCTCGAAGATCTGGCGCGCGTCGGTCGGCAGCGAGCCGGGCACCTTGCCGCCGACGTCGGTCATGTGGCCGAACATCGCCGACCAGGCGATCAGGCGCTTCTGCTTGTAGATCGGCATCAGCATCAGCCAGTCGTTCGAGTGGCTGATCGCGCCGTTGACCGAATAGGGATCGTTCGTGAGGAAGACGTCGCCTTCCTCGATCGTGCCCTCGTAGCCCTGCATGAAGCCATGGATGAAGGAGCCGAACTGGCCGACCACCATCTTGCCTTCGAGGTTGGCGATCATCGGGAACTCGTCGTGCTGCTCGCGGATGCCCGGCGACATGGCCGTGCGAAACAGCACCGTGTCCATTTCGTAGCGCGCGTTGCGCAGCGCGCTCTCGATGATGTCGATCGTGACGGTGTCGACCTTGACCTTCTTGTGGGGCTTGTTGTTGCGCTGGATGATTTTGGCGGGCATGAAACTTACCTCTTCGCCTTGCGGGCCGGCTTGTAGCCGTCCGGATAGATCAGGATGCAGCCGACTTTGTCGACGACGCCGTGGTGCTTCGGCAGGATCACGCTGGTCGAGTCCATCTCGACGACGATCGCGGGACCCTTGACCTTGTTGCCGGCGCGCAGCTTCCTGCGGTCGTAGACGGTGGCCGTGAGGTCCTTGCCGTCCATGTAGACCTTCTGCCTGCCTATCGCCGCTGACTTCGCATCGCTGCTGCCCTTCGGCAGGTTGGGCCGCTTGAGCGACACGGCCTTGCCCTGCACCGAGGCGCGTAGCGTGACCAGTTCGTGTTCGAGCGAGAGCGCGAAGGTGAACAGGCGCTTGTGCTCGGCATCGAACTGCTCGGAGATCGCAACGAGGCCGCGTTTCTCGAGGTCCTTGATGTCGACATCGACCGTGAGCCGCAGGCCCTGCCCGTGGTAGCGCAGGTCGACCTGCCATGTGGTGCGCATCTGCGCCTTCGGCACGCCCTCGCGCGCGAGCGACCCGGAGGCATCCGCCGCGAGCGCGCGCAGGATCTTCGTGATTTCCTTCGCGCTCGTCTCCGAGAACTTGCGCACGTAGGTGCGGGCGCGCTCGTCGCGGACCGCGGTGGTGGCATCGCCGAGGGCGCACAGCACGCCGGGGCCGGGCGGGATGATCGAGGGCCAGGATCCGAGCAGGCGCGACAGTGCATTCGCGTGCAGCGGGCCTGCGCCACCGAAGGCGATCAGGGCGTAGTCGCGCGGGTCATAACCCTGCTCGACCGACACGAGGCGCAGCGCGCCCACCATGTTCTCGTTGACGATGTTGTAGATGCCGAGCGCGGCGTCCTTGCGCGTGAGCTTCAGCGCGTCGGCGACCTTCTGCACCGCCTGGCCCGACAGCTCGCGATCGAGCACCATGTCGCCGCCGAGCTTCTGCCCTTCGGGCATGTAGCCGAGGACCACGTTGGCGTCGGTCACGGTCGGCTCGGTGCCGCCGCGGTTGTACGCGGCCGGGCCCGGGTCGGCGCCCGCGCTCTGCGGGCCGACGCGCAGGGCCCGCGTCAGTTGCGGTACGTGGGCGATCGAACCGCCGCCCGCACCCACGGTGCGGATGTCGACCGAGGAGGCGCGCACCGTGACATCGCCGACGGTCGTTTCACGGCGCAGCCGCGGTTCGCCGTTCTGGATCAGCGCGACGTCGGTCGAGGTGCCGCCGACGTCGACGGTGAGCAGGTTCGGAAAGCCCGACTGCAGCGCGACCCAAACCGCGCCGGTGACGCCGCCCGCGGGCCCGGACATCAGCAGGTTCACCGGGAACTCTTCCGAGGACTTCGCTGAAGCGAGCCCGCCGTCCGAGCGCAGGATGTGCAGCTTCACGTCCTCGCCCTTGATGGAGAGCTTCGACTTGAGGTTGCGCACGTATTTCTGGACGCGCGGGCGCACGTAGGAGTTGGCGACCGTCGTGACGGTGCGCTCGTACTCCTGCATCTCGGGCACCACTTCCGACGACAGCGAGACGGGAATGCCGGGCAGTTCCTCGGCCGCGATGTCGCGGATCCGCTTCTCGTGCGTGTCGTTCGCGAAGGAATTGATGAGCGAGACGGTCAGGGCCTCGATCTGCTTCGACTTGAGCTCGCGCAGCGAGGTGCGCAACTGACCCTCGTCGAGGGCGTGGACGATCTCGCCCTTGGCGCTGACGCGTTCGTCGGCCTCGATCGTGCACGCAAGCGGCGCGAGCGGCAGGCTCTTGTTGTAGATGACCCAGCCGCCGAGGCCGCCCGGCACGAACGAGCGGGCGATCTGCAGCACCTGGCGATAGCCCTTCGTCGTGACGAGGCCGCACTTCGCGCCCGTGCCGGTGAGCACCGTGTTCGTGGCGACTGTCGTGCCGTGCATCACGTGCAGGATCGTCGCCGGGTCGATGCCCGCATGTTCACAGACGCGCATCATGCCGTTGACCACACCGATCGACTGGTCAGCGGGCGTGCTCGGCACCTTGGCGGACCAGGTCTTGCCGGATTTCTCGTGGACAAGCAGCAGGTCGGTGAAAGTGCCACCGACGTCCACACCCAATCGATATGTCATGTGTACTCCTGGTTGATCGGTGCGCGCGCGCGCGCCGCTTGCAGCGGCCCGAGTTTGGTGCCTCGCCGAAGGGTCCGCAATGCGGGGAACACCTACATGAAGGGCAGCGTCGCCCGCGTGCTCAGGCGGCCTGCGGGCGCGGGAAGCTGCCGGCCTTCACGAGCATGCCGGGCACCGGTCGGCCCAGCGTTTCCTGCAGCCACTTGCCGGTGGCGATCAACGCATCGAGGTCGATGCCCGTGCCGATGCCACTGCGTTCCAGCATGTACACGAGATCCTCGGTGGGGATGTTGCCCGTCGCGGCGGGCGCGAACGGGCAGCCGCCGATGCCGCCGGCGCTCGCATCGAGCGTCGACACTCCCGCCTGGACCGCCGCGAAGGCGTTCGCGAGGCCCGTGTTGCGGGTGTTGTGGAAATGGGCGCGCAGGCGCGTCCCGCCCGGCATGGCCGCGCGCACCGCGCCCACGAGTTCCGTCACCTGCGCGGGCACCCCGACGCCGATCGTGTCGGCCAGCGCAATCTCGAAGGGCTCTGCTTCCGCGCAGCGCCGCGCCACCTCGACCACCCGCGCAACCGGCATTTCACCTTCGAACGGGCAACCGAATGCCGCCGACACGGTCACCTGGGCGCGGATGCCGGCCGCGCGCGCCGCCCGGGCAATCTCGAGCCAGGCCGCGATCGACTCTTCGGTACCGACGCCCTGGTTGCGGCGATTGAACGTGTCGCTCGCGACCACGGCCATGCCGACTTCATTGCAGCCGGCCGCGAGGGCACGGTCGAACCCCTTGCGATTGAGGACGAGGCCGACGTAGTGCACGTCCGCGCGCTTCGTGAGGCCGGCCAGCACCTGCTCGGCATCGGCCATCTGCGGCACCCGCTTCGGGTTCACGAAGCTCGTGACTTCCACCCTGCGCACACCGGCGGCGACCAGCCGCTCGATGAACTCGATCTTGGCCGCGGTGGGCATCACGCCCGGCTCGCTCTGCAGCCCGTCACGTGGCCCGACTTCGACGATTTCAACGCTACGCATCATTGCCTATTCCATAATTCCGACGTTACATGCTTCGATTCTAACCCCAACGTCCCCCGCGGGACTTCCGAATCCGAGAGAGAGCGGCATGACCGGACAACCCACCCCTTTCAAGAACGGTCCCCTGTCGGACCTGCGCGTGATCGAGATGGGCACGCTGCTCGCCGGTCCGTTCTGCGGCCAGATCCTCGGCGACATGGGCGCGGAAGTCATCAAGATCGAGCCGCCGGGCCAGGGCGATCCGATGCGCGTCTGGGGCCGCGAGAAGGCACACGGCAAGTCGCTCTGGTGGCCCGTGGTGGGCCGCAACAAGAAGGCCGTGACGCTCGACATGCGGCAAGCCGAAGGCCAGGGCCTGCTCCGGGAGCTGGTCGCGAAGGCCGATTTCCTCCTCGAGAATTTCCGCCCCGGCACCATGGAGAAGTGGGGCTGCGGCTACGAGGAGCTCGCGAAGATCAATCCGCGGCTGATCATGATCCGCGTCTCCGGTTTCGGCCAGACCGGCCCGTATGCGAAGCAGGCGGGCTTCGGCGCGATCGGCGAGGCCATGGGCGGCCTGCGCTATGTGTGCGGCGACCCCTCGACCCCGCCCTCGCGCATGGGCATCAGCATCGGCGATTCGCTTGCGGCCACTTTCGCGAGCGTCGGCGCCCTCTCCGCCCTGCATTACCGTGAAAAGACCGGGCGCGGCCAGGTCGTCGATTCGGCGATCTACGAAGCGGTGCTCAACATGATGGAGTCGCTCGTCACCGAATACGACAAGACGGGCTACATCCGCGAACGCACGGGCGCGATCCTGCCAAATGTCGCGCCCTCGAACGTCTATCCGACGAGCGACGGCCAGCTGGTGCTGATCGCGGCGAACCAGGACACGGTGTTCAGCCGCCTCGCCGAAGCCATGGGACAGCCGGGCCTCGCGCAGGAGCCGAAATACGCCACGCACACGGCGCGCGGCGCGAACCAGGTCGAGCTCGACGAACTCGTCGGGCGCTGGACGGCGACGCAGACGCGCGATGAAGTCCTCGCGGCCATGGAGAAATTCGGCGTGCCCGCGGGGCTCATCTATCGCACGCCGGAAATGCTCGGGGATCCGCACTTCCAGGCACGACAGGCCATCGTCTCGACCCAGCACCCGGACTTCGGCGAGCTGAAGATGCAGAACGTCGCGCCCAAGCTGTCGGAGACGCCCGGCGGCATCCGGGCGCCCGCGCCTTCGATGGGCCAGCACAACGAGGATGTCTATCTCGGGCTCCTCGGCATGGCGCGCGAACGTTACGACGCCCTCGCCGCCCGCAAGGTGATCTAAACGGCATGGCCGAATCGCTCGACGAAAACTACGCGCGCGGCGGCTTCGGCAAGGCGCTCGCCTTCGGCCGCCGCCCGGCCCTGCTCGTGATCGACTTCGTGCAGGCCTATCTCGTGCCCGGCTCGCCGCTCTATGCCGGGGTCGAGGCCGCGCGGGACGCCGCAGTCAGCCTGCTCGCGGCCGCGCGCGGCGCGCGCATCCCCGTGCTGCATACCAACGTCACGTACCAGCCGGGCGGGCGCGACGGCGGCATCTTCTTTCGCAAGGTCCCGGCGCTCGCCTGCTTCGAGGCCGGCGCGCACCCGGAACTCGCCGCCTTTGCGCCATCACTCGAGCCCCAGCCCGGCGAGACGGTGATCCCGAAGCAGTACGCGAGTGCCTTCTTCGGCACCTCGCTCGCCTCGACGCTCACGGCACTGGGCGTCGATACCGTGCTGATCGCGGGAGTTTCCACGAGCGGATGCGTGCGGGCGAGCGCAGTCGACTGTTGCCAGCACGGCTTCGTTCCAGTCGTCGTGCGCGATGCGGTGGGCGACCGGGCCGCGGGCCCACACGAGTCGAACCTGTTCGACCTGCAGGCAAAATATGCCGAAGTCACCGATCTCGCCACCGCCCGCCGCTACCTCGCGAGCCTCGCATGACGCAGTTCGGGCCCATCGCGGCGGTCACGATCGCGACCCCCGAACTGCAGTCGGCGATCGACGCCTGGCGCCTCTATCTTGGCTACGAACTGGCGGACCACGATCGCCTGACACCCGCGATGGCCGCCCAGTTCGGCCGCGCAGGGCTCGCCGGCCGGCGCTACGCCCTGATGTTGCCTGGCGGTGAAGGCCAGACGTGGGTGCGTTTCATCGAGAGCAAGCCGGATCCGGACTATCGACCCTTCCGGCACATGGGTTGGAATGCCGCCGAACTGATGGTCCAGGACACCGACCAGGCCGCCGCGCGCATTGCCGATTCGCCCTTTCGCGTGATCGGGCCGCCGGCCGACCTCTCGATCAGCGACAAGATCCGTGCGATGCAGGCGATCGGGCCGGCGAACGAGGCCATTTATCTCACCTCGTTCAAGGAAAAGATCGCCGCCTTCGACGTGCCCGACGCGAAACATTTCATCGACCGCGTGTTCATCGTGATCCTCGGCGGACCGTCCTGCGAAGCGGTCGGTGCGTTCTATGCGAAACACCTCGGCGTCCCGCCCGCGACGACGACCCCCTCGGTGATCACCGTGCTCTCGGCGGCGCATGGACTGCCTGCCGACACCCGGCATCCGCTCGCCGCGCTCGCGCTCAAGGGCCAGTGCTACATCGAAGTCGACGCGATGCCCGCCGGCACCCTGGAACGGACGGCGCAGCCGGGCGAACTGCCACCAGGGATCTCGATGGTGAGCTTCCTCGTTGACCGCCTGCCGGAGGATCCCACCCTCGACTGGCTCGCGCCGCCGCACACCCTGCCGCAGGCGCCCTATCATGGTCGCCGGACCGCGGTGTGCATCGGCCCCGCGGGGGAATGGATCGAACTCGTGGAGCGCGAATGACCGAAGCCCCGACACGCGCCAAGGGTCCCTTGCCGCAGTATTTCGACGACCCGGCGATCGACCAGCTGCATGCCGCGCTGCTCGCGCTCGCCGCGGAACTTTCGGTGGCCTACGATCGCATCGACACGCTCGAGCGGCTGCTCGAGCGCAAGGGGGCGGTTGCACGCCGCGACATCGAGGCATTCGAACCCGACGAGGCCGCCCTGCACGAGCGCGCGGCCCGGCGCGAAGCCCTCGTTGCACGCCTCCTGCGCCCCTTCCGCGACTATCGGGACCACCTGGTCGAGCGCGCGCAGCAATGAGCGCCGCAAAACGCCACGCGATGCTGCCTCGTCCCACCCACGACGAGCGCGCGCGCCAGGCATTCGTGCGCAGCTTTCGGCGCCACCTCGCCTCACGGGTGATGCCAGGCAACTATCCCCTGTATGCCGCGCGCATCGAGCCGCGCTTTCGCGCCGAGACCGGCCGCAGCCCGCAGACGCCTGCCGAACTGCGCGCGGTGATGGAACGCGATCCCTATTACCAGTTCTGGAGCGCGATGCTGCGGCGTAGCCAGGAACTCATGTGGGAATCGGTGATCGATCCGGCCGAGCGCGATCGCGAGGCGCTCGTGCGCCGCGCGGCGGCGCCGGCGAAGCGCAAGCGCGCGGGCACGCTGGCGCTCGACCCGGCATTGCAGGTCCCCCGCTATCACACTGCCGCCGACATCCACCTGCAACCCGGCGGTTATCACACCGACTTCGGTCCCGGCGACATCACCGCCGGCGCGCTCTACGACAGCGGCCTGCACCTCTACCTCGACGGTGCGTTCGGAGTCGAGAACGACGCGATGGGCGACATCCTGCTCGCCTTCTACCGCCATCGTTTTCCCGGCCTCAAGCCCGGGCGCATCCTCGACATGGGCTGCGCCATCGGCAACAGCACGCTGCCCTGGGGTCGCGCCTTCCCGCGCGCCTCCCTGCACGCCATCGACGTCGGCGCGCCGGTGCTGCGCTACGGGCACGCACGTGCCGAAGCGTTGGGCGTGACCGTGCACTTCAGCCAGCAGAACGCCGAAGCGACGAATTTCGAGCCGGCCAGTTTCGACCTGATCGTCTCCCACATCATGCTGCACGAGACATCGAAGTCGGCGCTCTCGAACATCCTGCGCGAATGCCGGCGGCTGCTGAAACCGGGCGGGATCATGCTGCACCTCGAAATTCCGCGCGGCACGACGCCGCTCGAGAAGTTCATGTACAACTGGGAGTCCTACAACAACAACGAGACCTTCGCGCAGTTCCTCACGGACGCCGATCTCGCCGCCATCGCGGCCCGCAGCGGCTTCGACCGGGACAAAGTGGAGACGGTCGGCTTTGCGCCGCGCGACGCCGGCGCGCAGACGCTCTACTCGCCGAAGTTCGTCTGGACCGTCCTCGTCGGACAGCCCTGAATCGAGGTACGCAGGCATGCCCAGCAGGAAACCGCCCGTCCGCATCAAGCGCGTTGCCAAGGGCAAGCGCCCGCAGTACTTCAGCGACCCCGCGATCGACAAGCTGCTGTGGGTCACGGTGACGCTCGCGCAGGAACTTGCCGTCACCCGCGACCGGCTCGACGCCGTCGAGCGCCTGCTCGGCGCACGCGGGGTGCTGAAGGCCGGCGCAGTCGACGCCTATGCACCCTCGCCCGCCATCACCGCTGAAAGGGACCAGGCGCGCGCGGCGTTCATCGCCCGTATCCTGCGGATCGTCAAGGCAGAGGTCGAGGAAGTCACCGGCGAGGGGCAACCGCGGTCGCAGCAGGACGTGGTGGATGCGGTGAGCCGCTGATTCGGGGCGCGCCTACGCCGGCAACCGCTCGCCCGCTTGCCAGCCGTCGCCGCGCATCCGCCCGATCAACGACACGATCTCGCTCCGTGCCAGCTGGCCGTGCACCGGCAGCAATACGACGTCGCGCGCTCGTGCCAGCGACAGCAATGCCCGCGCGGCGTCGATTTCCGCCCCCCGCTCGAGCAGTTGCCCGGTGGCAAGGCCCTGTGCGAGCAAGCCGCGGCGCAGGAGGGCCGGCACCTCGCCCGGCGCACGACCGCGCAGGTGGCCTTCCATTTCCTTGATCGCGACGATGTCGGGCCGCGCGCGCGCGGCCACGGCCGCCAGCTCCGCGATATCAGCGTCGCCCCGATCGCCCGCCTGCCCCAGCAGCAGCAGCAGCCGGCCGTCGGCCAGGAGGCTGCGTGCTACCGCGAGCACGCCGTGCAGCCCCTCCGGGTTGTGCGCATAGTCGACGATCACCTGCAGGCCGCCGACCTCGAAACGCATGAGGCGGCCGGCATTGTCGGCAGGACTGCTGCCGAAGCGCGCGAACACCTCGCGCACGACGGCGGGCGGCAGGCCGAGCGCCAGCGCCGCGAGCGCCGCGGCCGCGAGATTCGCGACATTGTAGGCAGCCCTGCCCCCGGACGTGAGCGGCATCGCATCGATCGCACCGAAATCGTGCTCCACGCCTTCGAACGTGCAGCCGAGCCGTCCGGCGCGGACTGCGCACGTCGGTGCGCCGCCCGCGCGCGCCTCCTCGATCAAGCCGGTTTCGGCATCGAGGGCGAACCAGCCGACCGGCGCCTCGACGTTCCGCGCATGCCGGGCGAGCATCGGATCGTCGGCATTCAGCACGACGAGGCCCCGCGGCCCCACGAGGTTCGCGACGATGAGTTTCACCGCGGCCATGCCCTCGAGGTCGTCGATGCCGTAGGCACCCATGTGATCGAGGCTCACATTGGTGACGACGGCGACATCGGCGCGGTTCACCGCACTGCCGCGTCGCAGGAGTCCACCGCGCGCTGCCTCGATGACTGCTGCCTGCACGCGTGCATCGCGCAGGACCGTGCGCGCGCCCAGCGGCCCTGCGTAGTCCCCGCTGACGAGCAGCCTGTCGTCGAGGAACACGCCATCGGTGCAATTGTGTCCCGTCCGCAGGCCGTGCGCACGGGCGCAAGCCGCCAGCAGGCGAACGGTCGTGGTCTTGCCATTCGATCCCGTGACGAGTGCCACAGGGACATTACGCAGGCTTTCCCAATGCACGATCCCGGGCCGCGGCAGTGCGCCCAGCGCAAAGCCGGCGTGCCCGGCGCCTTCGCCCATCGAGAAGCCCTCGTCGTCCAGCAGCCAGCCGAGCCCGAGTGACGATGCACGCGCGATCCCGGCCCGCAACAGGGGCCGCGACTCGAGCGCAGCGAGCTTGACGAGGCGATCGAGCGCAGCAGGCTCATCGAGCACCGGCGGCAATGCCGGCGGCGGCGTCGCCTCGCGCGCTGCGATCACCATGGCGGATTCCAGCGCGGTCCGGCGGCCTGGTTCGCGCACGCACAACGATGCCGCGAGCGCCCATTCGTTGAGCTCCGTGGCCACGAACAACTGGTCGATGGGCGCCGCGAGGGCGAACGACGTCCCGCCGCGATGGCGTCGCACCGCAATCGGACTGCGCGTCGTGCGGCCGGCGTACCGCGGAGGCAATGCCGCAGGCCAACCCAGGCGCGCCCGGCCGCGTTCGACGCGCACGCGCCAGTCCGCGAGGAGTGCGTCATCGACTTCGGCCTCGATGACTTCGAGGACGGCGCCCGGCGAGTCGAAAAACAGATTGCTACCGGTGAGGCGACGCGAGTTCCCGTAAGGCAGTCCTGCCGTCTCGATCAGTCTTCTCCCTCGGGGGCGAAACGTATGCCCCGCTCGTCGCGAATGAGGCCTTCGAGGGAGATCGCAGGCGCCTCGGGCACCGGATCCACGAGCGCGGAAGGCGGCGGCGGTGCGACTGCGGCGGGATGCGATGCGCCGTTGCCAGTCGGGTGGAACTTGGTGATCTGTTTCCAGGAGCGCGTCAGGTGATCGGCAAAGACGAGCAGCAGGTCGCCCGCCTCGCCCATGCGCAGCGCCGCATCGATCGCCTCGCGCTCATCCGGGATGATGTCGATGCGTGCCGGTGGCACGCCCGCCTCGCGCAGCGTGCGCGCCAGCAGTTGCGGCACCTCATCCGGCGCACGATCCCGCAACTGGTCGTCACGGCGGCAGATGTAGTGGTCGAACCGGCCGGCAACCGCGAGCGCGATGGCCACGAGGTCCTCGTCACGACGGTCGCCGGGACCGGCCATCACCACGATGCGCCGGCCCTTGACGTCGAGCCGCTGCGCAAGATCCGCCATGACGCCGACGGCGTGGGCGTTGTGGCCGTAGTCGAACAGCACCTTGAACGGGTGTTCGTCGTAGACGTTCATGCGCCCGGGCGCCTGGAAGAACGTGGTGTCGAAGGTGCGCAGGCCCTGGCGGATCGCGTCGAGCTTCATGCCGAGGGAGAACGCCAGCGCCGCCGCGAACATGGCGTTCTGCACGTTGTGCGTCGCGCGCCCCTCGAGCGTGGCGGGAATGAGGTGCGTCCAGAGGAGCGGAATGTGGCTGCCCTTGTCGTAGAGCGTGATCATCTGGCCGTTGACACCCGCCTCGAGCGCACACGCGCGGCCGCCCGCGCGCACGTGCTCGCGCACGAGCTGGTGCTGCGGGGTCAATGTCACGTAGCAGATGCTCGCCGCCTCGGTGTAACCCGACATTCGCAGTGTCAACGGGTCGTCGGCATTCAGTACCGCGCAGTCGGTGGCGACCTCGACCACGACCCGCTTGATTTCCGCCAGCTGCTCGAGCGTGTCGATGCCCTTCAGGCCGAGGTGATCGGACTGCACGTTGAGTACCGCGCCGACGTTGACTGCCTGCACGCCCATGCCGGCACGCAGCAGGCCGCCGCGGGCGGTTTCGAGCACCGCGAGGTCGATCTGTGGGTCGGCGAGCACCATGCGGGCCGACACCGGCCCCGTCATGTCGCCCTGCACGGTGCGCTGCCCGTCGATATAGACGCCGTCCGTCGTCGTCAGGCCCGGCGTGTAACCCGCCATCTTCGCGATGTGCGCCAGCATGCGTGCCGTCGTGGTCTTGCCGTTCGTGCCAGTGATCGCCGCGATCGGCACGCGCGACGCCGCACCACGCGGGAAGAGCATGTCGATCACGGGTCCCGCCGCATCGCGCGGCGTGCCCTCGCTCGGCGCGACGTGCATGCGAAAGCCCGGGGCTGCGTTCACTTCGCAGATGCCACCGCCGATGCTGCGATAGCTCTCGGCGATGTTCGTCGACAGGAAATCGACCCCGCCGACGTCGAGACCGATGGCGCGCACGGCACGCACCGCCATGTCCCGGTTGTCGGGGTGGATCGTGTCCGTCACGTCAGTCGCGGTCCCGCCGGTCGAGAGGTTGGCCGTCGAACGCAGGTAGACCACGCGACCCGCCTCGGGCACCGATTCGGGCGTGAGCCCCGCACGATCGAGCATCTGCCCGGCCTGCGCATCGAGTTCGATCCGCGTCAGCACCTTTTCGTGTCCCACGCCGCGGCGCGGGTCCTGGTTCACTAGGGCAACCAGACCTGCGACGGTGTGCATCCCGTCGCCGACCACGTGGCCGGGCGTGCGCCGGGTCGCGGCCACCAGCTCACCGTTCACGACGAGCAGGCGATGGTCATCGCCTTCGAGGAAGGTCTCGACGATGACGGAGCGCGAATGCTCGCGCGCCGCGGCAAAACCCGCCGCCACTTCCGCGTCCGTGCTGAGCCGGATGGAGATGCCACGCCCATGGTTGCCGTTGTAGGGCTTCGTGACGACAGGCAAGCCGATGCGGTGCGCGGCCCGCACTGCCTGTTCGGCCGACTGCACGAGTTCCTGCCGCGGCACGGGCAGGCCGAGCGAGGCGAGGATGCGGTTCGTTTCCTCCTTGTCGCTCGCGAGTTCGACCGCGATGTGCGGCGTGCGCCCGGTGACCGTGGCCTGGATACGCTGCTGGTACTTGCCGTGGCCGAGCTGCACCAGTGACTGGTCGTTGAGCCGCAGCCAGGGAATGCCGCGCTCGTCGGCGGCCCGCACCAGGGCCGCGGTGGAAGGCCCGAGGGCGCGCCGCTGCGCGAAACGGATGAACTCGTCACGGGCGACAGGCCAGGTCCAGCCTTCCGGAACGGCGCCCGTCTCGCGCAGTTCCACGGGCAACAGGGACGCCAGCAGCCGCAAGCCGAGTTCACCGGCTGCGATGCCTTCATCGCGCTGGGCAAACTCGTATACGACGGAATACACCCCCGGCCTGCCATCGATGCTGCGCGTCTTGCCGAACGTGACGTCCTCGCCGGCGACGTTCTGCAACTCGATCGCCACGTGCTCGAGGACATGCCCGAGCCAGGTGCCCTCGCCTTCACGCATGCGACGGAAGAAACCGCCCGGCTCCCGGTACGAACAACCGTGCTCGGCGAGCCCGGGCAGCGCGGCAGCGAGGGGTTCGACGAAACCGGCTCCCAGCCGCCCGGTGGGCCAGGCTTCGAGCGCTCCGAGGTCGAGTTCGAGGCGGATGACGGGAAAGCGCGCGTAGTGCGAGGGACCGACGTAAACCGAGCGGTCGAGTACGCGCACTGTGCTACTCCTTGTGCACCCGCAAGCTGCCTGCCGACGCCACGCGCGTCTGCAGGTTGAACGACGCGCCCGCGACGAGCAGGTGCAGCTTGAGGCCCAGCATGCAGATCGGCTGGCCTTCGTCGACGAGATCCATCGAGGTGAACGCCACTTCCGCGGCATCCACTACCGTCACGGCGCCGCTGCCCTCGACTTCGAGCGTGTTGTCGGGGCCGATGAAAGCCGCCGTGTCTTCATCGAGCCCGATGCCGACCGCAAACGGGTTGTAGGCGAGTGCCGTCAACAGCCGCCCGAGGCGATCGCGCTGGCGGAAGTGCTGGTCGATCACGAAACGATTGGTAAGGCCGAGCCCGGGGGCCAGGCGCACGCTGCCGGAGATGGCCGAAGAACCATCGTCACCGAAAGCGATCATGTGTTCGGAGAGGATGCTGGCGCCCGCGCTGGTGCCCCCGACGGTGACGCCGCTCGCATTACGCGCGCGAATGACCTTGGCGACCGGGGTACCGCCCAGCAGGGTCGTCAGGCGCAACTGGTTGCCGCCGGTGAAGAAAACACCACTCGCCTCCCCGAGCCGTTCCAGGCGCCCGCCTTCATGGCAGTCGCGCCGGGTGTCGAAGTCCATCACGGTCACCCGCGCCGCGCCGAGTTCCCGAAAGAGCTGCTCGTAGCGGGGCCCCGTCTCATGCAGGCGGCTCGCGGTCGGAATGACGACGATGTCGGCGGCATCACCCCCGGAAACCTCGATGAAGCGGGTCAGGATACGCCGGTCGTTTTCCTTGTTCTCCGCGCCGCCGATCGGCACGATCCATCCGCGTGTCCCGCCCTCCGGCACCTTGCTCGGCATCCCCCCGTCACCTCGAATCTTCCCGGTTGCCAGTAGTTTGGCAGCATCGGGCCGCAAAACAAAACGGCCGGCGGGTCGCCCCGTCGGCCGTTTCTGCTTCTGGCCCGTGGCTCGCGGCCAGGGCGCTCCAGCCTTCAGCCCTGGGCGTGGATCGCCCAGAGGCCGGCCAGCCGGCCGTATTTGGCATCGTCCTTGAGGGCCCGGAACGACTTGATCGCATCGTCCTTCTTGCCGCCCTTCAACTGGGCGATGCCGAGCAGGAGCTGCGCCTCGGATTTGTCCGACAAGCCGCCCTTCGTGATGCCCCGCTGGATCGCCGCGGCCGCCTTGTCGTACTGGCCGTAGCTCAGGTACCCCTTGCCGAGGCCGATGTCCGCCCCGCCGGTCTTCGCCTTCGAGGCTTCCGCCTCGAGCTGCGTGAGGCCGGCCTGGTCCGTCACGGCGGACTTCTTCGCCGCTTCGAGCAGGCGCTGGTTCTTGTCCTGGTCGCGCTGTTCGGTGAACACGTTCTTCGCGAATGCCTTCTCGAGCGTCGATACCGCTTCACCGGGGGACCCCTGCTCGATCGCGAGCTGAGCCATCTCGGTGTACTCGTCGCCCCGCTTCAACGCATCGACGTCGGCCGCCAGCCGGAAGGTGTTCAGCAGCACCTTGTCGTCGTTGCTGTCCACGCGGAACAGCGAGTACATGATGTTCTGCCAGTACTCCGGCGTCGGGTAGTACTTCACCAGGCGTTCGAGCGCCCCGGTGGTGCAGCTGTCGTCCTTCAACTTCACGCACGAGGAGAGGATCAGCTCGAGCGACTGCTTCTTCGGCGTCTCGCCACGGCGCACCTGGCTGTCCACGTAGTTGTCCATGAACTTGAGCGTGCCCTTGAAGTCGCCCTGGACGTAATACGCCTGGCCGACCAGCGTGTAGAGTTCGGCGTCCGCGTAGCCGCCCTTGATCGCCCGATTGCCGTACTCGATCGCCCGGTCGTACTTCTTGATCTGGTAGTTGATCTGCGCCAGCGCCCGCACGCGGGTCGGAATGTCGTCCTGCGCCAGGAAACCGGAGGTGAGGCCCGCTTCGAGGTTCTTCGCCGCCTCGGCATAGTTGCCGGAACGCACGTACGCGAAGCCGCGCATCTCGGCGATCAGGTGCTGGTCGTAGGGGGTCTTCCCCGACGCGGCGTCCGCTTCGTCGAGCTTGGCGAGCGCGCCTTTCCAGTCCTTCTTGCCGAGCGCTTCCTGCGCCGCCTTGAGCGGCTTGGCGAGCGCCTTGCTGACCGTGGGCCCCTTGGCGTCGGCTGCCGTGGCAGTACCGGTGGCCGTGACCGAACCGACGGCGAGCAGCGCCATCGCCAATACCGGAGCGAGACTCAGTGTCTTTCTCATGCTGATGCTGTCCTCTGGTCCAAATGCGTGATCCCGGTCCTGGGCCCCGGGATCACGTTCTCATGGGACGGATGAACGGGCGATGAACGCCAGCCGCGAGCGCGGCCGCACGCGTCAATCGTCGCGGAAATCCGCCGTGTTCACGAAGCCGATCTTCTGCATGCGGTTGCGCTGGGCGGACGCGAGCACCCTTGCCACGACGTCGTACCGCGAGCGGGCATCCGGCCTCAGGTGCAGCTCGGGCTGCGGGTCCTTTTCCGACTCCTGCCGGAAGTAACCTTCGAGCGTCTGGATGTTGGGCACCACAGTGCCGTTCCAGACGATCGTGCCGTCGAAGTCGATCTCGATATCGATGACTTCAGGCGGCACCGGCGGCGGCGGCGCGTGGGTGTCGCGCGGCATGTCGAGCTTCACCGCGTGCGTCATCACGGGGATCGTGATGATGAACATGATCAGCAGCACCAGCATGACGTCGATCAGCGGAGTGGTATTCATCTCCACCATCGGTTCGTCTTCGCCGCTGTCGCTGCCTACATTCATTGACATGGTCGGTCTCTCCTCAGCGCACGCCGCGATCGGGCTCGGTGATGAACCCCACCTTGACCACACCACCGCGCTGGATCGTGTAGATCACGCGCCCCACCGCTTCGAAGCGCGCGTTGCGATCGCCGCGGATGTGGATCTCGGGCTGGGGAACCTGCACCGCGGCCGCCTTCACGAACTCGAGCAAGGCCTGCCGATCACGGACCTGGCCGTTGTTCCAGTAGACGTTGCCGGAGGCGTCCACCGCGATCGTGATGTTCTCCGGCTTCGTCTGCGTGGCGATGTTGGTCGCCTTCGGCAGTTCGACCGGCACCGTCTTCGTGATCACGGGAATCGTGATCAGGAAGATGATGAGGAGCACCAACATCACGTCCACGAGGGGCGTGGTGTTGATGTCCGACATCGCTTTCGCTTCGCCGTCCCCGGAGTCCGATGCGACACTCATGGACATGCGCGGATATCCTCAGTTACTTGCGAGGAGCAGCCGGGGCCGCCGTGCGGGCCGCACCCACCTCGCCGCCGACGCGGGCGCCGCCCACGAGATAGGCATGCAGGTCGGCCGAGAAGTTGCGCAGGCCATCCTGCAGGGCCTTGTTGCGACGGAGCAGCCAGTTGTAACCCATGACCGCGGGCACCGCGACGAACAGGCCGATGGCGGTCATGATGAGCGCCTCGCCGACGGGGCCGGCCACCTTGTCGATGCTCGCCTGGCCGGCAATGCCGATCGCGATGAGGGCGTGGTAGATGCCCCAAACCGTGCCGAAGAGGCCGACGAACGGCGAAGCCGAACCGACGGTCGCCAGGAACCAGAGGCCCGACTGCAGCTTGCCGTTGACGGCGTCGGCCGCACGGGTCAGCGACATCGTGATCCACTCGTGCAGGTCGATGCGGTCGGTCAGCCGGCCCTCGTGGTGCGAAGCGGCGCGCAGGCCGTCTTCCGCGATGGCACGGAAGTCATCGCCCTTCTTGAGGCGCTCGACGCCGTCCTTGATCGACGGAGCGGTCCAGAACTGCTTCTCGACCAGCTTCGCGGACTGGCGGAGCTTTCGCTGGTCCCAGAGCTTCGTCAGCATGATGTACCACGAGCCGAGCGACATCAGCGCGAGGATGATGAGCGTACCCCTGGCAACAAAATCGCCTTGCGCCCAGAGCGCGGAGAGCCCATACGGGTTGTCTACAACAGCGGTGTTTTCCATAGATTCCTCAAGGATCGATGATCAATTGGTCAGCTTGAAACGAACGTTGAACTGGAAGCACTGGCGCACGGGCTTGCCGTCTTCGGTGCCGGCCTTGAAGCGAGCGCCGCGCATCGCCCACTTCACGGCAGCCTCGTCGAGGCGCTCGAATCCCGAGCCGTTGGTGACGGTCGGCGTGCCGTCGACACGGCCGTTCTCGCCGACGCAAACGCTGACTGTGGTGGTCCCTTCTTCTTCCGCGCGCTTGGAGGCGGGCGGGTAGTAGTCTTCGGTGGGCTGCGAACGCCGGTCGATGGCCGGCTTGACGCGCACCACGGCGCGCGGCGGCGGCGGCGGTGCCATCGGCGCCGGGCGGTCGGTCACATCTGTGATCGCGGTGGACGTGGTGGTGTCGACCGGGATCTGGATGTTCACCTCCGGAGGCGGCACCTCGACCGGCGGGCGCTCCATCTCCGGCGGCGGCGGCGGCGGCGGTTCGTCCTGCTGCACTTCCTCGATGATGTCGGTCTGGATCGGAGGTGCGAGCACTTCCACGACCTTGCGGGCGAGGCCGTTGGCCAGCGCCCATATCAGCAGGGCATGGAACAGGATGATGAACAGGAACACGACGATACGTCGTGGTACGAAGGTCGATTCGTGCGCGTAGGCAGCCATGTTCTCTCGTGGACGCGGTTAATTGTCCGGACAATCGATGCTGTTTTGCGAGCGCGGCACGCTATACGCGTTTTCGCTCCCGCGCAACCCTTCCCGACCATCCACCCGACGGCGCTTCCCGGCGCCCATCCGGAGGCAATCGTGCGCTCCGACAGTCCGGCCCACGCTCGCCTCCTGATTTGCCATCCCCCAGGGGAGAGCCACTGTAACCGCTGGCATCACGGCTTACAACTTCCAGCGATCGCATCACGTTCATCCATTTAACGATTTGCTAGTCGGTGACGGCGCCTTCCGACGCGCCGCTCACGACGCGTGCGTACTTCGCGAGGACACCCGAGGTCGCGTAGGGCTTGCGTGGCTTCCAGGCGCGCCGGCGCCGTGCCCACTCCGCCTTCGAGACATCGGCGTCGATGCGCCGCGTCACCGCGTCGATGGTGATCCGGTCGCCGCTGCGCAGCAGCGCGATCGGTCCGCCGACCGCGGCTTCGGGCGTGACGTGCCCGACGACGAATCCATGGCTGCCGCCCGAAAACCGGCCGTCGGTGATGAGCGCCACCTTGTCGCCGAGTCCGCGGCCCATGATCGCACCGGTCGGGCTCAGCATCTCGCGCATGCCCGGGCCGCCACGCGGCCCCTCCTGCCGGATGACGACCACGTCGCCCGCCTTCACCTTGCCGCCCAGGATGGCGCGTGTCGCCGCTTCCTCGCCCTCGAACACGCGCGCGCGGCCCGTGAACCGCAGGCCTTCCTTGCCGGTGATCTTCGCGACCGCGCCCTCGGGCGCGCAGTTGCCGTACAGCACCACCAGGTGACTGTCCTTCTTGATGGGATCGTCGAACGGCCGGACGATGTCCTGCGACGACGGGTAGTCGGCGACCGCCGCGAGGTTCTCGGCGAGCGTCCTGCCGGTCACGGTGAGGCAGTCGCCATGCAGCAATCCCGCGGCCAGCAAACGCTTCATCAGCGGCTGGATGCCACCGATCCCGATCAACTCGGACATCAGGTAGCGCCCGCTCGGGCGCAGGTCGGCGAGCACCGGCACCCGCTTGCCGATGCGCGTGAAATCGTCGAGCGCCAGCCTGACGCGGGCCGCCCGCGCAATGGCGAGCAGGTGCAACACGGCATTCGTCGAGCCGCCGAGCGCGATCGTCACCGTGATCGCGTTCTCAAAGGCCTTGCGCGTCAGGATGCGGGAAGGCTTGATGCCGTTTCGCACCAGCCTCACGACTGCCTCACCCGCGCGCCGGCAGTCCTCCACCTTCGTCGGACCCACGGCTTCCTGTGCCGAACTGCCCGGCAGCGACAGGCCGAGGGCCTCCATCGCAGAGGCCATGGTGTTGGCCGTGTACATGCCGCCGCAGCTGCCGGCGCCGGGGATCGCGGTGCGCTCGACCTCGAGCAGCTTCGCGTCGGTCACCGTGCCGGCGGCGTGCCCGCCCACTGCCTCGAAAACCGACACGATATCGCGATGGCAGGCACCCGGCCGGATCGTGCCGCCGTAGACGAACACCGCCGGCCGGTCGAGCCGCGCGATCGCCATGGCGCAGCCCGGCATGTTCTTGTCGCAGCCACCGATCGCCACCAAGCCATCGAAGCCTTCGGCGCCGACGACGGTCTCGATCGAATCGGCGATCACCTCGCGAGATACGAGCGAATAGCGCATGCCAGGCGAACCCATCGAGATGCCGTCCGACACGGTGATCGTGTTGAAGATCACGCTCTTGCCGCCCGCGCCGTCGGCGCCGGCCGCCGCTTCCTTCGCGAGATCACCGATGTGCATGTTGCAGGGCGTGACATTCGCCCAGGTGGACGCGATACCGATCTGCGGCTTGCCGAAGTCCGCCTCCGTGAAGCCGACCGCGCGCAGCATGGCGCGCGAGGGCGCCTGCTTCGCGCCGTCAACGACGAGGCGCGAGTACGCGCGGGGGTCGATATCCTTCCTGTTCACTTTCTTCATGTCCGCCTGTTCTTCATGAGATTGAATCCGATCGCGCCCGCGGTGGTCATCGCGAGCGGCAAGACGAGGGCCAGCTTGCCCCAACCGCGCTGCCAGTCTTCGAGCATCTGGTAGGCGAGCATGCCGCCGGGCGGCGCCAGCATGCCGCGCACGCCCGTCAGCGTGACATGCACGCCCATGTAGTGCTGGGCACGCCCGCTCGACGCGAAATCGGCATGCCCGAGGTTCCAGCCAAGATTAGCACCCGCCATCGCGAATCCGTAGGTCACCGCCGCGGGCCACAGCAGCCACTGCCACGCACCGAACACCGCGACACAGTACAGCGCGATCGCCGCGACGAGCGCCCGGCACTGGCGCGCCCGGTACACGATCACGTGCTCGCGATCGAAAAAGCGCGCCCACCACGGCACGAAAATGGGCAACGCCACGAGCGGCACGACCGCGAGCAGCGCGATCTGGCGCCCTCCCGGCATCGCGAAGTCGTCGGTGAGGATCACCACGAGTTGCGCGACGAGCATCAGGTTGCCGCCGCCGAACACCCCCATCCACAGCATGTACTCGCGAAACGACGCGTCCTTCGCGAGAATCTCGCGCACCATGCGCAGCGAGAACGCCTCGCTCTCGCCCGCCTCCGCCGTCTCGCTCGCGAGCAACTGGAACTCGCGCCGCACCCGCGCGCGCCGATAGAGGTAGGCCGCCGCGAGCCCGCAGGCCGCGGCAGCGCCATACAGCCAGCGCGGGTCGAAGGCGCGCGACTTCAGCACGACGCCGGCGAGCCCCGCCATGCCCGCCACGGCGAGCGAACTCACGATCACGATGCGGCCGGTGATCCGCGCGATCACGGGTCGCGGATAGTTCGCAGTCCAGATCGCCGCGCGCACCGTGAGGATGCCGGCCCAGATCATCCGTGCCGCGAGGATCGAGACCACGGCAAACGCGAGCCCGCCGCCCGCCCGCGGCGCGAGCCCGATGAGCCCGACGAGCAGCGCGAACAAGGCCTGCAGCCGCACGAGCAACTGTACGCGTGCGCGCCCGTGCGCGATGTTGGCCCACGCGAAGCTCACGACGTTCGCGAAGGCCGGCGCGCCGCTCACGAGCGCCGTCGCGATGTTCACCGCGAAGGGCGACGCCGCGCCCTGGAAGCCGGTCTTGACGAGCACCGCCGCCGTGGCGCCTTCGACGAGCCCCAGGGTGAGGGCCACGAGCGCCCACGGCACGATCTCGCGGCGGAACATCGCCTCCGCGCTCGCACTCGGCTTGCCTCGCCCGCGCACGCGTCAGCTGCCGGTGTCGGTGAACTGCTTTTCTCGCAGCGTGATGATCAGCACGCCGAGGAGCGTGCACGCACCGCCCAACGCGATGCGGGGTGTCAGGGCGTCCCCGAGGAGCAGCACGCCGAAGACGACCGAGAACACGGGCGAGAGCACGGTGAGCGGCGCGATGCTCGTCACCGGATAACGCTGCACGAGGAAAAAGTAAGCCGTGTGCGCGAAGAGGCTTGAAAGCACCGCCGTGTAGGCCAGCGCGCCCCACCCCACCCAGCCCGCCGTCGCGAGGGCCCCGCCCTGCCCGCCTTCGACGAGCAGGGACAGCGCGAGCAGCAACGGCCAGCTGATCCAGGCGATCCAGGCCTGCAGTTCGAGCGGCCGCATGTGCGGCAGGCGCTTGATCGCGATCAGGCCGAGCGAGCCGATGAAGGCCGATCCGATCACGAAAGCGAGGCTCAGCCGCTGGCCGAACACGGCCGGATCGAAACCCATGACGCACACGCCGAGGAACGCAAGCCCGATGCCGCTCCAGCGGCGCCAGCGGACACGCTCGCCGAGCAGCGCAACCGACAGCAGGGTCGCGAACGGCACGCCGAGCTGGCTCGCGATGGCGACCGATGAGATGTTGTCCGCGCGGGCGAGCCCGATGAACAGCAGCGCGAAGTGCAGGCCGCCGACGAGCAGCGCGACCACGACGATCGCGCCCATCGCCTCGCCATGCCAGCGCAGGAACGGCAGCGTGAGCAGCGCGAGCACGCCGAAGCGCAGGGCGGTGAACAGCACGGGTGGCATGTCCCCGATGCCGACTTTCGCGACGACGAGGTTCAGTCCCCAGATGAGCGTGATGCCGAGGAGAAGCAGGAAATGACGAGGCGCGATCGCGATCATCCGCAGCGGGCGCGGATGAGCCGATAGAGTGCCCGCACACATTGGGCTTCGGCGCCGACGGGCCGCCCGGGACGCTCGCGCGCGTTCCAGGCATAGAGATCGATATGGATCCAGCGCGGGCTCGCGGTCACGAAGCGGCGCAGGAACAGGGCTCCCACGATCGACCCGGCGAAGGCGTGCGACGCCACGTTGTTCAGGTCCGCGACCCGGCTCGCGAGGTCTTCGTCATAGGCGCTCCAGAGTGGCATCGGCCACAGCGGGTCGTGCTCCTGCTCCGCCAGCGCCTGCAGTTGCGCGAGCAGCGCGGCATCGTTCGAGTACGCGGCGGGCAGTTCGGGCCCGAGCGCCGTGCGCGCAGCGCCCGTCAGCGTCGCGAGGTCGATCAGCAGTTCTGCCCCGCCCGTATCGGCCTCGGCGAGCGCGTCGGCCAGCACGAGGCGCCCCTCGGCATCGGTATTGCCCACTTCGACGGTGAGGCCCTTGCGGGACCGCAGCACGTCGCCCGGGCGATAGGCCGAGCCGTCGACGGCGTTTTCAACGGCTGGCACGAGTACACGCAGGCGGATCGGCGCCCTGCTCTCCATCAGGAGGTCTGCCAGCGCGAGCACGCACGCCGCGCCGCCCATGTCCTTCTTCATGAGGAGCATGCCCGCGGCGGGCTTGAGGTCGAGGCCGCCACTGTCGAAGCAGACGCCCTTGCCGACGAGCGTGACACGAGGCGCGGCCGGTTCGCCCCACGACAGGTCGATGAGCCGGGGCGCCCGCGCACTCGCCCGGCCGACCGCATGGATCAGCGGAAAGCCTGCGGCGAGGGCATCGCCCACGATGACGTCGATCGCAGCTCCATGCCTCACGGCCAGGTCGGACGCCGCTTGCGCGAGCTCGGCGGGCCCGAGGTCGTTCGCAGGCGCATTGACGAGGTCCCGTGCGAGCGCCATCGATCCCGCGGCCGCGCGGGCGTAGGCGACATCGGCGCCCGACGGCGCTTCGAGCAGCACCTGCCCGCCATTCTGCGGGCTGCGGTAGCGCGCAAACCGGTACGCGCCCGACAGCCAGCCGAGTGCAAACTGGGTGGCGGCCGCCTTCGGCAAGGGCGTAACGACGCGCCAGGTGCCCGGCGGCAGGCGTTCCGCCAGTGGAGCGGCGTGCCACAGGTTGAGCGCCTCGAGGGATTCCAGGTTGCCGAGGCCCAGCAACGCACCGGCGACGCGCCCGTCCGGACCTGGCAATACGAGCACCCGACTCCGCTCGCCGGCGAACTGGTGGGCGCGCACCCACTGCGAGGTGGCGGGCGTGCACTCCGCGAGCCAGCCGTCGATCGCCGTTTCAGGCAGGAGCCACAGGGGCAAGGCCCCTTGGGCGACGGCAGGCGGGATGAGGTCGGCGGTCACGGATGCAATGAAGCCAGGAGGGCCCGACAGCTTACAGGAATGCCGCGTTGACAAGCACTTCCGCGGTGTGTTGTCATCCGGTGCATCAGCTTTACGATGCGTTCGATAACCCTGTGATCCGCATGGAAGTCCCGACGATCGTCCCGAGTGCTGCGGCGCCCTGCGCCCGCGCGGACGTCGCCCTCCTTCCGCTCGACCTCCTGCTCCTTGCGGGCAGCAGGTGCGGGTCGCGCGTATAGCTTTAAACAGGCGGACGAGCGAAGAATCAGGACCCCGCACCGGCCATGCCGATGCGGGGTTTTTTCTGTTTTCACAACCCATGCTGGAGTCGAAGTGATGAAGCTGTTCTCGCAGAAGGACGTAGACCGCAAGGCGCTCAAGGGCGCGCGCATCGCCGTGATCGGTTACGGCAGCCAGGGCCGCGCGCACGCGCTGAACCTGAAGGACAGCGGCTTCGACGTCGTCGTCGGCGTACGTCGCGGCGGCGATGGCTGGAAGAGCGCGAAGAAGGACGGCCTCGCGGTCGCCGAACCGGCCACGGCGGCCGTCGGGGCCGAACTCGTCGCGTTGCTGACGCCCGACCTCGTGCAGAAGGACGTCTACAAGTCGATCGAGAAGAACCTGAAGAAGGGTGCCACCCTCCTCTTCGCGCACGGCTTCAACATCCACTTCAAGCAGATCCGCCCCCGCAAGGACCTCGACGTCGTGCTGATCGCGCCGAAGGGCCCGGGCGGCCTCGTGCGCCGCCAGTACCAGCAGGGCCGCGGCGTGCCCTGCCTCATCGCGGTGTTCCAGGACCCGAGCGGCCGGGGCTTCGCCAAGGCGCTCGCCTACGCGCACGGCATCGGCGGCACGCGCGGCGGGGTGCTGAAGACCACCTTCGCGGAAGAAACCGAAACCGATCTGTTCGGCGAGCAGGCCGTGCTCTGCGGCGGCGCCACCGAACTCGTGGTCAAGGGCTTCGAGACCCTCGTCGAGGCCGGCTACCAGCCGGAAGTCGCCTACTACGAGTGCCTGCACGAACTGAAGCTGATCGTCGACCTGCTGCACGAAGGTGGGCTCGCGAAGATGCACAAGTTCATCAGCGAGACGGCGAAATACGGCGACCTGACGCGCGGGCCGCGCATCGTGAATGCGGCCACGAAGAAGGAAATGCGCAAGGTCCTGAAGGAGATCCAGCAGGGCAAGTTCGCCCGCCAGTGGATCAGCGAGAACGCCAAGGGCCGCAAGAAGTACGACCGGCTGATGAAGCAGGACCTCAACCACAAGATCGAGAAGGTGGGCGCGGCGCTGCGCGAGCGCATGCCCTGGTTGTCCGACGAGCGTGCCTGAGCACGCTTCGAGGTGATCGAAACCGCGAGGCGTGTGCCCATCCACCCGGAGCCAGCATGAACAGTCCGGACCAGGTGCTGATATTCGACACGACGCTGCGTGACGGCGAGCAATCGCCGGGCTGCAGCATGACCCGGTCGGAAAAGCTCAGGATGGCGCGCGCACTCGCGGAACTCGGCGTCGACGTGATCGAAGCGGGCTTTCCCGCGGCCTCGCGCGGCGACTGGGAGGCGGTCGAGACGATCGCCCGCGAGGTGCAGGGCCCGGTGATCTGCGCGCTCGCGCGCTGCCATCGCGGCGATATCGAACTCGCGGCGAAGGCGCTGCGTGACGCCCCGCGCCACCGCCTGCACGTGTTCCTCGCGACGAGCGCGATCCATCGCGAGCACAAGCTCAACATGGCGAAAGAGGAAATCGTGAGGAGCGCGGTCGAAGGCGTGCGGATCGCGCGCGAG
The DNA here is from genome assembly GCA_050185195.1 of Steroidobacteraceae bacterium. Taxonomy (GTDB): domain Bacteria; phylum Pseudomonadota; class Gammaproteobacteria; order Steroidobacterales; family Steroidobacteraceae; genus CADEFQ01. The sequence continues at coordinate 85,331 of JBFWZQ010000004.1, read as the reverse complement.
TTCTGCGAGGACGTGGAGTTCTCGCCGGAGGACGCCTCACGCACCGAACTCGAGTTCCTGGCTGAGGTCGTGGAGGCCGTGATCGACGCCGGTGCGACCACCGTCAACATCCCGGATACCGTCGGCTACACGGTGCCGGATGAATTTGCCGAACTCTTCCGCTACCTGCGCAAGAACGTGCGCGGCATCGAGCGCGCACGGCTGTCGGTGCATTGCCACGACGACCTCGGCATGGCCGTCGCCAACAGCCTCACCGCGGTGGTGGCGGGCGTGCGCCAGGTCGAGTGCACGGTCAACGGCATCGGCGAGCGCGCGGGCAATTGTTCGCTCGAGGAAGTGGTGATGGCGCTGAATACGCGCGCGGCGTTCTTCAACCTGCGCACGGGCATCCAGACCACCCGCCTCTATCCGACCTCGCGCCTGCTGTCGAACATCGTCGGCATGCCGATCCCGCGCAACAAGGCGGTGGTCGGCGAGAACGCGTTCGCGCACGAGTCCGGCATCCACCAGCACGGCATGCTGAAGCACCATTCGACCTACGAGATCATGCAGCCGGGGACCGTGGGCCTGCCGCGCTCGAGCCTCGTGCTCGGCAAGCACAGCGGGCGGCATGCGTTTCGCGAGCGTGTGCAGCAACTCGGCTTCGAGCTCGACGACAGCGAGTTCAACCGCGTGTTCGCCGATTTCAAGGCACTCGCGGACAAGAAGAAAGAGCTGTTCGACGGCGACATCGAGGCACTCGTGCTGCGCGCGGAAGGCGCAGCGAGCGGACCCTGGACGATCGAGGACCTGCGGACCACGGCCGGCGGCGGCGAGCCGGCGCGCGCGAGCGTGAGCTTGCGCCACGCGGACGGGCAGCTCTCGGAACGCAGCGTGACGGGCGACGGCCCGGTGGATGCCGCCTTCAAGGCGATCGAAGCCGCCACCGGCATCGACGCGGCGCTGCGCAAGTTCGAGCTGCGCAGCGTCTCGGCCGGCGAGGATGCGCAGGGCGAGGCGATCGTCTATGTCGAATACAACGAGCGCAACTATCGCGGCTCGAGCGTCAGCACCGATATCGTCGAGGCGAGCGCACAGGCTTTCCTCGACGTGGTGAACCGCATCGAGCTCGCCCGCGCGGCCGGCACCCGCACGGCTCCGACCCTTCCTGCTTCCCAGCCCCTCAACTGAAAGGACCGATGCGCGTGACTTCGCCCAAGACGATGTTCGAGAAAGTCTGGGACCGCCATGTGGTGGTGCCTGAAACGGCGGATACCCCCGCCGTACTGTTCATCGACCTGCACCTGACGCACGAGGTCACCTCGCCGCAGGCCTTCCAGTTGCTGCGCGAGCGCGGCATGCAACTGCGGCGTCCCGACCTGACGCTCGCCACGATGGATCACTCGACGCCCACGCGCACGGCGCAGGTCTTCGGCGGCGAGCCGATCGCGATCGAATCGGCGGCGAAGCAGGTGCGCCAGCTCGAGAAGAACTGCGCCGAGTTCGGCGTCGAGCTGCTCGGGCTGCAACACGAACTGCGCGGCATCGTGCACATCATCGGGCCCGAGCTCGGGCTCACCCAGCCGGGCCGGACGATCGTCTGCGGTGACAGCCATACGAGCACGCACGGCGCCTTCGGCGCCCTCGCCTTCGGCATCGGCAGCACCGAAGTCGGGCACGTGCTCGCCACGCAGTGCCTGCTGCAGCGACGGGCGAAGACGCTCGCGATCGAGATCGCCAATGCGTTGCACCCCGGCGTCACGGCCAAGGACCTGATCCTCGGCATCATCGGCCAGATCGGCGTCGCGGGCGGCACCGGCCACGTGATCGAGTATCGCGGCGAGGCGATCCGGGCGATGGACATGGAAGCGCGCATGACCGTGTGCAACATGAGCATCGAAGCCGGCGCGCGCGCCGGGATGATCGCGCCCGACGAGACGACCTTCGCCTATATCAAGGGCAAGCCGCGTGCACCGCAAGGCGCCGCATGGGACGAGGCCATGGCGCGCTGGCGCGAACTGCCGACCGACGCCGGCGCACGCTTCGACGCGCGCGTCGACATCGACGCGGCCGCGCTCGAGCCGATGATCACCTACGGCACGAACCCGGGCATGGTCGTGCCGATCTCCGCATCGATCCCGTCGCGCAGGGGCGATCCGGCGTTCGACAAGGCCCTCGCCTACATGGGCCTCACCGCGGGCGAACCGATCCGCAACCAGCCGGTCAACGTCGTGTTCCTCGGCAGTTGCACGAACGGGCGCATCTCCGACCTGCGTGCGGCGGCCAACGTGCTACGGGGCCACAAGGTGGCCCGGGGCGTGCATCTCCTCATCGTGCCGGGTTCGCAACAGGTGCGGCGCCAGGCCGAGCAGGAAGGCCTCGACCGGATCTTCCTCGACGCGGGGGCCGACTGGCGCGAATCAGGCTGCTCGATGTGCCTCGGCATGAACGGCGACACGGTACCGAAGGGCGAGTACTGCGTCAGCACGAGCAACCGCAATTTCGAGGGCCGCCAGGGCATCGGCGCCCGCACGTTGCTCGCGAGCCCGCTCACCGCGGCAGCCACGGCGATTCGAGGCCGTGTCACCGACCCGCGCGACCTGCTGAACGGATAATCCAATGACCGCCATCAAGACCATCCGGTCGAAGACCGTCGTGCTCCCTTCGACCAACATCGACACCGACCAGATCATGCCCGCGCGCTTCCTCACGACGACGACCCGGGAAGGGCTCGGCGCGCACCTCTTCGCGGACTGGCGCTACGACGCGACGGGGGCGCCGAAACCGGACTTCATCCTGAACCGGCCCGAGGCGCAGGGCTGCCAGGTGCTGGTCGCCGGACGCAACATCGGTTGCGGCTCTTCGCGCGAACACGCCCCGTGGGCGCTCGTCGACTACGGCTTCCGGGCCGTCGTCAGCACCGAGATCGCCGATATCTTTCGCAACAACTCGCTCAAGAACGGCCTGTTGCCCGTGATCGTCGATGCGGGGACCCACGAATGGCTGCTCGCGAACCCTGGCGCCGACGTCACGATCGACCTCGAGTCCTGCACGCTCACGCTGCCGACCGGCACGACCGTGAAGTTCCCGATCGACGGCTTTGCCCGCTACTGCCTGCTGAACGGCGTCGATGAGCTCGGTTATCTCCTTTCGAAGGATGCCGACATCCGCGCCTACGAACAGCGCCGGGCATGAAGGCACTCATCGCGGTACTGGGCGGCGACGGCATCGGCCCCGATGTCGTCGCGGAGGCCGTGCAGGTACTCGACACGACGGCGACGCTGCACGGCCATGACTTCGAACTTGCCCCGGCCCTCTTCGGCGGCGCGGCCATCGACGCCCACGCGGACGGCCTGCCCCCGGCCACGCTCGATCTGTGCCGACGGGCGGACGCCGTGCTGCTCGGCGCGATCGGCGGGCCCAAGTGGAGCGCGCCGGATGCGAAGCTGCGCCCCGAAACGGCATTGCTCGCGCTGCGCCGTGAACTCGGTGTCTTCGCCAACCTGCGCCCCGTCGCCGTGCACCCGGCGTTGCGCGATGCATCGCCCATCCGGCCGGAAGTGGTGGACGGCGTCGACTTCATGTTCGTGCGCGAACTCACCGGCGGCATCTACTTCGGCGAAAAACGCCGCAGCGACACCGACGCCACCGACGTGTGCACCTACTCCGTGGCCGAGATCGAGCGGATCACGCGCGTCGCGGGCGCCCTGGCGCGCGCACGGCGCAAGCGCGTGACGTCGATCGACAAGGCGAACGTGCTCGAGACCTCGCGCCTCTGGCGCGCGGCCGCGGGTCGCGTGATGGCGGCCGAGTTTCCGGACGTCGCGCTCGAACACATGCTTGTCGATGCCGCCGCGATGCACCTGATCCGGCGCCCACGCGATTTCGACGTGCTGCTCACCGAAAACATGTTCGGCGACATCCTGACCGACGAGGCCTCGATGCTCGCCGGATCGCTCGGGGTGCTGCCGTCGGCGTCGCTCGGCGCGGGTCGCCGCGGCCTCTACGAGCCGATCCACGGATCGGCGCCCGACATCGCGGGACGCGGCATCGCCAATCCGCTCGGCACGATCCTCTCGGCCGCGCTCCTGCTGCGCCATTCGCTCGGCCTCGAGGCGGAAGCGCGCGCCATCGAGCAGGCCGTGAGTCGTGTGCTCGATGCGGGTGCGCGCACCGCGGATATCGCGGCGTCAGGCACGAAGGTGATGACGACGAGGGAAATGGGTGCCGCGGTGGTCGAGGCGCTGCGGCGTGGCCCGTAGCCCTCAGCTCGCCGCCCGCACCAGCGCCCCCGCGAGGTCATTGCGCAGGTCCTCGAAGGCCTCGATCCCCACCGACAGGCGCAACAGGCCATCCACGAGTCCCGCCGCGGCGCGCGCCGCCGGTTCCATCGCGGCATGCGTCATCGTCGCCGGGTGCGCGACCAGGCTTTCGACGCCGCCGAGGGATTCCGCGAGCGAAAAGAGTTCCAGGCCATCGATGAAGCGGCGCACGGCCGCCTCGCCGCCGGCGAGTTCGATCGAGACCATGGCGCCGAAACCGCGCTGCTGGCGCCGGGCGATGTCGTGGCCCGGATGCGTCGACAACCCCGGGTAGTAGACCCGCGCGACGCCGGGCGCCCGGCTGAGCCACTCGGCGAGGCCCTGCGCATTGCGCTCGTGGATCGCGAGCCGCGCATGCAGCGTGCGCACGCCGCGCAGCGTGAGGAAGCTGTCGAAGGGCGAACCGGTCAGGCCGAGGCAGTTCGCCCACCAGGTGAGTTCCTGCGCGCGCTCCGCCGTCTTCGCGACGACCGCGCCACCGACGACGTCGCTGTGGCCGTTCAGGTACTTCGTGGTCGAATGCACCACGAGATCGGCGCCGAGCGCGAGCGGCTGCTGCCAGGCCGGCGACAGGAAAGTGTTGTCGACGACGACAATCGCCCCCGCCCGCTTGCCGCGCGCGGCAAGCGCCTCGATGTCCGAGATGCGCAGCAGCGGATTGCTGGGTGTCTCGATCCAGAGGAGCGCACAAGGCGAAGTCAGCGCCGCCTCGACCGCGGCGGCATCGCCGAAATCGACGAAGTCGACCTTCAACTCGCCGCGCCGTTGCCAGGCCGAGAACAGGCGGAATGTGCCGCCATAGCAGTCGTGCGCGGCCACGATGCGGCTGCCGGCGGGCAGCAGGTGCCCGACCACGGTGATCGCCGCCATGCCCGTCGCCGTGACCACCGCACCGGCGCCGCCTTCGAGGTCGGCCAGCGCATCGGCAAGCAGGTCGCGCGTCGGATTGCCGGAGCGCGTGTAGTCGTACTTGCGCTTCTCGCCGAAGCCGCGAAACGCAAAGGTCGAGGAGAGATGGATCGGCGGCACGACCGCACCGGTGGCGGCGTCGGTTTCGAGTCCCGCGCGCACGGCGCGGGTGGTGTCGTCGAGGCGTTCGGTCACGCAAGGCTCCCGGTACAGGTGGCGAATATGGATTTCAGCTGGCCGGCCTCCTTGAGGAAGGCATCGTGGCCGTAGACCGACGAAATTTCGTGCAACCTCGCGTTGGCGAGGCGCGCGGCAAGACGGCGCATGTCCGCAACCGGCACGAGCTGGTCCTCGCGCACGGCCACGGCGATCGTCGGCACGAAAATGCGGTCGGCATCGACCCGATGCAGGTCGATCGATTCGGAAAGGCAGAGGAAGGCTTCTGGATGGTGGCGCGCGGCATAGTCCGCGCCGCGCGCGAACAGGTACTCCTCGACCGGAAACACCGCGCCCTGTTCATCTATGCGTGGCGCGCCCGAAAAACGCGCCGCGAATTCCTCGGGGCTGCGGTAAGTGGCCATCGCGAGGGCGCGCGCGATCTCGAGGCCTTCCGCGCCGCGCCCGCAGTCCACGGCGAAGCGGATCACGCGGCGTTGCACGCTGCGCCACGCCGTCGCCATCGGGTGCGCGCGATCGGCCGCGCTGATCACGACGATTTCGCCGACCCGCTCCGGGAAGCGCTCGGCGAACGCGAGCGCCACCATGCCGCCGTAGGAGGCGCCCATGATGGCGTGCAGGGCCTTGATGCCGAGATGGTTGACCAGCCGCAACAGCAGGTCGGCCTGGTCATAGGTCGATATCGCGGGAAAGGCCTCGCCGGGTCGCGGCCCGGTCGTCTCGCCGCTGCCGCCGAGATAGTCGAACGAGAGCACCCGCACGAGCGACGCATCGAGCGCGCGACCGGGCCCGACGATGCCGCCCCACCACCCGTCACCGGCCTTGTCGCCGTAGACGCGCCGGTGCGCGGAAATGCCACCGAGTGTCGCCACCACCGGGGCGCTCGCCGGTCCCACGAGGCGCCACGCCACGTGCACGCCGGAGAGGCGGCCACCATGGTGCAGCGACAGTTCGCCCGGTACCTCGAGTACGCCTTCGCGCACGGACCAGGGTCGATCGCCCGCAGCGTTCGTGATTGTCGGATCGGATGCTGTCGGATGCTCCATCTCGAGTGCCTTCTTTCAGTCATCGGCACTCCTGCGGCGAGCACCCGCGCACGGCGGGGGCGTCTGGCATCCATCCGCGGGCCTCGCGGCCCGTCGGCTCTGCCGACCGCTCATCTCACGGCGCTTGCTGCAACCGCAGGAGTTGGCACCGGGCGAACGGGTTGGGTTCGCTGGTTGCCCCGGCGTCCAAGGGCCTGTCCCTCAGCCGGTCTCGATGAGTGGCGCGAAGTCTAGGGTGCCCTCCACCCGCCGGTCAAGGACCGCCCTCCCGCTACCGTGAGCCCGCCCCTGTACGGGCGATGGGCCACTGTGATAACGTACTATTACATTAATGCATTAGGGCATCGCCATGAAGCAGCACCTGAACGTGACCGCCCGCCAGGAAGCCCAGCACGAGCGCAACCTGTTTGCCGCCATCACGACGCTGCGCACGATCGACGAGCTGCGCGCTTTTTTCCGCGACCTCTGCACACCGGCCGAGATCGAGGCGATGGCCGACCGCTGGGCCGTGGTGGAATGCCTGCATCGCGGCCTGCCCTACCGGGAGATCCACCGCGTGACCGGTGTCAGCATCACTACCATCGGGCGCGTGGCGCGTTACCTCTCGGAAGGCAACGGTGGCTACGCCACCGTCGTGCAGCGCCTCGATGGATAAGGACACACGCCTCAAGCTTGCGGTGCAGAAGTCCGGCCGGCTGACCGACCCCTCGCTCGACCTGCTCGCGCGCTGCGGCCTGAAACTCTCGCGCGGCAAGGACCAGCTGATGGGCTTCGGCGAGAACCTGCCGCTCGACGTCCTGTTCGTGCGCGACGACGACATCCCGGACCTCGTGCAGGAAGACGTCTGCGACCTCGGGCTCGTCGGGCTGAACGTGATCGAGGAAAAGCGCCTCGCGCTCGCGGCGCGCGGCGTGCGCGCGTCGTTCGAGACGCTGCGCCTCCTCGATTTCGGCCGCTGCCGACTGTCGATCGCGGTGCCGGAAAGCCTGCCGTGGCCGGGCGTCGCGTCGCTCGAAGGCAAGCGCATCGCGACCACCTATCCGCACCTGCTCGGCCGATTCCTCGCTCTCCACTCGGTGCGCGCGACCATCGTCACGCTGTCGGGTGCCGTCGAGATCGCGCCGCGCCTGGGGCGGGCCGACGCCATCTGCGACCTCGTGTCGACCGGCTCGACGCTCGCGGCCAATCACCTCCGGGAAGTCGAGACCGTACTCGAAAGCCATGCGGTGCTGATCCGCACGCCGGTCGCCCTCGCGCCGGCAAAGTCCGGCTGGGTCGACCGCCTGCTCATGCGCATCGAGGGCGTGCAGCAGGTCCGGGAAAGCAAGTACATCATGCTGCACGCGCCGCGCGCGGCCCTCGCGGAGATTCGCCGGCTGCTGCCCGGCAGCGAATCGCCGACGATCATTCCGCTCGAGGGCCATCCGGACAAGGTCGCCATCCACGCGGTGTGCCGCGAGAACGTCTTCTGGGAAACGCTCGAGGCCCTCAAGCACGCCGGTGCGAGCGCCCTCCTCGTCCTGCCCGTGGAGAAGATGCTGGCGTGACGATCGCGATCCACGACTGGACCGGCCTCGACGGCGCGGCACGCCGGCGGCTCCTCGCGCGGCCGCGGGCCGCAGCGGGCGATGGCGTAGTCGCCGATGTGCGCGCGATCGTCGGGGCGGTGCGCGCGGAGGGCGATGCCGCCGTGCGTCGTTTCACGACGCGCTTCGACGGCGTGCCCGCCGACCGGCTGGGCGCCCTGCGGGTGGCCGCGAGCGAATTCGCGGCGGCGCGCAGCGCCCTTGCGCCCCACGAGATCGCCGCCATCGAGCGTGCCATCACGAACGTCGAAACCTTCCATGCCGCACAGCGCCCCGCGCCGTTGTCGGTCGAGACGATGCCGGGCGTACGCTGTGACAGCGTGTTGCGTCCGATTCCGGCCGTGGGCCTCTATGTGCCGGCCGGCTCCGCGCCCCTGCCGTCCACCGTCGTCATGCTGGCCGTGCCCGCGAGGCTCGCGGGCTGCCCGCAGCGAGTGCTCTGCACGCCACCGGATCGCGACGGGCGTGCACACCCCGCCGTGCTGGTCGCAGCCGGGCTGTGCGGCATCGATACTGTCTTCACGATCGGCGGCGCGCAGGCCATCGCCGCGCTCGCCTACGGCACGGAGTCGGTGCCGAAGGTCGACAAGATTTTCGGTCCCGGCAATGCCTGGGTGACCGCAGCCAAGCAGCTCGTCGCGGCCGACCCGGACGGTGCCGCGCTCGACCTGCCGGCCGGGCCGTCGGAAGTGCTCGTCGTGGCCGACGATTCCGCGCGGGCGGATTTCGTCGCCGCCGACCTGCTCGCACAGGCCGAGCACGACCCCCTCGCGCAGGCCATCCTCATCACGGATTCGCGGCGACTCGCGCGCGAAACGATCGTGGCAATCGGCCGACAGCTGCCGCAGCTTTCCCGCCAGGCAGTACTCGCCGCCTCCGTGGCGGCACTGCGCGTCATCGTGGTCGACGATCTCGACACGGCCATCGGGGTGTCGAACGACTACGCGCCCGAACACCTGCTGTTGCAGGTACGCGAACCTCGGCGCAGGCTCGAAGCGATCCGGAACGCAGGCTCGGTGTTCATCGGCCCGTGGTCGCCCGAGCCGATGGGCGACTATTGCACGGGTGCGAACCACGTGCTGCCGACCTACGGGCATGCGCGCGCCTGCAGCGGCCTGTCATTGCTCGATTTCACGAAGCGCATGACCGTGCAGGAGCTCACGGCAAGCGGCCTCGCGACCCTGGGTCCGACCGCGACGACCCTCGCGCGCATGGAAGGGCTCGATGCACACGCCGCGGCGGTCGACCGGCGGCTCGAGCTGCTCGCGCGCGGGAGTGTCCCTTGAACGATCCGCTGGCGCTCGCACGCGCGGAGATTCGCGCCCTTGCCGCCTATGAACACGCCGCCTGGGAGCGGGGCCACGTGCGCCTGCACGCGAACGAGCTGCCGTGGCGCCTCGCCACCGACGACTCCCTCGCCGGCCTCAATCGCTATCCCGAGCCGCATTCCGAAGTGCTCGCGCGGCTGCTGGCCCGGCTGTACGACGTCCCGCCCGCGCAGGTACTGCCTTGTCGCGGCAGCGACGAGGCCATCGACCTGCTCATGCGCGCGTTCTGCGCCGCCGGACGGGATGCCATCATCGTTTGTCCGCCCACCTTTGGCATGTACGCCGTTGCGGCCCGCATCCAGGGCGCCGGCGTCGTGCCGGTGCCCCTGCTGCGCGACAGGGGATTCGCGCTCGACGCCGGCACCATCGCGGATCGTTGTGCGCGCGGCGACGTGAAACTCGTCTTCCTGTGCTCGCCGAACAATCCCACCGGCAACGCGCTCGGCGATGGCGACGTCTCGCGAGTCGTCAGCGCCGCCGCCGGCCGCGCGATCGTCGTGATCGACGAGGCCTACCTCGAGTTCGCGGCGCTCGGCAGCCGCTCGGCCCTGATCGCGCAGTATCCGCACGTCGTGGTGCTGCGCACCCTGTCGAAAGCGCTCGGACTCGCCGGCGCCCGCATCGGCGCACTGATCGCCGCACCGTGCATCGTGGACCTGCTGCGCAAGGTCTTGCCGCCGTACGCGATCGCGCAGCCCTGCATCGAGGCGGCGCAGCGCGCGCTGGCGCCTGGGCAGCGGCGGATCGCCCTCGAGCGGATCGCTTCGATCGTTCGCGAGCGCAGCCGGCTCGCCGCGGCCCTCGCGGCACTGCCCTGCGTCACCCACGTGTGGCCCAGCGTCACGAACTTCCTGCTCGCCGACTTCACCGACCCCGGCGAGTCGCTCGCGCGGCTGCGCCGGGCACGATTGCTCGTGCGGGATTTCAGCGGCCGCACGGGACTCGAGCGGGCGCTGCGCATCACCGTGGGCAGCCCTGCGCAGAATGACCTCCTGATCCGGAGCCTCGCATGCTGAAGCACACCCGCGTGCTTTTCGTCGATCGGGACGGCACGCTCATCGAAGAGCCGCCCGACGAACAGGTGGACTCGCTCGACAAGGTCCGCTTCCTGCCGGGCGTTTTCGCCGCGCTCGCGGCGCTGCGCGAGCGCGGCTTTCGCCTGGCGATGGTGACGAACCAGGACGGACTCGGCACCGCAGGCTTTCCGCGCGAGAACTTCGATCGCGCGCACCGTTTCGTGCTCGATGCCTTCGCAAGCCAGGGCATCGAGTTCGACGCCATCTTCGTCTGCCCGCACTTCAAGGGCGACGCGTGCGGCTGCCGCAAGCCGCGCACCGGGCTCGTCGATGCCTGGGTCCGCGAGCAGGCCGTCGACCTCGCCGCGAGTGCGATGGTCGGGGATCGCGACACCGACCTGCAGTTCGGCGCCAATCTCGGCGTGCAGGCACTGCGCGTGCGCAAGGACGGCGATGCCGCGGAGACCTGGCCGGCGATAGCTCGCGCGCTGACCGCGCGACGGGCCACCGTCGAACGCAGTACCCGCGAAACGAGCATACGCGTAAGCGTCGACCTCGATGCCACGGAGCCCGTGCGGGCCGCGACGGGCATCGGCTTCTTCGACCACATGCTCGAGCAACTGGCCAAGCACGGCGGCTTCGCACTCGATCTCGCCTGCCGCGGCGACCTGCATGTCGATGAGCACCACACCGTCGAGGACTGCGCGCTCGCGCTCGGCGCGGCGCTGCGCAAGGCACTCGGCGACAAGCACGGCATCGCCCGCTACGGCTTCCTGCTGCCGATGGACGAAGCCTGCGCCAAGGTGGCCATCGACCTGTCGGGACGCGCCTACTCGGTATTCGACGGCCACTTCGGCCGCGACCGGGTGGGCGCCCTGCCGAGCGAACTCGTGCCGCACTTCTTCCGTTCGCTTGCCGATGCGCTCGGCGCGGCCATCCACGTGGGCGTGAAGGGCGAGAACACGCACCACATGATCGAGGCCTGCTTCAAGGGCGTCGGTCGCGCGCTGCGCCAGGCCTTCAAGTGCGAGGGCCGCGACCTGCCCAGCACCAAGGGCCAGCTGTGACCGCGGCAACCATCGACGTCGTCATCGTCGACAGCGGCGGCGCGAATCTCGCGTCGCTGCAGTTCGCGCTCGACCGCCTCGGGGCGCGCAGTGTCGTGAGCACCGACGTGGAAACGATCCGCGGCGCTCCGCGCGTGCTGCTGCCGGGCGTCGGCTCGGCGCAGGATGCCATGGCGCGGCTGCGGGCCAACGGACTCGATCGGATACTCCCCGGCCTGCGCCAACCGGTCCTCGGCATCTGCCTCGGCATGCAGCTCCTCTACGAGCGATCGGAGGAAGGCGATACGCCCTGCCTCGGCATCATTGCGGGCTGCGTGAGTCGCCTGCAGCCCGCGTGCGGCCTGCCGGTTCCGCACATGGGCTGGAACCGCATCCGCGCGCGCCGCGAGGACGCGCTGCTCGATGGCCTCGGGGAAGGCGAGCGCGTTTATTTCGTACATGGGTTTGCGGCGCCCGTCACGGCCGAGACCGTCGCGGTCACCGACCACGGCACGGACTTCACGGCCGTCGTGCGGCGGGAGAATTTTTCGGGCACGCAGTTTCACCCGGAACGCTCCGGTCCGTGCGGCGCGCGGATCCTCGACAACTTCCTGCGGCGAGTGCCATGCAGCTGATCCCCTCCATCGACCTGCGCGGCGGGCGCTGCGTGCGGCTGCACCAGGGCGACTTCGACGCGGAAACCCGCTACGAAATGGGCGCCGAGGCACTCGCCGCCCGCTACGCCGCCTATGGCGCACGGTGGCTGCACGTCGTCGACCTCGATGGCGCGCGCGACGGCGTGCTCGCCCACCGCGACGTCGTGCTGGCGCTCGCCGCCATGGGCGCCCCGCGCCTGCAGGTCGGCGGCGGCGTACGTTCCGTGGAAATCGTCGAGGACCTCCTGCAGAACGGGGTGGGACGCGTGGTCGTCGGCAGCGCGGCGATCGAACGCGCCCCCGAGGTGCGGCAGTGGATCCGGCGTTTCGGACCCGAACACATCTGCCTCGCGCTCGACGTGCGCGAGGCAGACACGGCGCACCCGCGCGTGCAGACACGCGGCTGGGTGCGTGGCTCGGGCGTCTGCCTCTGGGACGCCGTGGCGGACTATGGTGCCCTCGGCATCACCCATGTGCTGTGCACCGACGTGGCGCGTGACGGTGCGCTCGGCGGGCCGAACCTCGAGCTGTATGCGGAAGGACGCCGCCGCTTCCCGCACATCGCCTGGCAGGCCTCGGGCGGCGTGCGCGACGCCTCAGACCTGGCGGCGCTCGCTCGCCTCGGCGTGAGCGCCGCGGTAAGCGGCAAGGCATTACTCGAGAACCGCATGACACCCGGGGAGCTGCAGCCATACTTTCACGCCGCATAATTCCCTGCCTCGACGTGCGCGACGGGCAGGTCGTCAAGGGCGTGCGCTTTCGCGGGCACGCGGTTGTCGGCGACATCATGGAACTCGCCGCACGCTACCGGGACGAGGGTGCCGACGAGCTCGTGTTCTACGACATCACCGCGAGCCCCGAGGGACGCTCCGTCGATCGCGACTGGGTGCGGCGCGTCGCCGGCGTACTCGATATTCCATTCTGCGTGGCGGGCGGCATCGTTAGCGTCGCTGCAGCCGAAGCCGTGCTGGCCGCGGGCGCCGACAAGGTTTCGATCAACTCCCCCGCGCTCGCCGATCCCACGCTGATCGGGCGGCTCGCCGCCCGTTTCGGTTCCCAATGCGTCGTGGTCGGCATCGACAGCGACACGACGGCCGACGGCTATCGTGTGCACGCCCTCGCCGGCGACCCCGATCGCGCGCGCGATGCCGGTCGCGAGACGCTCGGGTGGGTGCGCGAAGCGCAGGATCGCGGCGCCGGCGAAATCGTGCTCAACTGCATGGCGAGCGACGGCGTGCGCCGCGGCTATGATCTCGAGCAGCTCGCCGCGGTGCGCGCCATCTGTCACGTTCCGCTGGTCGCCTCGGGCGGCGCAGGCGCGATCGGGCATTTCACCGCCGTCTTTCGCGATGCACAGGTCGATGCCGCGCTGGCGGCGAGCGTGTTCCATTCCGGGACGATCGGCATCCGCGAACTGAAGGCAGCGCTCGCCCTGTCCGGCGTGGAGGTGAGGCAATGAAGTTTTCCAGGGCGGATATCGTCACGATCGCCTTCGATGCACGCGACGGGCTCGTACCTGCCATCGTGCAGGACGCGGACAGCGGCAGCGTCCTGATGCTCGCCTACATGAACTCCGCCTCGCTGGGCGCCACCCTCGACCGGGGTCGCGTGGTGTTCTACAGCCGCAGCCGCAAGCGCCTGTGGGAGAAGGGTGAGACATCGGGCCACACGCTCGATCTCGTCGACATCGCGCCCGATTGCGACGGCGACACGCTGCTCGTCACCGCACGGCCGCGGGGACCTGCCTGCCACAAGGGCTGCCGGACCTGCTTCGGCGAGGCGTTTCGCGCCGGCGCGGAACCGCTCGCCTTCCTCGCCACGCTCGAGCGGCTGATCGGGCAACGAGATGCGGGGCGCCCGGCGGAAAGCTACACCGCACGCCTGCTGGCTGGCGGCCCGGCCGGCATTGCGCAGAAAGTCGGCGAGGAAGGCGTGGAAGTGGCGCTCGCGGGTGTCGCGCAATCTGCCGCTGACCTCACGCACGAGGCGGCGGACCTCCTGTACCACCTGCTCGTCCTGCTGAGAAGCCGCGACATTCCGTTGGCCGCGGTGATCGATGAGCTCGCGGCACGCCACGTGCCGGCTACGGCGCACCCAGCCTCAGAGCAATAGTTCTTCCGCCGGCTCGCGCAGGTTGTAGGCCGAGCCCATCACGCGACCGTAAGCACCCGCCGTCGCGAGCAGCAATACGTCCCCTTCGCCGGTGGGTGGCAGGAGGCGGTCGTGGCCGAGCACGTCCGCGCTTTCGCAGATGGGACCGACGACGTTGACGACCTCGGTGGCGGGCACGTCGAGGTGCGTCAGATTCACGATTTCGTGGTACGCGCCATAGAGCGCCGGGCGGATCAGGGAGTTCATGCCGGTCGCGATGCCGACATAACGCACGTCGCCCTTGCGCTTGGTCTGCGTGACGCGCGCCAGCAGCACGCCCGCCGCCGCCACCAGGTAGCGGCCGGGCTCGAGCCAGATCTCGAGCGCCGGGTGCGCCTGCTGCACGTCGGCCAGCACCGCTTCGAGCCGCGCGAGATCGAGCGGCGGGCGATCGCCGCGATCGGGCACCCCGAGCCCGCCGCCGACATTGATGGAACGCACGTCCGGGAAGCGTGCCGCCTCCGTGGCGAGCAGCAGCGCGGTATGCCGCCAGCTCTCGACATCGAAGATGCCGCTGCCGGGGTGCGCATGCAGACCGACGATGCGCGCGCCGGCGGCGCGCGCGAGATCCGCCAGCTCGTCGAGTCCTTCGATGGGCACCCCGAACTTCGCGTGCGCGCCCGCGGTGCGCACGTGGTGGTGGTGGCCACGCCCGGTGCCACTGTCGACACGCAGGTAGAGGTCGCGGCCGCGGAACAGCCCTGCCCAATGGCGCAGCGGGTAGCTGCTGTCGATCGTGAGTCGCACGCCCTCGCCGATCGCCCAGGCGTATTCGGCGCGCGAGGCGAAGTTCGGCGTGTAGAGGATCTGCGTGGCATCGATGCCCGGCACATGGCGCCGCGCGTGCTCGATCTCGCCGCGTGACACGCACTCGAGCCCGATGCCGCTCGCGTGGATCCGCCGCAGCAGTTCGGGGTGGGCGTTGGCCTTCATTGCATACCAGACGCGCGACACCGGGCGCAGCGCGACCAGCGATTGGGCCGCGGCCTCCACGGTCGCCACGTGATACACGTACGCGGCGTCGCGCGGGCCGAGCGCATCGAGCAACGCCGCGCGCCCGGTCCGCCACCACGCGACAGGCACTGTCGTGCCGTCGCCCGTGTCACGCGCGAACAGTTGTTCCCAGGTCGGCCCGAGCACCGGATCGCCATGCACGGGCTGCACCAGCAACTCGTGCATCTGGTTCACCAACCGGTCGGCCTGGTTCTCGTCCACGACAAAAGTGAAATTGAGGTCGTTCGCCGCCTGGCTCACGAGGTAGATGCGCTGTTCCTCGAAGAGGTCGAAGGCATCGCCCAGCCGGTGCAGGATGCCGCGGATGTTGCGGCCGACCAGGCTCACCGAGGCGCAGGGCCCGATCACCTGCACCCGGCAGAGTTTCGAGAGCGCATCGACGAGCCCCGCGAGGATGTCCGGGTCGAGCGTATTGGCCGCCGGGTCGAGTGACACCGTGACGTTCGTTTCCGAGGTCGAGACGAGGTCGACCGAGAGGCCCTGCGCCTTGAATACCTGGAAGGCGTCGGCGAGGAACCCCACCTGGTGCCACATCCCGGGGCTGTCGAGCGAGACCAGCGTGACGCCCTTCTTGACGCACACGGCCTTCACCTGGGCCTCGGCGGCGGCCTGCCCGCTGATGACCGTGCCGACCAGTTCCGGATGATGCGTGTCGTGGACCGACAGCGGGATGCCGTACTGGCGCACCGGCAGGATGCAGCGCGGATGCAGCACCTTCGCGCCGCTCGTCGCGATTTCCTGGGCCTCGTCGTAGTGCAGTGCCTTCAGCAGGCGCGCGGCGGGCGTCGTGCGCGGGTTCGCGCTGAACATGCCCGGCACGTCCGTCCAGATCTCGAGTCGCTGCGCACGCAGCTTCGCGGCGAAATAGGCTGCAGAAGTGTCCGAACCGCCGCGGCCGAGGAGCACCGTGTGGCCTTCGTCGTCGCTCGCGATGAAGCCCTGCGTGATCGCGATGCGCGAGGCCGCCGCAAGTCCCTGCGCCAGCGCATCGTCGGGCGTGAAGACGCAGGTCGCCGACAGCACGCTTGCCTTGGCCGAAGCGCCCTTGCGCACTTCGGCGCGCAGCAGGCGACGCGCATCGGCCCATTGCACGTCGAGCCCCTGGGCGCGCAGGTATGCGGCCCCGAGCGCGGTCGCCATCAGTTCGCCGGTGGACATGACGCGCGCCCGGGTGCGCGCGCTGACTTCACCGACGAGCGCGATGCCGGCGGCGAGCTGGCGCAGGTCGTCGAAATGTGGCAGGACCGTGTCGTCCGCCGAAACACCGAGGTCCGCCGCGAGCGCACGATGGCGCTGCTCGATGTCGTCCAGGACCGCGGCATGGGCGCCTTGCAGGGCGCCCTCCAGCAGTCGTTCGAGGCGGTCGGTGATGCCGCTCAGCGCCGAGTGCACGATCAGGACGTGCGTGCCGCCTGCGCTGCGTTCACGCGCGATGCGCGCGATGCGCTGCCAGTTCGCGGCCGTCGACACGCTCGTGCCACCGAACTTCAGCACCACCCATGGAGCGCCCAAGCGAGTCGCCACCGGAGCGGTCAGGTGTCTTCTTCGAAGATGTCGCGCAGGTCTTTCTCGAGGCGCCGATCGGCCAGTACTTCCTCGAGGCGACTCCAGGCCGCCTTGCCGCGCTTGCCCGGCTGCTGGCCGCGCACCCGTTTGTCGACCTTGTCGAGCATCCGGTCGTACTCGTTGCCATCCTCGGCGGGCGCTTCGCCCAGGAATTCGTCGTCGAGATCGAAGCTTTCGTTATCGCGTTCGCTAACCACGATTGCCTGCAAAAATTTAAGTTAATCAAGGGGTTGCGCGCACATTGGGTGCGCAGCGAGACGCGAACTATAACGAATCCCCGCGCGCTTGCAAGCCCCTGATTTTCAGGGCAATCGAGCGGTATCGCGCACGACGACCGGGGCCCCCCGGGACAGCCCGAGGCCCTCCGCGGCGCTCTGCTCGGCGCGTGCGATTTCCACGACCCCGAACGAGTTGACGAGGGCCAGGTATTCCCCCGGCTTCACGTCGCCGTAGGTTCGCAGCAGGGGCCAGGAATGGTTCGCCGCATAGACCCGGGGGGAGCCCATCCGGATCACCCAGGGCGCGTCGATGTTGGTGATGAGGTTGCCGAAGTGATCGAGGGTGATGACGATGCCGTGCACGGCGCTGTCGTCGCCGGCCACGTCCTCGACCCAGGACGGCACGAGCGCATCCACGGCCGTGCCGAGGTCGTCGGCCCGACAACGGCCCGCCGCCAGTTCGGCCGCGAGCGGCGCGAAGATGTCGCGGCCATGGAAAGTCGCGCTCGGGCGCGTGATTCCGAGGCGTGCGAGCGCTCCGGCATCGACGCGCACGATCGTCGCATCCCGGCTCGCGGCGACCACCGGCGCGAGCAGCCCGTTGTCCGGCGCGAGGAACACGTGCCCACCGACACTCACCACGATGATGTCGCGCGTCGTGCCGACACCCGGATCGACGACCGCGACGTGCACGGTCCCCGGCGGGAAATACTGCCACGATCGCGCGAGCCAGAACCCGGCTTCCGCCGGCCAGTGCACGAGGATTTCGTGCGTCAGGTCGACGATGCGGGCCGCGGGGAAGCGGCTGTAGATGCGCCCCTTCATGACGCCGACGAACGGCCCCTTGTGGCCGAAGTCGGTCGTGATGGTGACGACGCCCGATGGCTGCATGTTCAGGTCCGGTGGACTGCTAGACTCGTGCACCATGTCGCGGACGACAATTGCTGTCAATGAGCGGGCCGATGCAGCGGGCGGGTCCGCCACGTTGATCGCGCTCGCGACCTGCTTTGCGCTGAGCGGACTCGCCGCCCTCGTCTACCAGACGGCCTGGATGCGCGAGTTCGCCCTCGTCTTCGGCACCTCGGAACTCGCCGTCGCGACGGTGCTCGCCGCGTATATGGGCGGCCTCGCGCTCGGCGCCGGGCTGGTCGACCGGCTACTGCCGCGCGTGACGCGTCCCATCCTCACTTACGCGCTGCTCGAACTCGGCATCGCCATCGCGAGCGTCCTGCTGGTGCCGGCCCTGCTGCTGGCGAGCCGCACGCTGCTCGCGATGCTGTTCGGCGGCCAGGCCGCGCCGCCCTCGAGCGAACACGGCGGCCTTTCGCTCTATTTCCTCGCCAGCGCCTTCGTCGTGCTCGCGGTACCGGCAACCCTGATGGGCGCCACCCTGCCTTTGCTCGCGCGCCACGCGGTGCAGGAGGATGCACAGGTCGGCCGGCGCATCGGGCTGCTGTACGCCGCGAATACCGCAGGCGCCGTGGCCGGCGTGCTGCTCGCCGCCTACTGGATGCTGCCCGCGTTCGGCCTGCGCGCGACCGTGTGGTCGGCGGCGGCGATCAACCTCCTCGTCTTCCTCGTCGCGGCCTCGATATCGCGCCGGGCGAACGCCAGTGCAGTACCCGCCATCGTCCCGCGCGAGCGGGAGGTCGACGGCAGCGTGCGCTGGATCCTGCCTCTGATGCTGGCGTCGGGCGCGGTGACGTTTTTCCACGAAGTACTCTGGACGCGGATGTTGAGCCATGTCGTCGGCAGCAGCATCCACGCCTTCGGCGTGATGGTCGCCAGTTTCCTCACCGGCATTGCGCTCGGCGGTGGCGGCGGCGCATGGCTTGCAACCACGCGCAGGCGTGCCATCCCCCTGTTCGTCGGCTGCCAGGCCGGCATTGCGGTTGCGGCCGGCGGCGCGTTCATGACGCTCAGCCGCTTCGTCCCCACCCACGCGAGCGTCGCGGGCAGCGCCCTCTACGGTTTTGCCCTGCTCCTGCCGCTCACCTTGCTGGTCGGTGCCACGTACCCGCTCGCGGTGCGGATCCTCGCGCACGGTCCCGGCGACGCCGCGGGCGCCAGTGCGCGCGTGTACGCCTGGAACACCGTGGGTGCCATCCTCGGTTCGGTGTCGGCGGGCTTCCTGGTCATCCCGGCGCTGCGTTATGAAGGCGCGATCCGGGCAGCGGTCATCGCGAGCGTCGTACTCGCCGCCGCCGCGGCCTGGATGCTGTCCCGGGACCGTCGCTGGCTGCCGGTCGCGGCCACCGCCGCGGCTTTGCTCGCCGGTGTCGCCTTCCTGCCCGCCGCGCCGGTGAAGCTGCTGCTCGCCTCGCCGATCGACGTGCCGGCGGAAGGCACGCTCCTTTTTTACGACGTCGGTCGCAGCGCCGACGTCGTCGTTCTCGGCCAGGACGGCGGCCTCGTGCTGCGCACCAACGGCCTGCCCGAAGCCATGATGGACACCCCGGGCGTAGCGCCGCGCTTCAGCGGCGAGTTCTGGTTGTCGTCGCTCGCGGTACTCGCGCGGCCTCGCGCGGAGCGGATGCTGATCGTCGGCTACGGGGGTGGCGTGGTCGTCGAGGGCGTCCCGCCCTCGGTGCAGCAGATCGACGTGATCGAACTCGAACCCGTCGTGCTCGACGCGAACCGCGCGACGCGCTCGCTGCGCCGCCGCGACCCGCTGCTCGATCCGCGCGTCAACCTCGTCACCAACGATGCGCGCGGCTCGCTCGGACTGACCGACCGTCGCTACGACGCGATCGTATCGCAGCCATCGCACCCGTGGACCGCCGGCGCCTCGCACCTCTACACGCAGGGCTTCATGCGCCTCGCGAAGGAGCACCTCACGCCGGGCGGTGTCTTCGTCCAGTGGATGAACGTGCGCTTCCTCGACGAGGACCTGCTGCGCTCGCTCACGGCCACCCTGCTCGACGTGTTCGCGGAGGCCCGCATCTATCGGCCCGATCCCAATACACTCGTATTCCTCGCCTCCGATGCGCCTCTCGATCCCGAATCCGCCATCGCGCGCACGGGCCAACCGCTCGATCGGGCGCCGTTGCACTACGCCCGCTTCGGCATCAACTGCGCCGAAGACCTGGTCGCCGCGCTCGCAGCCGACGCCGAGGGCGCGCGCCGCCTCGCGGCGGGCGCGCCGCTCATCACCGACGATCGCAATCGCATGGCGACCTCGAGCGTGTACGAACTCGGCCGCGGCCTGGATGCCGACGCCGCCGGGCGCGTGCTCGCCCCCTATGACCCCCTGCAGCGCGCCGACAGCGCCGTGCACCGCGAGCTCGCGCCGCTCCTATCCATGAGCTATATCGCGCGCCGTGCCTCGACCTACGTGGGCATCGACGCCAGCGAACGCGACCGCCTGCAGCGCCTCGGCGCAATCCTCGGCGATACGCCCCAGGGTGCGTATGTGCGCGCGCTGTCGGTGATCGTCGCGGGGCAACCCACCGCCGGGGCCCGTCTCTTCCATGAAGCACTCGAACGCTTTCCCGGCGATCCCGAATTGCGCTTTGAAAGCGTGCGACCGCAGCTCGGGGCCCTGGCTCGCGGTGCAGCGCCCGCGTCCGTCGCCGAAGTGGCGCAGGGGCTCGCGGGCGAGCCCGGGCTCGTGCTCGAGGCGCTCACGCATGCGGCCCGCGAGGAATGGAGCGAGCTGTTGCGCCTCGATGCTGCGCTGGCCGCGATCCCGTGGGAGCGACCGTGGGCAATCGATGCACTGCAGGTGCGGATCGACTGGCGCACACGGGTAGCAACGCCCGCCGCGCGGCGCGCGTATGGCGACGAGGCGCTGGCGCTCGTCGATCGCGCGCTGGTCGTGCAGCCGACCTCCGCGCTGCTCGGCTTGCGGGCGCGAGCCGCGATCGCCGCAGGCCGGCCCGACGTGATCGTCGAATCGATCTCGAGTTACGCGCAGGCCATGTATGCGAGCGCCGCGCGCCAACCCGAAGGCCCGCCACGCGCGCGCGCACGATCGACGTTGCAGGGCCTCGCGCAGGTCGTGGATGAAACGGGAGACGAGTTTCCCGCCGTCGAGCCGCGCGCGCAGGCCGTCCACGCGAAAGTCGTGGGCCTGCTGGCCAGGTTGTCGCCAACGCCCCTGGCGCGCAATCCCTAGAACCAGTCACCCGTGAAGGTTTCCCACGCCTCGACGTGACGGGCACGAGGCAACGGGGAAAAGCGCCCGAACAGGCCGCCCTGGAAGACGAGTGGTTCGCCGGTTGCCGTCGCGACACCCGCCACTTCTCCCACGATGATCGCGTGATCGCCGCCGTCATGCTGCGCAACCACCTCGCAATCGAAGCGGCACAGCGCGCCGGCAATTTCAGGCGGCCCCTCCTTCACGCTGCCACTGTCCGCGAACTTCACGGCGGCACGCCGCGCGAAACGCATCGCCTCGGCCTCCTGGGCAAGCTGCAGCACGTGCACCGCGAAGGGCCTGCCGATCGCGAAGGCGTCGAGGCTAGTGCTCTCGCGTTGCAGGCACCACAGGACGAGTGGCGGCGCGAGCGAGACCGAAGTGAACGAGTTCGCCGTGACGCCCACGGGTTCCCCGTTCGCCTTGCGACCGGTGACGATCGTCACGCCGGTCGCGAAGAGCCCGAAGGCGTCGCGCAACGCCCGAAGGTCCGGCGCTTCGCTCACAGCACGACCGCCGTGACGACCGTGATCACCACCACGGCCGCGAGATCGACCAGGAATCCCGTGCGCAGCATCTGCTGCATGGAGATGCGCCCGGTGCCGAACACGATGGCATTCGGTGGCGTTCCGACCGGCAGCATGAAACCCGCCGATGCGGCCATCGCCGCAGGCGCGATCAGCAGCAGGATGTTGTCCGGATGGCCGTTGGCCATGGCCGCCAGCACCGGCATGAAAGTCGCCGCGGTGGCGGTATTGCTGTTGAACTCGGTCCAGAAAACGAGAAGCAGGACGATCGCGACCGTCAACACGAGCGGGGGCCAGCCGGAGATGCCCCGCAATGCAACGCCGAACGTCTCGGCCAGCGTGCTCGACTGGATCGCGGCCGCGAGCGCGAGGCCGCCGCCAAACAGGATCAGCACGTCCCACGGCACGCGCCGCAGCGCCTCGGCGTCGAGCAGCGCAGCACCACGCCCGGCGCCAGCCGGGACCAGGAAGAGCGCAAGGCCCGCGCCGATCGAGATGACGGTATCGGTGAGCCCCCCGAGTCCCGGCCAATGCCCGAGCCAGGGCCTTGCGATCCACAGTGTCGCGGTGGCGATGGCGACGGCGGCGACGCGTCGTTCGGCCGCCGACATCGGCCCGAGTGCCTGCAGGGCCGCGCGCATCGCGTCGCGGGGCAGCGCGTTGTCCGGCAGGTCGAACGGCAGAGCGATCCGCGTGAGTATCCACCAGGTCAGCGGCAACAGGACCAGCACGGTGGGAATGCCGAAAGCCAGCCAGTTTGCAAAGCCCAGGTCATAGCCGAAATTCTTTGCCATGAAGCCCTGCACGAGGGCATTCGTCGGCGAACCGATCAGCGTGCCGAGGCCGCCGATGGTGGCGGCGTAGGCTACGCCGAGCAGGGTCGCGGTCGCGAAATTGGCCGCGCGATCCTCGCGCCCGCCCGTGGCGACGAGCGCGACGATGGAACTGGCCACCGGCAGCATCATCAGCGTGGTGGACGTGTTCGAGACCCACATGCTCACGAACGCAGTCGCGATCATGACACCGAGCACCAGCCGGCGCGGATGGCTGCCGACCGCGGCAATGATCACGTACGCAATGCGCTTGTGGAGCTGCCACCGCTCCATCGCAAGGCCGATGAGGAAGCCGCCAAGGATCAGGAAGATCGTCGAATTCGCGTACTCGGAAAGTACCCGCGCCGGATCCGGGAAGCCGATCAGCGGCACCACGAGCAGCGGCAGGAGCGCCGTGGCGGCCAGTGGCACCGCTTCGGTTGCCCACCAGACTGCCATCCAGGCCGCCAGTCCGAGCGTCGGCCAGGCGAGACTGGAAAAACCGGCCGGCGCCGGCACGACGAGCGTGGCCAGGAACGCCGCGGGGCCGAGCAGTGCGACGCCGGGGCGCAAGGGCGCTTCAGGTGCCTGGCTGGGCCGCTGCGTCGCTGGCGACCACCGGAGCTGCATCGGCGTCCGGCGTGTCGTCCGCCTGGATGCCGATCAGCACCGGCATACCGGTCCCGTTCTTCAGCATGTCGAGCGCGTAGTCCCAGTGCACCGCCGTACGAGTCGGGCCGAGCGCCTTGTCGAGCCGTGCGGCAAACTCGTCGACATTGATCGGCGCGACCTGCCCTTCATCGTCGACCGGAGGGTGTGCTTCCATGTAGACCTCGCCGTCGACGATCGCGACTTTCACGGGCTCGTTGACCAGATAGACGTTCGTGCCGACGGGCACCATCCCGAACAGTTGCTCGACGTCCTCGGGATACATGCGGATGCAGCCGTGGGTGATGGCCATGCCGACGGCCGCCGGATTGTTCGTGCCGTGGATGAGATAGCTGCCGTCACCGAACGCGAGGCGCATCTTGTAGGCACCGAGCGGATTGTCGGGACCCGGCCGTACGACGGCCGGCAGCGGATCGCCACGCTCCGCGTGCTCCTTGCGCACCGAGGCCGGCGGATACCAGTTGGGGTTCTTCTCTTTCTGGGTGATGCGCGTCTTGCCGAGCGGCGTCTTCCAGTCCATTTTCCCGATGCTCACCGGATAGGTGTAGACGACCGGCTTCTCGCCCTTCTTCGGCTTCGGGTAGTAGTAGAGGCGGTGCTCCGGCAAGTTCACGACGATGCCGTCGCGCGGGCCTGCCGGCAGGATCCGCTGGCCCGGCAACAGCACCGCCGTACCCTCGCCCGGCAGCCAGGGGTCGACCCCCGGGTTGACGCGGCGGATCTCCTCGTAACCGAGGCTGTACCGGCGCCCGAGGTCGATCAACGTATCCTCATACGTCGTCACGGTATGCTCCACGTTGCCGAAGAGCGCCGTGCCTTCGGCCGGCAATTCGTACTCGGTGGCCCTCGACGCCGTAGCCGCCAGCACGGCGACCACGATGGAAATTCGCAGGATAGCTCTTGACATGACCACGCCATTCTACAAGACGGCGCCCGATCGAACGAGCGCGGGCCTCGCCGCCATCGCCTGGCGCGCGGGCACCGTCGTGATGGAGGTCTATCGCAGCGATTTCGTTGCGCGGATGAAGGCGGACGACACGCCGGTCACGCTGGCGGACCAGCGCGCCGAAGCGCTGATCCTGCCGGCGCTCGCCCGGCTCCTGCCGGGCGTGCCTGTCGTTTCGGAGGAGTCGTTCGATGCAGCGGGCACCGCGCTGCCCGCAAACGCGACTTTCCTGCTCGTCGATCCGCTCGACGGCACGCGCGAGTTTCTCAAGCGCAACGGCGAATTCACGGTCAACATCGCGCTGATCGAAGCGGGCCGGCCCACGGCCGGCTGCGTCTACGCGCCGGCCGTGGGCGAGATGTACTTCGCGGGAACCCACGCATATGCGCTGGCCCAGGACCCCGATGCGGCATTCGACGCGGCCATCGCGCAGCCCATCGAGGCGCGCGCCGCGCCGGCCAGCGGCGCCGTTGCGCTCGTGAGCCGCTCGCATCGCGATCCGGACACCGAACGCTTCCTGGCGGGCGTCGAAGGCGTGCGCCACGAATCGATCGGCTCCTCCCTCAAGTTCTGCCGGATCGCAGCGGGCCGGGCCGACCTGTACCCGCGCTTCGGCGCGACGATGGAATGGGACGTGGCCGCAGGCCACGCGGTGCTGCAAGCCGCGGGCGGCAGCGTCACGACGCCCGAGGGCGCACCGTTCTCCTACGGCAAGTTCGCGCGCGGCCTACGCAACGGGCCGTTCATCGCGCGCGGCCGCCGGCCCTAGGCCGGAGCCGGCACTCACCACCCCGTCCAGCCGGGTCCGCGGACCACCTGGCCGGGCGTCGCGCCGGTGTGCTCGCCGTTCGCCAACACCTGCACGCCGTTGACGAACACGTCGACGACGCCGGTGGCGAACTTCCGCGGCTCGGTGAAGGTGGCGTGATCGGCGATCGTCGCCGGATCGAAAATCACGATGTCGGCATGGCAGCCCGCGTCGAAGCAGCCGCGATCGCGCAGTTTCCAGTTCTCTGCCGGCAGGCGCGTCAGGCGCCGGATCGCATCCTGCAACGTCGCCACCTTTTCGTCGCGCACGTACTTGCCGAGGAAACGCGCAAAACTGCCGTACGCGCGCGGATGGTTGTTGCTCGCGAGGAAGGCGCCTTCGGGTGCGAGCGCACCTTCGTCCGAGTCGATGCTGACCCAGGGCTGCGAGAGCCCGAGCCTGACGTTCTCTTCCGACATCAGGAAGTACGCCGTCGACACGCGCGTGTGATCCTCGATCACGAGCGCGATCGCGGCCTCCTCCGGCGACACGCCGCGCATCTGCGCGACCTGCGCGAGCGTCTTGCCCGTGAGCGGCTTCAGCGCCTCGCTCTTGAATCCGATCAGCAGCAGGCGCTCCGCCGAGCCCGCCGCGTAGTAGAGGTTCTCCCAGTCTTTGCCCGGCCCGCGCATCTCCGCGATCACGCGCCGCGCGATGGCGGGATCCCGCAGGCGCTCCACCCAGGCATCGATGCCACCCTCCTGCACCCAGGGCGGCATGGCCGCATCGAGTCCCGTGGCGCCGGCCGTATAGGTATACATGTTGGCGGTGATCCCGAGCCCCGCGGCACGCGCGGCCTCGATGCGATCGATCGCCGTGCGCATCTTCGGCCAGTTCGGTTCGCCCGCCGCTTTCAGGTGATGGGCCTCGGCGTGCACGCCCGCATCGCGCGCAATGCCGATCAGCTCGTCGAGCGCCTCCGGCAGGCGATCGCCCTCGCTGCGCATGTGCGAGATGTAGCCGCCACCCGACTCGCCGGCGGCGCGGGCGAGCGCGGTCAGCTCGTCGGTGCGTGCGTAAGTGCCCGGCGCGTAGATCAGGGCGCTGCCGACGCCAAGCGCCCCTTCCCGCATGGCTGCACGCACGAGTTCCTGCATCCGCGCGAGTTCCGCGGCCGTGGGGGCACGATTGGCGTAGCCCAGTTCGTGCGTGCGCACCGTCGCTGCGCCCACGAACGACGCGATGTTCGGCGACACGCCCTTCTTCGCGAGGTAGTCCAGGAACTCGCCGAGGGAGGTCCAGGGCATGTCGAAGCGGATGTCGCCCTGCGTTTTCAGCATCTCCGCGCGGCTCGTCGGCGTCAGCGGTCCATATGAGTCGCCTTCGCCAAAGATCTCGAGCGTGACCCCCTGCTTAATGTCGCTCAGGCCGCGACCGTCGTAGATCAGCGAATCCGCGGCCCACGAGAGTACATTGATGAACCCCGGTGCGACCGCGAGGCCCCGTGCATCGACCGTGCGCGTGGCGCTGACCGCGCCCACGGTGGGCGCGGCTGCCACGATCCGGCCGGCATCGACGGCAATCTCGCCCCGGTAGGGCGCGCCGCCGCGACCGTCGTAGACCACGGCGTTCTGGATCAGCAGGTCGACGCGCTTCGGCGCCGCCACCTGGCAACCGGCCAGCAGGCCGACGACGAACACGAGCGCGAGACGCGCAGGGCGGAGACGGGACAGCTTGTTCATGCAACCCCCCGGGGACAGGGGCACAGTGTAGCGCGGCGCTGCTACGTGCATCGCCGGTACGGCGAGCCCTTCACTTCGTTCGCGTTGATGGGGAAAAACCAGAGGCTGATGCCCGCATAGTCGTGTGGGCCGTAGCTGACGGCGAATTCGAACGTGGCGGGGCTGCGCTTGCGGCCGTCCCATTCGAATACGAACCCTTTCGCGCCCACCACGACCTGCGGCCCACGCCGGCAATCGCCGGCGGGTGCATAACGCCCGAAAACGGCGTCCTGGCCTTGCAGGTCATGAACTTCCACTGCGCTGGCCACGGCGCTGCTCGCCACCGCGACCCAGGCCGCCAGCACCGAAAGCCTGCAAGCCGTGTCCCGCATGGCGCCCCTCCGTCGCGATCGCTGCCTTTCGTACGGATAGACGCACCGGCGCCGCGATTGTCAGGCGAGGCGGCGCAGGCGCATCATC
This sequence comes from Steroidobacteraceae bacterium, assembly GCA_050185195.1. GTDB lineage: Bacteria > Pseudomonadota > Gammaproteobacteria > Steroidobacterales > Steroidobacteraceae > CADEFQ01. Next base: position 58,276 of record JBFWZQ010000004.1, on the reverse strand, counting down.
GTGCCCATGTTACTCGAGGCAGGCGCCATGGCCCTGTTGCTCGGTGCCGCGGCCGGCGGCACGTCACCCGATCTCGCGCAACTGTTCGCGGACTGGCGGAACTTCGAAAGGCCGCCCGTGCGCGACGGCGTACCGGACTACACCGCCGCGACCTTTGCCCGCCGGTACGGCGAACTCGACGCCTGGCGTAGCCGCCTCGCCGCCCTCGACACCAAGGGCTGGCCTGTCGCACAACAGGTCGACTACGAACTGTTGCGCGCGGAGATGAACGGCTTCGATTTCTACGTGCGCGTGCTCAAGCCCTGGGAGCGGGACCCGGCGTTTTATCTTTCCGCCTGGACCGAACAGAGCGATACGCCCGCCCACGAGGGCCCGACGAACCACGCCGCGATCGAACTGTGGACCTACGATTTTCCGCTGTCGCCCGCGGCCGAGGCGAAGCTCGCCGCGGAGCTGCGCACGGTCGCACCGCTCCTTGCGCAGGCAAAGGGCAACCTGACCGGCAATGCGCGCGACCTGTGGACCGTCGGCATCCGCACGCTCAAGGGACAGGTTTCGGCGCTCGATGCTTTGGCAGGCCGCACGCAATCAAATGGCACTGCCCTGCGTGAAGCCTTGCGCGACGCGCAGCGCGCCACGGCTGATTTCATCGCGTGGCTGGAACGCGAGGCGCCGTCGAAAACGGGTCCCTCCGGCATCGGCAAGGAAAACTACAACTGGAGCCTGCGGCACGTGCACCTCGTGCCGCTCACCTGGGACGACGAAGTCGCGCTGCTGAAGCGTGAACTCGCCCGCGCCCACGCCGCACTGCGCTTCGAGGAAAGCCGCAACCGTGGCCTGCCGCCGCTGCACGTCACGGCGAACCCGGCCGAGTTCCGCGAGCGCGGCGAGGCGGCGGCAACCCGTTACATGGCGTTCCTGCGCGCGCACGCGATCCTGCCGATCCGCGAGTACATGGACCCGGCGATCCGCGCCCAGATCGGCGAGTTCTCGCCGGAAGCGACGCGCAACTTCTTCGCGATGGCGACCCATCGCGAGCCGATGACGCTCTACACCCATTTCTACCACTGGTGGGACCTCGCACAGATGCGCGAGTCGCCGCATCCGAGCCCGGTGCGTCGCGGCGCACTCCTCTACAACATCTGGGACAGCCGCGCCGAAGGCATGGCGACCGCGATGGAGGAATTCATGCTGCACGCGGGCCTCTACGACGACAACCCGCGCGCGCGCGAGGTCGTCTGGATCCTGCTCGCACAGCGCGCTGCCCGCGGCCTCGGCTCGCTCTACGCGCATGCGAACATCTTCACGATGAAGGAAGCCGCTGACTTCCACGTCGCCTGGACGCCGCGCGGCTGGATGCGCGAGGACCTCGACCTCCTCGGTTTCGAGCAGGGCCTCTACCTGCGCCAGCCCGGGTACGGCACGAGCTACCTCACCGGCAAGTTCCTGCTCGAACAACTGCTCCAGGAACGCTCGAAGCAGCTCGGCGACGCGTTCACCACCTCAGGCTGGTTCGACGAAGTGAACCAGGCGGGCCTCATTCCCGTTTCGCTGGTCCGCTGGCAACTCACGGGCAAGGACGACCAGGTCCGCGCGCTGGTGCAAGGAGATTGAGCTACCTGGCGTTCCCTTGCCGCCGCGCCATTTCTTCCCTGATGATCTTCGAATAGTCGGCCTCCAGCATCGAAAGCGACGAGCGGTAGGTCGTTGCCATCTGCATCGCGACCTGCTCGTAATCCGGCTGATACTGCGGCAGGAAGAAATAGGCGCTCATCGGGCGGCGGGCGGCGAGGCCGCGAAACCGCTCGATCGCTTCCAGCTTGCGGCGCAGGGGCGCCGCCTGTGCCTGGCGCGCGCCCTCGCCGACCACCATGCGTGCAGGCTCGAGGTCCGGCCGCTGCATGTCCCAGTACGCGAACGGCAAGCCCGGGTCCAGCTGGCGCGCGGCCTCATAGAGCCCGTCGGCCTGTGCAGCCTCCATCGCATGGCGTCCGGCGATGACGAGCAAGGTCGCATCGCCACGCTCCGCAGCGAGCCGGCGCATCTGTTCGACCAGCGCGGTGCGGGCCACGAAGTTCTTGCCCACGCTGAAATAGAGATCCGCCGCATCGATCTTGCGCGGCGCGTCCCCTGCGTACATGGCCTGCAGGGAATTCCAGGCTGCCGCCTGGTCGCGCCGGATGTTGAGGTGCACCCAGGCGTTGCTGAAGTGCTCGGCTGCATTGCGCGGTTGCTTCACGATCGCCTGCGGCTGCGCAATCTGCACGAACTCCTCGACCTGCCCCGACATCGTGTCGACCTGATCGGCAATGACACCCAGCTTCTGTTCGATCAGGCCGAGCCGCACGCCCACTTTTTCAGTGGCCGTCGAGCCCTGGCCGGCCACCAGGACGACGGCGAACGCCAGTGCGCTGCTGGCGCCGAAACGGAACACGTCGCACGGAACGCAGGCGGCCACTTCGTCGACGACGGCTGCCTCGGTGGGCAGGGGAACCTTCGCGCCCCTGCCGAAACAGAGCAGCCCGAACAGGACAGCCAGCATCGCGAAGCCGATCAGGGGCCAGAATGGGGTGACCCGTTCGACGAGGTAGCTGACGATATCCGGCAACAGGCCCATCGCGGCACCGACGACCGCGAAGATCCGGGTGTTGCGGGGCCAGACGAGACGCCAATAGAGCTGCCCGCGCGTATCCATGCGCACCCCCTACGTCCGTTGTGGGGCCAGCTTAGCACTGGCCGTGCGAAGGGCGTCAACCGAGCGCGAGCTGCACCTCGACCGCGGCCCGCTCGCCCGATTCGAGCGCGCCTTCCATGCCACGGCTCGCAAGCGCCGTGTGCTCGCCGCAGAAGAAGAGCCGCTCGTGCGGCTTTGCAAGTGCGCCCGCGAACGCCGTCACCTGGCCCGGCCCGAACGTCGACCACACGCCGGCGGCGAAAGGATCGGTCGCCCAGGAGCGAACTTTCGCCACACTGAGCGCGCCCTTCGCCGCGGGGCGCAGGCGTTCGAGTTCCGCCACGACCGCCCGACCGGCGGCCTCGGGACCGAGCAGGTCGAGATACTGCGCATCGAGGCCACGCGCCCAGGCCGTCAGGCTCATGACTTCATCGGGGTTCGGCCCGAAGCGCTGCGCGTACACCGTGCCCGCGATGCCGTCCGTCCACATCGTCGGATTGAGGCCATCGCTTTCCCAGAACTTCTTCTTCGGCACGATGTGCACCTGGGTGATCGGCACATAGTCGATCGTCCGGATCGCCGCGTTCTGCACGGCCGGCGGCAACGGATCGATCGCCACATGGCGCAGCGTCGAGAGCGGCATCGAGCACACGACGGCCTTCGCCCGCAGCCGCGTACCGTCTTCGCAGGTCACCTCTGCGCCGTCGGGCCGGGTCGCGATCGCAACGACCCGCTGGCCCTTGCGCAGGTCGCCCTTGAGGGCGCGCGCCATGGCTTCCGGCAACCGCTGGTTGCCGCCCTTGAACGCACCGATGAACGGCGGGCCGCCCGCGCCCCGGTTGACGACCTGCCAGTGCGCAACGCCCGCCTGCATCAGCAGCGACACGTCGTGCGCCGTCGTGCCATAGGAGATGTTGGTGTCGTAGGCGAGCTGGATCGCCGCGTCGCTGGCACCGTGCGATGCGAGGAAGTCGTAAACGGAAATGTCGTATTGTGCGAACTCGGGGTCGAACCAGCGGCCGAGGTCCTTGAACGGCAGGTGCTGCCTGAGCATGGCATCGGCGAAGCCCCACGGCGGCAGCGCCTTCAGGGCGTCCGGGAACGGGTTGCGCGGGTGGCGGGCCCAATCGGCGAGCGGCACGTGGCTGCCGTCGATGAACAGCTCCTGCGGCCCATGCCCGAACGCGCGCGCGAAGATATTGGCGAGTTCGACGCCATGCTTCTTGCCCGCGGCGATCACCCGGCCATACGCCGATGCCACCGAATTGCCGCCCGCCTCGGGATGCCCCGGCACGTCGTCGAGCGTGTAGAGACGCCCGCCGACGCGCCCGCGGCCTTCGAGCACCAGCACCCGCAGCCCGGCCTCCTCGAGCGCGAGCGCAGTGCCGAGGCCCGACAATCCCGCGCCGATCACGATCACGTCGGGCTGGCCCGCGCCCGCGGCGTACGCCACGCGCGATGCGCCTGCGGCCGCCAGCATCGAAGTGGATGCAATCATGAAATCACGGCGCGAAATCGTCATGGCCTGTTCCTTACCCGATCAGCGGAAACTGTAGCTCAACGTCAAACCGAACATGCGCCGGTCGGGCAACGTCACGGCGAAGTCCCGCGCGTTGGTGGCGGTCACCGTGCCCGGCAGCGGCGGCTGCACCGGCACCACGACGAACGCCGCCGGGTCGACCGTGCGCATGATATCGATCGCCGTGTCGTCGTCGGTCAGGTTGTTCACCCACAGCGTTGCGGACCATGCGTCGCGCTCGAAGCCGAGGCGCATGTTCACGACGTGCGAATCGCCGGTCTCGGCGAGGTTGTGCACCTGTGCATAGCGGCTCGCTTCGTAGCTGTAGTCCGCGCGCCAGTTGAGTGTACCCCAGCCACCGAGCGGATACTTCGCCGCGAGCGAGGCCGAGGCGAGGTGCTTCGGCACGCGCGGCAGCACGTTGCCGCTCAGGTCGCCCGCAGCGAGATAGTCGGCATAACACTGCGAGCCCACCACGCAGCCGGCGTACGGGCCGCCGTAGATGAGGTCGGCATGATCCGAGCTGAAGTACTCCTTGATCTCGGTATCCTGCAGCGCATAGGTCATGCGCAGCGTCCAGTGCGACCCGAGCGCCGCGAGCATCTCCATCTCGACGCCACGGATCTCCGACTTGCCGAGGTTCGAGGTATAGGAAGTCACGAACTGCGGCTGCGCCGGCGCGCCGACCGGCCGGCCTTCCTCGAGCACCGGCCCGGTCTGCGTCAACTGCTGGTTGGTCCAGTCGATGAAATAGAGCGCGGTGTTGAATTGCACGCGGCGATCGAACAGCCGGCTCTTGAAGCCGATTTCATAGCTGTCCGCCTCCTCCTCGTCGAAAGTCTGCAGGCCCAGCGCCGCGAGCGTCGCGCGGTCGGCGGGCTGCGTGCGTGCATTTTCCGAGTCGGCGTTGAAGCCGCCCGGCTTGTTGCCCTTCGCGAACTGCGCGTAGTACGTCATCGTGTCCGAGGCGAGCCAGGTGGCCGTGAAGCGCGGCAGGAAGTTCTTGAAGGACGCGTCGTTCACGTACGGGTTCGCGCAGGTCAGCACCTGGCGATTCGGGTTGCCTGCGATCGGCGCATTCACGACCGAGCACCCCGCCGAGAAGCTGCCAGGCACGAAGCCCGTGTTGCTCACCTTCGAGAAGACCGAACGCCCACCCGTGTGGATCGTGTCCTCGGCGTAGCGGCCTTCGGCCGTCAGGGTCAGGTTGTCGAGCAGGTCGAACTCGACCATCGCGAAGACGGCCTCGTTCTTCGTGCCCGAATCGACCGTTTGCGGCGTGATGACCGGCGGCAGGTCCGGCAGACCAGCCATCGGGTTCGCCACGAGGTTGCCCGCAAGCGCGCTCGTATCCGGGTTTTCCTCATAGGTGTAGAGGCCCGCCTGCCAGCGCAGCCGGTCGTTGCGCGGCGAGGCGACACGCAGTTCCTGGCTCCAGTAGTCCGTGCCGGAGAAGTTGATGGACTCGAACGCCCCGCCGAAGCCGCGCAGCGAGCTGTAGTCCTGGTCGAGGGCCCCGAAACTGCTGAGGCGATCGAGGCTCGTGGTCGACGTGAACGTGTAGTCGCGCCAGGTCGCGTTCATCACGAGGCTCGAGCGGAACAGGTTCGCCTGTCGCCCCTGGTCGAGGCCCGCGGCCGTGTAGCTCGTGGAATTCACCGACAGGAAATCGGGCGTCGGCGCCACGCCGCAGTAATAGCCGCGCCGGCGCGTGCCCGCCTGCGCCTGGTAGCAGTTGCGCACTTCGGCCGCCGTGTATCCGCTGTTCGGGCCACCGAGGCGGAACAGGGCTGGCAGTTCATCGTCGTCGACCGTGTAGTTCAGGCGCAGCGTGGCGTCGAACCAGTCCGTCGGCGTCCATTCCAGCGCGCCGCCGAAGGACTTCGAACGCGTGCCGCCCACGTCCTTCACGCCCGAGACGATATTGGTGTACTGGCCGTCCTTGTTGTAGTAGCGGCCGTTCACCTGGAAGCGCAGCTTGCCCTCGACGATCGGGCCGCTCGCCCAGGCACTCATGTCCTGGTAGTTGAACTCGCCCGCCGAGGCCTTGGCGCTCGCCTCGAAATGATCGGTGGGCCGCCGCGTCACGTAGTTGATGGCCCCCGCGAAGGTGCTGCGGCCGAACAGTGCCGACTGCGGGCCGCGGATCACCTCGATACGCTCGAGGTTGTCCATGTTGTAGCCGGTGATCGGCCCGTTGACGAACACGCCGTCGATGAAGAAGGCAGCATTCGCCGAACCGAGGATATTGGCCATGCCGCGGATCACGGGACGCTCGAGGACCCGCCCGAAGCCGTTGCGGAACGAAAAGCCCGGCGTCATCGCGGCGACGTCCTCGACGCGGGCGATGCCCATCGCCTGGATCTCGGCCGCGCCAATCGCGGTGATCGACAGGGGCACTTTCTGCAGGTTCTCTTCGGCGCGGCGCGCGGTCACGACGATTTCGTCGAGGGCCGCCGGCTCGTCCACGATGTCCTGCGCCGGCAAGGACGTAGCCGCGAGCAACAGGAAACAGGGCGCGAAGGGTCGGATGCTGGGCTTCATGGAGTTCCTCTGAAGGCGCAACGCGGCGCGGGATAAATGCGCCGCAGCCTATCGACGCCAGAGAAACCCTGTCCAACAACCCGCCCGCGCGCGCCACAACAATCCGTTGTGGCGCGCGCGGGCCTTGATGAATATCAACTCCTGCCGGTCGCCCGACGGCGCGGCATGATCACCGCGAGAACAAGTGCCACGAGGAAGGCCCCGATCAGGATGCCCATTTCGAGCAGGTAGTCCTGCGGCTGCGTCCAGAACTCGGTGAACAGGCCCCACTCCTGCGTGATCTCGACGGACACCCACATGACGCCCGCGGTTGGCACCGCATAGCGGACCGCCGCGAGGACGCGCGTGAAGCGGCCGAGGCGCATCAGCAGGTAGAACGTCCAGATCGTGAGCAGGAAGGTTGCAACGTAGGTGACCGGATGATGCAGGCCGAAGAAACGCGAATCGACCAGGAACAGCGACACCGCGTAGCAGAACCAGATCACGTACAGCACCTCGAGGAACGTGATGCGCGCGAAATTGCGCTCGGACGCCGAGATCGGCTTGCCCGCGTTGTAGCGGCACATGCGCTGGATCCACATGAAGGCATTGCAGCGCGTGTCGCGGTTGAACACGAAGAACGGCAGGGTAGCCATCAGCAGGCCCGCAGTCGCCTCGACGAACAACAGGCTCGCCGACAGGACGTGCTCGCCGTTCACCATCAGCGGTCCCATGCCCATGAACTCGGGATTGAAGCGGAAGGACAGCTCGATCCAGCCAGTCCAGACGAGGTGCGCGGCGATGAACCCGAACCAGGTGCCGACCGCTTCGCTCTTGCTGAGCGAACCGTAGACCAGCATGGCCACGGCGATCACGCCGAAGCCGATACTGACTGGCGTATCGTAATGATCCGGGAACACATCCATGACGATTCCCAGCACGCTGTGCATCAGCGGCACGATGCCCAGGACCGCGATGAAGGCGAGGATGCCGACAAAAGGCGGAGCTGAAAGCCGGCCGAGTCCGCTGGCAGGCACGGAAGTCGCTGTGGTCATTTCGCAAGATCCCCCGTCTAACAGATGGGCGAATCTAGCCGCCCGCCGGATACCGCAGCAAGTTCCGGAGCGCGCGCGCACCGCACATCGGCCAGAGTCACCCCATGGACTACCGGATCACTGGCCTGCCCCTGGCGCCCTTCGCGCCGCTGCTTGCGCTCGACGACGAAGCCCTCGCGGCGCGTGGCATCACGCGCTGCACGGCCGACGCGCCGCACGCCTTCCCCTGCCGGATCACCCTCGAGGACGCCTTGCCGGGCGAAGAGCTGTTGCTGCTGTCCTACCCGCACCTCGCGGCCGCGACGCCCTACGCAGCGTCGGGACCGATCTTCATCCGGCGCTGCCCTACTGCCACGCGGGTCGCGATCAACGAGGTGCCCGACCAGCAGCGCCGGCGCCTGCTGTCCGTGCGCGCCTACGACGACGGCCATTCGATGATCGACGCCGAGGTGGTCGAGGGCACGGCGCTCGAACCCCTCATCGACCGCTTCCTGTCTGACCCGAAAGTCGCCTACCTGCACGCCCACAACGCCCGGCGCGGCTGCTACGCCTGCCGGATCACCCGCGCCGCCGATCAGGCCTGGCCCGACTCACCATAATCGGGTCCGCCCGGGCGCGAAGTGGGGAAAACGTGCGCTCCGTCCTGTCGCGGCCGGCCGCGATCACTACCATGCGCGCCCTTCGCATTGCTTGTGTTTCATCGGAGTCCTGTCGTGGAATTTGTCGAGTTTCTCTGCATCGCAACCCTGGGCCTGCTCATCGCGCAGGTCGTTACCGTCATCGGTGCAAAGCTCAACGACGAGTTCTAGTCGCCCGGCCCGAACAGGTCCTGCGGTTGCTCGACGCCCCTGAATCGCCCCGCGATCACCGGCTCGGCTTCGATGAGTTCGTCGGGATAGTGGCGCAGGGCCGACCTCGCCTCCTCGGGCGAGCCCTCGAGCCACGCGTCGTGATCCTCGGCGCGCAACATCGCTGGCTGGCGCTGCTTCTCGTTGTGGATCTCGGCCATCCGCGGTGACGCGGGCAGCGTGACGATCGTGCAGGACGTGACGACCTCGCCCTGCGCACCGATCGACTCGTCCCAGAGGCCCGCGAGCCCGAACCATTCACGACCACGCACCCAGACGCGGTAGGTAACCTTCGCGCGCCGCTCGGTCATGTGCGGCTCGAAAAAGCACGTCACCGGGACGATGCAACGCTGGCCCTTGCGCCAGGCCGTGCGGTAGGTCGGCGCCGTTTCCATGCGCTCGATCGTCGCATTGAAGGTCGACGCCTTGAGCGGCACGCCCTTCGCCCAGCCCGGGACGAGACCCCAACGCATCGGCACGGCCTCGCGCAAGCCGTTGCGCACCCGGATCACCGGAAAGAGGTCGGTCGGGCGCGCGTCGAACGGCGCGACGGCGAAGTCCCACTCGACGATCTTCAGCCCCAGCGCTTCGGCGATCTCCGGGGACATCCGCGGGCGCATGCGGCCGCACATCGGTGCCTCAGCGAAGCAGGCGCTGGCGCGTCAACGCGCGTGCATACACGACCAGCGCGACCGCGACCACGACGATCACCGCGGTGAAAACCAGCGAGACGGCGTCGCCGACCACCTCGAGCCCGTTCGACAGCACATAGTTGTGGAAGGTCGCGAGCACGGTTGCGGCGAGCGATGCGGCAAACGCCCACAGCGCCAGGCGCCTGCGTAGCAGCAGCAGGATCGCGCCGAGCACGCCGCCCCAGACGCCGATCGCCCAGGCCGCGACGACCCACGCCGGGAAGCCGTAGAAGTAGTCGAGTTGCGCGGGCGTGAAGGCGCTCAGGTAGGACGCGTTGCGCGTCTGGGTCATGACGTAATCCAGCGCCCCCATACCCATCCACAACAGCGCGACGATACCGACGGCCCACAGGTGCCAGGGCGTGCGTGCCCCGGCCGAGGCTTCGTTGTTGTCCATGTGCCCTCCCTGGATCAGTCTTCGAATCGTTCTTCGGCTTCTTCCTTGCGTGCGAAATACTCGGCCCGTTCCTGGCTCGCGTCGTCGACCAGCACGCGATCGGCGGCTTCATCCAGTACGACCTGCAGGATCTTCTCCACCCTTTCCAGTTGGCTGCGCGCATCGACCCAGTCGCCCCGGGCGCCGGACGCGATCGCGGCCGACACCAGGCCCGCCGCGGGACCGAGCCTGTCGATCAGTTGCATCCGCTCGCGGCGCAGCGTCGCACGTTCCGCGGCGGCGTCGATTTCAGCGAACTTCGTGGGCTTGCGGCTCAAGGTGTGTCACCCATCACTCCTGTTTCAGGAGCGCGACCCATTGTATCCCCTGACAGGGGGGATCTTGTTCGCATGAACTCGCCCTCCCGCAAGTCATCAACCTGCCACCCCTTCTCTCCTTGGCCTGGAAAGTATCGCAAGCGTCTTCGCGTCACCTCTGCCCGCGAAATACTTCACGATCCCATCTGCAAACAGCGGCTCGGATGGATCGGCCTGCGCAAAGAGCGTCAGGCACGACCGCAATTTCTGCGCGTCGACCTCGCCTAGAATCTCATCGGCACCCGAGCAGGTGCGTGCATTCAGGGCAGCAATACATTCCCGCAACCGGGCCGAGAGAACCGGATGCGCGTGGAACGCCCTCGCTTCCGCCAGCGACCGGATCGCGTAGCGGATAGACATCGAGCTCGAACCCAACCCGAGCACCTGCGGGAAAATGAACCAGCTCCAGTGAGTCTCCTTCCGGCCCGCCCGCAACTCCGCCAGCGCGGAGTGATAGCTCACCCGCTGCGCTTCAAGAAAGCGCTTCAAAGCGAACGGATCATTTGATTCGTTCATCATTTGCTTGCCAGCACCGCCGTCACCGCAGCAGGAGTTGCCTTGCTGGACCGGGGGACATTTGACCGTGCCATACGAGCAATACACACAACAATCTCCGGGCAACGGCTCGAGCAAGGCGTGGCAGGCGCCGCACTCATAGAACCATTGGCAAGCATCCGTGGGCATCGTCTCGCGATGCGTCGCCCCGCAGAGGGGGCACTCAATTACGGATTCCAGTTCGATATGTGACACCCGCGTCCACCGCAGAAAGGAACACAACGATGCCCTTCGAGCCGACTATCGTACTCGCCGACATCGTCGAGAAGGACGCCTACGGCGAACGCTCTGCCGGTCGCCCCAACCGTCGCAGCACCCGCTGCACGATCGCACCGTCACGCTCAGGCGTTGCGGCCAGCTGTGCTTCAGCCGGCACAAGGTCAATCCCAGTGCCGTGTTTGCCAGACAGGATGTCGGGGTCAGGAAGGTAGCTGATCAAGTCTCGCAGATCAGCTTCATGCACTACGACCAGGGTTTCTTCGACGACCAGTGCAACCGCGTCGCCCGTATGTCCGGAATGGACCCGATTTTATTGGTCGGAGCGCCGAGATTTGAACTCGGGACCCCTTGCACCCCATGCAAGTGCGCTACCAGGCTGCGCCACGCTCCGACACGATTCTTCTTTGAGCGAATGATACCACTCAGCGGCGCAGGATCCTCAGCATGTCCTCGAGTTCGAGGCGCACCTGCCGCACGATCTGCTGGCTCTGCGAGGTATCGGTGCGCGCCTCTTCGCCGGTCAACTTGTTGCGCGCGCCGCCGATCGTGAAGCCCTGTTCGTACAGCAGGCTCCGGATCTGGCGGATCACGATGACGTCCTGGCGCTGGTAGTAGCGGCGGTTGCCACGGCGCTTCACCGGCTTCAGCTGCGGGAACTCCTGCTCCCAGTAACGCAGCACGTGCGGCTTCACGCCGCAAAGCTCGCTCACTTCGCCGATCGTGAAATAACGCTTGCCGGGAATCGCCGGCAGTTGGTCGTTATTCTTTGGTTCCAGCATAGGCCTCGACCCGCGCCTTGAGCTTCTGCCCCGGACGGAATGTCACCACACGACGGGCCGTGATGGGAATCTCTTCACCTGTCTTGGGATTGCGACCCGGCCGCTGGTTCTTGTCGCGCAGGTCGAAATTGCCGAATCCGGACAGCTTCACCTGCTCGCCGTTCGACAGCGCCGCGCGCACTTCCTCAAAGAAAAGGTCGACGAGCTCGCGCGCCTCGCGCTTGTTCAATCCGAGCTGATTGAAGAGCGCCTCGGCCATTTCCGCCTTGGTCAGGGCCATCCCTACTCTCTTATTTTCGCGTTCAACGTACCCGCGAGGCCGGCGACGATCGCCGCCACGGCGCGGTCCGTATCCTGGTCCGTCAGCGTGCGAGAATTATCCTGAAAAATCAAGCCTAAAGCGACGCTTTTTCGCCCGGATTCTATGCCGGCCCCCCGGTATACGTCGAAGACCAGAACATCGCGCAGCAGGCTTGAACCCGCCAAGGTTACACGTTCGCGAATCACGCTTAAAGGCGTCGCTTCGTCGACGACGATCGCGAGGTCGCGTCGCACCTGCGGATAGCGGGAGACTTCGCGGTATGCGGGTCGCCTGGTTGCCAGGGCGGCAAACTCCACCTCGAAGAGCACCGGTGCATATGTCAAATCGAGCGCACGTGCCAGCTCGGGATGCAATTCACCGATCCAGCCCACGGCGCGGTCACCGCGCCGGATGCGCGCCGCGCGCCCCGGGTGCAGGCAGGGCAACGATTCCGCCACGAAGGTCACTTCCGCGAGGGCGCCGGCCGACGCGAACAACGCTTCGACGTCGCCCTTGAGGTCATGGAAATCGACGACCGCCGTGGCGCTGCCCCACTGCTCCGGCAGGCGCATGCCGCAAGCCACGCCCGCCAGCATGTCGGTCTCGTGCGTGGCCGTGCCCTCCACGCGAAACACGTTGCCGCGCTCGATCAGCCGCACGCGCGCCTGCTGGCGTCGCAGGTTTTCGCGCACGGTGCGCAGCAACCCGGGCCAGAGCGAAATGCGCATGACGGCGAGATCGCTCGCTATCGGATTGGCGAGCATCGCGCCTTGCACGCCCGGGAAGAGCTGCGCCTGCAGCGCCGGGTCGACAAAGGCGAATGTGATGGCTTCGTGATAGCCGCGCGCCGCGAGCAGTTCCAGGATGCGGGCTTCATCCGGCACGTCGGTGGGCAACGCGGCGATCCGCTGGGCCGCGTCGAGCCGTTGTGGCGCGATGGCATCGAAGCCCACGAGCCGCGCGATTTCCTCGATGAGATCGGCTTCGATTGCGATGTCGAAACGAAAGGCGGGGGGCGTCGCCTCCCATCCGTCAGCCGTCCGGGCGACCGTCATGCCGAGGGCGCGCAGGTGTGCCTCCACGGCTGCGTCTTCGGGTGCTATGCCAAGCAGGCGTGCAAGCCGCGCGCGCCGCAGTCGCACGGGCGTGCGTTGCGGCAGGAACTCGGTGCGCTCGACGACTTCCGTCGGCCCGGCTATTCCACCAGCAATCCCGATGAGCAGCGACGTCGCGCGCTCGATGGCCCGCACCTGGCCCTGCGGATCGACGCCGCGCTCGTAGCGCTGGCTCGCATCCGTGAACAGCCCGTGGCGACGCGCCCGCCCGGCGATCGCCTGGGGGCTGAACCACGCGCATTCGAAGAACACTTCCGTGGTGGCCGCGCTCACTGCCGTGCGCTCGCCGCCCATGATGCCGCCGAGACCGACGGCACCGAGATCGTCGGCGATCACCACTTCATCCCCCGCAAGCGTCACGGTGCTGCCGTCGAGCAGCACCAGCGGCTCGTCCTTGTGAGCCGCGCGTGTGTGCACGGTGCCGCGCAGCTTCGCCCGGTCATAGGCGTGCATGGGCTGGCCGAGTTCGAGCAGCACGAGGTTCGTGACATCGACGACGGGGCTGATTGAACGCTGGCCCGCCCGCCGCAGGCGTTCGCGCAACCAGAACGGCGACGGCCGTGCATTGTCGACGCCGCGGATCACCCGCCCGGCAAAACGCGGCGTCGATTCCGGCCAGTCGAGCCGCACCGGATGGGTCTCGGCCATGGCCGCCCGCACCGCGGCCAGGGACGGGCCCGATAGCTCGCGCCCCTCGCCGAGGATGGCGGCGACTTCGCGCGCCACGCCGAGTACGGACATCGCATCGCCGCGGTTCGGGGTCACGTTGAGCTCGAGGATCGCATCGTCGAGCCCGAGCCAGGCGCGCACATCCTGGCCGACGGGCGCGTCCGCGGGCAGCTCCAGGATGCCCTCCGAGCTTTCCGCGAGTCCGAGTTCCTTCGCCGAGCACAACATGCCGAAGGACTCGATGCCGCGCAGCTTCGCGGCCTTGATCTTCAGTTCGCCCGGCAGCACGGCACCGACCACCGCGAGCGCGCATCGGAGCCCCGCGCGCGCATTGCGCGCGCCGCACACGATCTGCAACGGATCACCCGACCCGGTCGTAACACGACACACCTGCAGCTTCTCCGCCTGCGGATGCGGCGCCGCTTCGAGGATTTCCGCGACCACGACGCCCGTGAAGGGCGGCGCCGCGAGCGCCAGCCCCTCGAGTTCGAAGCCCGCGAGCGTCAGGCGCGATCCGAGCGTGCGCGCATCGACGCCCACCCGCACCCATTCGCCGAGCCAGGACAGCGGAATCTTCATCTAGGCGCTCGCGAACTGGCGCAGGAAGCGCAAGTCGTTCTCGAAAAAGAGCCGCAGGTCGTTGACCCCGTAGCGCAGCATCGCGAGGCGATCGATGCCGAAGCCGAAGGCATAGCCGGTCCAGCGCTCCGGGTCGATGCGGCATTCGCGCAGGACATTCGGATGCACCATGCCGCAGCCGGCGACCTCGAGCCAGCCCGTGTGCTTGCACACGCGGCAGCCCTCGCCGTTGCAGAACACGCAGGTGATGTCCACTTCCGCCGACGGCTCGGTGAACGGGAAATAGGAGGGCCGTAGGCGCAGCGCGAGGTCGCGCTCGAAGAAACCCCGCATGAAGTCCTGCAGCGCGGCCTTCATGTTCGCGAAGCTCACGTCCTCGCCCACCACGAGCCCCTCGACCTGGTGGAACATCGGCGAGTGCGTGAGGTCGTGGTCGCAACGGTACACGCGTCCCGGTGCGATCAGGGCAAGCGGCGGCGCCCGTTCGAGCATCGTGCGTACCTGGACCGGGGAGGTGTGCGTGCGCAGCAGCCGCCCGTCCGGGAAATAGAACGTATCGTGCATCGCCCGCGCCGGATGGTCGGGCGGCAGGTTGAGCGCCGTGAAGTTGTGGAAATCGTCTTCGATCTCGGGACCCGCCTCGACGGTGAACCCCGCGTTCCTGAAGAGCGTCTCGATGCGCAGCCGCGCGAGAGTGACCGGGTGCAGCGTGCCGCGCGCTTCACCGCGCCCCGGCAGCGTGACGTCGATGCGACCGGCGGCGAGCGCCTGCTCGACCGCGGCCTGGTCGAGCACCGCCTTGCGCGCCTCGATGGCCGCCTGCACGCGCGCCTTCGCCTCGTTGATGCGCTGGCCCGCGGCGGGCCGCTCGGCAGCGGGCAGCGCACCGAGCGCCTTCAGCTGCTCGGTGAGCACGCCCTTCTTGCCGAGCCAGTGCACGCGCGCAGCGTCGAGCGACGTGGCATCGCCGCTCGCGCCGATCGCCGCGAGCGCCTCGGAGGTGAGACGCGCGAGCTCCGTCACGGCGATTTACGCCGCGACGAGCGCTGCTTTTGCCTGCTTCGCGATCGCCTCGAACGCCGGCGCGTCGTGCACCGCGATCTCCGCAAGGACCTTGCGGTCGATCGTGATGCCCGCCTTGCGCAGGCCGTTCACGAGCTGGCTGTACGAGATGTCGTACAGGCGCGCCGCCGCGTTGATGCGCGTGATCCAGAGCGCGCGGAACTCGCGCTTCTTGGCGCGCCGGTCGCGGTACGCGTACTGGCCTGCCTTGATGACCGCCTGTTTCGCGGTGCGATAGACCTTGCGGCGGGCGTTGTAATAACCCTTCGCCTTGCCCAGAACTTTCTTGTGACGGCGCCCGGCCGTCACGCCACGCTTGACTCGTGCCATGACTCGTTACCTCGTGCCGTTACTTGTGGTTGGGAAGCAGTTGCGTGAGGCGACCGACATCGCTCTCATGCACGAGGCTGCTGCCGCCCGAGCGGGCGTGGCGCTTGACCTTGGGGGCCTTGTGGCCGAGGTTGTGTCGGCGGCCGGCGGCGTAGCTCTTGAAGCCCTTCGCAGTCTTGCGAAAACGCTTCGCCGCCGCCCGGTTGGTTTTCAACTTGGGCATGCTCATCTCCTGTTGTAGCAAAGGCTCGCAAGCGCCGCGTTCACGGCACCGCTCACCCGCGGACCGGCAGTTACCCGCCGGTCACTTCTTCTTCGGCGCGAAGACCATCACCATCTGGCGCCCCTCCATGATGGGCCGCTGCTCGATGCTGCCGATTTCGGCGAGGTCGAGCACCACCCGATCGAGGAGCTTGCGCCCGATCTCCTGATGCGCCATTTCCCGGCCGCGGAACCTCAGGGTCACCTTGGCCTTGTCACCTTCGGTCAGGAAGCGCAACAGATTGCGCAGCTTGACCTGGTAATCGTTCTCGTCCGTCCCGGGACGAAACTTCACTTCCTTGACCTGTATCTGCTTCTGCTTCTTCTTCGCGGAGTGGGCCTTCTTGTTCTGCTCGAACAGGAATTTGCCGTAGTCCATCACCCGCACCACCGGCGGTTCCGCCGTGGGGGACACTTCCACGAGATCGAGCCCAGCGGACGTTGCCATCTGGAGCGCGTCGTACCGGGACATGACTCCCGCCTGGGAGCCGTCGGCTGCAATCACCCGCACTTGCGGTGCGTTGATCTCGTCATTGCGCCGGACGCGCTTGCTTGCAATGGCTATAAATCAATCCTCCAAAGTTCGGCGCCCACGGCTCTCGAGCTCGTCGCGCAGACGGTTCGCAAACGTCTCCGGCGACATCGTGCCCAGATCCTTGCCGTTACGGGAACGCACGGAAAGCAGGTTCGCGGCGACTTCTTTGTCCCCCGCGACCAACAGGTACGGCACACGCTGCAACGTGTGCGCGCGAATCTTAAAGCCCACTTTTTCGTTCCGCAAGTCGCTTTCGACCCGAAACCCCTGATTTCTAAGCAAATCCGTGACTTTTTTGGCGAACTCGTCCTGGCGGTCGGTAATCGTGCATACAACCGCCTGCACGGGCGCCAGCCAGGCGGGCAGCCGGCCGGCATGGTGTTCCAGCAGGATGGCGAAAAACCGCTCCAGGGAGCCGAAAATCGCCCGGTGCAGCATGACCGGCGTGCGCCGGGCGCTTTCCCCGTCGATGTAGTGCGCGCCGAGCCGGCCCGGGAGATTGAGATCCACCTGCCAGGTGCCGCATTGCCAGTCCCGGCCGATGGCATCCTGCAGCACGAACTCGAGCTTGGGGCCGTAGAACGCGCCCTCGCCCGGATTGAGCGTGTATTCGATGCCCGCCGCCTTCGTCGCGGCGATCAGCGCCTGCTCGGCGCGGTCCCAGACTTCGTCGCTGCCGACGCGCTTTTCCGGGCGATCCGAATACTTCACCCGCACGTCATCGAAGCCGAAGTCGCGGTAGATCGACAGCAGCAGTTCGATCCCGCGCACCGACTCTTCCGTGATCTGCTCTTCGGTGATGAAGATGTGCGCGTCGTCCTGCGTGAAGCCGCGCACCCGCATCAGGCCGTGCAGCGCGCCGGATGGCTCGTAGCGATGGACCTTGCCGAACTCCGCGAAACGGATCGGCAGGTCGTGGTGGCTGCGGATGCCCTGCTTGAAGATCTGCACGTGGCCGGGGCAGTTCATCGGCTTGATCGCGTACAGGCGCTCGTCGGGCGTCTGCGTGAGGAACATGTTCTCGCCGAACTTCTCGAGGTGGCCCGACTGGCGCCACAGTTCCGCGTCCATGATCTCGGGCGCGTTCACCTCTTCATAACCGGCCGCGCGCTGCTTCTCGCGCATGTACGCGATGAGCGCCTGGAAAATCGTCCAGCCTTTCGGATGCCAGAAGACGGCGCCCGGCGCCTCCTCCTGCATGTGGAAAAGGTCGAGCTCGCGGCCGATGCGGCGATGGTCGCGCTTCTCGGCTTCCTCGAGGCGATGCAGGTAGGCGTCGAGGTCCTTCTTGTCGGCCCAGGCCGTGCCGTAGATGCGCTGGAGCATCTCGTTGCGCGAGTCGCCGCGCCAGTAGGCGCCCGCGACCTTCATCAGCTTGAAGACCTTGAGCTTGCCGGTCGAGGGCACGTGCGGCCCGCGGCACAGGTCGACCCAGTCGCCCTGCCCGTAGAGGCTGATCTCGTCCTTCGCCGGAATGCTGGCGATGATCTCGGCCTTGTAGTGCTCGCCGAGGCCCTTGAAGAAGGCGACGGCGGCGTCCCGCTCCATCACGCGCCGCGTGACCCGTTCGTCCGCCTTCGCGAGCTCACCCATGCGCTGCTCGATCGCCGCCAGGTCCTCGGGCGTGAAGGGGCGCGAGTAGGCAAAGTCGTAGTAGAAGCCGTCGTCGATCACGGGGCCGATGGTGACCTGGGCTTCCGGATAGAGTTGTTTGACGGCCTGGGCCAGCAGGTGCGCCGTCGAGTGACGCAGGATCTCGAGGCCCTCGGGGTCCTTCGACGTGACGATCGCGACTTTCGCGTCGTGGTCGAGCATGTAGCCCGTATCGACGAGCTTGCCGTCGACACGACCCGCGAGCGCCGCCTTGCGCAGGCCCGCGCCGATGCTGCCCGCGATCTCGTCGATCGTGAGGGGACTGTCGTAGCTACGCTGGCTGCCATCCGGCAGCGTGATCACCGGCATGACGGCTCCAGCCGAAAAAACCTGGTAGGCGCGAGTGGGATCGAACCACCGACCACTTCCATGTCAAGGAAGTGCTCTACCACTGAGCTACGCGCCTAGGGGGCGCGAAAGATACCTTACTGCGCGCCCTGCAAGCAACCGAAGGCACGGTATTTCAAGGCGTTAACGCCTCCCCGGCCCTAGCTTGCCCGCGACTCGGGCAACCCCAGCTCGGCCTGCTTCAGACGCTCGATCTGGTCGCGCAGGCGCGCCGCCTCTTCGAACTCGAGGTTGCGGGCCTTGCGGAACATGTCGGCCTCGAGCTTCCTGATCTGCCGCAGGATCTGCTCGGGGCGCAGCGCGGTAATCGGCCCTTCCGCGGTCCTTGCGCCGGCGCCGGCGCGGCCGCGCGGCCGCGGTGCCTCGCTGCGCGCACCCTCCATGATGTCGGCGACGCCCTTCTGGATGCCGCGCGGCGTGATGCCGTGTTCGGCGTTGAAGGCGAGCTGCTTCGCCCGGCGCCGGCCCGTCTCGTCCATCGCCCGCTGCATCGAACCGGTCACCCGGTCGGCATAGAGGATCGCGCGGCCATGCAGGTTGCGCGCGGCCCGCCCGATCGTCTGGATCAGCGAATTGTCGGAGCGCAGGAAGCCTTCCTTGTCGGCGTCGAGGATGGCGACCAACGACACTTCGGGCATGTCGAGCCCCTCGCGCAGCAGGTTGATGCCGATGAGCACGTCGAACTTGCCGAGCCGCAGGTCGCGGATGATCTCGGTGCGCTCGATCGTCTCGACGTCCGCATGCAGGTAGCGCACGCGCACGTCGTGTTCATGCAGGTATTCAGTGAGGTCCTCCGCCATGCGCTTCGTGAGCGTCGTGATGAGCACCCGTTCATGGCGTTCCACCCGCAGGCGGATCTCGGACAGCACGTCGTCGACCTGCGTGCGCACCGGGCGCACCTCGACCTCCGGATCGACGAGGCCGGTGGGCCGCACCACCTGCTCGACGACCTGCGCCGCAAGCCGACCTTCGTAGGGGCCGGGGGTCGCCGACACGAAGATCATTTGCGGGGCGAGCGCCTCCCATTCCTCGAATTTCAGCGGGCGGTTGTCGAGCGCGGACGGCAGGCGAAAGCCGTACTCGACGAGGGTTTCCTTGCGCGAACGATCGCCGCGGTACATCGCGCCGAGTTGCGGGATCGTCTGGTGGCTCTCATCCACGATGAGGAGTGAGTCGTCCGGCAGATAATCGTACAGGCACGGTGGGGGCTCGCCGGCCGCCCGACCGGAAAGATAGCGGGAGTAGTTCTCGATCCCGGCGCAGTAGCCGACCTCTTTCATCATCTCCATGTCGAACATGGTGCGCTGTTCGAGCCGCTGCGCCTCGACCAGCTTGTCGGCGTCGCGCAGTTCCTTGAGTCGCACGCGCAGGTCGTCGCGGATCTGGTCGACCGCATTCAGGATCCGCTCGCGCGGCGTCACGTAGTGCGAACCGGGATAGACGGTGTAGCGCGGCACCTTGCGCGTCACCTCGCCGGTCAGCGGGTCGAACAGCGCGAGCGACTCCACCGAGTCGTCGAACAGCTCGACGCGCAGCGCGGCGCGATCGGACTCGGCGGGGAAGATATCGATGACGTCGCCGCGCACCCGATAGGTGCCGGCGCGCAGGTCGAGCTCGTTGCGGGTGTACTGCATGTCCGCGAGGCGGCGCAGCAACTGGCGCTGGTCGAGCCGGTCGCCGCGCTTCAGGTGCAGCACCATCGCGAAGTAGACCTCGGGGTCGCCGAGACCGTAGATCGACGACACGGTCGCGACGATGATGGTGTCGCGACGCTCCAGCAGCGCCTTGGTGGCCGACAGGCGCATCTGCTCGATGTGCTCGTTGATCGAGGCGTCCTTCTCGATGAAGGTGTCGCTCGAGGGCACGTAGGCTTCGGGCTGGTAGTAGTCGTAGTACGAAACGAAGTATTCGACGGCATTGTCCGGGAAGAATTCGCGGAATTCGCCGTAGAGCTGCGCGGCGAGCGTCTTGTTGTGCGCGATCACGAGGGTCGGGCGCTGCACGCGCGCGATCACGTTGCCGATCGAGAAGGTCTTGCCCGATCCCGTGACGCCCAGCAGTGTCTGGTGGACCAGGCCGTCGGTGAGTCCCTCGACCAGCTTTTCGATCGCCTGCGGCTGGTCGCCGGCGGGCGCATAGTGGGAGTGCAACCTGAAGGGCGCAGCGGCGGTGGCGGTGTTGGTGTCCATGGTGACGGCGATGCGTATCCTCGGGACGATCGGGTAATATAGCGCGGTCTCCGTTCCACCCATAGGTTCCCTCCGTGACACTACCGGTCTCCCGCCGCGTCCAGCGCGTCAAGCCCTCCCCCACCCTCGCTGTCACCGCGCGTGCGGCGAAGCTCAAGGCGGAGGGCAAGGACATCGTGGCGCTCGGCGCGGGCGAACCCGACTTCGACACGCCGGCGCACATCGCCGCGGCGGGCGTCGACGCGATCAGGAGCGGCTACACGCGTTACACCAACGTCGACGGCATCAACGAACTGAAAGACGCGATCATCGCGAAGTTCCGCCGCGACAACGGCATCGAATACGAACGCGCGCAGGTCATCGTCTCGAGCGGCGCCAAGCAGACGATCTACAACCTGTGCATGGCCGTGCTCGATCCGGGCGACGAAGCGATCATCCCGGCGCCCTACTGGGTGTCCTACCCCGACATGGTGATGCTGGCCGACGGCCTGCCGGTCATGCCCTTCGCGGGCGCGAACCAGGGCTACAAGATCACGCCGCGCCAGCTCGAGGCCGCGATCACGCCGAAGACACGCCTCGTGCTGTTGAACAGCCCCTGCAACCCGACCGGCGCCGCCTACACGCGCGCCGAGCTGCGCGCGCTGGGCGAAGTGCTGCTCGCGCATCCGCGCATCGTCATCGGCACCGACGACATGTACGAACATATCTACTGGGCGAGCGAGCCCTTCTGCAGCCTGCTCACTGCCGTGCCGGAACTGTACGACCGCACCGTCACGATCAACGGCTGCTCGAAGGCGTACGCCATGACGGGCTGGCGGCTCGGCTACTGCGGCGGCCCGAAGGAAATCGTCACCGCCATGTCGACAATCCAGGGCCAGTCGACCTCGAACGCGTCGAGCATCACGCAGCGTGCGGCGGTGGTTGCCCTGAACGGCGACCAGCAGTGCGTCGCCGACATGACCGTGCAGTTCAGGAAGCGCCACGACTACATCGTCGCGGGGCTCAACTCCCTGCCCGGCATTTCCTGCCTGGCGGGTGCGGGCACGTTCTACGCCTTCGCCGACGTGAGCGGCGCCATGCAGGCCATGGGCTGCCGCGACGACAATGCGTTCGCGGAACTGCTCCTGAACGAGGGCGGCGTGGCGGTGGTGCCGGGCTCGGGCTTCGGCGCCCCCGGCCACATGCGCATCTCGTTCGCCTGCAGCATGGAAACGCTCGAAAAGGCGGTCGATCGCATGGCGCGTGTGCTCAACGCGGGCGCGGCGGCAAAAACCGCCTGACCCGCGTGACCGGCGGCACACCGTGACGAAGGCGGGAGGGCCCCTGCCTCCCGTCCCTTGACGAGTCCGCGCAAGTCCTTGAGAATTCGCGCCCTTCTTGCCTCCCGTTCCCCGGTAGCTCAGTGGTAGAGCGTCGGACTGTTAATCCGTTGGTCGTTCGTTCGAATCGAACCCGGGGAGCCAATTCTCGATACGCTTGGAAGCGCCCGGCGTGATCGCCATCGTCGAAGCCGCACGCGCGGGACTGCTGCGCCAGGAACACTGGGCGCGCAACATCGCTGCAGGGCTTGTCGTCGGTATCGTCGCCCTGCCGCTCGCGATGGCGTTCGCGATGGCGAGCGGGGTGAAGCCCGAACAGGGCATCTACACCTCGATCATCGCGGGACTCGCAGTTTCGCTCTTCGGCGGCAGCCGCATCCAGGTGGCGGGCCCGACCGGCGCGTTCGTGGTCATCCTCGCCGCCATCGTGGCGCAGCACGGCGTCGAGGGGCTGCTGCTCGCCACGTTCATGGCCGGCATCATGCTCGTGTTGTTCGGCGCCGCGCGCTTCGGTGGCGTGCTGCGCTTCATTCCGGAGCCCGTGATCGCGGGCTTCACGGCGGGCATCGGCGTCGTGATCTGGGTCGGGCAATGGAAGGATTTCTTCGGCCTGCCGGCACCGGCCGGAGTGCATTTCCACGAGAAGCTCCTGAACCTGCTGCAGTCACTGCCGCAACTGCATCCCGCCACGACGCTCATCGCGGCGCTCAGCCTCGTACTCGCCATCTACGCCCCGCGCCTCCCGGGCCTCGCGCGCGTGCCCGGCCCGCTGGTCGCCATGCTGGTCGCCACCGTGCTGCAGGCCTCGTTCGGCTTCGAGCACGTCGCGACGATCGAGAGCGCATTCGGCGGCATCCCGCTCGGCTTGCCTCGCCTCGCGTGGCCCGACGTGACTTTCGAT
This sequence comes from Steroidobacteraceae bacterium, assembly GCA_050185195.1. GTDB lineage: Bacteria > Pseudomonadota > Gammaproteobacteria > Steroidobacterales > Steroidobacteraceae > CADEFQ01. Next base: position 35,397 of record JBFWZQ010000004.1, on the reverse strand, counting down.
CACCTGCTGGCGCTCGTGCCCGCGGCCTTCACGATCGCGATGCTGGGCGCCATCGAGTCACTGCTGTCGGCCACCGTCGCAGACGGCATGGCGGGCACCCGCCATGATTCGAACCAGGAGCTGATCGGCCAGGGCGTGGCCAACATCCTTTCGCCGCTCTTTGGCGGCATCGCGGCGACCGGCGCCATCGCGCGCACCGCGACCAGTTTCCGCAACGGCGCGACGAGCCCGCTCGCCGGGATCGTGCACTCCGCGACGTTGCTCGCGATCCTGCTGCTGCTCGCGCCCTTCGCGGGCCAGGTGCCGCTCTGCGCGCTTGCCGCGATCCTCTTCGTCGTCGCCTGGAACATGAGCCAGGTGCGCCATGTCGCGCGCCTCGTGCGCACCGCGCCACGGCCGGATGTCGCGATCCTGCTGATCACTTTCCTGCTCACAGTGCTGGTGGACCTCGTCGTCGCGGTCAACGTTGGCGTGATCCTCGCCATGCTGCTGTTCATGCGTCGCATGGCCAATTCCGTCGAAATCCTGCAAGTCGAAGCGCGCGACCTGCATTCGGAGTTGCAGGGCACCGGCCGCGAGGACATTCCCGCCGACGTGATCGTCTACTCGATCGAGGGCCCGTTCTTCTTCGGTGCGGTCGAGAACCTCGAGCGCACGCTCGCACGCACGCGCAGCGACCCGCGCTGCATCATCATTCGCCTCGGCCACGTGCCGTTCATGGACGTGACGGGCATCCAGGCGCTGGAAGAGGCCACGCAGAACCTCGAGCGCCGCCGCGTGCGCGTGCTGTTCTGCGATGCCCGCCCCAATGTGCTGCGCAAGCTCGTGCGGTCCGGCCTCGTGGGCAAACACGTCACACCGGCCCGTTACCACCGCGACCTCCACGAGGCGCTGATCGCCTGCGACACTGACGCGACGACCGCCCGTTAGGCCGGGCTGGAAACGGTGGCGGCGGGGCCACCAAACGGGCCCGCGTGACGGCCGTCACACTTTCCGGTGGCTGCGAAATCGCGCGACGAGGTCGGACGCTACCATGCCGCCGCCCTGCCCTGCGGGTACGGGCGCTAGCCAATAGAAGACTGGAGTGACTCAATGAAGACCAAGAGTGGAGTGTTGGCCGTACTGGCACTGGGCGTCACCGCAGGCGCACCGGCGGCGGATTTCAGCTACTCCTCGGTGGACGCGGGCTGGGCACGCGCCGACATCGACAATTTCAACGAGGACGGCGACGGCCTTTTCCTGCGTGGCTCCGTCGGCTTCGGCACGAACTGGTTCGCCGCCGCCGGCTATCGGCAGGTGTCGTTCGACGCGGGTGGCCTCGACGTGGACCTGGACCTCATCGACATCGGCTTCGGCGGGCACATGCCGCTCTCCGACAAGGTGGATGGCGTGGCCCGCATCAGCTACCTCGATGTCTCGGCGGACGGCCCGTTCGGCAGCTCGGCCGACGACGAAGGATACGGCCTGAGCGCCGGCATCCGTGCCCTGCTCGCGCCCCAGTTCGAACTCGAGGCGTCACTCGAGTACAGTGACTTCGACGAGGGTGGCAACAGCACCGGCGCGCGCCTGGCGGCACGGTATCACTTCACGTCGGCCTGGGCGGTCGGCGCGGAAGTCGCCTTCTCGGACGACCAGACCGATTACGGCCTGTACGGGCGTTATTCATTCTGAGGTGACCCATGCTCAAGCCGGCTCTCGCACTCCTCGCCCTGTCAGCCTGCACGCAGGCCGCTGAGCCGGTGGACACGCCGCAGTCTCGCGCGGCCTTGCAGGCACGCGAGACGCTCGCGCAGTCATTGCACGTCGCGATCGGCGAGATCCGTGTTTCGAGCATCGAGGCGAGGACCTGGAGCGATTCGGGCCTCGGTTGCAGCGCGCCCGGCGCCATGGTGGCCACCGTGATCACCGAAGGGTACGCGGTGACGGCCATGGCGCAGGGACGCCTGCATCTCGTGCATGTGTCGGGCAAGAACGCCGTGGTGTGCGACAAGGGCGGCGTCGTGTTGCGCGAGCCGCCCGCCGCGCGCGGCGCAGGGCTCGACGTCATGATGGAGAAGGCACGCAAGGATCTCGCCGCGCGGCTGGGCGTCGAGGCCGCCCACATCCGCATTGGAGGCCTGCGAGCCGGCCAGTGGCCGGACAGCGGGCTCGGCTGCCCGCAGCAGGACGAAAAACTCTCGCCGGGTCCGGTCGACGGGCTGGTCATTTCCCTGAAGCACGCGGGGCGCGTCTACACCTACCACACGGATCGCAAGACGGTCCGCGCCTGCCCCGCGATCGAAACCGAATAGGATGTGCAGGTGCAGGCGATCTGCATCGGCACGAAGGACGTCAACCTCGAACCGCGCGCCGCAAGGCTGAGGGTCTGGTCGCAGCTCAACCCCACCCCGGGGACTTCTGCCAGGAGGACGAGGCAGCCTCCAGCTCGCAAGGGAATGCACGCAACATGAAGCTCAGCAGTTTCGAAGCGATCACCCGCGACCTTCAGGCCGCCAACGTGCGCCACATCGTGGCGGCGGCCTTGCCGTCAACGCCCACGGCTATCTGCGATTCACGAAGGACGTGGATATCGCCATCCAGTTCTTCCCGCAGAACGTGCACAGTTTCTTTGCCGCGCTTGGCAGGCTCAGCAATCGCCCGAATGTGCCCATCAGCGCGCAGCGGTTTGCCGACCCTGCGCAGCGGTGCTGAATCACCGAGAAAAGCATGGCGGTGTTGCAGTTCTGGAGCAACGATCATCGGGAAACGTCGGTGGACGTGTTCGACCTTCGAGCCCTATCGGATCGCTCTCCACGTACCGCCCGATGGCGGGATCGTAATCCCTGAAGTAGTTGTAAATGCTATTGAATGAAATTGCTCCAGCTAACCACTACTTTGGAGAGGGCTTTGGTAGAAGTAATTCTTACCCCAACAAAACGACTGCCCTTAAAGGCAGGTCCGGCACCACTGAAGGCGAACCCGTACGACTTCTCAGAGAAAAACGTCCCTGTGCTATTGATTGCCAAACAATCTTCTTTGCTCTTGCAGACAAATACTTTCAGATCACCGTATTCACTGATTTTTAGTGATCCCGAGAGCACCGTGGACTTGGTGTCTGCCGTCGAAGCTCCAATTCCGATGTTCACGCACATCCCATCGCTGACGGGTTTGAGAGGCTTTGGGGCCAACAAGAAGGTTTCCCCGCTGGGGAGGTCCACTGGGGTCGGCGCAAATGTCGCGCCGGTACCAAAAAGCAAAGTAACTAGCCATTCGATCACGGTTCACGCCTCCGCGTCATTCCTTGAAGCAGGTAGGACAGCTTTCTTGTGCCAAGTATTTCTGCTTAGCCTTCGCGAGGACGTCTCGCGCCCATGACTGACAGTTCCGAGCTCCAGCAGCTTCGGTAGCAATCCCACTCAACCCAAATTCCGCGCTAGCGATTGCGCAGTACGTGGGCGCACCTATTTCTCGCGCTGCTGCCAGCACGTACGCGTCAAACTTGTCGTCCCCGCATATCAGTTTGCAGCCTGTACGGTCAGCCTCATTGCCGTACCTGACTACACCCGGCCCCCATGCCGGATTGCCGTCGGCATAGAACCCCAAGGACTGACCGCTGACGTCCAGGTAGTCATGCCTGGTCGGGTTCAGCCGCGTTGTCGATCTGCTTTTCTCATTGCCGAGCCAACGCGCACAAATCTTTACCCACAATCCGAATGGATCAATATGATTGATCGGCGAATCGTACGCGTAGGCGTATGTATTGATTCCGCCCTTCAGCCCGATGGGATCACTCTCGACATACCTCCCGATCGCGGGCTCGTAATCGCGGAAGTACTTGTAATGCAGCTGACTTTCCGCATCGTAGTACTGGCCAGGGAACCTCAGCCCATAGGCAAATAGAACCGAGTCCCCGTCGGGGTCTTCTTGTTCGGACGCTTCCCCGTACGGATCCGAGTCCCACTTCCAGACGACCGCATTCGTATCCGGCTCACTGACACGACGCGGCGTCCCCAGTTGATCGGCGTGCACGTACCAGGCCTTCACCCCTCCCCCGCTGGCCGGGCGCACCGACACCGCTACTGTCGTCTTGCGGATGCGCTGGCCGAGGGCGTTGTTCAAGTTCCGGAAATGGTTCAGGAGCCAACAAAAAAGGGGCCGCCTCGCGGCGGCCCCTCGTACCAAGCAAGACCCGTCGAAACTACCGGCCGCGCCGGTGGGTCTTCAGGCCCGTCGAGGACTTCGTCGCGCCGTAATCGACGTGGAAACCGAGCGCGAGCTGCGAGGACACCCGGTTGTTCTGCAACAGCCACATCGTGGCGCCGGTCGGGCCGCTGAAACCGACTTCGACGCTGTCGTGCGGATCGACGCCGAAGCTGTTCACGTCCGGCACGATCTCCTTCGCCAGGTCGACGTTGCCGTGCTGCACGTCGATCTCGCCGTCAGGCGCCTGCACCGTCAGCGTGTAGGCGAACTTGGCCGGCAGCAGCCCGCCGCCAGTCGTCAGCGTGAACGGCAGGATCAACGCGCGGTCGTTGTAGTCCCAGGAATTGGCGAGCCAATCGAGGAACCCGGCGCCCGTCGCATCGAACTGCGCGGTCACGAACTGGCCCGGATCGACGTCCTGGAAGCGCGACAGGTCCGCGCCGATCATCGTCGCTTCGGCCACGCCGTCGCCGTTCGTGTCGATCTCGAGCGTGAACGTGAGGCTCGAGAGGTGTTCGAACGGCCGCTCCGTCGCGATGCCGAACTCCAGCACGTCGAGATCGCCGTAGAAGGCCGGATTCGCCTTGCGGAAGCCGAGCGCTGCGATCGACCCCACGGTGCCGTGCTGCTGTTCGCCGCCCAGCTTGGCGAGGGTGAAGCCCTCGGCCCAGCCGATGGTCGAACCGAAGTTCAGCAGCTTCGCACCCTGGAAGCCGTTGTCCGGCAGCGCCAGCACCGCGGATGCCGGGTCGACGACCGCGACATAACCGACGCGCAGCGTGTCCTTGCCGTCGGACAGGATGCACCAGCCGTCGACCTCCGTCTGGCTGATGACGGCATCGTCGAACACGCCGGCGTCCCACGCGGCACGCGGATCGAAGCTCAGCGAGATGCGGATCTTCGCGCTGCCCTTGCCGTTCACCCGCACGCTGCGCGGGCAATTGACCTCCACGCCCGGGTAGGTCTGGTTCGCGACGTGTTCCACGTCGAAGCGGCGGCGCTTGCCGCTGAGATCGTGCACGACCACGTCTTCCTTCGCGTACGTGGACGAGAACGGGTTCAGCCGGCCGAACGACACGCCCGCCGGTGCCGCATAGCTCTGCAGCTCCGCCGCGCGATCCACGCGCAACGCACCGACGCCCTGGCGCATCAGGTCGGTGTCGCCCGACACGCTGGCATTGACGGTGGAGTTCTGCAGCAGCGCCTTGATCGCCGCCTGGCCGAGGTCCGGGAACTTCTGGCGCAGCAACGCCGCGGCGCCCGCGACATGCGGCGACGCCATCGAAGTGCCCTGGAAGTTCGCCGAGCCGGTGCCGGTGCCGACACCCGCCGAAACGATGGCAAGGCCGGGCGCGGCGAGGTCAGGCTTGAAAGTCGAACCGCCACCACCCGGGCCGCGCGACGAGAAGGTCGTGATCTGGTCGTCCTTCGTCGGATCGAGCGCGGCCGACAGCGTCACCGTGACGCCCGCCGTGGCCGCGAGCACGTTGCCCACGGTGCTCGAGATCATGAGGCCGGGAATCGTGACACGAGCGTCGAGACCGCCCATCACGATCGGATCGATGCGCGTTGCGTTCGCGCCATCGTTGAACACGACGATCGCGCGGGCACCCGCCGCCTGTGCGTTGAGATACTTGTCGATGAAGCCGCAGACGCCGCGCTGGATGTAGGCGATGTTGCCCGCGATGGCGCCGCCGTTCGCGAGAGGCGCGCAACCGTTCAGCGGGCTCGCAAGCACCAGACTGCCCGAGATCGGCCCGGCCTGCGCGAAGGTCACAGGACCTGCGCCCTCAAGTGATGGGTAGGTGCCGGCCACGCCGGCCGGCGCGGTGACGTCGAACTTCGAGTACAGGCGCCCGCCCGGGGTGTTCGCCGCCGTCGAGATCGCCGAACTTGCGACGCCCGGTGAACCCGTGACGTAAGGGACATTGCCCTCGTTGCCCGCGGAGGTCGCGACGATGATGCCGACGGCCGCCGCGTTGTTGCTCGAAATCGCCGATGGGTCGTCCGGGCTGCCGAACGGCGAACCGAGGCTCATGTTGATCACGTCGAGGTGATCGCTCATGTCGCCGTCGCCATTGGGGTCCATCGCCCACTCGATCGCGAGCGACACGACATCCGTGCTGCCGCCCGCGTCGCTGAAGACCTTGAGCGCGTAGAGGTCGGCGCCGGGCGCGACGCCCTGTCCGACGCTGCCCGGCACGCCGATGCCGGCCGCCGTGCCTGACACGTGCGTGCCATGGCCGTTGCCGTCGAGCGGGTCCGGATCGGGCGCGGGCACGGAAGTGGGGTCGTTCGCGTCGTAGGTCGGACCCGCGAAATCGTAGCCGCCCTTGACCTTGGCGGTCGGGAAGGTGCCCGGCTCGATGACGCTCTTGTCATTCGCGGCATATTCCGCGGGATTGCCGCTGCCACCGAAGTCGGCATGCGTGTAGTCGATGCCCGTGTCGATGACACCGATCGAGACACCCTCGCCCTTGCCGCTGCTCGCCCACACTTCCGGCGAGCCGATCCAGGGCACGCTGTCGACGTTGTCGAGCTGGTAGCGATGCACGCGGCCGACGGAACGCACGCCTGGCATCGAACGCAGGGCCGCGAGTTCGGAGGCCTTCACATTGACGCGCAGGCCGTTGGCGCCGACCCGCTGCGCCGAGAGCACTTGCGCGCCGAGGCTGTCGAGCGTCGAGCGAAAGCGCGCCTGCTGCTGCGAGACGCGCGCTGCCTGGGCGCGCTGTGCCGCGGGCGACGCGTAGGCGCCCGAGGTCGCGAGGCTCGTGGCGTTGAGCTCGGCCACCGCCGGTTCGTCGAGGCGCACGAACACCTGCACCTCGCCCCGATCCGCCGCAATCTTCGTGCCGTGCAGGCTGATCGACCTGCTCGAATCGATGTTCTTCCGTTTGCCCGCGCCTGCGCCCTGCGAAATCGCAGGCACCGCGACGAGCGCCGCCGAACACAACAGCACCGCGATCTTCGATCGCGACGCGAAGGATTTCTGGCCCATTTTCATGATCCCCGAGTTGTTCTGGTATTCGAGACGACTGAACCTACTCCCGCACGACCGTTAATTCAACCGTATAGAATTCAACATAACATTGCCGCACCAGGACTCGCATGCCGGACGCCAACCTTGAGTTCACGCCGGAAACGATGCGCCGCATGGGCGACGCCGTGCTGCGGCGCGTAGTCGATCACCTCGCCACGATCGGCGAGCAGCCGGTGCGCGGCGACGTCGACGCGGCGGCATTGTGCCGCGCCCTGCGCGAAGCCGCGCCGGAGGAAGGCACCGCACTCGAACCCCTGCTCGACTCGCTCTTCGACGAGTGGATCCCGCGCACCTTCAATACGGCGAGCCCCGGCTACCTCGCCTACATCCCGGGCGGCGGCGTCTTTCCCGGCGCCCTGGCAGACTTGATCGCCGCGGGCGTCAATCGCTACACGGGCGTCTGGCCCACGGCGCCGGCCCTCGTGCAGCTCGAGGCCAACGTGCTCGACTGGTTGCGCGACTGGATGCAGTTCCCCGCCACCACGCGGGGGCTGTTCACGACCGGAGGATCGATGGCCAATTTCGCGGCCATCGTGAGCGCGCGCGAACGCAAGCTCGGCACGGAGCTGCGCCGCGGCACCCTGTACTTGTCCACGCAAACACACCACTCGGTCGGCAAGTCGGCGCGCCTCGCGGGCATCCTGCCGGATCGCGTGCGCGCGATTCCCGTGGACGGCGCGTTCCGCCTGCGCACCGACCTGCTCGAAGCCGCCATCGCGGCGGATCGCGCGGCCGGACTACTCCCGTTCCTCGTCGTCTCGTCCGCCGGCACCACCAACACCGGTGCGGTCGACCCGCTCCCGGCGATCGGCGCGCTCTGTCGGCGCGAGGGGTTGTGGCATCACGTCGACGGCGCGTACGGCGCGAGCTTTCACCTGTGCCCGGAACTGCGCCCGCTGCTCGCCGGACTGTCCGACGCCGATTCAGTGACGCTCGACCCGCACAAGGGGCTCTTCATTCCCTACGGCACGGGCGCGGTGCTGGTGCGCGATGGCGAGGCGCTGCGCGCCGCACACGCCGAGACCGCGAGTTACATGCCCGAGAACCTGGACGAGGAATTCTACGACCCGCACCAGTACGGCCCCGACCTGTCGCGCGGCTTTCCCGGCCTGCGCGTGTGGCTCGCGTTCAAGCTCTTCGGCGCCGGGCGTTATCGCGCGGCGCTCGCGGAGAAACGCGCGCTCGCGCTCGATGCCGCGCGCCGCATCGCGGCGCTGCCCCACGTCGTGATGGACGCCCCGCCGCAACTGTCGCTCTTCGCCTTCCACCTGGACTGGCCCGGCTCCACGCTCGCCGAACAAGACGACGCGACCCGCGAACTGCTCGAGCGCGTCACCCGGCGCGGCAAGGTGTTCATCACGGGTTGCCACGCCGGTGGGCGCTTCCTCGCGCGCGTATGCGTGCTGAGCTTTCGCACGCGCCAGGCGCAGATCGATGCCTGCGTCGAGCACATCGCCGAAGAGGCACGCGCGATCACGTCGCGTGCCGGCGTGCCGCCCTAGAGCGAGCGCAGGTACTGGGCGAGATCGGCCATCTCCCCGGCGCCGAGCCCGAGCGCATGTTTCGTGTTGTAGGCCTGCACGACATCGTCGAGTGTCGCCGCAGAACCGTTGTGGAAATAGGGCGGGTGTTGCCACACACCTTTAAGTGGTGCGGTTCGATACATTTTCGTGGCGCTGCGGGATGCATAGCTCGGGACACCGTTGGGCTCGGGTTCGCTGGCCACTTCGTCCGGCGAATGCAGCCGCTCGTTGGCGTCGGTGAACTCGGGCCCGCTGTGACAGGTCGCACAGCGCGCCACTCCCTCGAACAACACCTTGCCCCGCTGCGCGGCAGCCGGGTCGAAACTGCCGGGAGGCGGTGGCGGCGCTTCGAGCGTCAACTGGTACGCCTGCAGCGCGGGCAGCTTGCTGCTGATCAGGTCATCAGGGCCGTTGACGACCGACACGCCCGTGCGCGGTTCGATGAAGCTGCCATGTCCACCCATCTGGGTCACGCCGACGTAACGGTTCCAGTACGCGATGTCATCGCCATCACCGGTCGCGGTGATGCGGTGTATACCCGCGAGGCCGTAGGCCGGCGAGATGACCTGCGGACCATTCACGCCATCGAAATTGAAGCGCGGGTCGTACTTGCCCGGGCCCCACGAGTTGTAGACCGCCTTCTGGTCGGCGGTCAGCGCTGGCGACAAGGCAATGATGGCGCCGGGATCCAGGCTGCGATTGGGCCAGCCATCGCGACGCTTGCCGATGCCCGGCGCAAGGGAATCGTCGACCGTCGAGTGGCACAGGGCGCAGGTGATGCCGACCCGCGTCAGCGTGTCCTTGCCGTTGATGTTCTCGACCGTGCCCCTGACACCGACCACCGCGTTCAACTTCAACAGCGCCACGGTGGTCGCGGGACTCGTCAGGCTGATGCTGCCGTCCCCTATGCCCTGCACGATCGCCGGCGGCAGCGCCTCGGCGTCGACCTTGAGCCCGACGGACAGCGCGGTCACCGGGTCGACCGCGGCGCTGATGACCTCCTGCATGCGCAGGACATCCGTCCAGAGCGTCTCGTCGCCGAACGTATCGTTGCGGAAGATTTCCTTGCCCTGGGCCACCAAGGCGGCGTCCGGCACATCGCTCCGCGCGGTCGTGGAATCGTCGCCGCAGGCGACGAGGAGGACTGCGGCGAGTGCCGCAACCGGCGCAATCGGCCGGGACAGGAGGCGTTTCGGCATGGCGTTCACCCATTGGCAATGACTGCGCAATGGATGCGTGCCGGCCGCCCTACGTTCCCGTCGTGCGCGCCGCGCGTACCCTTTCGAGCACACGCTCGACGATGCGGTCGCAACGCGCGCCGTCGAATGCGAATACGTCGTCGAACACGCCGTCGATCTCGCGTGCGATCGATTCGCGCAGCAGGCCTCTCGCGCGAAAATACCGCGTGCGCACGGTCGCCTCGGGGATGCCGAGCGCCTGTGCCGTCTCCTCCACCGTGAAGTCCTCGACACCGCGCAGCACGAAAACCGTGCGAAACGCATCGGGGAGGCCATCGATCCTGGTTTCAAGCAAGCGGCGCGCCTCGTCGCGTGCGGCCGCATGTTCCGGAAGCTCCATCGGTTCTCCGCCTCCCGCAGCCAGTTCACCGCCCAGCTGGATCACTTCCGCCCGACGCTTGCGCCTGCGCAGCCGCACGATCGACTCATTGACCACGATGCGCACGAGCCAGGTGGACAGGCGCGCATCGCCTCGAAAGTTGCCGATCGAACGATAGGCGCGGAAATACGCCTCCTGCACGGCGTCTTCGGCTTCGGCGTCATCCTTGAGGATGCTGCGCGCCGTGCGGTGCAGCGTCTGGTTGTAACGCCGCATCAGGTACTGCAGGGCGAGTTCATCGCCCGCGCCGATGCGTCGGGCGATTTCGGAGTCGGGCGCGTTCATGCCCCCATTCGATGCGACTCGACGGCTCAGCGTTCCCCGGCGAGATTGGCGTTCGCGAAGTCCCAGTTGACGAGGTGGGCGAGGAACGCCTTGACGTAGTCGGGCCGGCGCTGCTGGTAGTCGAGGTAGTACGCGTGCTCCCAGACATCGAGCGTCAGCAACGGCTTCTGGCTGCCCGTGAGCGGCGTGGCGGCATTCGAGGTCGTGGTGATCTTCAGGGTGCCGCCGTCGTTCACCAGCCAGGCCCAGCCGCTGGCGAACTGGCCGGTCGCCGCCGCCTGGAACTGCTCGCGGAACGCGTCGTGGCTGCCGAAGTCCTTGACGATGCGCTGTGCGATCGGCCCGGTGGCGTCGCCGCCGCCGTTCGGGCGCATGCTCTGCCACAGGAACGCGTGGTTCCAGGACTGCGCGGCGGCGTTGAACAGCGCACCCGGCTGGTTCGCCTGCGCGCGCACGATTTCCTCGAGCGAGGCGGATTCGAGCGGCGTGCCTTTCACGAGGGCGCGCGTGCGGTCGACATACGCGGCATGGTGGCTCCCGTGGTGGACCGTGAGGGTCTTGCGGGAAATGTGCGGCTCGAGGGCCTCGATCGCGTACGGCAGCGCAGGCAGTTCGACGGACATGCTCGGTCTCCTGAAATCCAGACCGCCCACCATAGCGGGGAGCTGTTTGTTTGACCAGTCTCAAGTGGCGGCGCGTTCATACCGCGTGGCGGACGCGCGCGGTTCCCCGGGGTCCACCCTGCCCTGCTTTGCGATGAAGATGCGGCACGGACGACTCGCGTTCGCAAATCGGGGGGACACGGTGAGAAACTTCTGGATCGCGGCAGGCATCTCGGCGGCCTTCTCGCTGGCGGCACAGGCCGCGACGGCTCCTCCCGACCGCTACGCGCTCGTGCACGCGGGCGCACTGCTCGCCGTGCCGGGCAAGGCGCCCGAACGCGAGATGACGATCGTCGTGAAGAACGACCGCATCCTTGGCGTGAAACGGGGCTACCTGGATGCCGCCGCCGCGGGGATCGCGCCCGACGCGGCCGTGGAAACGTTCGAACTACGCGACCGCTTCGTGCTGCCGGGCCTGATGGACGCGCACGTGCACCTCCAGCACGAACCTTCGTTCAGCCGCCATCGCACGGAACGCGGCAATCGCAATCCGCCCACCTCCTCCGAAGGCGCGGTGGATGCCATGGTGCATGCGCGGCGCACGCTCGCGGCCGGCTTCACCACGGTGCGGGACCTCGGCTCGGATGACGAAGCCGTGTTCGCGGTGCGCAACGCCATCAACGCGGGCCGGATGATCGGCCCACGCATCCTGGTCTCGGGCAACGCGCTCGCGGTGACCGGCGGCCATGGCGATTCCTTGCCGCTCGACGAGACGGGCGACCCACAGGCGCGCCTGCGCGACGGCACCTGCGACGGCCCGATGGAATGCCGATCGGCCGTGCGCTACCAGTACAAGCTGGGCGCCGACGTCATCAAGGTCACCTCCACGGGCGGGTTCGCCTCGAACACGGGTCTCGAACCGCAGCTTTTTCCCGACGAGATCGAGGCGATCGTCTCGACCGCCCACCTCGTCGGCCTCAAGGCCGCCGCGCACGCCTATTCGCCTGTCGCCATCAAGCAGGCCGTGCGGGCGGGCGTCGATTCGATCGAGCATGGCTTCCTGCTCGACGACGAAGGGCTCGCGTTGATGAAGAAGGCGGGCACGTTCCTCGTGCCGACGCTGTCGGCGAGTTATCCGCCGCCCATCTTCCGCGTCCGCGATCCCGAATCGGTGCGGATCCGCGCCGAGCACAAGGCCTTCGAACGCGCCCATGCCGCCGGCGTGAAGATCGCGTTCGGCACCGACGCGGGCACGTTCACGCACGGCGACAACGCCAAGGAATTCGGCCTGATGGTGAAGTTCGGCATGACGCCGATGGAAGCGATCCGCAGCGCGACCGTCGTGGCGGCGGATCTTTTCGGCCTCTCGGCCGACGTCGGCACGATCGAAGCGGGCAAGCGCGCGGACCTCGTGGCATTCGCCGACGATCCGCTCGCGGATGTCGGTGCCCTGCTCCGGGTCGATTTCGTGATGAAGGGCGGCCAGGTCGCGAAGCGGGACGGCCGCATGACCGAGCCCTTCACCTACCCGCAACCCACGGCTTCATTCTGATTCCTGACGGGAGTACACCATGCCGAGCCTGACCGTGCGTCGAGGACTTGCCACCGCCCTCGCCTGCGCCCTGCTGTCGGCGGGCAGCGCTGGCGCCCATGAAGGCGAGTCGCACGCGCCGACCGCCACGGCGCCGCTAGCTGACGAGGAGCGCGCTGTCGCGGCCACCCTCGAGCAGTATGCGCAGGCCCTGAGCGCGAACGACCTCACGCGCGTGCAACCGCTGCTCGTCGACGGGGATGCATTCAGCTTCTTCGAGGGCAGCTACGTCAACGTGGGCTGGCAGAGCTACCACGACCATCTCGCGCCCGAGATGGCGATGTTCGAGCATCCCGCCTACCGGATTACGGACCTGCAGCCTTTCGTCCGCGGCGACCTCGCGTATGCCACGTTCTCATGGGCGATGGACGTCACGGTGGTGAGTCCCAAGTTCGAGAGCGGCCGCCACGCCGTCTCGATGGCGGGCAAGGGCACCGCCGTACTCAGCCGGGTGGGCGGCCAGTGGCGCATCCGCCACTTGCACACGGCGCAGGCGCCGGCCCGCAAGGCCGCCGCCAGCCACTGACGGCCCGTTCGCGGACAGCAGCGCTGTTCCCGAACGTCAGGAGGTCGGCATCGCGGATGTCGCCGCCGGGTCCATCGCGGACGCCGGCGGTGCATCCAGGTTCCACATGTCGCGCAGGATGAGCCACTTGCCGTCCTGCTTGCGCCAAACTTCCATGTACTTGCCCGCGCCCACGGCATTGCCTGCGGTGTCCTTCACCGTGAAGGCCCCTGCATGCCAGCCGAGATGGCCCGAAACGCCGGACGTGCTGGCGCCGAGCTCGAGCGTGGTGCCGGCCGAGGTCGCGATGTCGGTCGTGAGGAATTCGCGCAGGGCCTCGTGATTCGTCGCGGCGGGCACGCCGGGCGGCATCACGACCGCGTCCTCGGCATAGAGGGCGAGGATCGCGTCCACGTCCCCCTTGGAGTACGCGGCGACCCAAGCCTCGGTGCCCTTGCGCATGGTCTCTTCGTCCGCCTGGCTGTTGCCGGCATCCGGCGCCGATGGCGCGCATCCGGCGAGAGCCAGCAGTCCCGCTGCGACCAACGCAGCCTGCCTGAGAATTTGCATGGCGGTTCCCTCTGGTTGCGATGAGCGATCACCCGGGTGGCGGCCCGAGGTAGTCCTTCTTCCCGAGCTCCACGCCGTTGTGCCGCAGGATGTTGTACGCCGTCGTCACGTGAAAAAAAAGCGTCGGGAGCATGTGGTGAAGCAGGTAGGGCAGCCCGCGCATCGTGCGGGTGCCGGCGCGCGTGGTCCAGGTGATGGTGCGTTCCTCGGCGCCCTCGAACTGCGCCGGCTGCAGTGTCTCCAGGAAGGCGACGGTCTTCTGCAGCCGGGCGACGAGTTCGGGCAGCGTGGCCTCGTTGTCCTCCCACGAGGGCGGCGTGAGGCCCGCCAGCCGCGCGGCCCCGGCCTTGGCACTGTCGGAGGCGATCTGCACCTGCCGCGCGAGCGCGAACATGTCCGGGTAGAGGCGACTGCCGACGAGCACGGTTGCATCGAACTTGCGCGCCTCGGCGTGCGCCGCGGCCTTCTCCAGGATCGCCGTGAGGTTCGTCAGCATCTGGATGCCGACCGGCACGCAGGCATCGAACAAAGTCAGTTTCATCATGTACTCCAGGTGGGATGACAAGGGACCGAGCGCGGGATCGCCCATGACGCGCAGCACGCCCGCGATCCCGTGCAGGCTCTCCACGGAAACGCCCGGTGGCACGAGCACCGTCACGACTACAGTATCGGGCGCGGTGCCCCGGCCGCGCATCGGCACCGGATCGTAACCGGAAACGGCGGCGACGCCTGCCGCTTCCAGGCGCGCCGCGATGGTGGGCGCAAGCCCGGCGGCAAATTCGAGCAACACGGTCCGCATGGCTGTCTCAGGGCGCGAGCGCTGCCCACGCGCCGTGGGCGTCCACGATGCCCGCGCCCAGGCGGGGATCCCACCCGCGCCGGCCGGTCGTGGCGCGCAGCGCCGCGCGGGCACGATCCTGGGTGAGGCCGCGCCGGCTACCTGCGAGCAGCGCGAGGACGCCGGCCACGACGGGACAGGCGGCCGAGGTGCCGGTGTCGCTCGGGAACCAGCCGGCGAAGTGGCTGAAACCGCACACGTCAGGCTTCTCGCGGGACAAGGCCGCCGGGCCTTCCGAGCTGTAACCGATCCATTCGCGGCGAAGATTGACCGCCCCGACGCAGAGGGCGCGCTCGTGGCCCCCCGCCCCCCAGATGCCGCGCCCCGGCCCCTGGTCGCGTCCGCAGCGTGGGTCGGCGCACACGCCGCCGCAATTGCCCGCCGCGAAGGCGACCAGCAGCCCCGCATCGAGCAGTTCCACCAGCTTGCGCGTGAAGACGTGGTCCGGATTGCGCGTGTAGTTGCCGGGATCGCCCGGCGCAAAGGGATCCCACGCCTCCTGGTAGAGGCCCCAGCTGTTCGACAGGACCTGCGGAATGCCCTGCGCCTTGAACTGCACGAGCGCGCGCTGGAACGCCTGCAGGGCACTCGAGAGCAGTCCGCCGATGCCCGCACCCGGCGCGGTCTTGCCGATGGAATAGTCGTGGAACTGCGCCTCGGGACAGGCGATGGCCGCGTCAAAGGCACACATGTTCCCGTGCCCGTCCCACGCGACCCGCGCATCGCCGGGCGGCGCGGCCGGGTCCGGCGACCAGCCGCCGACCACCGGAAAGCGGGTCCCGTCGATTCCTCCGTCGACGATGCCGATCACGGCGCCCTGGCCGCGATGACTCGCCGCCTCCCATATACGATCGGCGCCGAGCGCGCGGGCGACATCGGCGGCCGCGCCGGTGGGCACCTGGGGCGTGCAGTCGATGGGAGCGATCGCGGCGATGCGCGGATCGGCCCAGACACCCAGCACGTCGCGGCGTGCGCGCAGCGCCTGCAGGTCCGCGCGAGCCACATCGGCGCGCACGACGACCGTATCGGAAGGGCGGCCTTCGGCGGCGCCCACGCCGCGCGACGCGCGGGTCAACGGAACCGGCTCGTAGCCCGGATCCACGCCGGCGGGCCACGCCACCGCGCGGGTCGGTGCGAGTTCCAGCAATACGGACAGCCTGTCTCCTTCCATGGCACCCTCCTGCGTCGCTTGCCGACGACTTGTCGGCGCTTCAAGGTTGCGCCTAGACTGCGCCGCGCGCCGTGGTGCGCCCCCCATCCCAAGGAGCTTCCATGATCGAGTCCTTTCGCCGCGCCGTCGTCGCCCTGACCCTGCTGGCTTTCGTCGCCGCCGTTTCGCCGGCGCCCACCCATGCCGCGATGATCGGCACGGATGCGGCCGTCGCGGCCGCCACCCGCGCGGCCAATCTCGCGCGGGTCGACAGTGTCCTCTCGCGGGCCGACGTGCAACAGCGCCTCACCGACCTGGGGGTGGCGCCGCAAGCCGCCCACGATCGCGCGGCCGCCCTGGCCGATACCGAGCTCGCGGGATTCGCCGCCCAGCTCGAGAGCGCGCCGGCCGGCGGCGATGTCCTCGCGGTCATCGGCCTCGTCTTCGTCGTGCTGATGATCCTCGAATTCACCGGCGTGATCGACATCTTCAAGAAGGCCTGAGCCGGGCGTGCCGCGCGCCGGGCTCGCGGCGGTGATCGCGGTCGCGGGACTCGCGGCGGGCTGTCGCACGTTGCCGTGGCCCGCCGATGTCCCCGCGCGCATCGAACTTGCGGCCACGCCGTTTCATCCGCAGGACGCGTATCAGTGCGGCCCCGCCGCGCTCGCGACCGTGCTGGGCGCCAGTGGCGTCGAGGTTCTGCCCACCGATCTCGTCGACGAGGTCTATATCCCGGCGCGCAAGGGCAGCCTGCAGGCCGAGATGCTGGCGAGCGCGCGGCGGCGGCATCGCATCCCGTACCTGGTCGAGCCGCGGTTCGATGCCCTCCTCGCGCAACTCGCCGACGGACACCCGGTGCTCGTGTTGCTGAACCTGGGCGTACGGTCCTGGCCGATCTGGCACTACGCGGTCGTGATCGGTTACGAGCGCGACGCGGACCGCGTGTTGCTGCGCTCGGGCACGACTGCCCGCACACGCCTGTCGATGCGCCGTTTTCGCGGCGCCTGGGCGCTCGCAGGCCACTGGGGATTCGTGGCGCTGTCCCCCGGCGACGTGCCGCCCTCCGCGAGCGCCTCCCGCTACGCCTCAGCCGTCGCGGATTACGAGCGGATCGACTCTCGCGAAGCCCTGCACGCCTACGAGGCGGGGCTCGTGCGCTGGCCGGACGACCCGCTGCTGCGGCTCGGCGCGGCCAACATGCGACTCGCACTGGGCGATCACGCGGGCGCGGAACAGGCGCTGCAGGACCTGTTGCGGCGCGCGCCGGCCGAGGTCGCCGCGCGCAACAATCTCGCGGAGCTGCTGTCGCAACGCGGCTGTCGCGACGCGGCGCTCGCGCAGATCGCCATCGCGCAAGGGCACGCACGCGACACGCCACTTGCCGCGGCGGTGGCGGCCACGGCAGCCGAGATCGCCGCGCACGCGGGCGACCCCGCCGCGCGCTGTCCGCACTAGCGACGACGCAGGCCGCGCGCGCGCAGCAGCCGAAACGCCGCCGGGATCACGATCATCGACAGGAGCGGTGCGCTCAGCATGCCGCCCACCATCGGCGCGGCGATGCGCTGCATCACCTCGGAGCCGGCGCCGCCTCCCAGCAGGATCGGCAACAGGCCCGCGATGATCACCGCCACGGTCATCGCCTTCGGCCGTACGCGCTGTACGGCGCCTTCCCGGATGGCCGCGTCGAGTTCCGCGAGGCCTGCGTCGGGCCGCGAGGCGAGCGTGCGCTCCCACGCCTGGCGCAGGTACAGCAGCATGATGATGCCGAACTCCGCCGCGACCCCGGCGAGCGCGATGAAACCGATCAGCGACGCCACCGAAATCGCGTGGCCGAGCAGCCAAACGAGCCACAGTCCGCCGACCAGGGCAAAGGGCAGCGACAACATGATGATCGCGGCCTCCGCAGCGCGTCGAAAGACGACGCAGATGAGCCCGAAGATGATCACGAGCACGGCCGGCACGACGAGCAGCAGCCGTTCACGCGTGCGTGCGAGGTATTCGAACTGCCCCGACCACGCGATCGAGTAGCCGGCAGGCAAGGACACGTCCCGCGCCGTGGCGGCCCTGAGGTCCGCAACGACCGAGCCGAGGTCCCGGCCCACGACGTCCACGTACACGTAACTTGCGAGCCGGCCGTCATCGCTCTTGAGCATCGGCGGCCCTGATTCGAGGACGACGTCCGCGACCTGCCCGAGCGTCAGCTGCACGCCTCCCGGCGCCACGATCGGCATGCGACCGATCGCCTCCGCCGTATCCCGCTCGGCGCGCGGATAACGCACGACGACCTGGAAGCGCATCCTGCCCTGCAGCGCCTGGGTCACGGGCTCGCCGCCGACGGCCACCGCGATGAACTCCTGCAAGTCGCGCTGCGTGAGGCCAAAGCGGGCCGCACGCAGGGGATCCACGCGGATGTCGAGGTAGCGCCCGCCTTCGACCCGTTCGGCGAGCGCCGAGCTGACACCCGGCACGGCGCGCGCGACGGCCTCGATGCGATCCGCGATGCGCGCGAGCTGCGCGACGTCGGGTCCCGTCACCTTGATGCCGATCGGGCTCTTGATGCCCGTGGCGAGCATGTCGATGCGATTGCGGATGGGCGGCACCCAGAGATTGGTCAGGCCGGGCACGCGCACGGCCGCGTCCAGTTCCGCGCGCAGCTTCGCCGGCGTCATGCCGGGGCGCCACTCGTCGCGAGGCTTGAACGTCACGGTCGTCTCGAACATCTCGAGGGGCGCGGGATCGGTGGCCGTCTCCGCCCGACCCGCCTTGCCGAACACGTGCGCCACCTCGGGCACGGTGCGGATCATGCGGTCGGTCTCGCCGAGCAGTTGCGCGGCCTTGCCGGCCGAGAGCCCGGGCAGCGCCGTCGGCATGTAGAGCAGCGATCCCTCGTCGATCATCGGCAGGAACTCGCTGCCGAGCCGCGCCAGCGGCACGAGGCTGAGCAGCAGCGCGCCGCCGGCCAGCGCGAGCGTGGCGCGCGGATGGCGCAGCACCCGCTCGATGAGGGGCCGGTAAGCCGCGATCAGCCACCGGTTCAACGGATTGTCGCGCTCGGGGCGGATGCGGCCGCCGACCAGCGCGCCGATGAGCACCGGGATCAGCGTCACCGCGAGCACGGCGGCTGCGGCCATCGCCCAGGTCTTCGTGTAGGCGAGCGGCGAGAAGAGCCGCCCTTCCTGCGCCTGCAGCGCGAACACCGGCACGAACGAGAGCGTGATCACGAGCAGGCTCACGAACAGCGCCGGGCCCACTTCGCAGGCCGCCGCGCGTGCGATGTCCTGCCGCTCCGGCCCCTGCGGCGCGCGGCCGTGCTGCGCTTCGAACTGCTCGAGGTGCTTGTGGGCGTTCTCGATCATCACGACGGCGGCGTCGACCATCGCCCCGATCGCGATCGCGATGCCGCCGAGGGACAGCAGGTTCGTGCTGATGCCCTGGTAGTGCATCACGATGAAGGCCGCGAGCACGCCGAGCGGCAGCGTCACCACGGCGACGAGCGCGGATCGCGCGTGCCAGAGAAAGAGCGCGCAGACGACCGCGACGACCAGGAACTCCTCGATGAGCTTGCGGGCGAGATTGCGCACCGCCTCGAGGATCAGCGCGGATCGGTCGTAGACCGGCACGATCCCGACGCCCGCAGGCAGGCTGCCTGCGAGGCTCGCGATCCGGGCCTTCACCGCCTCGATCGCCTTGAGCGCGTTCTTGCCCGAACGCAGCACGATGATCCCGCCAACCACCTCGCCTTCACCGTCCAGTTCGGCGATCCCCCGGCGCAGGACGGGCCCGCGCTGCACGAGGGCGACGTCACGCAGCAGGACCGGAAGCGTGGCGGCATCCCTGACGATCGGCACGCGCTCGAGGTCCTCGCGCGTGCGCAGGTAGCCCTCGCTACGCACCATGATCTCGGCCTCGGCCTGCTCGATCACCGAACCACCCGTCGCGCCATTGGCCGCGCGGATCGCATCGACGAGCTGCGCCACGGTGATGCCGCGCGCGGCCAGCGATGCCGGGTCCGGCACGACCTGCCAGCCCTGCACCATGCCGCCGACGGTCGCCACCTCGGCCACGTCCGGGACCGTCTTGAGTTCGTAGCGCAGGAACCAGTCTTGCAGCGCGCGCAGCTCGCCCGGCCCATGCGCGCCGCTGCGATCGACCAGCGCGTATTCGTAGATCCAGCCCACCCCGGTGGCATCGGGTCCCAGCGCCGGCGACACCGCGGCGGGGAGCCGCTCGCGCACCTGGCTCAGGTATTCGAGGACCCGCGAGCGCGCCCAGTACAGGTCCGTGTCATCGTCGAACAACACATAGACGAAGGAGTCGCCGAAGAACGAGAAGCCGCGTACCGCCTTGACCCCCGGCACCGAGAGCATCGCGGTCGACAGCGGGTAGGTCACCTGGTCCTCGACGAGGCGCGGCGCCTGGCCCGGCCACTCCGTGCGTATGACGACCTGTGTGTCCGAAAGGTCCGGGAGTGCGTCGAGCGGCGCGCGCAGCAGCGCCCAGGTGCCCCACGCGGCCACGGCGAGCGCTGCCGCGAGCACGACGGCACGGTGCGCGATCGAGGCGGCAATGATGCGCGCGATCATGGATGCGCCCCGTGATCGCCGAGGCGCGCGAGCGCGCCCGAGAGACTCGCCTCGGAGTCGAGCAGGAACTGGCCCGCCACCACCACCTGTTCGCCGCCTTCGAGTCCGTGCAGCACCTCCGTGCGTCCATCGCGGCTGCGGCCGATGTGCACCGCCAACGGCATGAAATGCGATTCGCCACGACGCACGATCACGTGCGCCTGCCCGCCGCTGCCGATCACCGCATCGCTCGGCACGAGCAGGCTTGCCGCGCCCGCGCCGGTGCGCAGGCTGACCCGTGACAGTTGCCCGGCCGCAAGCAGGCCCGCGGGATTGTCGAGCACGATGCGCGCAACTCGCGTGCGGCTCGCCGCATCGATCGTCGGCAGCAGCGTCGCGACCCGCCCCTCGAAGCGCGCTGGCACGCCGTCCACATCCGCGACGACGGCGGTACCCGCCGCGATACCACTGGCATCGCCCTGCGGCACGGCCGCCAGGAGCCAGACGCGACCGGTGCCGTTCACGCGAAAGAGAATCGTACCGACGGGCGCCACTTCGCCCTCGCGCACGCCGATTTCGCTGACGACACCCCGGATGGGTGCGGTGAGCACGATGCGGCCGTCGTCACCGAGCCGGGTGCCGGGCGGGATTCCGAGCGCCCGCAGCCTGGCAAGTGCCGCGGCCTCGAGCCCAGGCAATGCCTCATCACGGCCCTGCGTGATGGCCTGCGCCTCGGCGAGCGCGCTGCTCCACGCGGGGGCGATCACGCTCGCGAGGGCCTCGCCTGGCCGGACTGCCGTGAACGGCACCTTGACGTGCAAACGATCGACGATCAGTTCCGTGCGCGCGCTGACGATGCGCTCGAGTTGCGGGTCCCACGCAATCGTGCCCGGCACCGTCGTCTCGCCCCCGAGCTGGCCCCGCTCCACGGCGACCGTGCGGATGGCGAGGCTGCGCTGGGTCACCGGCGACACTGCAACGCCAGGCGTCGCCTCGTCATCCGCGTACCGCGGCACGAGCTGCATGTCCATGAAGGGCGACTTGCCGGGTTTGTCGAAGTGCTGGTCCGGCACCATCGGGTCGTACCAATAGAGCACCCTGCGATCGGCGGCCGCGGGTGCGTCGCCTGCGAGGTCCTGCGAACCGCGCCACCAGGCAAAGACCGCAGCGATGGCAAACAGCGCCGCGGCGCCCATGAATAGGAACTTTCGCGGCTCGATCTTCATGGCGCCTGCTCCCCGTACAGATAGGCCAGTTCCACCCACGCACGGCCGAGCGCGGCCCGATGCTGCGCATGGCTGCGATGCGTGAGGACCTCGTCGCGTCGTGCATCGAGCCACGCGCGCAATTCACCGCCCGCACGGTACGACGCGAGCGCCGCGGCGCTGCGATCGCCCGCGAGGCGCAGCACCTGATCGTGCGCCTCCACCTGCCGCCTGAGTCCTTCCCACTTCGAATATCCGGCACGGATCCGCGCGGCCAGCTCGCGGCGCAGGCTCTCCTGCCGCGCGAGCGCCCCCTGCTGTTCGGCGCGTCGGGCCGCGATGTCCGGCCCCTGCCGGTCGCGCGTGAAGAACGGCAGGCTGACTCCGACCTCCAGCATCAGCATGTCGTCGAAGCCGCTGCGCTGGCCGTAGCTCGCAGCCACATTCCAGTCCGGCCGACGCCCGGCGCGCGCCGCGTCGAGCGCGGCGTCGGCGGCAGCCGTCCTCGCGGCCGCCGCCTGCAGCGCGGGCTGGCGGTCGACGGCCGTGAGCGCAGCCGCCTCGGCAAGGGGCGCACGCCCGAAGTCCGGCGCGTCGGTGGCCACCGAGTGCGTGCCATCGCCGACCCAGCGCTGCAGCTCGGCGAGGGCCTCGCCCGAGGCCCCCTCGGCCGCCGCCGTTTCACCATCGAGATCGAGCACTGCCGCTTCGGCCGCGAGCACGTCGAGCGCCGAGCCTCCACCCGCCGCGCGTGCACGCGTCAGCCGCAATGCAAGCTGGGCCTGCGCACGTAGGGCGCCGAGCGCCTCGAGCTCGCGTGCCGCGGACCACGCTCCCACCCATGCATTGGCCGCCGCCCGCTCCACGTCGAGGCGCGTCCCGCCGGCCTCGGCCATCGCAAGCTCGACGGCTCGCGTGGCTACGGCACGTTGCGCCGCGCGTTTCGCGCGGGCCGGCACGCCCTGCTGCAGCACGATGGTCTTTTCGGTCATGGCGTCCGCATCGGGGTCGAACGCATCACGCCCGCTCACCGGCAGGTCGGCGATGCCGATCGCGAGCATCGGATCAGGCAGGCGGCCAGCGCGGCGCAGGTCCTGGGACGCCGCTTCGATGGCGGCGCGGCCCGCCTCGATCTGAGGTGCGTTCTCCACGGCACGCCGCACCGCGTCCGCGAGTGTCAGGCCACCCGCCGCTGCGGCGGTGCGGACGGGCAGCGCAAGCCAGGCGATGGCAAGACAAGTCGACACGGCGGCCACGCTGCGTGGCGCGGCATCTCGAAATGAAAAAAGCATGGAGCCTCCGGAAGTACGACGGGGTCGCATCGGCGCGCGGGAGAACCGACACCGGCACGTACGGGTCCGGAGTGGCTAGATCAGGAGGCTGCAGTAACGCAGGCGCGGCGGAGGGTCTGCCGTGGCGTGCGGCGGCTCCACCCGCGGCGCGGGCGGGCCCATCAGGGCGACGACAAAGCTGTATTCCGTGAACAACGCATGCGCCATGCCGACGGTCGCCGACTTGGCGACATCGACCTGCGCAGGCGCATCGGGCGCACAATGGCTGGCACAGAGCGGCGCCTCGGCCGCATCCGCCTGCATGGGGCGGGAACCGGGGCAATCGTAGGCGGCCAGCGCAAACTGCTGGAACAGGAGGCAGAACCCTGCCGCCAGGACCACGCGCAAACCATGCCGCCGGCGCCCACTCATGCCCGCCATCCTACCCCCGCCCGGGGTGGCGAAACATGATCCGCGTCAAATGGTTTTCGAGAGCTTGCGCAAATAGGCCGCGAACGGCGCCCCGAGCTCCGGGTGCGCGAGCGCGTGCTCGACGGTGGCCTGCAGGTACCCGAGCTTGTTGCCGCAATCGAAGCGTTTGCCCGCGAATCGATAGGCGTACACCGGCTCGTCCTGCATGAGCCGCGCGATGCCGTCCGTGAGCTGGATTTCCCCGCCCGCACCCCGGCCGATGCGCTCGAGGTGTTCGAAGATGCGCGCGGTGAGCACGTAGCGCCCGACCACCGCGAGCCGGGATGGTGCCACGGCGGGTTTCGGTTTCTCGACGATGCTGCGGATCGGCCGAACCGCGCCCTCGCCGCGACCGACGGCGACGATGCCGTACTTGTCGGTGTCCTTGCGCGGCACCTCTTCCACGCCCAGCACGCTCGCGTGCACCTCGGAATACACTTCGGCCATCTGCGCGAGGCAACCCTGCTCGCCTTCGATCAGGTCGTCTGCGAGGTGCACGAAGAACGGCTCGAAGCCGATCGCCGGCGCCGCGCACAGCACGGCGTGGCCGAGGCCGAGCGGCGCGGGCTGGCGGATATAGATGCACGAAGCGTACTTCGGCAGCACGCTGCGCAACTGCTTCACGAGCTCGTTCTTGCCTTGCGACACCAGCAGCTTCTCGAGCTCCTGGTCGGAATCGAAGTGGTCCTCGATCGCACGCTTCGACGCGCCGGTGATGAACACGAGGCGGCGCGCACCCGCCTCGAGCGCTTCTTCCACCGCGTACTGGATGAGCGGCTTGTCCACGACCGGCAACATCTCCTTCGGGCTCGCCTTGGTCGCCGGCAGGAACCGGGTGCCGCGGCCAGCCACGGGAAACACGGCGGTGCGTATCGTTGCTTTCATGCGCATGCGCCCATACTAGCGTATCGGCGCATACGCGCTGCCTCAGCGGGCTGGTGGCTTCGCCGGCGCGACGCGCTTGGCGCCGGGTGCCGGCGCGGCCGCGGGCTTCGTGCCGCCGACATGCATCTGCCCGCGGTTGTCCTCGATCACCTTCTGGCCGATGCCCTGGACCAGCGCGAGTTCGTCGATGCTCCTGAACGGCCCGTGTTCCTTGCGGTAGGCGACGATCGCCGCGGCCCGCGTGGCCCCGACGCCCTTGAGCGCACGGTCGAGCGTGGCCGCGTCGGCGCTGTTGATGTTGATGGAATCCGCGAGCGCAACGACGGGCGCCGCGCAGCACAGCAGCAGGCAGAGGATGAATGGACGCATGGCAGGACTCCCCGGTGTATGGCGCGGCCGTGGCCGCATGGGGGAGACGCTACGCCGCGCGCCGCGGCGCGCCGAGCGGAGAAAGCGCGGTGATCGCGCCCTTTTGCGAACTAGTCGCGGATCGGCTTGTCGGCGCCGTCGTTGACGCGCTCGCGCAGGTCCTTGCCGGGCTTGAAGTGCGGGACGTACTTGCCGGCCAGCGCCACCGCCTCGCCGGTCTTCGGGTTGCGCCCCTGGCGCGGCGGACGGAAATGCAGCGAGAAACTGCCGTAACCGCGGATCTCGATGCGATCGCCCGTCGCGAGTGCATCGCTCATGATCTCGAGGATCTGCTTCAGCGCGAGCTCGACGTCCTTGGCCGGCAGGTGCTTCTGCTTCGCAGTGATGATCTCGATGAGTTCCGATTTGGTCATGCAGCTCTCACCCCCGGTGCGGTCGGCGCCCGGGTCGTTGGACCCGGGCGCCGGCGCCGACGACTGTCACTACTGGATCAGGAGCGGTCCGACGAGCCGATCTGTTCCTTCAGCAGATCGCCGAGCGACGTTCCCGAACTGGCGGGGCCCTGGTCCGAGCGGTAGCTCGACACGGCCTCGGCCTCTTCGTGGGCCTCCTTCGCCTTGATCGACAGCGAGATCGTGCGCGTCTTCCTGTCGACGCCCGTGAACTTCGCCTCGATCTCCTCGCCTTCCTTCAGCACGGTGCGCGCATCCTCGATGCGGTCGCGGCCGAGTTCGGAAGCGCGCAGTTGTCCCTCGATGCCGTTGCCGAGGTCGATGACCGCGCCGCGGGCGTCGACTTCCTTGACGGTGCCGCGCACGATCGTGCCGCGCGGATTCTCGGCGATGTAGGCCGAGAACGGATCCTTGGCGAGCTGCTTGACGCCGAGCGAGATGCGCTCGCGCTCCGGGTCGATCGACAGCACCATTGCCTCGATCAGCTGGCCCTTCTGGTAGCTGCGCACCGCTTCCTCGCCAGGCACGTCCCACGAAATGTCGGAGAGGTGCACGAGGCCGTCGATGCCGCCCGGCAGGCCGATGAAGATGCCGAAGTCGGTGATCGACTTGACCTGGCCCGACACACGATCGCCGCGGTTGCTGTTCTCGGCGAATTCCTTCCACGGGTTCGCCTGGCACTGCTTCAGGCCGAGCGAGATGCGGCGGCGCTCTTCGTCGACGTCGAGCACCATGACCTCGACTTCCTGGCCAGTCTGCACGACCTTGGCCGGGTTGACGTTCTTGTTGGTCCAGTCCATCTCGGACACGTGCACGAGGCCTTCGACGCCGTCCTCGATCTCGACGAACGCGCCGTAGTCGGCGATGTTGGTGATCTTGCCGAACACGCGCGTGTTCGGCGGATAACGGCGTGCGATGTTCTCCCACGGATCGGCGCCCAGCTGCTTCAGGCCGAGCGAGACGCGCGAGCGCTCACGATCGAACTTGAGGATCCGCACGTCGACTTCGTCGCCGACCTTGACCACTTCCGACGGGTGCTTGACGCGCTTCCACGCCATGTCGGTGATGTGCAGCAGGCCGTCGATGCCGCCGAGGTCGACGAATGCGCCGTAGTCGGTCAGGTTCTTGACCGTGCCCTTGACGACCGCGCCTTCCTGCAGGTTGTCCATCAGCGCGCTGCGCTCGGCGGAGAATTCCTGCTCGACGACCGCGCGGCGCGACACGACGACGTTGTTGCGCTTCTGGTCGAGCTTGATGACCTTGAACTCGAGCGGCTTGCCCTCGAGGTACGAGGTGTCGCGCACGGGGCGCACGTCGACCAGCGAGCCGGGCAGGAACGCGCGCACGGTCTCGATCTCGACGGTGAAGCCGCCCTTGACGCGGCCGGTGATCACGCCCGAGACGATCTCGCTCGCCTCGAATGCCTTCTCGAGGCGGGTCCAGGTGCGCGCGCGCTTGGCCTTCTCGCGCGACAGGCGCGTCTCGCCGTTGCCGTCCTCGACGGCATCGAGCGCGACTTCGACTTCATCGCCTGGCTTGACTTCGATCTCGCCGCGTTCGTTCTTGAACTGATCGACACCGATCACGGCCTCGGACTTGAGGCCCACGTTCACGATGACGACGTCGTCGGTGACGCCGACGATGAGCCCCGTGAGGATCATCCCCGGGCGGATGCGCTGGTTGGCGAGACTCTGCTCGAAGAGTTGAGCGAAACTTTCGGTCATTTGGTTGATGTCCTGCATGCGCGGATCGTCCGCGCTGTCACGCCCCGGCCCGTCCCTGAGCCCTGGGGAAACTACGAAAAAGCACCGCTTCCTGCGGCGCCACTTGGAAAGCTACTTCGCGCGACAGCTCCACAGGCCCTGCGCCTCGCCCGCCGCCAGCACCGCCGCGACGACCTGGGCGATGCCGAGACCAGTCGAATCGACGATACGTGCGTCCGGCGCCGGCTTCAGCGGTGCGACCGCGCGGGTCGAATCGCGCCGGTCCCGTTCGGCTATCTCACGCGAAAGGGCGGCGAGGTTAGCACCGGAACCCTTTCCTTTCAACTGCTTATAGCGCCTGAGTGCCCGCTCTTCGGCGCTCGCGGTCAGGAAGATCTTGAGGTCGGCCGCCGGGAAGATCACGGTGCCCATGTCGCGCCCGTCCGCCACGAGGCCCGGGGCGCGCGCGAAGGCCCGCTGTCGCTCGAGCAGGGCCTCCCGCACGGCGGGCCAGACCGCCACCCGGGAAGCCCCCTGGCCGGTCGTTTCCGACCTGACCTCGTGCGTCACATCGTCCCGATCGAGCTGGATCCGCTCCCCGCCCTGGGCATTGCTGCCGAATTCGACGTTCATCGCGCGGGCCAGCGCCGCATGGCCCGGTTCGTCGTCGGCCGCGAGCCCCCGCCGATGGCCCGACAGGGCGACCAGCCGGTAAAGCGCGCCGCTGTCGAGCAGGTGCCAGCCAAGGGCCTGGGCCACCTCCCGGCTGATGGTGCCCTTGCCCGACCCGCTCGGGCCGTCGATCGTGACTACCGGGACGTGGTGGCCCGCTTCCATGCGCGCATCCTACGAAATCGCGAGCCCGGCCGTGCGCGCGAGCGGCACGAAGCCGGGAAAGGACGTCGCGACGTTGGCAACATCCCGGATCTCGAGCGGCCCCGCGGCGCGCAGGCTCGCGACGGCGAAGGCCATCGCGATGCGGTGGTCCCCGTGGCTGTCGATCGTGCCTCCCGAGAGCGGCCCGCCTTCGATGCGGATCCCGTCCGCCCGAAGTTCATGCCGGACACCAAGGGTGCCGAGGCCTTCCGCCATGACGGCGAGCCGATCCGTTTCCTTGACGCGCAACTCGGCGGCGCCGGTGAGCTCCGTGACGCCCTGCGCCGCGGCCGCGGCGATGAACAGCGCCGGAAACTCGTCGATCGCGAGCGGCACGAGCGCCTCGGGGATGCGCACTCCCTCGAGCGCGCTCGCGCGCACGACGAGGTCGGCGCTCGGCTCGCCGCCGCTTTCGCGGCGGTTCTCGATGCGGATATCCGCGCCCATCAGGCGCAGGATGTCGATGATGCCGGTGCGCGTCGGGTTCACGCCGACGTTGCGCAACACGAGGCCGTCGTGCGCGGCGAGCGCGCCGGCGACGAGGAAGAAGGCCGCCGAGGAGATGTCGGCCGGCACATCGATGCGGGTGGCCGCCAGGCGCTGGCTGCCCGCCATCGCGACGCTGGCGCCGTCGCGCGCGAGCTGCACGCCGAAGCCCGCGAGCATGCGTTCGGTGTGGTCGCGCGTCGGCGCGGGTTCCGTCACGCGCGTGACCCCGTCGGCCGCGAGGCCCGCCAGCAGGATCGCCGATTTCACCTGCGCGCTCGGCATCGGCAGCGTGTAGTCGATCGCGGTGAGCCGTCGCCCGCCCTGGATCCGCACGGGCGGCGTGCCCTGCGCCGTCCCGATCGCCGCACCCATCGCACGCAGCGGCTTGGCCACGCGCTCCATCGGCCGCTGCATGAGCGAGGCGTCGCCGACCAGCGTCGTGTCGAAATCCTGCGCGGCGAGCAGCCCCATGAACAGGCGCATCGCGGTGCCCGAGTTGCCCATGTCGAGCACCTGGCCGGGCGCCGCGAGGCCCTGCGCGCCCCGGCCGTGCACGGTGAGCTGGGTCGCACCATGCTGCTCGACCGTGACTCCCATCGCGCGCAGCGCGACGAGGGTGGCGTGGCAGTCTTCGCTCGGCAGGAAGCCGCGCACTTCCGTCGCGCCCCGCGCAATCCCGCCAAGCATCAGCGCGCGATGGGAGATCGACTTGTCGCCGGGCACCGTGAGCTCGCCGCCCACGCGGGCCGCAGGCTGCACGAGGTAGCGCGTCGTGCTGCCGCTCAACGCGCCCCGCCTTCGATCCAGGCGTCGACGCCGCCGAGCAGCCGGTCGTTCTCGCTTGCGAGGCCGACCGTGATGCGCAGGTACTGCGCGAGGCCGTAGTTGCCGACCGGACGCACGATCACGCCTCGCCGCAGCAGCAATTCGTTGAGCGCGGCGGCGCGCGCCGCGCTGCCGACGTCCACGAGGAGGAAATTGCCCGCCGATGGCAATGCACGCAGCTTGCGAGCGGCGAGTTCGCGGGCAAGTCGCGGACGCTCGGTCGCGACGAGCGCGACGGAACGGGCGATATGGCCTTGGTCGGCCAGCGCCGCGCGCGCGCCCTCGAGCGCGATGGCATTCACGTTGAAGGGTTGGCGGATGCGGTTCAGCACGTCCGCCACCTCGGGATGGCTCGCCGCGAAGCCGATGCGCAGCGCCGCCAGCCCGTAGGCCTTCGAGAACGTGCGCACGACGACGAGATTCGGATGGCGCGCGAGCCAACCGAGGCCATCGCCGCAACCCGCTTCGATCGCGTACTCGAAATAGGCCTCGTCCAGCACCACGATCGTCGTAGCGGGAACGCGCGCCAGGAAGGCCTCGATGGCGCGGGCCTCGACCCAGGTGCCGGTCGGGTTGTTGGGATTCGCGATGAAGACGAGCCGTGTCGCCGGCGTCACGGCCGCGAGCATCGCCTCGAGGTCGTGGCCGAGCGGCATCGTCGCATGCGTCGCCGGCAGCGCCGGCACGACGATGGCGCGCGCGCCCGTCGCCTGCACCGCGAGCGGATACACCGCGAAGCAGTACTGCGAGTACACCGCTTCCGTGCCCGGGGTGAGGAAGGCCTCGGCGAGCAGCACGAGCACGTCGTTCGAGCCGTTGCCGAGCGTGAGCTGCCCGGGCGAGAGCCCGTAGCGCGCGGCCAGCGCCAGCTTGAGCGCGTGCCCGCTGCCGTCCGGATAGATGCCTGCTTCCGCGAGCGCTGCCTGCATCGCCGCAACGGCGGCGGCGCTCGCCCCGAGCGGATTTTCGTTGGAGGCGAGCTTGACGATGTCGTTCAGGCCGAGTTCACGGGCGAGTTCACTGACCGGCTTGCCGGGTGCGTACGGCGCGATGCGTCGCACGCTCTCGCTCGCCAGCAGGGCGGGATGTTGCGCGCTCACTGGATCGCGCGCGGATAGGCGCCCAGCACGCGAAACAGCGAAGCACGCTTCTTCAGGCTCGCGAGCGCCTTCGCGATGCGCGGCTCGGCGGCGTGGCCCTCGATGTCGAGGAAGAACACGTAGTCCCACTTGCGCCTGCCGGACGGCCGCGACTCGATGCGCGTGACGTTGATGCGATGCTTCGCGAGCGGCTCGAGGAGGCGATGGAGCGTGCCCGGCGAATCGGTGTGGCTGCCCGACACGAGCAGGCTCGTGCGGTCGACGCCGCTCGGCGCGAAGAGCTTGCGGCCGATGACGAGGAAACGCGTGGTGTTGTCGGCCCGGTCTTCGATTTCGGTGGCCAGTACGGCAAGGCCGTACACCTCGGCCGCCGTGTCGCCGGCAATGGCCGCCGTGCCGCGCTCGTCGCGCGCCCGGCGCGCGCCTTCCGCATTGCTCGCGACCGGCACCAGCTCGACTTCCGGCAGGTGTTCCTTCAGCCAGTCGCGGCACTGCGCCAGCGCCTGCGGATGCGAGCAGATGCGCTTGACCGCCTTCAGGCTGTCCATGCGTCCCATCAGGAAGTGATGGATGCGCAGTTCCACCTCGCCGCACACGTGCAGCGGCGAGGACAGGAAACGGTCGAGCGTGTAGTTGACCGTGCCTTCGCTCGAGTTCTCGATCGGCACGACGCCGAAATCGGCGCTGGCCGCCTCGACTTCGTGGAACACCTCGTCGATCGAGGCGAGCGCGAGCGCGCGCACCGAGTGGCCGAAGTGCTTGAGCACCGCGGCCTGCGTGAACGTGCCTTCGGGACCGAGGAAGGCGACCTTGAGCGGCTCCTGCTGCGCGAGGCAGGCCGACATGATCTCGCGAAAGAGCCGCAGCACCTCTTCATCGCGCAGCGGGCCCTTGTTGCGCTCGAGCGCAAGGCGCAGCACTTCGGCCTCGCGCTCGGGCCGGTAGAAATCGACGGTGTGGCCGGCCTTGTGCTTGGAGATGCCGACTTCGCGCGCGAGCCCCGCGCGCTCGTTCAGCAGCGCGTGGAGCCTCGCGTCGATGCCGTCGATGCGCTGGCGGATCGCGCCGAGCGCCTGGGGCCGCGCAGCCGGTGCCTTGCCCCGCGCTGCCGCACTGCGTCCCTTGCCTGCCTTGCGCCCTGCCATGGAAACCTCCGCGTCAGACGACGCGCGCGGAAAGCACCCCGTCGATCGCGCGAATCTGCTCCACCACCGTCGCGGGGATCTCGCCGTCCGCGTCGATCAGCGTGTAGGCGTACTCGCCGCGCGACTTGTTGAGCAGGTCGGCGATATTGAGCTTCGCGGCCGCGAGGCACGTCGAGATCTGGCCGACCATGTTCGGGACGTTGCTGTTCGCGATCGCGAGCCGCGCGGTGCCCGGCACGCGCGCCAGCACGGCCTCCGGGAAATTGACGCAATTGCGCAGGTTGCCGTTCTCGAGGAAATCCCGCACGGTTTCCGCGGCCATCACCGCGCAGTTCTCCTCGGCTTCGCCCGTCGAGGCACCGAGGTGCGGCAGTGTCACGACGTTCGGGTGGTCCTTCAGGCCGTTCTTCGGGAAGTCGCACACGTAGCCGTGCAGGTGGCCGGCATCGAGCGAGGCGATCACCGCCTGGTCGTCGACGATCGGCGCACGCGCGAAATTGAGCACGACGCCGCCCTTGCGCATCAGCGCGAGGCGCGCGGCGCTGACGAGGCCGCGCGTCTGGTCGTTCAGCGGCACGTGCACGCTGACGATGTCGGCGCGCGCGAACAGGTCGTCGAGCGACAACGCCTGCTCCACGCTCGAGGAGAGCTGCCAGGCGCGCTGCACGGTGATCTGCGGGTCGTAGCCGAGCACCTTCATGCCAAGCGCGAGCGCGGAATTCGCCACTTCGACGCCGATGGCACCGAGGCCCACGACGCCCAGCACGCGGCCGGGCAGCTCGAAGCCGACGTAGTTCTTCTTGCCCTTCTCGACCGTCGCGTCGATCGCCTTGTCGTCGCCCTGCGTGGTGCGCGCGAAATCCCACGCGGCGCACACGTTGCGCGCGGCGATCAGCATGCCGGCGAGCACGAGTTCCTTGACGGCGTTCGCATTGGCACCCGGCGCGTTGAACACCGGCACGCCTCGCTTCGCGAGCGCCGCCACCGGGATATTGTTGACGCCCGCCCCGGCGCGACCCACCGCGAGCACGCTTGGCGCGATCTCGATCGCATGCATGTCGGCCGAACGCACGAGGATTGCATCGGGCTTCGCCATGTCGGAAGCGACTTCATAACGCTCGCGCGGCAGGCGCTCGAGCCCCTTGACACTGATGTTGTTGAGGGTCTGGATCCGGAAAATCATGCGTGGCGGCCCTGGAAATCCTTCATGAAGGCAATGAGTGCATCGACGCCTTCGA
Source organism: Steroidobacteraceae bacterium (assembly GCA_050185195.1). GTDB lineage: Bacteria > Pseudomonadota > Gammaproteobacteria > Steroidobacterales > Steroidobacteraceae > CADEFQ01. The sequence continues at coordinate 2,900 of JBFWZQ010000004.1, read as the reverse complement.
TCGGCATCGCGTTGTAGATCGAGGCACGGAAGCCGCCGACCGAACGGTGGCCTTCGAGGTTCACGAGGCCGGCCTTGCCGGCCTCCGCGAGGAAAGTCTTCTCGAGGTCCGGGTTCGGGATCGTGAAGGGCACGTTCATCCAGGACCGCGCCTCCTTCGCCACCGGGTTGCGGTAGTAGCCCGAACCGTCGATGGCGGCATAGAGCCGTTCGGCCTTGGCGCGGTTGCGCGCCGCCATGGCCGCAAGGCCGCCCTGCTTCAGCAGCCACTTGAACACGAGGCCGGCGAAATACCAGCCGAAAGTCGGCGGCGTGTTGAGCATCGAGCCGTCCTTCGCCATCGCCGCGTAGTCCCACACGAGCGGCGTGCCCGCGCGCGCGCGGCCGAGCAGGTCCTCGCGCACGATCACGACCACGAGTCCCGAGGGACCGATGTTCTTCTGCGCGCCGGCGTAGATGAGCCCGAACTTCGACACGTCGAGCGGGCGCGAGAGGATCGTCGAGGAGAAATCCGCGACGAGCGGCACGTCGCCGGTCGCCGGCACGTAGGGAAACTCGACCCCGCCGATCGTCTCGTTCGGCGTGTAGTGCACGTAGGCGGCGCCCGCGGTCAGCTTGAGCGCGCCCTGCGCCGGCACGGTGCTGTAGTTGCCCGCGGCTTCATCGGCCGCGACATTCACTTTCGCGTAGCGCTTCGCTTCGCCGATCGCCTTCTTCGACCAGGCGCCCGTGTTGACGTAGTCGACGGTCGATTCCTGCGTGGCGAGATTGAGCGGGATGGCCGAGAACTGGCCGGTGGCACCGCCCTGCAGGAAAAGCACCTTGTAGTTGGCCGGCACCGCGAGCAGCGTGCGCAGGTCGGCTTCCGCCTCCTGCGCCACGGCTACGAAGGCCTTGCTGCGGTGGCTCACTTCCATCACCGACATGCCGCTGGCACGCCAGTCGGTCATTTCGGCCTGGGCCTGTTCGAGAACTTCAAGGGGCAGCGTGGCCGGCCCCGCTGCGAAATTGAATACGCGCACGAGCTTGACTTTCGGGGGTCAGAAGGGTCGAAAGGGACCCCACGATGTTATCAAGGCGGCGCGGGCCCGTCAGAACTTTCCGTGCTTGCGTCCGAATCGATCGACCCGTTTTCACTGTCGAGCGACTCGATGCGCTCGATGCCCGTGAGCCGCTCGCCCTCATCGAGGCGGATCAAGCGCACGCCCTGCGTATTTCTCCCTACCACCGACACGTCGGCGACCGGCGTGCGCACGAGCGTGCCGTTCGAGCTGATCAACATCAGCTCCTGCGGCGCCGCCACCTGCAGCGCCGCCACGGTGGCGCCGTTGCGCTCGGTCGTCTGCAGCGCGATCACGCCCTGCCCGCCACGGCCGTGCACCGGGAAATCGTCGAGCGGCGTCAGCTTGCCGTAGCCGTTCTCCGATGCGGTCAGTACGTATCCCTCGCGCACCACGATCAGCGCGATGAGTTCCTGGCCGGTCTCGAGCTTCACGCCGCGCACGCCGGCGGCGTCGCGCCCCATCGCGCGCACCTCGCTCTCGGCGAAGCGGATCGATTTGCCGCCACTCGTGAACAGCATGATCTCGCGCGCACCGTCGGTCAGGTCGACGCCGACCAGCCGGTCGCCGTCCCGCAGGTCGACGCCGATGATGCCGCTCGAGCGCGGCCGCGAGAACGCCGACAGCGGCGTCTTCTTGACGGTGCCATGGCTCGTTGCCATGAACACGAACTGCAGGTCGTCGAACTGCTTGACCGGCAGCACCGCGTTGATCTTCTCGCCTTCGCGCAGCGGCAGCAGGTTCACCATCGGCTTGCCGCGCGCGTTGCGCCCGGCCTGCGGCAGTTCGTAGACCTTGAGCCAGTACACCTGGCCGCGATTCGAGAAGCACAGCAACGTGTCGTGCGTGTGCGCCACGAACATCTTCTCGATGAAGTCCTCGTCCTTGACCGCGGTCGCCGACTTGCCACGCCCGCCGCGGCGCTGCGTCTGGTATTCCGTGACGGGCTGCGACTTCGCGTAGCCCGCGTGCGAGAGCGTCACGACGACGTCCTGCGGCTCGATCAGGTCCTCGGTGGTGAGGTCGAGGTGATCGCGGTTGATCTCGGTGCGGCGCGCATCGCCGTACTGGTCGCGCACTTCGATCAGCTCGCCGCGGATCACCTCGGTGAGGCGCTCGCGACGGGCGAGGATGTCCGCGAGGTCGCGCACCAGGTCGAGGAGCTGCTGGTATTCGGTGACGATCTTGTCCTGCTCGAGCGCCGTGAGGCGATTGAGCCGCATGTCGAGGATGGCCTGCGCCTGCGCCTCCGAGAGGCGGTACTCGCCGCGCACGAGGCCGGTGTCCGGGCCGGCGCCTTCCGGCCGGGTGGACACTTCCCCGGCACGCGCCAGCATCGCGGGCACGCCGCCCGGCGGCCAGCCGCGCGAGGTCAGCGCGATCCGCGCGTCGGCGGGCGACGCCGCCGCCTTGATCGTCGCGATCACGTCGTCGATATTCGCGAGCGCCACCGCGAGTCCCTCGAGGATGTGGGCCCGCTCGCGCGCCTTGCGCAGGTCGTGGATCGTGCGGCGGGTGACGATCTCGCGCCGGTGGCGCAGGAACGCCTCGAGCATTTCCTTGAGCGAGAGCAGGCGCGGCTGGCCGTCGACCAGCGCCACCATGTTGATGCCGAACACGGTCTCCATCGGCGTCTGCGCGTAGAGGTTGTTGAGCACCACTTCGGCGACTTCACCGCGCTTCAGCTCGATCACGACGCGCATGCCGTCCTTGTCGGACTCGTCGCGCAGCTCGGAAATGCCCTCGATCGACTTCTCGCGCACGAGGTCGGCGATGCGTTCGAGCAGCCGTGCCTTGTTCACCTGGTAGGGCAGTTCGGTGACGATGATGGCCTGGCGAC